>DASXDU010000001.1:0-471934 GCA_036490515.1 Polyangiaceae bacterium
GACGAGTGGCATCGATCCGCTCGCGCGGCGCAAGTTCTGGCGGACGATAACCGCGCTCGCCAAGAGCGGCGTGACGATCATCGTCACCACGCACTTCATGGAGGAGGCCGAGTACTGCGATCGCATCGCCATCCAAGACGCAGGCAGGGTGCTCGCGCTCGGCTCCCCGCGGCAGGTGAGGCGGCAGGCGGGCGCGAACGTGAGCGACATGAACGGCGCCTTCATCGCGATCGTCGAGCGAGGGCGGGCATGAGCTTCGCGACGCGCTTCGTCGCGCTGACACGCAAAGAGACGCGCCAGATGGTGCGCGATCGAAGCAACCTACTCGTGGGCCTCCTCCTGCCCATCGTACTCATCGTCCTCTACGGTTACGGCCTGTCGTTCGACGTGAAGGACGCGCGCGTGACGGTCGTCCTCGAAGACGCCTCGCCCACCGCGCGCAGCGCGATCGCCGGCCTCGAGGGCTCGCCATACCTCGCTCCTGTCTTCGTGGGCACGCGTAGCGACGCCGAACGCGCGATGCGCGCCGGACGCACGGACGCGATCCTGATCGTCCCCGAAGACTACTCCCGCCGCCTCGCGAGCGGCAACGCGAGCATGGAGCTCCTCTTGAACGGCGTCGACGCGACGACCGCCGCGACCATCGAAGGGTACGTGAGTGGGGCGATCGCCATCCCGCTCCAGCGCGACGCAGACAGGGGTGGCGGCGCGACCTCGGGCACAGGCAGCGTTGTCGTCGATCAACGCATGTGGTTCAACGAGGCCGGCGAGAGCACGTGGTACCTCGTGCCCGGCCTCATCGTTCTGGTGATGACGCTCATCGGCGCGTTCCTCACGTCGCTCCTCGTCGCGCGCGAGTGGGAGCGTGGCACGCTCGAGTCGCTCTTCGTCACGCCGGTCCGCCCGCTCGAGATCGTCCTGGCGAAGCTGACACCGTACCTCGTCGTCGGCGCGATCGATCTCGCGGTCTGCCTCGCGATGGCGAAGTGGCTGTTTCACGTGCCGATGCGCGGCTCGCTCGCGGTCGTCGTCGCCGCCTCGCTCCTCTATCTGATCGTGTCGCTCTCGCTCGGCCTGCTCATCTCCGCGACGACGCGCAATCAGTTCACGGCGAGCCAGCTCGCGATGCTCACGAGCTTCATGCCCGCGATGATGCTCTCCGGGTTCGTCTTCGACCTGCGCAACGTGCCCGAGGTCATCCAGGTCGTCAGCAACGTCCTGCCGGCGACGCACTTCATGAGCCTCATCAAGACGCTCTTCCTGACGGGCGACAACGCGCCCGCCGCCGTCCGCACGTGCTCCATCTTGGCGCTCTTCGCCGTCGTCCTCGTCGCGCTGTGCCGCCGCGCGCTGAAGAAGAGGCTCGATTGATCGCCTACCTTTGGCAAATCCTCGTCTTGTGCCGGAAGGAGCTTCTCGCGATCCTCAAGGATCCTTCGAGCCGCGCGATCCTCTTCGCGCCTGCGCTGGTGCAGTCACTCCTCTTCGGGTACGGCGCGACGTTCGACCTCACCAACGTGCCGTACGCCGTCGTCGACGAGAGCGGCGGCGCCGCGTCGACGGAGCTCCTCGCGCGCCTCGACGGGACGGGTGTGTTCAAGCGCGCCGTGACGCTGACGTCGACGACGCAGATCGGCCCCGCGATCGACAGCGGCGACGTGCTCCTCGCGCTGAGCTTCCCTTCCGACTTCGAAACACGGCTCGCGTCGGGTAGCGACGCACCGCTGCAAGTCGTCCTCGACGGGCGCAACTCCACCACCGCGGGCGCGGCCGCCGCGTACGTCGGGTCGATCATCGCGAGCTACAACGAGTCGCGTGGTGCCGCGTCGCCGATCACGATCGAGCGCCGCGCGTGGTTCAACCCGAACCTCGAGTCCCGGTGGAACGTCATGCCCGCGCTCATCGCGACGCTGAGCATGCTCCAGACGCTCCTGCTCGCGGCGCTCTCCGTCGCTCGCGAGCGCGAGCAAGGCACGTTCGATCAGCTCCTCGTCACGCCCCTCGAGCCGTTCCAGATCCTCGTCGGCAAGGCCGTCCCCGCCGTGGTCATCGGCTTGATCCAGTCGACGATCATCTTCGCGGTCATCCGCTTCTGGTTTCGCATCCCGATGCAAGGCTCGATCGCGCTGCTCTACTTCGGGCTCTTGACGTTCACCGGCGCGGCTGTCGGCCTGGGCCTGTCCATCTCCGCGCTGTCGCTCAACATGCAGCAAGCGATGCTGTACTCGTTCATGACGATCATGCCGCTCACGTTGCTCTCGGGCCTCCTGACGCCCGTGCGCAACATGCCCAAGGTGCTGCAGATCGTCACCTACGCGAACCCACTCCGCTTCGGCATCGATATCGTGCGTCGCGTGTACCTCGAGGGCGCCGGGTTCAACGACGTCGCGTTCGACTTCGTGCCGCTTCTGGCGATCGCAACGGTGTCGTTGCCGTTGGCGGCGTGGCTCTTTCGCAATCGGCTGGCGTGAACGTCAACCGTGAAGCTCGCGGCGTGATCATCACCCGTTCGCGCCGTCGAGCGCCTGACCGAGCTGCAGCGCGAGGCCGCGCAGGTCGTGCGCCGTGGCGACCGCCAGCATCTGCCGTGGGAAGCGGATTGTTCACCCCGTAGAACAATCCGTCTCGTTCGGGCCGTCTAATCGGCCGGGTCGCTCTGCTGCATAACCACCTGGACGCCGCGCTCCGCGGCCCGGCCCTCCAGGAGAAGCCCATGCTGCAGCTCCGCCCTTCCTCGTCGCTCGACGGCGGCCACTATGGCTGGCTCAACGCCAGGCACCACTTCGCCGTGACCCCCGAGGGCAACCCCGCGAACGGGCCGGTCGGCGGCCTCGTGGTGTGGAACGACGACGAGATCGCCGCGGGGACGGGCTTCGGCCTTCACCCCCACGCGGACATGGAGATCGTCTCCTACGTCCGGCAGGGCACGGTCACCCATCGAGACAGCCTGGGGCACGTCGGCCACATCGCGGCGGGAGAGGTGCAGGCGATGAGCGCCGGTACCGGCATCCGGCACTCGGAGCACAACCTCGGCGCCGAGCCCCTGAAGCTCTTCCAGATCTGGATCCGCCCCCGCCGGCGGGGAGGGGAGCCGCAGTGGGCCAGCCGCAAGTTCCCCGCAGCGGATCGCGCGAACGCGCTCGTCGTGCTCGCAAGCGGGGTGTCCGGTGAAGACGCCCTGCCGATCCGCGCGGACGCCCGCGTCCTCGGGGCGACGCTAAAGGCGGGCGCGCGCGTCGAGCACGACCTTCGTCGCTTCCGCAACGCGTACGTCGCCCCCGCCCGCGGCGTCGTCGAGGTCAACGGCGTCCGCGTCACCGCTGGCGACGGCATCGCCGCGACCGACGAAGGCTGCCTCACCATCGTCGCGGTTCAGGACTCCGAGGTCGTCCTCGTCGAGGCCGCCTAGGGCGCCTCCTCACGTCTCGTTGAAAGCTCACCGAAAGGAAAGGTTCGTCATGCACACCGTCGCTCGCCTCGCTCCCACCGTCAGCCGCTTCCTGCTCGGGGCCGTCTTTCTGATCTTCGGCCTGAACGGCTTCCTCCAGTTCATTCCGCAGCCTGTACCGCCTCCCCACGCCGGCGCCTTCCTCGGCGCGCTCGCCGCGACCGGCTACATGTTCCCGCTCATCAAGGGCGTCGAGGTGGTCGCCGGGGCCATGCTTCTCTCGAACCGCTTCGTCCCCCTCGCGCTCGCGCTCCTCGCGCCGAACGTCGTCAACATCGTCCTCTTCCACGCGGTGCTCGCGCCGGCCGGGCTCCCCGTCGCCCTCATGGTGCTCGGCCTCGAGGCGTTCACTGCGTGGACGTACCGCGAGGCCTACGCGTCGATGCTGAAGTCGCAAACGGCGCCCACGATCCCCGCCGCCGGCGCACGGCACATCCCCGCGCACGCGGCCTCGTGACCGCCCGAAGACCAGGAGACCGATCCATGACCACATCAGCCGTTCAAGTCCTCCAGACCCTCCTCGCGAAGCCGACCGACCTCGCCAACGTGAAGAGCGTGACCACCGCGGACGTCACGTACGTCTCGCTCAGCGAAAGCAACCCCGAGCTCAAGCGATATCTGCCCTGGACCGGCACCAACAAGGGGCCGGAGTCGATCGTCCGCGCCTTCGAAGGGATCGGCGGGGCCTGGGAGACCAAGGCCTTCGAGGTCCGTGACGTGCTCGAAAATGGGGACGCCGTCGCGATGTTCGGCTCGTTCACCTATCGGGGGCGCAAGTCCGGCAAGGACGTGACCTCGCCCTTCTCGCTCCTCGCGAAGCTCGAGGACGGGAAGATCCACTACGTCCAGTTCCTCGAGGACACGTTCGGAACCTCGGGCACGCTGGGTCGTCCCTCGGTCTGATCGGAGGCCACCGTGTCGGAAACCATGGCTCGTCACTGGATCGACGGCGGGTGGGTGGCCTCGGAGCGCCAGGGCGCCTCCATCAACCCGTCCAGCGGGGAGACGCTCGGACAGTTCGCGGACGGCGGCGCCAAGGAAGCCAGAGCCGCGATCGCAGCGGCGCGTCGCGCGTTCGACACCGGCACCTGGGCGTCCGACCGCAACGCTCGGGCCGCCGCCCTCCACGAGCTTGCCCTGCGGATCGAGGAGCGCGCGGACCGCATGGCCCTCTCGCTGGCTCGCGAGATGGGCAAGGTCGTCACCCAGGCCCGGTGGGAGGCGTCGGCGTCCGCGAGCACCGTCCGGTACAACGCGGGGGCCGCCGTCTCGCAGACCGGGAGTACCGTGGAGCCGGCGCCGGGGCTCCTCGCGAGCACCTGGCGCGAGCCGGTCGGCGTCGCGGGGATCATCGTTCCGTGGAACGCTCCGATCGCGTTGCTCACCCGTGGGCTCGCGCCCGCGCTGGCCGCGGGGTGCACCACCGTCGTCAAGATGCCCGCCCAGACGGCGCTGACGAACGCCATCTTCGCCGACGCCGTCGCCGCGACGAAGGCGTTGCCGCCGGGCGTGGTCAACATGTTCACCGAATCCGGCAACGAAGGGGCCCCGCTCCTCGTGGCGTCGATCGACGTCGACGTCATCAACTACACCGGCAGCACGAAGGTCGGGCGGTTGATCGGCGCGCAGGCCTCGGAGACCCTCAAGCGCACGTCCCTGGAGCTGGGAGGCAAGACCCCGCTCGTGGTCTTCGACGACGCGGACATCGACGTGGTCGCGCCGCAGGTCGTGAGGGCGCTCGCGCAGTTCAACGGGCAGTTCTGCATGACCGGCTCGCGCGTCCTCGTGCAGCGAAGCGTCGCGGACGCCTACCGCGAGCGCCTCGCCGAGCTGCTCGATCGCGTGGTGCTCGGGCCTGCCGACGAGGAGGCGAGCCAGATGGGGCCCCTGGTCGATCACGCCGCCGTGACGCGCATCGATGGGATCATCGAGGCCGCGCGGACGTACGCCAAGATCCTGGTGCGCGGCGGCCGTCCCGCGGACGCGCGTCTCGCCGGCGGAGCGTTCTACCGTCCGGCGATGCTCGAGCCGGAATCGCTCGACGTCCCCCTGGTCCAGGACGAGATCTTCGGGCCGGTGCTGAGCTTCGAGACGTTCGCGGACGAGGACGACGCCGTGACGCGCGCCAACGGCACGATGTACGGGCTCGCCGCGGCCGTCTTCACGAAGGACGTGGACCGCGCGGCGCGCGTCGTGAGGCGGCTGAAGGCGGGAACCGTCTGGACGAACGGCTGGGGCGTTCTCTCGGATGCGGTCGAGGAGGGCGGCTTCAAGGCCAGCGGCATCGGGCGCATGCGAGGTGCGCGCGCGATGGAGGAGTACCAGGAGATCAAGACGAGCTTTCTCGTCTATCGAAGCCGACCGTGATCCAACTCGCCATCTGACCGTGAGCATGCGGCCGGGCCCGGTCGAACGCAGGTCCCGGATACAGTGGCTCCGATGCGTGACATCAATGACCTGCAGTTCTTCGCCGCCGTCGTGGGGCACCGCAGCTTCTCGAAGGCCGCGCGAGCCCTCGGGATCCCGAAGTCGCGCGTCAGCCGACGGGTGGCGCTTCTCGAGGATAGGCTCGGCGTCCGCCTGCTCCAGCGCTCGACGCGGAGCCTGAACGTCACCGAGGCCGGGCAGCAGATCTACGAGCACGCGCGGGCGGTGATCGAGCAGGCCGACGCCGTCGAGGACGTGGCGCTGCGCTTGCGATCGGAGCCGCGCGGGCTCGTGCGCATGAGCTGCCCGCACGGGCTCCAGACGTTCGTTGCTGCGTCGTTGCCGGGGTTTCTCGCCGCCAACCCTCTCTTGCGCGTGCAGCTCGTCATGACCAACCGCCGCGTGGACCTCGTCGAGGAGGCCATCGACGTCGCCATCCGCATCCGCGAGCGCCTCGATACGGACGCCGACGTCCAGGTGAAGAAGCTCGGCATGAGCAAGCGGATCCTCGTGGCGGCACCGGCGCTCTTCGCCGGAGACCGGCCGCCGGCGAAGGTCGGCGACCTATCGCGCTTCCCGCTGCTCCACCAGCAGGAGCAGCCCGGAGCCAGCGCCTGGACGCTGTCGAGCAAGTCGGACCAGCGAGAGATCGTCGAGTTCCAGCCGCGGCTCGCGACGGGCGACCTGGGGGTCTTGATCGGCGCGGCGTCCGCCGGGCTCGGCATCGCGCTCGTGCCGCGCGTGAATTGCGTCGCCCCGCTCGCGTCCGGGGAGCTCGTGCGTGTCCTCACCTCGTGGGAAGCTCCCGAGGGCATCGTGCATCTCGTCTTCACTTCGCGGCGCGGGATGCTGCCCAGCGTCCGCGCGGTGATCGACCTCACCGCCGAGATGCTGCGCGCGGCGGTGGACTGACGCCACGGAGGTGAGCGCGCGAAGTCGGGAATCCACGCGGACCACGGGGAGCGAACGAGTCAGAGCGACTGCAAGACCCGCACGCGATCCGCGATGGCCCGTCGCGAGACGTCGGCGTCGGGTGCGAAGAGCTCGAAGCCGTGCGGTACGCCCGGATGGACGTGCAGCTCCGTCGGTACGTGCGCCTGAAGTCGCTGCGCGTACGTCACACCCTCGTCCCTGAAGATGTCGAGCTGACCGACTTCGAGGTAGGTCCTCGGTAGTCTCGACAGATCAGTCGCGCGAGCGGGCGCCGCGTGGGGATGGACGCCGTCCTTCCCTGCGTTGCCGCCGAGCAGCGCTCCCCATCCGGTGATGTTGTCGTCCCAGCTCCAGGTCAGAGACGCGGCGATCTCCGGGTCTGGCCTCGTGTTCCGGTCGTCGAGCATCGGATAGACGAGGATCTGCGCTGCGAGGGCCGGCCCCCCGCGGTCACGCGCCACGAGAGCAGTCGCCGCCGCGAGACCACCACCCGCGCTGTCCCCCATGATCGCGATGCGCGCCGGGTCGACGCCGAGCTCCGACGCGTGCCCGGCGAGCCATCGCAGCGCCGCGTAGCAGTCTTCGACGGGCGTGGGGTAGGGGTGCTCCGGCGGCAGACGATAGTCGACCGCGAGGAGAGGCACGCCGCTCGCCGACACGTAGCGCCTCAGGATCTCGTCGTAGACGTCCACGCTTCCGAGGATCATCCCGCCGCCGTGGACGTAGAGCGCCGCCGACCCCGGCCGAGAGCCGCTCTTGTGGAACCAGCGGAGCAGGATCTCCTTGCCGTCGTGCGTGCGGACCTCGAAATCGCGCGTGACCACGTCTGTCGGGAACGACTGAAGGGCGGCCCACACGCCGAACATCGCGTTTCCGTTCTCGCGGCGCGTTCGCCAGTCGCCGACGGCCGGGCGCGGCTTGGCCTCGCCCAGGCCTGCGACCAGTCGCGCGAGCGCGGCGGCGATCTGCGGATCCATCGGGAGGGCCACGGTCAGACGCCCTCGGTGACGATCGTGCCGTCCCATTCCGCGCCCGCAGGGATTGAGGCGTGCTGGTGAATCAGCTGCCACGCGTCGTCGCGCTTCTCGAAGCAGTCGGTCTCGCGGACGAGCATCGACTTCGCCGTGCCGTTCTTGAAGACGACGTTCACCCTCTGGACCGTGCAGACGACGCCCATGGTGCCGCTGACGACGGTGTCCATCTCGAGGAACTCGACCTTGCACGACTGGAAGCTGCCGAACACCTTGTCGAAGAACTTCGACGCCGGCGCGACGCCTCGCGAGGCGAAGGCCGGTATGTCGAACCAGAGGGCATCCTTCGCCCAGTGCTTCGTGCTCTGCGCCCCCGTCATCGACTCGCTCATCTCCTCGACGATGGCGACGAGAGCCTGCTTGTCCTGCTCGGTGCTGCCTGCGGTGCCTGCCTTTGCGGTCATGGTGGTCTCCTTCCGGGCTCTTCTCTCGGCCCAGGGAAGAACGTGAGGCCTCCTGTAAGGGGAGGGTCAACCAGGCCGATGTCGATTTTTCTCCGTGGCGCCGATGCGGGAGGGCGGCACGGAACGACGGAAGGCGTGCACGCGAGCGGGAGGCCGACGAGCCCTTGACGGCCAGCCGCCATCAACTTAGTTAACCAACTCACACGCGTCATGCCCGAACCCTACGCTGCCACCGAGAAGCGTGCAGAGCTGCTGAGAGCCGCGAAGCGCTTGCTTCACGAGCAAGGCTTCGAACGCACCACGCTGGCCGACGTGGCCGGCGCCGCGAAGGTCCCGCTCGGCAACGTCTACTACTACTTCAAGACGAAGGAGGCGCTGGCCGAGGCCGTGATCGCCTCCCACGAGGCCGCGCTGACCGAGCGCTTCGCATCCTGGGCGGCGGACCATCGCGATCCGCGACTGCGGCTCCGCGCTCTCGTCCGTGCTCCGCTCGATTCGTCGGACGGCGTCATTCAGTTCGGATGTCCCCACGGCAGCCTGTGCCAGGAGCTCGAGAAGCTCGGTCCGGACGCGCCGCTCGCGAAAGCCGCGGCGCGCCTCCTCTCGGTCTACATCGACTGGGCCGACGAGCAGTTCCGCGCTCTCGGTCGAGATCGGCGAGAGGCCCGCGCGCTCGCGACCGAGCTCGTGGCCGCCATCCAGGGGACGATGCTCATCGCGCACACCATGCGTTCGCGCGAGCTACTCGCGCAGCAACTTCGTCGAGTCGAGCGGTGGCTCGACGAAGCGGTCTCCAGACGACCGCCCCGGAGGCAATCATGAACGACGAGGTCGGCGCCACGGCATTGAAGGATCGCATCGCGGAGTTCACGTCGGGCATGGCCAAGCACGCGCCACCCGACGTGATCGCGACTCTCGGGGTGGAGCTCCAGAAGCTCGCTCAGTCCGGGATCGCGAAGGGAGCGCTCCAGCCAAGAACGAAGGCTCCTGATTTCACGCTGCCGGACGCACGGGGTGGCACCGTGGCGCTCTCTTCGCTGCTCGCGAAAGGGCCCGTGGTCGTCACGTTCTATCGCGGCGGGTGGTGCCCCTTCTGCGACCTGCAGCTCCGCGCCTACCAGGGCGTGCTCCCGGAGATCCGAAGGCTCGGGGCGGAGCTCGTCGCAATCTCTCCGCAGACCCCCGACTACGCACAGGCCGACGTCGAGAAGAAGCAGCTCACGTTCCCCGTGCTGACCGACGCGCACAACGTCGTCGCGCGCCGGTACGGCCTGGTCTTCGCGCTGAGCGACGCGATGCGGGCGCTGCAAACCCAGTTCGGAAATCCGATTCCGAAGTTCAACGGGGACGACTCCTGGGAGCTCCCCATGCCCGGCACCTTCGTGCTCGACCGCGGCGGCGTCGTTCGCCTCTCGCACGTGGACCCCGACTACACCCGTCGCCTCGAGCCGGCGGCGATCCTGAGCGCTCTTCAGGGAGCGCGGTCGTGAACGGAGCTCTTCGCGGTCTGTCGCTCGCCGCGGCTCTGGCGCTCGCCCCGGGGTGCTCGAAGGAGTCGGTGCCGTCGCCGACGGCGTCCGCAACGGCGTCTGCACCCGCAGCTCCGTCCGCGGCCGCTCCTCCCCTGAAGGATGTCGCCGCCCCGCCCACCGATCGTCTCGGCGTGCTCGCGCCCAGCACCGGCATTCCCGTCGGGCAGAAGGTCCCCGACGTGTACGCCCGCGATCTCGACGGGAAAGACGTGGCCCTTTCGTCCCTCTACACGAAGGGCCCACTCCTGCTCGTCTTCTACCGCGGGGGCTGGTGTCCCTACTGCAACGCGGAGATCCATTCGCTCACCACGGCGTATCCGGACTACCAGAAGCGGGGCGTCACCCCCGTTGCCGTCAGCGTCGATCGACCCGAGGCCGAGGCGAAGATGAAGGCGCAGTACGTCATCCCGTTCCCCGTCTTGAGCGACAGTGACGCCACCGTGATCGAAGCGTTCCACGTCGTGAAGAAGGTCGGGGACGACGAGCTCGCGAAGATGAAGGGCTTCGGCGTGGACCTCGAGGGCTACTCGGGCAAGACGCACCACGAGATCGCGATCCCCGCTTTCTTCCTCGTCGACCGCAGCGGGGTCGTGCGATGGGCGCACTCGGACCCGGACTTCAAGGTGCGCCCGAGTACGGCCCAGTTGCTCGCCGCGATCGACGGCTTGCACCTCGGCGGGAGCTGAGGGCATGGGCCCCGCGGGCGCGGGCAGCCGCTGGTCGCTCCGAGGCAAGCGCGCCGTCGTGACAGGCGGCACCAGAGGGATCGGACGCGCTACGGCCGAGACGTTGCTCGACCTCGGCGCGAGCGTCCTGGTCGTCGCCAGGGACGCGGCCGTCGTCGAGGCGACGCGCCTCCAGTGGAAGCAGAGCGGCCGGGACGGCGACGTAGTCGTGGCCGATGTGACGAGCGGCGAAGGCCGCGCCGCGCTCGAGCGCGCCGCCAAGGATCGGTGGGGAGCGATCGATCTCCTCGTCAACAACGTCGGATCCGGCCTGCGCAAGCCCTTCGCGGAGTACACCGACGAGGACGTGGAGGGGCTGGTGTCGCGGAACTTCACGTCGGCTGTTGCCGTTTCGCGACTTCTCTTTCCGCTCCTCTCGCTTGGAACGGAAGCCGCCGTGGTCAACGTGGGCTCGGTCGCCGCCATCGTCACCGTCCGGGGCACGCCGGTCTACGGGCCGGTCAAGGCGGCTCTGCATCACTTCACGCGCGCTCTGGCCGTCGAGTGGGCTCGCTCCGCGATCCGTGTCAACGCGGTGGCGCCCTGGTTCACGCGCACGCCGCTGGCAGAGGGCCTGCTGGCGAACCCCGAGGTGCACGACGCCATCGTGGCACGCACGCCCCTCGGGCGTGTGGCCGAGGCCTCGGAGATCGCGTCGGTCATCGCGTTCCTGTGCTTGCCCGCATCATCGTACGTAACGGGTCAGGTGCTGCCGGTGGACGGCGGGATGTCGGTTGCAGGATTGCTCTGAGGATCCGCCGGTTGCGCGGCACGCGCGCCCCGGGCAGAGTCAGCGCCGCGATGAGAGGGACCGTTTCGATCGGCGATTTCTCGCGGATGACGCATCTGAGCGTCAAGACGCTCCGCCACTACCACGACGTGGGCCTGCTGGCGCCGGCCGAGACCGACAAGATGACCGGGTACCGGTACTACGCGAAGTCGCAGGTGCCGGTCGCCCAGGTGATTCGCCGGTTTCGCGCGCTCGACATGCCGGTCGAGGAGGTCCGGGCGGTCCTCGCGACCACCGATCCCGAGGCGCGGAGCACGCTGATCTCCGCTCACCTCGACCGGCTCGAGCGGCAGCTCAGCGAGACCAGCGCCGCGGTTGCCTCGCTGCGGGCGCTGCTCCAACCAGCAGAAGCACCCATCCCCGTCGAGCATCGAGCCGTGCGGCTGGCCAATACGCTCGCCATCTCGGAACGAATCCACGTGAAGGAGATCACCGCCTGGATGGCCGCCGCCTTCGCGGAGATCTACGACGCGCTCCGTTCGCAGAGCTCGAAGGCGGCGGGCCCCTCAGGCGCTCTCTGGTCGACGGAGCTGTTCACGGACGGGGAGGGCGAGGCCACGGTCTTCGTGCCTGTGGCAGGAGAAGTGCGCCCCGCTGGCCGTGCGCGGCCCGTCGTCGTTCCCCCCGCCGAGCTGGCGATCGCCGTTCACCACGGCGCTCACGACGACGTGGATCGGACATACGGGGCGCTCGGCACGCACGTCGCCGAGCACGAGGTAGGCGTCGATGGCCCGGTGCGCGAATACTATCTGGTCGACCGCTTCAGCAGCCCGGACGCCTCCCTGTGGTGCACCGAGATCGCCTGGCCCATCTTCCGGGCCGCGAAGCACTGATCCCGCAGCGCCGCGATCGACCCTGCGGGGGCAAGGGTCTGGTATCCGTTCGGCGAAACGCGCGAGACGTGGGTGCGATAGGATGCATGGAGGCGAACGGGTGTTGAGGAAACCTCTCGGTCAGAGCCTCGTGGCCGCCCTCGTGGCTCTGGCTGCGGCGGCGGCGTGCAAGTCGAACCCGCCGGGAGCGAGCGGTGGCTGCCCCGACGGCACCGAGACGTGCGGCAACGGATGCATCCCCGCCGCCGCCATGTGCTGCGACGAAGGCAGCGCCACCGGCAGCAGCTACTGCACCAACGCGGCCGCGATCTGCTCTTCGAACGACGGCGGGGCATGCGACGGCGCCTTCACCGGCGGCCCCGCCGACTATTGCTGCTCGACGAACGGCTCCTTCGGCAGCAACGACTGCCCCGCGGGGCAGCACCATTGCGGGCTGCTCTGCTGGCCGACGAGCCACGCCTGCTCTCCCGGGGACGCGACCGACGAGGGGGGGCCGGGCGACGGCGCCGCCGACGACGCCTCGGGCATCGACACGGCGACCTTCGTCGGGGCAAACATCACGACGACGCTCGGGAGCGCCAGCGGCATGGCCTCCGGGTGTGTCTACGCGTTCTCGGTGGCGTCGGGGAGCCTGACGCTCGAGGTGGTCGGCTCGGCCCAAGGGGACGGCCAGGTCTCGGGCAACGCGACGGGCACGCTCTCGATGGGCGTGACCCTCACCACGCCGTCCCCGTACGGCGTCGCATGCACGCAGATGCCGTACACGGTGAACCAGACCAGCAACGACGTCGGCGGGACCTACGCCGCCCTCACCGCGACGACCGCGGACGGGGCAGCCTTCAACGTGACGTCGTTCGCCGGCAAGCTCGTCGGAAGCACGCTGACGGGCACGCTCACCTTGAACATCACGACCTTCGATCTGGACGGCGGCGGCTCCTACGTGACGTTTCCGCCCGTCGTCCTCGACGGCTACGTGCTCACCAAGCAGTAGACGCGACCGCGCGGCACTCAGACGATGCCGTACCCGAGATAGCCGGCGGCCGTGGCGAGCCGGTGCCGGAGTGGGGGGTCGGAGAGTGCCCTGTTGAAGATCGGCGCGGCGGGCATGGCGATCCGTTCCGGTGGCCATGAGCCAGACCTCCACGCTAACGCGTCCAAGAGTGCGTTAGCTTGCGTTAGGCTACGGTGGACTACGGCCTCGCGCAGGCCGAGCCGGCGGCGGTCCCCACGCCCACAAAGAATCCTCGCTCGTTCCCGTTTTGGGAACAAGCTATGCTTCAGCATGTGCGCGTCTTCAACCGCTCGACTGTCCGGGCGTTTGCCGACGCCCACGCCGACGCCCGCCAACCCCTCTTCGCCTGGTTCGCCGAACTCGAACGTGCGAGCTGGGCCGGCCCCGAGGACATCAAGACCGCCTACCCGTCCGCCAGCTTCCTCGCGGGCAACCGCGTCGTCTTCAACATCAAGGGCAACAGGTATCGGGTCGTCGTCGCCTTGAAGTACGACTTCTTCGCCGTCTACATCCGCTTCATCGGCACGCACGCCGAGTACGACGAGATCGACGCCGCCACCATCTAGGGACGCCTCATGGACATCAAGCCGATCCGCACCCGCGCCGACCACGCCGCAGCGCTCGAGGAGATCGAGCGCCTCTGGGACGATGCGCAGCCAGGCACGCCCGAGGGCGAGAAGTTCGAGGTGCTCTCGACCTTGGTGGATGCCTACGAGCGCGAACACATCGAGATCCCATCGCCCGATCCCATTGCGGCGATCCGCTTCCGCATGGAGCAGGAGGGGCTGACGACCAAGGATCTGCTCCCCATCTTCAAGACTCGCGCTCGCGCCTCCGAGGTCATGGCGAAGAAGCGCCGACTGAACCTGCCGATGATCCGGCGCCTGCACGCGCGGCTCTCCATCCCCATCGAGTGCCTCGTCAAGGACTACAAGCTCAAGGGCGCCGCCGCGGGACGGTCGAAGCACCGTTGACGGGTTCGCCCCGTGGTACCCCGCTCCCGGGCCTCCAGCGGTACCCGCCGCCCGTCCCGGTCGACGCCGGACCACTCGCGATGACCTGCGTCCAGCGGCTCGGACCTCGGCGCAGGATTGCCGCCACGGGGGCCGCGCTCGCCATGATGACGAAGAGCCGGCACGGGGCACTCACGTCGCCACGGTAGCGTGGAAGGGCCGGGGCAAGACGGCGTGGTATTCTGAGTGCTCCGGACGGGCCCGCGAGCTGAATCGAGGACCGCTGGTCCATGATTCGCCTGCTCGCGGTTCCGCCGGAGCTGGGGAGAGCGCATGGAGAGGACGGCACCCCAGGAGGTCATCGAGTCTCTCGGCGCGTTCCTCCGACGCAGCACGGCGCTCGCGGACGACGACATCCGCCTGCGGATGAACGACCTCCAGGAAGGGCGCATGCGTACGCCCGATTCTTCCACCGCGGTGTTCCGCCGGCCGACAATGCGTCAAGCAGCCGTTCGGGCGCCCATCGCGTTTCCAGAGCATGCGCTCGAAGCCGCCGATGTCCCCCCGGACGACGTCCTCGGGCGGCTCGCTCAGCTCGAGGACCACGTCGCCGCGCAGCTTCAGGCGGGCGAGCTCCCTTGCGTCGACGTGCCGGACCTGCATCGCGCCAACGGCATCTACGATGCGCGCGGCAACGTCTTCCTCGGGCCCAACGTTCGTCGCCTGGCGTTCGACCGTCGAGGCGCGAAGTCATTCCTACGCCTCTTGCTGGCCCTCGAGGCGGCGTCCGACAACCTCCGTAACGGCGTCTGCTCCACCAAGCGGGGCCTCTACTACGACCAGCAGACGAAGCTCCCGGACGAGGGCGCGTCCCAGATCGATAGTGATCGCGCGATCGCGACGCTCGCGAACATGCTCGGAGTCCGGCGGAAATCGCTGGGCTTCGTCGAGGCGTGCCGGGGATTGGTCTGGGGCCGACTCGTCATCCGCGACGGAGAACAGATCGTCGACCTATCCCAGCTGGGACCGGGTGGGCGCTCGATTCCGCGTTTCACCGACGATCTCGAGATCGTCAGCTCGGACGCAGCATTCATCCTCGTCGTCGAGAAGGGGTCGGTCGCGTTCACGCTCGCCCAGGTTCGGTGGTGGGAGGCGGCCCGCTGCATTCTCGTGTGCGGGGGGGGATTCCCCTCGCTGTCCACGCGAGAGTTCGTGCGGACGCTCGTCGATACGCTGGGCATTCCCGCGAAGGTCCTCACCGACGCGGATCCCGCGGGTATCCGGGTCGCCCTCACGTACGCGCACGGGTCCCTCTCGACGGCGCTCGAAACACCGTGGCTGGCTTGCAACGACGTCTGGTGGGCGGGGCTTCATCCGTCCGACATCGATCGCTATTGCCGGACCAGCGAGCTGATACAGCTCTCGGAAGCCGACCTCGAGTCGGCGCGCCGGTTGCTCGACCACCCATCCCGCGCGTACGTCAATGAGCGCATCCGTGAAGAACTCGCGCTCCTGGTCGACCGGGGAGCGAAGGTGGAGCTGGATGCGCTCTCGCATGAGCCGTCGCGCCTCGTCGACGACTACCTGCCGAAGAAGCTCTTCGACTCGGAGCTCGTGAAGCTCTGACGCGCGGGCTCAGCGCGCGGCAGGCAGGCCGTGCTTCGCCCGTATCCGGTCGAAGACGCCGGGCTCGGCGTCCGGGGACGCATCCCCCTCGGCGATTGCGGCGCGCAGCTTGGCGAGCTTCCGCTCCTGGCGCGGCAAGTCCGTGGGCTCGTCGACGAGCAGGCGGCCGTTGTTCACATGTGCACGGACGGGCATCTTCATCCTCCTCGGAGTCTAGCTCTCGCGCCGGGGCAGAGCAGGGAGCGTGCCGCGAGTGCGCTTCCCGGGTCATTCGACGGTGCGGTCAAGCCGGCGGCGCCCACGGTTTCGACCCGTGGTACCCCTCGTCTCCGTGACTGATCCCCCTGCCTCCACGCTTCCCGGGAGCGACGACGTCCTGGCATTCTGGTTCGCCGACCCGGCCCGCTGGTGGAAGAAGGACCCGTCGTTCGACGACGAGATCCGCGCGCGGTTCTCGGCGCTCCACGACGTCATCCAGCGCGGCGAGCGCGAGGACTGGCTCGACACGGCGCACCCGTCGCTCGCGTACGTCGTCGTCCTCGACCAGTTCTCGCGCAACATGTTCCGCGGCTCGGCCCGCACGTACGAGGCCGACGCCCGCGCGCTCGCCGCGACTCGCCACGCCCTCGATCGCGGCTTCGACCGCGGCCTGACCCCCGACGAGCGGATGTTCCTCTACATGCCCTTCATGCACAGCGAGGACATCGCCGATCAGGACCGGTGCGTGGAGCTCTTCGCGTCCTTGCAAGAGTGGCTTCGCTTCGCGGAGCAGCACCGCGCGATCGTGGCGCGGTTCGGGAGGTTCCCGCATCGCAATGCGCTGCTGGGGCGCGCGTCGACGGCGGAGGAGATGGAGTTTCTGCGCGAGGGGGGGTCGTCGTTCTGAGGAGAGTCGCCATGAAACACGCTCCGTCGCCCGACTTCGACGCGAGGCACGTCTTCGTGGACGGCAGTTCCGATGCTCTGCCCCTCAAAGCCGAGCCCGCAGCTCGACGGCCGCCACCTGGCGATCGCGAGCGCTCCCCACGCGGAACGCGTCGATGAGCGCGAGCAGGTCGTGCAGTTTTCCGTCTCGCGCCGCCGCCTGCGGCGCGAGCGGGTGCAGCGGAGTCACCGCGCGGCCGCGGACCGGCCCGTGCGGCAGCGGCATCACCACCGGATCGTCGTCGCCGACGAACTTCTCGGCCAGGACGTCGGCCACGTGCGCCGTCGGCAGGCCGAGCTCGTAATCGCCGATCTTCGCGGGCGCGATCCACCGCACGGCGTGCTCGAGGCAGTCGCGAAAGGCGAGCTTGTTGATGTGCCGCTTCCCGTAGGCCTCGCCGATGAGGCCCAGCTCGCGGAGCCGCTGGAGCGAATACCCGACCGCGCTCTTCGACATCCCGAGCTCATCCCCCAGCGTCCGTATCGACGGCTGGGCCTGCGGGTGAGCTGCCACCTTGGCGGCCACGAGCACGTCGATTGCCTGGAGCGCGACGCTGTCCATGAATATTGGACACTATGGCACCGTGCCACTGCGCCCGCAAGCTTCCTATGTCCAATATTGGTGGACATACCCACAAAGGACCGCAGCCGCCAGTCTCTCGCTGCTGGAAGAAGGCCCCGTCGTTCGACGACGAGATCCGCGCGCGGTTCTCGGCGCTCCACGACGTCATCCAGCGCGGCGAGCGCGAGGACTGGCTCGACACGGCGCGCCCGTCGCTCGCGTACGTCGTCGTCCTCGACCAGTTCTCGCGCAACATGTTCCGCGGCTCGGCCCGCATGTACGAAGGCGACGCCCGCGCGCTCGCCGCAACTCGCCACGCCCTCGATCGCGGCTTCGACGGCGGCCTGACCCCCGACGAGCGGATGTTCCTCTACATGCCCTTCATGCACAGCGAGGACATCGCCGATCAGGATCAGTGCGTGGAGCTCTTCGCGTCCTTGCTGGAGTGGCTCCGCTTCGCGGAGCAGCACCGCGCGATCGTGGCGCGGTTCGGGAGGTTCCCGCATCGCAACGCGCTGCTGGGACGGGTGTCGACTGCGGAGGAGACGGAGTTCCTGCGCGAGGGAGGGGCGTCGTTCTGAGGGGGGTTGCTAGAGGGCCTACGCACGACCGTCGCTCGGGCTGGTCATCGGGTGGTCCGACTCGCAGCCGCACCGCGCGGGCGAGGTGGCGTTCTTTCGCCCCGGCGAGCGGCTCTTCGTCGGCCGGGGCGACGAAGAGGTCGAGAAGTTCGCGCAGTTCGGTCGCCAGCGCCCGGGCCAGGTGCTCGCGGTGGACCCGCGGGAGGGGCTGCTCGGAGGCCCGACCCTCTCCCGCCGCCAGCTCGACGTCCTGTGCACCGGCGACGCGCTCGAGGTCGTGAACATCAACACGTGCCGCGCGTACTTCAACGGCAAGGAAGCGCTGCGCGGCGTCCTCCGTCCCGGCGACACGGTGATGCTCCGGAACGAGGTGGTGCTCCTCTGCGTGCTGCGACCGCGAGAGCTCCCGCCGCTGCCGCCGGGCTGCGAGCTGCACCCGTTCGGGGAGCCGGACCCGGACGGCATCGTCGGGGAGTCGCCGGCCGCCTGGCGCATGCGCGACCAGCTCGCGCGCGCAGCACGCGGAGAGGACCACGTGCTCATCCTGGGAGAGAGCGGGACGGGGAAAGAGCTTGCGGCGGCGGCCGTCCAAAAGCGGTCAAGCCGCGCGCGGGGCCCGTTCGTGTCCCGCAACGCCGCCACGTTCAGCCCGGCGCTCATCGCGTCGGAGCTGTTCGGCAACCCTGCCAACTACCCGAACCCTGGGATGCAGGCTCGCAAGGGCCTCATCGGGACGGCCCACGGAGGGACCTTCTTCCTCGACGAGGTAGGCGAATGCCCCCCCGAGGCGCAGGCGCAGCTGCTTCGGGTGATGGACGCGGGCGAGTACCAGGGCGTGGGCGAGGCGACGGTCCGCCACGTCGACCTGCGGTTCCTCGCGGCGACCAACCGCGACCCGAGCTGGTTCCGGCCCGACTTCTTCGCGCGCTTCCCCGTGTGCATCCGCCTGCCGCCCCTGCGGGAACGTCCCGAGGACATCCCCCTGCTCGCGCGTCGCCTCCTCGCCCGCCCCGAGCTGCGGTTCAGCGTTCGCTTCGTCGACGAGCTCCTGCGGCACCCGCTGCCGCTCAACGCGCGCGAGCTCTACGCGATCGTCACCGCGAGCGCCGGAGAGAGCAAAGGGGAGAAGCTGGAGTGGCCCGCGAGCGTGCCGAAGGGGGCGACGGCGACGGCGGCAATGGCGACCGCCGCGTCGGCAGCGGGTGCGCAGTCGGCGCGAGAGCCGCGCGCGGCTTCGCGAGACGCCGGGCCTGGCGGTGTCCCCAGCCGGGAAGAACTCCTCGCGTGCCTCGAGCGCGAAGACTGGAACGTCGCCCGCGTCGCGCGCCGCCTCGGCATCAGTCGCGATGCGGTCAACCGGCTGATCAAGAAGTACGGGATCGAACGCAAACCGGCGAAGTGAGATGGGTCAATGCCCTCGTCGCGCTCGGGGTTGCAGCAACCCGTCCTACGCACGTCGCGCCTCGTCGCGCTGGGGGTGCTCGAAGGCGGGGGCAAACGGCTCGAGCTCGGCGTCGCTCATCCCCAACGCGCGGCCCTCCTTGCGCCAGCGAGCAACGGCACGCTCCACTGCGTGAAGCACGTCCGAGGCCTTCGCCCTCGCGATCCTGAAGTATCGGGCGACCGACATCAGGGCCTCGACGGTCGCCTCCGGTCCCGTGTCCGGAGAGATCCACGTCTTGAGCTCGCGAGCTCGCTCCGGGAACGGGTTCAGATCGAACGCAGGAGCCAGCCGCCACTGGTCGTGACCCACGTGCAGGAAGCCGTGGTTGAGCAGGTGGTCGTCGACGTTGGTGATGAGGATGGAGAACGCGATGCGCCGCCACAGCTCCTCGACGTCCGCCTGCGCGGCCGCGCCATGGCTGCGGAGCACGTCGACGATCTCCGTGTAAGCATGCTCGGTCGGGTCGTCGGGCTCCGCGCCGAGCATGGTGGCCGCAGACACGTAGGGACGCCGACCCCCACCGTCTTCTCGATCGAACCGCTTGATCAGCGCGACAGGCACGCCGTCGCTGTCGACGAGACGCGCCTCCGCCGCATGAATGCCCGCGGCCTTTGCGAGGCGCATGGCGAGGACCTCTCCTTTCGTCACGGCGCGCTCGTCCGCCACGCTGGGAAACTTGCCGATCGAGAGACGCCCTTTCTCGTCGACCACCGTGCACTTCGGGCGCAGACCGCCGAGCGACGTGCCGCGGCCCAGCAGATACGCGAGATCGGCGGACGTCTCCGTGTTCGCCTCGACGGCGCGCGTCGCCGCCGCGAGATGCGCGAGCTCGACCAGCGGAGGCTCGGTGCGACGGCCCGGCTCGAGCGCACGTCGGAAGACGCCTTCCTCATCTTGAACACGGAGTGCGCCCACCCGGCTCACGTCGTCGACGGCGAGAAGGAAGTCGAGGTCGTTCAGCGGCCGGGAGTCCACCTCGACTCCGGCGCGGCGAGCCTCCTGCATGCGCTTCGCGTGATCGCGGAGGATGACACGCCGGCTCCAGCCGTCCGGCTCCGTGTCGGCGATGGCGGGCGTGAAGATCGAGCCGTCCCGGGTCTTCTTGTGGAACTGCGGTCCGGCCACCAGCGGCAGCGCCGGATCGATGGAGAACCGGTCCGGCGCGGCGAGCCAGCCCGCGTCGTACGCGAACGCTGCGTTCTCCCGCGCGCCGTCGGCGTTGTAGAGGAGGGTGCCGACGAGGCGCGGCTGGTCGCCGAGGAACACCTTCAGCGTGCGCCTCACGAGGAAGTCGGCTCCTTTCTGACACGGACGCGCTTCGGTACACGCTCCGCGTCGAGGAGGAGCCCCTGCTCGTCGCGGCTCGCGTCGACGATGTCTCCGAGCGCCTCGCCGAAGCCAAGGACAAAGAGGGCCATCGCGTAGACGCCCAGCGCGACGGTCGGGTCGCCGCGCTCCACGCGGGCGTAGGTCGTCTTCGCGACGCCAAGTCGCTCGGCCATCATCGCCGTCGTGACGTGCCGTTTCCGTCGGGCCAGGGCGAGGTCCGAGCCGAACTTCTCCAGGGATCGCCGCACCTTGGGAGGCAGGATGTCGTGGACGGAGGAGCGCATGACAATGACTCGTGGATGCTACTTATAGACCGCCTAAGCAGCATATATACGACCTTACGATAGAAGGTGCCAGACGCCAGGCGAACGCTACGGCCTGCTTGCAGGGCTCGACGCGCCGTTCTCCGGCGTCGCGTCGGCCCATCGTCTGCACGTAGCCTCGCAGCTGCTGGAGCAGCGAGACGAGCACGGTGCGCTTCTCGTTGCGCACGGTCGCGGCTCCCTTCGGCCGCGCGTTCGCCGCCGTCTGCGCGGTCTGCAAGTCGTTGAGCGCTCCCTGGCTACGCGCCCTGGTCGAGAGCGCGCCGGCCTGGGCTGGAGCACCCCAGCCCTTGCGCTCCAAGCCCGCGATCGCGCAGCCGAAACCCGCGCTCCTGCGTCGCCTGGCGGTGGCCCTTCCGCCCGCGGGGATCCCTCTTCGGCGCCGGACCACGGCTATGCAGCACAACGAGCCCCATCGTTGCGGCCGACGAGACCTGCCGTTCCCCGCAACGACACGGCTCGTTGCCACCGGCGACCCCACTCGTTGCCGCCAGCGACACCCGCCGTCGCCGCCAGCGGCACCCGTCGTTGCCGCACACCACCCATCCCGTTGCCGGCGACGACGCCCTTCGTTGCCCGCGGCGACACCCGCCGTTGCCGGCAGCGGCACCCGTCGTCCCCGGCCACGGCACCCGTAGTCGCCATCGACGACGTACCGCGTTGGTGCCGGCGAGCCATCTCGTTGCCCGCAGCGGCGCCCGTCGTTGCGACCAGCGAAGTATCTCGTTGCCACCAGCGACACCCGCCGTCGCGGCCAACGACGATCCTCGTTGTGCTGCATGAGCACTCCCATCGGCTCGATGCTCATCGCCATCGGCCGCAAGGCCTTCGCCGATGCGCCGGAGGCCGCCTCCTCTTCGCTCGAAGCGTGCGGTCGAGAAGGTCTCCGCGACGACGGAACAGGTGCTTCCCGTGACGCCTGCGATCGCGAATGTCATCTCCGCACCCTCCTGCGCGTGAAGATGGGCGCGAGGCGTCTGTTGCTCCGCGACGAGGAGCAGTTCGGCAACCCTGCCAACTACCTGAACCCTGGGATGCAGGCTCGCAAAGGCCGCATCGGGACGGCCCACGGAGGGACCTTCTTCCTCGACGAGATCGGCGACTGCCCGCTCGACGCGCAGGCGCAGCTTCTTCGCGTGATGGACGCGGGCGAGTACGAGGGCGTGGGCGAGGCGACGGTGCGCCGGGTGGACCTGCGGTTCCTCGGGGCGACCAACCGCGACGAGAGCTCGTTCCGGCCCGACTTCCGAGCCGCGGTTCAGCGTTCGCTTCGTCGACGAGCTCCTGCGGCATCCGCTGCCGCGCAACGCGCGAGGGCCGCGCGCGGCTTCGCGAGACGCGGGTGCTCGCGGTGTCCCCAGCCGGGAAGACGTCGTCGCGTGCCTCGAACGCGAAGAATGGAACGTCGCCCGCGCCGCGCGCCGCCTCGGCAAGAGTCGCAATGCGCTCATCCGGCTGATGAAGAGCTACGGGATCGAGCGCGCACCGGGGAAGTGAGAGCCGTTCCTCTCGCGAGGGCGACCGCCGATTGTGCAGCCCACAGCCCCAGTGGGGCCTTGACCCTCGCGCCCGCTTCGGCGCCTCATGGGCACCGGCGCGGGCCCTGATTTTTTTGGGCTTCATCTTCACAAAGCGCGGCGCGAGTCACTGTCAGGACAGCCCACGTGCGATGAGCCTTCCCCCGACCATTCATCCCGATCCTGTCCTCACGGAAGCCTCGCCCGAGGCCGAGGTGAAGGAGCGCCTCGCGGCTGGAGACCGGGCGTCGGTGTGGGAGCTCGTGGTGCAGGCGTACGGCGCGGAGATCTACGGGTTCGTCGTCGCCGTTCTCGACGACGGGTTCGAGGCCGAAGACATCTACGCGGGGGTGTGCAACCGCGTCGCCGCCGACCTTCCATCCTTCGCGTGGACCTGTGCGCTCCGCACGTGGGCGTACGGTATCGCGCGCAAGGAGCTGGCGGCACGGGGCCGCGCTGCACCGGGCCGCGTCGGGGGTAGCCGGACCCTCCACGAGCTTCCCGACCCGACCTCCACCGTGTCCTTTCGCCCGATCGAGAGCCGGGCCCGGATGACGGTCCTGCGCCGCCGCCTCCCGCGCGAGGACCGGGTGCTCCTGGTCTTGCGGATCGCGCGGTCGTTCGACTGGCCCGACATAGCGAAGATCGCGATCGGCTGGGACGCGAACGCGCTCGATCTCGCGCGCGAGGCGAGGCGTCTTCGCGCGCGGATGGCGGAGCTCCGGAGCGTCCTGGCCCGGGCGGCCGAGGAGCTCGTGACCCGATGAGCGGGCGGCGGACGGGTCGAACGGGGGATCCCGCGCTCTCGGCCGACGGCGAGTCGCTCGACGACCTGCTGCGCGCCGTCGCTCATGCGCCGCCGCGCCCGCCGCCGCTCCAGCCGGCGCAGGGAGCCGCGTGGGGAGCGAGCGGCCGTTACGTCATCGAGCGGCGCCTCGGGCGGGGGGGTATGGGGACGGTCTACGCCGCCACCGACTCGCTCCTACGACGCGTCGTCGCGCTGAAGGTGCTGGACGCGGGCGAGACGGAGGAGGACGCGACGCATCGAGCGCGCCTGCTGCGAGAGGCACGCCTCGCGGCGCAGATGGAGCACGAACGGATCGCCCGGATCTACGACGTCGGCGAGCACGAAGGCCGGGCGTTCGTGGCGATGGAGTACGTCCAGGGCAAGACGCTCCGCGCATGGATGGCCGACCCGCATCCCCCCGCGGAGATCGTCGACGTCCTCCTCCAGATCGCCGAGGGGCTCGCGGCGCTGCACGCACGCGGCGTCGTCCACCGGGATCTCAAGCCGGAGAACGTCATGCTGGCGGAGGCCGGGAGGGTCAAGCTGGTCGACTTCGGGCTCGCCGGACAGGTCGCTCCGGACGGAGACGCCGCCGCACGAAGTGAGCGCACGCCGGCGCGCGGCCCGGGGCTCGCTTCGGTGAGCGCCGTCGCGTTCCTCGGCACGCCGGGCTACATGGCTCCCGAGCAGTACGCTGGCAGGCCCCTCGATGCACGCGCCGACGTCTTCGCGCTGGGGGTCATCGTCTGCGAGCTCGTCTCGGGTGAGCGGCCCTTCACCGGCACGACGATGGGGCAGCTCGCCTCTGCCACCGAGAAGCTTCCCGCGCAGCTCGCGCTCCCGGTATGGGGCCGATTCCCGGCGGGCCTCGCGGCGCTCGTCACCCGCATGCTTGCTCACGATCCCGCGTCGCGCCTCCGGGACGGCGCCGCCCTGGTGAGCGCGCTGGCCGAGATCGGCGTCCCCGCTCGCGAGGTCGCGCCGCCACGTGCGCCCCTGCGACCGCTCCGTATCCTTGCATGGGTGGGGGGGCTGGGAGCATTCGTCGCCGCCGGCGTCGCGCTCGAGCCGCGCCTCGCGCGTGAGATCGTCCGTCGCCGCGCCGTCGGCAAGGCGGCTCCCTTCGGCATGGTGCTCGTCGACGAGGGCACGCTGACGGTCGGCCAGCCCGCGGCGGCCGTCGAGAAACAGTGCTCCGACCTCGGCCCGCTCTGCCGCCCGAAGGTCCTGAGCTACCAGGTGCCGGCGAGCCGTGTCACCGTCGCTCCGTTCTTCCTCGATGTCCGGGAGGTGACGAACCAGGAGTTCGTCGACGTCCTGAACGGCGCCGCGGCGTCCCTGCACGTCGAGCCCGACGAGGACGACCACCTGCCTCGCTACGTCCGTCTCGACGCCGGCCTCGGGGCGGCGGAGTCCTTCCTCCTCGATCTGGAGCCGAAGTTCGGCGGGATCGAGTCGACCCAGGGGCTCTTCCATGCGCGACCGGGACGCGATCGATGGCCGGTCAACCAGGTGACCTGGTTCGGCGCTCGCTTCTACTGCCGCGCGCAGGGCAAGCGCCTGCCCACCGAGGACGAGTGGGAGGCCGCTGCTCGCGGAGCGGACGATCGACCGTTCCCGTGGGGTGGGTCCGCGCCGCGCTGCGGGCAGGTGCTCATCCCGAACGACGGCTTTCTGTCCGTGCCCGGATGTCCGGAGACGGCGTCCCTCGACGACGTCGGCAAGTGGCCGCAGGACGTCACGCCTCGCGGCATCCGCGACCTCGGTGGCAGCGTCGCCGAGTGGGTGGACGCCGTGTACTCCGACGAAGGGCGCGACCGACAGGGAGCCTCGGCGCCCGAGGCGCCGCGCGTATTTCGCGGAGGCTCCTTCTACTACTCGTACATGGCGCGCACGAGCGTGCGAAACAAGCGCCCCGGAAACACGGGGCACATCGACGTCGGGTTTCGCTGCTCCGCGGACGTGCGGTGACGCGCTCCCCGGCGGCTCAATCCACCTTCTTCTCGGCAGTCCACCAGTCGACGTATCGCAACCATCTCACGGGCCCACGGGGCCATCACGCTGGAGAAAAATAATGGCATCGGCAACCGTCGTGCAGTCGTTCGGCCAAGCAGCCGGATCCCCCACCCTGACGCCGCCGGCGAACGCCGGGTGCGCGGTCCTCGTTCCCGAGCCTTCGCCTCCGAACTACAGTAGCTACTATCGCGTCCTCGCGTTCCTCGGCGCCGACAGCTCGCCAACGACGACGACGATCGCGGTTCCGGCCAGCAAGGTGGCCGGGCGGGATTCGTTGCGGGTCGACCTTCCGACCGGCGTCAGCACACCCCTCGCGGAGATCGGCGCCGGGATCTTCCAGTACCTCGAGGGCTTGACGCCACCGCTGCCGCCCAACGCCCCCACCGGCTTCGGCCCGATCCCCGCGACGTACGGATTCGGGACGCAGCGCGCGATCGTCAACGGCGCCGTGAGCAGTCCGTACACGCTGACGCCACCGGCCGGCGGCGCGCTGGGCTCGGCCGTGCTCGTTCCGGTCTCGGCGGACGGAAGCAACTACGCCGCCTTCTACATGATCCTCGCGTACCTCGACGCGACCGCGGGCAACACCGCGCTCACGCTCCCGGCCGTTGACGGGATCCTCGTCCTGGACCTGCCCAACGGCATCTACACCTCGACCAGTGAGATCGCCGCCATCATCGACAACAACGGCGGGGGTGGACCGCCCACCGGCGCGGACGGGACCATGCCCCCCACCTCCCCCTGATCGCCGGAGCCCCCCATGGCGAGCCCTACGCAGTCCGGTCACACGTCCGAAGCACCCTGGCTCGTTCTCCTCTACCTGAGCGGGACCAGCTCGGGCCAGGTCACCGCCAATACGGCGATCCTCCGCGCGCTCGAAGAGGCAACCAAGGGCGAGCCGCTGAACGCGACCTGCCTCTATCAGTTCAGCTACACGGACAGGACCGTCTGGGGAACGATCCTCGCCGACGGCGCCGAGCACGTTCTCCACGAGGGACCGCCCGTCGACATCGCCGAGCCCAGGTTCCTGACGAAGTTCATCGACTGGGCCCTCGACAGGACCCGGAGCCCAATCGAGCAACGGGCGCGCGTCGCGCTGTTCGTGAAGGACGACGGCACCGGCTGGATGCCCGACAGCAAGGTGGGGAGACCCGCCGCCCCCTCGAACGACCCCGGTGTCCACCCCCGCGGGATCCTCTTCGACGGGGTGAGGTACATGACCGTGCCCGGGCTGCGGCAGGCGGTCGCGAGCTCTCGGTGTCACGAGGTCGCGATCTACGGCCTGGACGGCTGCCAGATGGGGACCATCGAGGTCGCGTACGAGCTCAAGGACGTCGCGGAGATCATGATCGCGGACGACACCACCGCGACGAAGACGGGGTTCGCCTACGACGCGTTCCTCCCGTGGCTACGCGGCCTACAGGCGCCTCTGGACGCCGCCAAGGTGGCGGCGAAGGTCGTCGAGCTCACCAACACCCGCTACAAGGAAGAAGGCGCGACCATCGTCGGCGTTCGCCTCGAGGGGGCCGACGGCGTGGCGGACGCGATCGACGGCCTCGCCGGTGCGCTCCGAGCGCTCGATCCATCCCAGCTCGCCTCTTCGCTCGGTGTGGACGCTCAGGACGGCACCCAGGTGCTCACGACCATCCTGTCCGGGGTCACGAAACTCGGAACGGTTGCGACGAGCGTCGACGCCGTCGTGAAGGCGCTGTCCGGCTTCTACGTCTCGCAGCCAGGAGGCAACGGGTTGACCATCTTCCTCCCGGTGCTGGGCTCGCAGTTCATCACCCTCTACGGCTCGCTCGCGTTCGGCCAGCGCTTCTCGCTCTCGAACCTGAAGCCCACGTGGAGCCAGTTCGTCGCGTGGCTCAACGAAACGTTGCTCGGCGTGCTCTCGCGCTCCGCTTCCGGGCCAGTCACCCCGGCGGGGGTGGCGCCCACTGCGACCCGATCGCTCCCATCGCAATAATCCCCGCGCCCACCGAGCCTGGGCACGGGTGAAGAACCCGGCTTGCGGTGCCGCCGTCTCGAAGAGCGCGCCCGGGAGGCTCTGCGTTTGCACAAACCTTGCGCGCCTCGTCGTCGCTCAAACCCTCCCCGTCAACGTGACGCCCCAGCCGACTTCGTCCGGACTGCGGATTGCGTCCGCCGCCTTGCGGGCGACCAATCCGCGCCGGTCCGCGATCGACGATTTTGATCGCGTGCAGGGTGCCCGTCGGGCCATCGGGCGAGTAGGCCCCCGAGACGTAGTAGGCGCGCGACGCGTGGAACGCTGGCGCAAGGATGGCAGGGAAGGGCCCGCCGCGAACCGCGGAAGCGTCGCGCGCCGAGATCGACGAGATCCTGAAGCGCATGAACCAGCGCTGACGCGCCGTCGCATCGCTCGCGATCTCGCGCAGGGCGGCGCCCGGCTACCCGCATTGTCCTTGCCTCCGAGGATGCATCGAGTCATAGATCGTTCTGCTGTTGAATGATTATGGACGGGAAGAACCATGAACCTCGGCCTGGATGGACACGTGGCGCTGGTGACCGGGAGCTCGTCGGGGATCGGGCGGGCGGCGGCGGTCGCGTTCGGTGCGGAGGGCGCGAAGGTCGCGGTCACGTACCACCGCAACCGCGAGGGCGCGGACGAGACGGCGAGGCTCGTCGTGGAAGCCGGCGGGCAGGCGCTCGTCTCACGCTACGAGCTCGAGGACGCGGACTCGATCCGCGCGACGATCGAGCAGATCGACGTGAAGTGGGGCCAGCTTCACGTGCTCGTCAACAACGCCGCGCCGATGGACGTCTCGGGCCCGACCGGGCAGTCGTTCGAGGAGGTGCCGTTCTCGACGTGGGAGGCGATGCTGCGCGGGACGCTCGAGGGCGTGACCCGGACGATCCGCTGCGCGCTGCCGCTGATGCGCAAGGGCGAGTGGGGTCGGATCGTGAACGTCTCGTCGGACGGCACGAGCGGTTGGCCCGGCCTGGGGCCGTACGCGACCGCCAAGGCCGGCCTGCACGGGCTCACGCGGACGCTGGCCGTGGAGCTCGGCCCGGCCCACATTCTGAGCAACGTCGTCATGCCGGGCTTCGTGCTGACGGAGAGGAACGAGAGGATGGTGCCGGAGGCACGGCGCGAGCAGATCAGGCAGCACCTGCCGACGCGGGAGCTGCCGACGCCGGCCGACGTGGCCGCCGTGATCGTCTTCGTCGGCTCGCGCGCCAACCGGCAGATGACCGGCGAGATCGTCCGTGTGACCGGCGGACGCTGAGGCCGTCCCGGGTGTCGACGGCTAGGACGCCGACGAGCTTCGAGACCGACCCGTGGGCTTTCCCCGTCGCGAGCGGGCTTCGGCGGCGCGCGGCACCGCGGCATGCCTGGGTCCACCTCCCACGTACGCGAACCCGGGGTGCACGCCTGGCGTGAGCTTCTGCTCCTGGGCTATCCGGGAGAGCAGCGACCGCAGCTGCTCGCGCTCTCGTTCCGAGAGAGCCGCGCACATCGCATCGTCGTGCGCGCGCGCGACGCGGCCGATGTCCGCCATCGTGCGGGAGCCCTTGTCGGTCAGATGCAGCGCGTAGACGCGTCGGTCGTCGGGGTGGTCGCGCCGGTCGACCAGCCGTCGCTTCTCGAGCTCGTCGAGCAGAGGCACCAGTCGGCTCGGCACCATGCCGAGGAGGACAGCGAGCGCCTGCTGGCTGATGCCGGGGTTGCCCGCAATGGCGCGGAGGGTTCCCGCGTGCGCGGGGACGAGCTCGAGCTCCTGAAGGCGCGTGGCAAAGAGACCGGCCGCGCGCGCCCCCACCTGAGCCAGCAGGAACGCCGTCGAGGGCGGATGCGCCGACCTGGAACCGCGTCTCTCCATGCGCGCAGTTGTACTCGATCGAGATACGGGTCGGGGTAGTCGGCTCCCAGATCGGGCAGGCCGTCGTGTTCCGTGCCGCAGGTCGCGCAGCGGTACGCCATCGAAGAGAGCACGGTGCCGTTCAGCCTGCGTGCACGTCGAACTCCGTAGAGGCGACCAGGTGGCCGCGCTCGTCGCGGACGAGCGCCTTCCACGTGCCCGGCGTCCGCGCGTGGCGGGTGAAGGCCCACGTGCGCCAGCGGGGCGAGTCGCCGACGGCGACGTCGATGGGGGCCTGACCGGTGCCGTCGGGAGCGACGAACTGCACCTCCAGCCGGCCCGGCGCGCGCTCGGGGTTGTCGACCTCGAGGAACGCGAAGATGCGCTTCTCGTCGGTGCCGAAGAGCGTGTCGGTGCCTTGCGGCTCGCGGCCCTCGACGCCGCGGGCGACGACGAGGCGCTCGACGTGGAGGTCCGTCGCGTGGCGCGGAGGAGCGGCGGGCCTGGCATCGACGGCGGTCGTCGCGGCGACCGTGGGAGCAGGGGGCGTCGTCGTCGCCGTCGCCGGTGCAGCCGCTCCCGCGGGTGACGGAGCGACGGCGACCGGGGCCTGCGGAGGACAGGCGACCGGCGCGGGCGGTGCCTTGCTGCACGCGGAGGCTGCAGACGCGAGGAGGGCGAAGAGAGAGAGCTCGAGGAGGGTGGCGGTGCGCATGCCACCCTCCATCGCAAGGCCGAGGCCAGCGACATTTCGGCGTGTTTTCGCCGTCTGCGCTCGCGAGCCGGGCTCGCCGGAACACACGCCCGTGGCCGGGACCCCACGCTCCGCGCTGCCCCGCGGGCGGATGAAAAGCTTGATCTCGTACGCTGCCGGCGTCTTGTACGTGCGCTCGGTCATTGCGCCTCCGACGCGCGGGCCAGACAATCAGTAGCTAGAGTCGCAGCATGGGCACGATCCAGATCCGCCACGTCCCCGACGAGCTTCATCGCCGGGTCAAGGCGCGCGCTGCCGAGGCGGGAATGTCCCTGTCCGACCATGTGCTCGATGAGTTGCGGCGCGCGGTCGAGCGACCCACGCGCGCGGAGCTGTTGGCGCGTCTGAGACGAAGATCGCGCGTACGGCCGAAGGAGCGGCCCTCGGACGCCGTTCGTGCACAGCGCGACGCCGGGTGATCGTCCTCGACGCGTCGGCCGTCATCGAGATCCCGAAGTGAGTCTCCCGAAATGTCGACGCCGCTCTCGCCGTTACGCCGCATGCCGGAGGTCTGCCGATTTCTCGCGCTCGTCCCGCTGCTGATGGCCTGCGCTCCCGCTCGGGTGGCGCCTCCCGTCGCTGCGTCGATGCCGCTGGTCGCGACGCGGCCCGATCCTCCCCCGGCCTCGGCGCCGGCGCTGGATCCTCGAGCCGAGCTGGCGGCGAAGATCGATCCCATCTTCTCCGGCTTCACGAAGACGGATGTGCCGACTCCGGGATGCGCGGTCGGCGTGTATCGCGCCGGGGAGATCGTCTTCTCGAAGGGCTACGGCTACGCCGATCTCGAGCACGACGACCCCATGACGGACACGACGCCCGTGTACACGGCGTCGCTCTCCAAGCAGTTCACCGCCGCCGCCGTGCTGCTGCTCGTCGCGGACGGCAAGGTGTCGTTGCAGGACGACGTCCGGAAGTACCTCCCGGAGATGCCCGACTACGGCACGCCGATCACGCTCGACGAGATGCTTCACCACACGAGCGGGCTGCGCGACTACCACCTGCTCCTTCAGCTCCAGGGCCTGAACGAGGAAGACGTCATCACGAGCCGTGAGGTCCTCTGGCTGCTGGCCCACGAGCGGTCTCTCAACTTCCCTCCCGGCTCGCACTATTCGTACACCAGCAGCGGGTACGTCCTGCTCGCGGAGATCGTGGCGCGCGTGAGTGGCGAGTCGTTCCACTCCTTTCTCGAGCAGCGCGTGCTTCGGCCGCTCGGCATGACGGCCTCCCTGGTGCGCGACGATCACGCGCGGCTCATCCCGCACCGGGCGATCGGCTACACGCTCGGTCCCGGCAAGCAGGTGCGCATGCTGATGGGGAACCTGGAGTACGGCGGCTCCAGCACCTTCGTCACGACCGTGCGGGATCTGGCGAAGTGGGACGCGAACTTCTATGACCCGAAGGTCGGCGGCCAGGCATTCGTCGACGCGATGCGGGTTCGTGGAAAGCTGACGGACGGCACGGTGCTCGAGTACGCGAGGGGCCTAGAGGAGACGGAGTGGCGCGGCCTTCACGTCGAGGAGCACGACGGAGCCTTCGCCGGGTATCGGACGATCCTGACCCGCTACCCCTCCGAGCGATTGACCGTCTCCGTCCTCTGCAACACGACCGAGGCTCACCCGGACGACCTCGAGGAAAAGGTGGCGGCCGTCTTGCTGCCGCAGCGCGGCGGCCCGGGACCCGCGACGGTGGCCGAGGTGCCCGCCACGACGTCGGCGCCGTCCGCGCCCTCGGCGCCGTTCGGCTTCGACCTCGCGACCGTCGCCGGCACCTACGTCGACCAGTCGATCGCCGCGGTCCGCGTAATCGAAACGAGCGGTGGAATTCTTCGCATGCGCTACCCGCACACCACGCACCCGGAGAAGGTGCTCGTTCCGGCAGGTCCCGGCGACCTCGTCGTGACGTCCGGGCAGTACCGAACCCACTACGCATACGAACCGCAGAAGGGGAAGCGCCCGGCCCGGCTCCTCCGGACGACCGAAACCCAGTTGCCGCAGACGTTCGTGCGCGCCGACGCCGTCGACCGGGCGCAAGACCTCGCGGAGTACGCCGGCCGCTACGGGAGCGACGAGCTGGCGCGCGACGTGGAGATCCGGGTCGAGGACGGGCATCTCGTCGAGGGCCCCGTCGCGGGGGCTGCGCTGCTCCTTCCGTTCACGCCGGTCGCACGCGATCTCTTCGTGAGCGACGACGTCGGGTGGAGGTTCGAGCGGGGCGCGAACGGAAAGATCGCGAGGCTCGTCGTGTCCACCGATCGCGCGCGCGAGGTCATCCTGTCCCGGCGCCGGTAGCAGCGTCTGCGGTCGGCTCACGTTGCACGCCGGCCGCTGCGTGGTAGTTCCCGCGCCAATGCAAGGCCTCACCTCTCGTGTCCTTCGGCTCGCCGCTCCTGGCGCTGCGATGCTCATCCCCGTGATGGCGTATGCCTGCAGCAGCTCCAGTGCGCCGACGACGCAGGCGGACGGCGGGGCGGAGGCCGGGTCCCTCGACAGCAGTGCGTCTTCGGGGTCGAGCAGCGGCACGGCGTCCAGCTCTGGGTCGAGCAGTGGTGGGAGCGGCAGTGGCTCGGGATCGGGAAGCAGCAGCGGGTCGGCTTCCAGCAGTGGATCGAGCTCCGGCAGCGGGAGTGGGTCCGGCTCGGGATCGAGCTCCGGGTCAAGCAGCGGAACTGCGTCCAGCTCCGGGTCCAGCAGCGGGAGTGCGTCCAGCTCCGGATCGAGCTCCGGATCCGGCAGCGGAAGCGGGTCGAGCTCTGGATCGAGTGGCCCCGAGGCAGGCCCACCGTGCACGGTGACGATCACCTCCACGCTGAACGAGGTGAGCCCGTTTGCGGCCGCGGTCAGCGTCCAGTTCGACATGGTCGGAGGGGGAGGGGGCGCAGGGGGATTCGAGAACGGGTGGCCGGGCGGGGGCGGTGGTGGCGGCAGCAGCGCCGTTCTCGCCGCCGGCGCGGCCGTGGCCTACGCGGCCGGGGGCGAAGGCGGATGCGAGGGTATCGATTGCGATGGCCCTGGGTCCGGAGGTGCAGCAGCGGCAGGCACGGCGGCGAAAGGCTCGTTCACCCTCGCCGCCGGAGCGAACCTCTCGGTCTACGTCGGCGGCGGAGGAGGCGGCGGGTACTTCGGCGGCTCGGTGGGCATCGGAGGCGGCGGGGGCAGCGGAGCCTACGGAGGCGGGGGCGGCGGCAGCAACTCGGGCGGCGGCGGCGCGAGCAACACGGGCGGCGCGGCCGCGGGCGACGGCACGGGTGCGCTGGCGGGCAGCAGTCAAGCGGGTGGCCAGGGCACCTGCGGTGCGCCCGGCGTTGCCGGCGGCCTGGGCGGAACGGGCGACACCGGCGGGCCGGAGTCCTCGAAGGTCGGTTGTGGCGGCGGCAGCGGGGGAGGCTTCGGTGGCGGCGGCGGAACCGGCAACAGCTCGCTCGGCTGCGCCGGGGGCAGCGACGGCGCCAACTCGGAATGCTCCACGTCCAAAGGCGGGTTGGGCGCGACGACCTGGTCGTCGAGCACGTCCCTCCCCGCCGCAGCGGGTGCCGCGGGCGGCGGCCTTTTCCTCGGTGGCAACGCCGGCCTCGTCATCCTCACCTACGTGAGCCCCACGGGGACTTGCTCGCTCTGACGGCCGTCAGAGGTCGATGACGACCTTGCCCTTCACGTGCCGGCCGGCCTGGAGCTCGACCGCCTTGCGGATCTCCTCGAGCGGAAAGCGTGCGGCGATGGGCACGCGGAGTCGGCCGGCCGCAACCATCCCGGCGAGCTTTTCGAGGGCGCCGGGGGCGGCGCTGGCGCCGTTGCTGGGTGGGATCCCGTCGATCACGGCGGCGATGGTGGTGATGCGCGTGTCGGGGACGCCGAGCGCCCTCGCGGCGTGCGCCGTCTCCGTTCCATGGAGGTCCATCGCGGCGGTGAGCCCGCCGGGAGCGAGGGCACGGACCCGGTCCGCAAGCCCGTCACCGTAGGCGACCGGCTCGGCGCCGAGATCGCGCAGGAAGTCGGCCGACGTCGCGGAGCCCGTCCCGATCACGCGCGCCCCTGCGATCCGGGCCAGCTGGACGGCGAACACGCCGACTCCGCCCGCCGCGCCGCCGATCAGCACCGTGTCGTCCGGCCCGAGCTCGACGACGGCCAGGGCGGCGGCTGCCGTGCGTCCGGCGATGGTGAGGGTGGCGGCGGTGCGGTCGTCGACGCCGTCGGGGGTGTGATGGGCCTCGTTCGCCGCGGTGCTCCCCGTCGCGTCGACCACCACGAAGTCAGCGACCGCGCGCGACAGGGCCCCGCCGAAGACGCGGTCCCCCAGCGCGAAGCCGGTCACCCCGTCACCGACCTGGTCGACGACTCCCGCGTAGTCGGTCCCGAACCCGGCCGGCAGGCTCAGGCCGAACCGGGCGGCGGTGTCCGCATTCGCGGTCATGAACCAGTCCATCGGGTTCAGCCCGGCCGCGGTGACGCGGACACGGAGCTGTCCGGGTCCGGCCTGCGGAGCGGGAACCTCACGGACGGCCAGAAGCTCGGGGCCGCCGAACGAATCGAGCCGGACCGCCCGGCTCCTGCTCGTCGGCGGTGAATCGCTCGGGTCACGCATGCTCGCCTGTCTCCTCTCGTTGGTCCCTCGAACGAACGCAGTCACGTGCGCAGGACGCTCGCGAGCTCCGGTGCCCTGGGACGCTGCGCCGGATCGCGCGCGAGACACGCCTCGAGCAGCGCGGCCGCGCGCGGGGACAGCGACGGAGCGATCGCGGAGAACGACGGGGGCGGCGGGGAGATGGCGAGGCCGAGGAACGCGGGCACCTCGCCGTAGGGCCGCCTCCCTGCGAGCATCTCGTAGGCCATGACGCCGAAGGCGAAGACGTCTGCGGGCGGCTGCGCGGCCTTCACGCCGATGGGGACGATCTCGGGCGCCATGTAGTGGGGCGTTCCCAGCAGATCGCCCGTCGCGGTGATGGTCGCGCCGGTGGGCTGCGCGGCGACGGGAGCGAGGCGGCCGACGCCGTGGACGCCGTCGACGCGGTCGGCGCGGTCGACAACCGTCGGCACGTCGTCGTCGCCGCTCCGGGGCACGGGAGGGGGCGGGATCGAGGGTGGCTTCGCGGGGGCGAGGTTGGCGATGCCGAAGTCGGCGATCTTGACGACGGCCGCCGCGTCGCCGCCGGCGAGGAGAACGTTCGCCGGCTTGAGATCGCGGTGCACGATGCCGCGCGCGTGGATGGCCGCGAGGCCTTCGGCGATCTGGGCAAGGATGGGCAGCGCCCACTCCGCGTGGCCGAAGCGAGGTCGCTCGTCGCGGAGCGAGCGACCGTCGACCAGCTCCATCACGAGGAAGAAGAAGCCCTCGGTAGCGACGTCGACGTCCACGATGGTCACGACGTTCGGGTGACGCACCTCCGACGCCAGCTGGGCCTCGCGGGCCGCGCGCGCGAGCATCATGGCGTCGGTGGTCGCGGTGACGACCTTGAGCGCGAACCGCTGCCGGTCGCTCGTTCGTTCGACCTCGTAGACGCGGCCGGCCCCGCCTTGACCGAGCTCGCGCACGACGGTGTACCGGCCGTCGACCTGCCGTCCGGGTGCGAGGGCGGGGGCCTCGCGCGAGCCTCCGCCGAGACGCGCCAGGGCGTCGGCGAGCTGCCGCGAGCGAGCTGCCACCTGGCGCCGGAGCTCCACGTTGAGGACCTCGACCTCGCGCAGCGATCGAACGTGCTCGCCGGTCAGGGCGATCGACTGGAGGACGGCCACGGCCGACATCCCGAGGCTGCCCGCGCGCACGCCCCCGAACGGATCGCCCAGCCCGAGCCAGCCGCAGAAATCGGTGCATCCCACGAGGACGGCGATGGGCCAGCTGAGCGTGATGATGGCGAGGTTGGCCGGCCGCGCCCCGGCCCGCAGCACGCGGAGCAGCGAGCCCACGTTGTGGACGGCGACCGCCACCACGATCCCCGCGGTGGGCGGCACCACCCACCGCGTCGCCTCGAACGGCCCCCCGCGGGCGATCGCCACGAGCACGATGACGCCGAGCGCCGCCCACCACGCGCGGCTCGGCCGCGGCAGCTGGAGGTACGCGCGCGTGAAGTGCACGGTCGCCACGGCCGAGAATGCGAGGAGAGGCGCCGCCACCGCGACCTCCGCCCGCCCGAAGATCGGCTGCAGCAGCCCGCCCATCAGCGCCGGGTACCAGAGCGCGCCCACCCCCTCGAGCGCGAACCACCCGTTCTGCGGGCGGCTGCGATCGCGCAGGTAGAGCGCGAAGTAGAGGAGCGTCAGGATCGCGATCGTCGGCACGCCGAGCAGCGTCACCGCCTCGTCGAAGGCGTACGCGGCGAGGAACGACGCATCGCCCGCGGGCGTTCGAGACAGACGCGGCGGGTCGTCGAGCCACGTGGCCTGCGTCCACGCGTTCTCGACGTGGAGGTCGAGATCGATCGCGTCCTTCGCGACGAGCTCGTCGGGGATGCGCCAGCGATGTGCCCCCGCCGCGCGAAAGCGATCGGCGAGCGGAGCGTCGAGCGGCGGCACCTCGCGCCCGTCCACGCGGAGCGACACGGACGCCGGCAGCCACGGCGTATCGAGGGTGAGGGGCCCGCCGCGCAGCGACTCCGGCAGGACGACGTGGCTCCGCAGGTCGTACGCCGCGCCGCGATCGACCTCTGCATCGAGGTGCGCGGGCAGCTGCACGCTCGTCCCGTCGAGCGTCCAGGCGTCGAGCTCCTCGTATCCGCGGCCGCAGCCGCAGAGGGCCAGAATCGCGATGCACGCGAGCAGTCGCAACGACCCTCGAATCCTCCATGAAGAGCGTATCCGACGAGGGAGCCTGCGAGGAGATGCGTGACGGCCCCTGGATCCCCGCTTACCCGGATCCCCGCCGCCGACACCGCTTCGATTCGCGAGCGCTCGCTCCCTCGGCTCGCGGTCCCTCGCGAGCGCGCCCTCGATGGCCCCGTCGCTTTCGCGAAGGGCGCCGTTTTTCGCGGCTTTCCGCGTGGGCCGCCGTGGGAAATCCCCGGCACGCCGGCTGCTACTCCGTCCGACATGCGCATCGCCACCGGACTCGCGGCCCTCGGACTCCTCCTCGTGGCGGCCTGTTCGTCGGCCCCGGGCGACGTCTCGGCATCGACCGCGTCCGCCGTCGGCGGGTTCCCCGGCTGCTCGGGCCTCTACAACACGAACCCCAGCCCCACGGGCTCGTACTACGCGACGGACTTCGGGTGCTCCTCGGATCCGTACTTCACCGATCCGGGCGACACGTGCGGGTCGGCGAGCTGCATCCAGAGCGCGTACGACGAGGGCGTGTGCTCCAGCGCCGACAGCAACGCGAGCTGCCAGCGCAAGGTCAACTGGTACGCGGTCGGCGGCGCGAGCTACGGGTGCGGCGCGCGCCTCCAGGTCACCAACCCGGCGAACGGCAAGTCCGTCGTCGTCATGGTCCTCGACAACGGCCCGTCGTGCACCGTCGAGAACGACGCGAACTACTGGGTGCTCGACGTCTCGTACCCGACCATCATGTACCTCTTCGGCTCGGAGGAGGGCTGGGGCGACCACGCGAAGATCCAGGCGGACGTCGTCGACTCCTCGACGCCCCTCGGTCCGGTGAGCGGCGCACAGCCGCCGCCTCCTCCGCCCGATGCCGGCACGGGAAAGGGCGACGCGGGCACGGGCAAGGACAGCGGCAACGGTAACGGTAACGGTACCGACGCCGCGCCGAGCGACGGCTGCGACCTCGGCGGACAGACGTACGGCGTGAACACCTGCACGGAGACCGAGCAGTGCGACGGCACCGGGTGGGTCGAACGGAGCAGCGATCCGTCCGACTGCGCCACGGGCGTCGAGCCCGGCGGCGCGTGCATCACCGACGGCGGCTCGGTCGTCCCCGAGAACACGTGCACGTCCACCCTGCAATGCGACGACGGCGTGTGGGTCGACCGGGAGACCGATCCCGCGGCGTGCCTCTGATCCCTGATCCGGCATAGATCGAAGCGCGCGCGCGTTCGTCCCAGAGACGATGATCCTCGTTCGCCCGCTCCTCGCCGTCGCCGCTGCCTCCGTGGTGTACGGCGTATCCGGATCTCCCACCGCCCCCGCCGCGCCCGTCATCCTCGAGCCGGTGACCGCCCGCCTCTTGCCGACGGGTCGTCCCGCGTGCGGCAACGTGATGATGCGCGGGATCCCAGCCGGCTGCGATGCGCCGCCCGCGGACGGCCCACCGAGCCGGCCGTGAGCGGCGCCCCGCTCTTCGAGCTCTCGTGGCGAGGTGGTCCCACCGAGAAGCGGTTGCGACGTCGCCGGCCAGGGACCGAGGACCTTCCGTGGGGGTCGCTCGACCTGGCGTCCTATTCGCCTGCCGTTCTCGTGGAGGCGCGACGCGTCTGGACGCAGGGCGTGTTCACCGAGTACGCGAGCGCCGCGGCGTTCGCTGCGCTGGGCACCGCGCTCCTCGAGTGCGGCGCGCCCGTCGACCTCACGGCTGCCGCCGCCGACATGGTGGTCGACGAGCTGGCGCACGTGGAGCTCTCCGCGCGCCTGACGTCGGAGCTCGGAGGGGCGGTGCCGCTCCGGTTCGATCTCGAGCGCGTCTCGCCCGCGACGAGCCCGGGGGCACGCGCGCTGATGCGCGCGGCCGAGATCGCGATGACGACGTCGTGCGTGAGCGAGGCGCTCAGCGTCCCGGCAATGGGGAGGTCGCGCGCGCTGGCGAAGGCGCCGCTCGTGCGGGCCGTGCTCGATCGGCTGCTCGCCGACGAGGGGGCGCACGCGCGGCTCGGGCACTGGTTCTTCGAGTGGGCGGCGGACCGGCTCACGGACGCCGAGCGATCGAGCCTCGCGGAGCTCGCGGCGTCGACGATCGAGGCCTACGCGCCGCTCTGGCGCGACCCCGCATGCGACACGTGCCCTTCCTCCGCGGGGCTCGGAGGGCACGACGCGCGGGGCTGCCACGCGCTGCGCACGTCGGTGACGAGCGCGATCGCGACGCCGCTGGCGCGGTACGGCATCGTGATCGACCCGATGCGGCTGGAACGTGCGTGCGGGTGACCGGCGTCGACCGGGCGTACGCCGCGCTCGGCAAGCGCGTCACGGGGAGCTGGGCGACCGGACGGGCCCCTTGGCCTGGCGCGTGGCGAAGTCCTGCCAGCATCCGGCGTAGTCGAGCTTCCACGAGCCCGGATCGGGGCCACCGGGAGAGGGCACGTTGGGGAGCCCACCGCCCCACGTGCCGACCTGGGATACCTCCATCGGCAGGTTGAAATACCACTGCTGGTTCGGGTTCCAGGTCGAGGCGGGAGCGTTCGAGAAGATCTTGGTCCCGTCGAGATAGAAGTCGATCGCGCCGGGCTGAACGTCGGCGCCGGCCATGTGCCAGCTGCCGTCGCCGAGATCGACCGGCCCGGGCCCGTAGTAGTTCGTCCCGGGGCCCGGGTGAATCGTCCACTCGCTGCGCGACGTGTCGCCGCCCAGGCACTCCGGAAAGTCGATCTCTCCGGGCATGTCCTGTCCCTGGTACGGGAGCGGATAGAGGACGACGCCAGGCCACCACCCGGGCGTGCCCTCGACGCCCCCCTTGGGCCACTTCGCCCGAACCTCGAAGTACCCGTGCGCGCTCGCGAAGAGACCGGGCGCCGGCACGCCGTTCTCTTCGTCGCACGACGTGATCGTTCCCGAGTTCCAGGCGGTGCCCGCGGGGTTCGTGATTCCCGACGACGCGACGGACTGCGCGCGGATGGTGAGAACACCGCCGCCGATGGCGAACGGGTCGTACCCGATGGCTCCCGGGTTGCTGCCGGTCGCAGACGGGTCACACATGTACGCGACGTTGCCGTCGCCGTTCATGTACTCCACGCCCCCGAACGGAAAGCGCGAGAGCCACGTGGTCGCATTCCCCTTCGGCCCGACCGGCGGCGCACTCTCCGTGAAGTCGTCGAAGAAGAGCGCTCCGTAGCCCCCCGCCCCGCCGGCGTCCGGGGTCGCCGCGCCTCCGTCGGCGCCGCCCTCGGCCGGAGCATTGGACTCCGGCGCGGTGTCCTTCATCGAGCCGCCGGGCGACGCGTCCGCCGTCGAGCCGCCGGACGAGGCATCGTGCGTCGAGGCGTCGCGAGGCCCCGAGTCCAGGGGGCCGTCGCCCGGCGGCCCGGAGCCTGCGGTCGTCGTGCCGCACGCGAGGAGCGCGCACGCACACGAGAGAGCGACGGACCCGAGGGGAGTCGTGGGAAGGTGGAGTCGCATGCGTCTTCTCCTCAGGGGCTGCTGAAGAAGTCGCCCAGCCCGGTGCTGTACCACTGGGGATGCGTGGCGGACGGAATCGGTGCGAGAAGGGGCGGCGCCGGGAAGGCGTCGGCGCGGACCCCTCCGACCATGCCCTTGGCGGTCGTCGCGCTCGTCTGCGAACCGGGTGACCCGTCCGACGCGAGGATGGCCATCGACTTCATGATCGCGGGAAACGAATCGTTCATGTCCGCGGCGAGCGCCTGGGTCGCGCTCTGCTGCGCGTACGTCTCGAGGCTGATCGCGCCGGCGCCGCCCGTGTTGTAGATGATGCCGCCGAACTGCTGGAAGATGTCCCACAGCAGGCTCCCGCCGCGCGACAGTCCTGCGGGCTTCGGCACGTCGTAGGGGATGCCGATGAGCGAGCCTTCGGGGATCGACCCCGTGGAACCGATGTCCGATACGAGCACCGGCCAGGCGAGCGCAGGGCTCGCCTGCGTCGTGTCCGCCGTGACCGTCATCGTGTGCGGCGGGACGTACGTCGGATCGGCCACGGCGCGCGCGAGCTCGTAGTCGGGCAGGTTGCCGATCGCGTTGTCGGACGACTGGTAGGCGCCGTTGCCCGACGTCGCGTCCTCCATCACCGGCCCGGTGGTGTCGAAGACGAGCAGTCCGATCGAACAGGTGATCGTGGAGCCTCCGGCCTCTACCGCGTTGCCGGGCGACCCGTCGATGAGCACTCCGTTGCAGCTCCACCCCATGTAGGGCCGCGTGCTGTCGGTTCCTCCGAGGCTGTCGTCGCCGATGTCGCCGGCATTCTCCGCGAGGGTCCCGGCCGGCACCTTCAGCGTGAACGACTTCGTCCCGTCGGTGACCGTGCAATCGGGATCGCCCGCGCCTCCGACGACCCAGTTGACGGAATAGAACCCGTCCTGCCGTACCGTGGGCGTGCCCTTCTGCAGCAGCGTCCATTCGGACCCGCTCGTGATCCAGTTGGCGGTCTTCTGCAGAGGGAGGGACCAGAAGCGACCGTCCGCGCCCGGGTACCGGGAGGGGTCGCGCGTTCCCGATCCCGGACCACTTGCGTCGGGGGCGGGGCCGCTCGCGTCCGATCCGGGGCTGCTCGAATCGGGACCCGGACCGCTCGAGTCCGCGCCCGGCGTGCTCGAATCCTGACCAGGGGCTTCCGCGTCGGGCCGCGGGCCGCCCGCGTCCGAGCCGTGGAGGCTCGAGTCCGGGCTCGTCGCTCCTGCGTCGCGCACGGGAGCTCCGGAGCCGGAATCGGCGGATTCACCGGAGTGGGCGGCGCTGCCATCGGCGGTCGCCTGCCCGCAGCCGGTCACGGAGAAAGCGGCCAGAACGCCGAGCAAGGCGAACATCGATTGTCGCATGGTCGATCGGACAATCGACTCAGCAAGCCTCGTTCCGGAGTCTGCTCGACGCGCGATTCGCCCCCGAAAGCGGACTTCGCGCTGAACCGCGGCATCCGTCGACCGCGACCGCCACCGGTCATGTCGTCCGGCGCCGTACGAGTTGACCGGCGAACCTCTACAAGTTGTGCGGCGGCGGCGGCATCCTCTCGCAGCTCTTTGCCGTCCGTTTCAGTACGGCGTCTCGCCTTTTTCGACCACGAAGGGCGAAGGGGGCGCATGGACCCCGTTCACGGTGGTGCCGCCGTTGTGGATGGCGGGGAACATGGGTTGCATTCTCTGCGGGAACCCGAACGCCGGCTTCGTCAGCGCGTCGAGCCGAGCTCGTTCGTCGGCCGTGAGCGTCACGCCGAGGGCCTGCACGTTGTCTTCGAGCTGCGAGAGCCGCCGCGCGCCGATGATGGTCGACGTGACCCCCGGCTGCGCCTGGACCCACGCGAGCGCGACGCGCGCCACGGTGCTGTCGTGTGCCTTCGCGATGGCCTCCAGCTCGTCGACGACCGCGTAGGTCTTCTCGTTGAGTGCACCCTCGAGAAAGACGCCGCGATCGCCCTTCACCTGGCCTGCGTTCCGGCGCGTGTACTTGCCGCTGAGCGCTCCGCTCTTGAGCGGCGACCACGGCGTGATTCCGAGACCGAGCTCGCGCGCCATGGGGACGAGCTCCTGCTCGACCGTGCGCTCGAGCAGCGAGTACTCGATCTGGAGCCCGACGAAGGCGGACCAGCCGCGGAAGCGCGCCGTCACGTTCGCCTCGGCGACCTTCCACGCGGGCGTGTCCGAGACGCCGAGGTAGCGCACTTTTCCGGCGCGCACGAGGTCGTCGAGCGCCGCCATCGTCTCGTCGATCGGCGTGTGCACGTCCCAGTTGTGCAGCCAGTAGAGATCGATGTAGTCGGTCTGCAAACGCCGGAGCGAGTTCTCGCAGGCCGAGACGATCGACTTGCGGCCCGAGCCGCCGCCGTTCGGGTCTCCGGGATAGAGGTTGCCGCTGAACTTGGTCGCGAGAACGATCCGATCGCGTCGCGCCGGGTGACGGCCGACGTGATCGCCCAGGATCTTCTCGGAGTGGCTCTTCGTGTAGAAGTTCGCGGTGTCGATGAAGTTTCCGCCGAGCTCGAGGTAGCGGTCGATGATCTTCCCCGACTCCTCGACGCTGGTACCCCAGCCGAGGTCTTCCCCGAAGGTCATCGCGCCGAGGCACAGAGGGCTGACGCGCAGTCCGGAACGTCCGAGCGTCACGTAGTGGTCGAGGGGCATCGCGACTCCTTTGGCGTGTCGGAACGTGACGACACGGGTCTTTCGATGCCGTCCGGCGCGTTTGGTTCCTGACGCTGCGCGTGGCCGACGGGCCGGCGACTCTACTCCTTGCTCACCGCCGACGGAAAGCTCGATTCCGCGCCGAAATAGCACTCGATCGACGCGATCTTGTCGCCCCGGAGCGTGAGATGCTCGACGTTCCGCAGCGACTTGCCGTTCTTGGTGTGGCAGAGGTACTTCACGAACGCCTCGTCGCCCTTCGTGAGCACCGACTCGAGCTCGAACTGGCCGATGAAGGCGATCTGCGTCTCCCAGCACTGCTTCTTGAACCGGCTCTTGCTGATGTGGTCATCGCCCGCCGCGCTCGAGAACGCGAAGTCGTCCGTCAGCAGCGCGTCGAGCGGCCCCCAGTCGGGCTGCTGCCACCCCGCGTACCACCGGCGGACGATCTCCTCCTGACGGGTCATCCCCGGCGCCGCGGCCGCCGAAGGCACGGGCACGGGCAAGGGCACGGCGCCGCCGCATGCCAGCGCCAGCGAGCCCGCTCCCGCCGCGAGCAGGTACCGACGCGACATTGGCATCGTCCTCGTCATGTTCCATTCTCCTTCCTTCGGATGACGTGCGCCGCCCGAGGTCCTTGTTACATACCCACCGGTATGTTGACCGTTACATACCCATCGGTATGTTGTCAACGCCGCCCATGAAGCCCACGAAGAGGGGGCGCGACCTCGCCCAGACCCGCCACGAGATCCTGAACGCCGCCTTCGACGAGATCTACGCCAGCGGGTTCCACGCGAGCAGTCTGGACACCATCCTCGAGCGAACGCACCTCACCAAGGGCGCGCTCTTCCACCAGTTCGCCTCGAAGCTGGAGCTCGGCTACGCCGTCGTCGACGAGGTCATCGTGCCCATGACGCGCGAGCGATGGATCACGCCCCTCGCGACGTTCGACGATCCGCTGGAGGGGATCCTCCACCTCGTCGAGCGCAACGTCGGCGACGCCCCGCTGGCGTCGCTCCACCTCGGCTGCCCCCTCGGCAACTTGATCCAGGAGATGTCGAACGGCGACGCCGAGTTCCGGCGCCGGCTCCGTCGCTGCCTCGAGGTGTGGATCGAGGGCGTCGCGGAGCACGTCGAGCGCGGGCGCCGCACGGGACACGTCCGCCGCTCGGTGAAGGCCCGCGCGGTGGCGGAGTACGTGGTCGTCGCGCTCGAGGGGGTCTTCGCGGTCGCCAAGGGCCTGCGCGACAGGAGCGTCGTTCCGGCGTTCGTGAGCTCGATGCGCACCTACCTGGCGACCCAGGCCTAGCTCGAGCAAAGACGCACCCTTGCGCGGCTCCGACCGTCGCTGCATCGAGCGGTCGCAATGAGCCCGCCAGGCGTGCTATCAGCCGCCCCCCAACCCGAGCAAGAGAGTCGTCCCCGTGGCCGCACGCATCCCCCTCGACCGCATCCGCAACATCGGCATCTCCGCCCACATCGATTCGGGCAAGACGACGCTCACCGAGCGCATCCTCTTCTACACGGGTCGAATCCACAAAATTCACGAGGTGCGCGGCAAGGACGGCGTCGGCGCCAAGATGGACTCGATGGACCTCGAGCGTGAGAAGGGCATCACGATCCAGTCCGCCGCGACCTACTGCGTGTGGGACGGCTCGAAGGACCAGTTCCCCGAGCACAACATCAACATCATCGACACCCCCGGCCACGTCGACTTCACCATCGAGGTCGAGCGCGCGCTGCGCGTCCTCGACGGGGCGATCCTGGTGCTCGACTCGGGCAAGGGCGTCCAGAGCCAGTCGATCACCGTCGACAAGCAGATGAAGCGCTACCGCGTGCCGCGCATCGCGTTCGTCAACAAGATGGACAACCCGGGCGCCAACTACGATCGCGTGGCCGAGATGCTCAAGGAGAAGCTCGGGCACCGCCCGGTCAAGCTCCAGGTGCCCATCGGCGCCGAGTCGTCGTTCAAGGGGATCATCGATCCGATCGTCGGCAAGGCGTACTACTTCGACGGCGACGACGGCGAGACCGTGCGCGAGGAGGAGGTCCCGGCCGAGTTCGCGAAGGCGACCGCCGAGGCCCGCGAGCAGATCATCCACGACGTGTCCGACGCGGACGACGCGCTCTGCGAGATGTTCCTCATGGAGAAGCCGATCTCCGTCGAGGAAATCCACGCCGCGATCCGGCGGGCCACGCTGGCCCTCAAGATCACGCCCGTCATGTGCGGCTCGGCCATCAAGAACAAGGGCGTCCAGCTCCTCCTCGACGGCGTCATCCTCTACCTGCCCAACCCGACCGATGTCGTCAACGAGGCGCACGACCAGGCCAACGCCGAGGAGAAGGTCGTCGTCGCGTCCGACCCGGAGAAGCCCTTCGTCGGCCTCGCGTTCAAGCTTCAGCAGGACAAGTACGGGCAGCTCACGTACTTCCGCGTCTACCAGGGGAAGGTCGCCGCGGGCGACACCATCTTCAACACGAGCAACGAGATGCGAAAGGTGCGCGTCCCGCGCATGTTCCGCATGCACTCGGAAGATCGCGAGGAGGTCCCGTCGGCCGAGGCGGGCGACATCGTCGCCTTCTACGGCGTCGAGGCGAGCTCCGGAGAGACGTTCACCGACGGGAAGGTCAACTGGACGCTCACGTCGATGCACGTGCCCGCGGCCGTCATCTCGCTCGCCATCGCGCCGAAGGACCGCTCGATGGAGGTCAACTTCTCGAAGGCGCTCAACCGCTTCACGAAGGAAGACCCGACGTTCCGCGTGCACCAGGACGAGGAGTCGCAGCAGACCATCATCCGCGGCATGGGTGAGCTGCACCTCGACATCTACATGGAGCGCATGAAGCGCGAGTACAACTGCGAGGTCGTCGCGGGCAAGCCGCAGGTGGCCTACCGCGAGGCCGTCACGCGCCGCGCCGAGATCAACTACACGCACAAGAAGCAGACCGGCGGTTCGGGCCAGTACGCAAGGGTCCTCGGTTACATCGAGCCGCTGCCGGCCGACGCGGTCGAGAGCTACGAGTTCGTCGACGACGTGTCGGGCGGGGCGATCCCGCGCGAGTACATCTCGTCGTGCGACAAGGGCTTCAAGGAGGGCGTGAAGAAGGGCACCATGATCGGCTTCCCCATCGTGGGCATCCGCTGCGTGGTCAACGACGGCGCGTCCCACGCGGTCGACTCGTCCGAGATGGCGTTCAAGACGGCCGCCCTCATGGGCTTCCGCGAGGCCTACGCGAAGTCGGCGCCGACCATCCTCGAGCCCATCATGAAGGTGGAGATCGACGCTCCGGTCGAGTTCCAGGGCGCCGTCACGGGCCTCGTGAACCAGCGGCGGGGCGTGATCCTGGACACGGTGGGCGGCGACAGCGTGAGCATCACCTGCGAGGTGCCGCTGAACGCCATGTTCGGGTACTCGACCGACCTGCGGTCCTCGACGCAGGGCAAGGGCACGTTCACGATGGAGTTCGCGAAGTACGCCGTCGTGCCCAAGCAAGAGCAGGAAGAGATGACCAAGAAGTACCGCGAGAAGCTCGCCGCCGAGGCGGGGAAGAAGTAGCGGCGAGCGCTGGCGGCGGACGCCCGCCGTTCGGCGGGCGTCGCGGTCGGCGCGCTCGAGAGCTTCAGCCCGCGCGGAGCTGCTTCACGGCGGCGGCGACGGTCTTGCCGTCGACCGTCGCCCCGGTCGACTTGAGCTGCTTCATGGCGACGCCGGTCGCCTGCCCGTCGTTGCCGGCGGCCCGGATGGCGTCCGCCACGGGCGCGAGCGCCGCCAGGATCTCCGGGACGCCGAGCGTCTTCGGGAGGAGCGCGGCGAGCAGCGCGATCTCGCTCGCGAGCGCTTCCTTCTGGGCCGGGTCCGTGGCGACGGCGAGCGTCTCCTCGTTCGACTTGACGAGCTTCCTGAGGATCGCGACCGCCTCGTCCTCGGTCACCGCCTTGCCCGAGCGCGCCGACGCGAGCTGCGCCTCGCTGTAGGCGAGGCGGTAGATGTTCTTCGCGACCTCGTCCTTGCCGCGCATCGCCTCGTTCATCCGCGCCCTGAGCTCGTCGACGATTCCCATGCGGGCAGATGTAGCAGCCGCGCGGCGAGGTGCGCGATGCTCCTCACTGCACCGGCTGCGTCGAGGGCGGCGACGACGCGCTCCCGCCGATCCACACGAAGTGGTCGATGAGGACGCTCGAATCGAGGATGCCGTCCCCCGCGTCCCAGATCATGAACTCGAGGGTGAACTGCTCCCCCGGCTCGATCGACGCCTGCGTCGTCAGCCACCCGGTCGCTCCTCCGAGCGTCGCGTCCGGCCCCTGACCGCAGAGGCTCTGTTTCGTCCCGGCGTAGCCGGTTCCAGCGAGCTCGCTCGCGCCCGAGGCACACTGGGACGTCGCGACCGGCGCGTCGGCGGAGTTGCCGTCGGTTCGATTGCACCCGAGCGGGACGCCGGCCGTGCAGTGGTCGAAGTAGTCGTTGTTGACCGACACGGGGTTGTGCTGCGCGTCGAACGAGACGTTGTCGGTGAGGCCCTTGGAGGTCAGGTACGCGACGAAGGCGTCGTTGTAGTTGGAGCAGACGAAGTTGGGCCACTCGCTCGAGTAGAAGTCGAAGTCGAAGCGGAACCCGGTCGCGTCGGGTGGCGCCTCGAGCGTGAGCTTCAGGTCGATCATGTCGTTCACGGTCTTGCCCTGCGGGCAGCTCGCGCCCGACTGGGGGAAGCCGGGGGGAGCGACGCCCGTGGGGTAGCTGGTGCCCTCGAGCGGTCCGTCGGGGCTGCTGTTGACGAAGTCCGAGGCGGCCCCCACCGGGCACGCGCCGTTGATCCCCGACCAGCAGCACGCCTCGAGCGAGGCGCTCCCGCAGGTCTGCGCGGCGGAGCCGATGGACTGCCCCTGCGAATCGTCGTACTCGCGCGCGTAGCCGCTGCTCAGAACTCCGAGGCGCGAGCCCTCGCGCGGCTTGACGGCCGACCCGAAGCTCGGCAGGAGGCCCCACTGGCCGTCGTGCGGCGGGGCCGTCGAGCCGAATGCCTTCGAGTAGGTCGCGCTCACGAGCCCGTAGCCCTTCGACGCGGCCGTGGTGCAGATGCCGATCGCCTGCGCGAAGTCCGCGGCGGACGGGTCGTCGATTGCGAGGCTGGTGTCGCATGCGGGCGTCGTGTCCACGGGCCCGCTCCCCGAGCCCCCGTCCTGCGCGGTTGCTCCGCCTCCGCCGCCTTCGCCGAACGAGCCGAAGCCTCCGTCGCCCGAGGAGGAGCCGCCCGAGCCGTTGCCGGCTCCGCCGCTGGACGAGCCGGAGGAAGACGACGAGCCGTGTGCGAAGCCGTCGGGCGTGGGATCTGCCGCGCAGGCGGCGGCCGCCGCGACGACGGTGACCACGACGAGGGAGCGCGCGAGCGCCGTGACCTGGATCGTCGGCAAGGACATGAGCCGCCTCCGCCTCGCTCCCTGAGCAGCGCTCGTGCCCGCGCTTCGAGGCCGCCCTGAGAGCATGCGCCGTCGACGAGGAGCGAGGAACTGCGGGGATATGGCCCGGCATCTCCGCGCGATCCGCCGGAGGCGCAATGGTTCACCCGTACGACCTCCCTTCGCGGAGGAGCGCCGCGTCGCAACCCGGGCAGGCCAGGCCCCACCCGGCGTCGCCGCGGCTCGACGCTCGCGCTGGTCGGGCTTCGTTCTTGCGAACTTCCCGTGCGACCGCGCTCGCCATCAACGGCCGTGCTCTTCGTCGAGAGCCGCTCGCCAAGGAAAACACCCGCATGGACCCCATCCAGAAGAAGCAGGACGACGCCACGCAGACCGCCCCCGTGGCAAAACCAGCCGCGCCCGGGGCGGCAGGGGTGGAGTCCAAGCTGAAGGAGGCGCAGGCCAACCTCATGGACGCGGAAGGGCGGCTCATGCAGTCCACCGCGGGGCGGCCCTCGGACATGATGCCCGACCGTCCGACGGCGAACGCGGAGTCCCGGGGACGAACGGAGCCTGCACCCGAGACGAGGCGGGAACCGGCGCCGATGGCGAACCGCACGCGGGAGGGCGAGGTCAAGGAGACGACCGAGCCGAAGCGGGCCCCCGTCCCGAGCATCCCCCCAACCGAGCACCTCGCCGAGAACGTCGCCGGGATGCTCTGCTACCTCCTCGGCTGGGTGACGGGCGTCGTCTTCCTCCTCGTCGATCGCCGGCCGTTCGTCCGCTACCACGCGGCGCAGTCGGTCGCGGTCTTCGCGACGCTCAGCATCCTGCTCCTCGTGTGCGGCGGATTTTTCCTGGGCGCGCTCTTCCCCGGGATGGCCCATGGGCTGCTCGTCCTGCGGCACATTCTCTGGCTCGTGTGGCTCGTCGCCGAGGTCGTGCTCATGCTCAAGGCCGCGGGTGGTCAGCGGCCGCGGGTAGGCATCGCGTCGCAGTACGCCGATCGCGCCGCCCACGCGGCGAAGTAGCCGCGGGCCCGCGTCAGGAATCGCACGATCCGGCACGTCGCGCCGTCGTCGGCCTGACGCGAGCGGGCACGAACCGCGAGCGAAGTCGCATTTCTCGATCCCTTTGCGCGGGCGCATCCAGCCCATCCGTGGCATGCACGCTGCTTCGGAGGCGCCGATGCTCTCAATGCCTTCGCGCGGCCCGTGCGCGATCTTGCTTCTTCTGTTCGCGGCCGGTTGCAACGCGTCCTCCGGAAGCGCCGACGCGCCCGTCGTCTCGACGCCGGATGCGTCGCTGGGCGAGCCGTCGCTCGCGCCCTCTCCGCGTCCGCCACCTCGTCCGGGTCGGGGCGCTCCGCCCATCGGGCCCCTCTCGGTCGACGGCGGCGACGACGCCGAGGGGGACGCCGAAACGGCGGACGCGTCGGACGACGGCTCTTCGAGTGCCGGCGACGCGGGCGAGGCCGGCGCGCCGGGCTCCTGGGCGCCCGTGAAGAACACGCCGTTCTTCGCCGCGGCTCCGCTGCTGCTCACGGACGGTACCGTGCTCGTTCATGCCGTCGACGACGCGTCCTGGTGGCGGCTCGCGCCCGACTCTCTCGGCAGTTACACCGATGGCAGGTGGTCCGAGGTCAGCCCGCTCCCCGCGGACTACGAGCCCACGTTCTTCGCGTCGGCGGTCCTCGCCGACGGCCGCGTCCTCGTGATGGGCGGCGAGTACGACCGCGACGCGCTCGTCGAGACGACGCTCGGGGCCATCTACGATCCGCCGTCGGACGTGTGGACTCCGGTCGCCATCCCCGACGGGTGGCTCATCGTGGGCGATGCCCCGAGCGTCGTCCTTCCGGACGGCACGTTCATGCTGGGCGACCCGTACAAGAACGGGTCCGCCCTGTTCGACGCGAGGACGCTCTCCTGGACGGAGGTCCCGGCGACGAGCGGGTACGTCGTGGCGGAGAGCGGGTGGTCGCTCTTGCCGAGCGGCAAGGTCCTGTCGGTCGACGTCGAGACCAACGATGGCTGGCTCTTCGACCCCACGGCAGGCGCCTGGGCGAAGACGTCTTCGATCCCGGTCGCGCTCGCGGACTCGCAGGTCTTCGAGATCGGGCCCGAGCTCCTCATGCCCGACGGCCGGGTGTTCGCCGTGGGCGCCACGCTGCACACGGCGCTCTACCAGACCGACGGAACGTGGGTCGCCGGTCCGGACATGCCGGCGGTCCAGGACGGCCAGCTCGACGCCGTCGACGGGCCCGCGGCGCTGACGCCCGGCGGCCACGTCGTGTTCGTCGCGAGCCCCGGGGACTACGAGCCGGGCTCGGTGTTCTTCGACTTCGACGGGACCACGCTGACGCAGCTCCCCGCGCCGGTCACCGCCCCGCAAGACTCGTCGTACAACTACCTCCTCCTGGTCCTGCCGTCGGGGCAGATCCTCGAGACCGACGGCTCGACGGACGTCGAGGTGTACACGCCCGTCGACACGCCTGACCCTTCGTGGGCGCCGGCGATCACCTCCGTCGCTGCGACCCTCGCGCGCGGGACGACCAACCGGCTCGAAGGCACGCAGCTCAACGGGCTCTCCCAGGCGGTCGCGTACGGCGACGACTACCAGGCCGCCACGAACTACCCGCTCGTGCGCATCACGAACGGCGCGACGGGCCACGTCGTCTACGCGCGAACGCACGACCATTCGTCGATGGGCGTGGCCACGGGCGCGCAGATCGTGTCCACGCTGTTCGACGTGCCGGCCGCGGCCGAGACGGGGCCGAGTGAGCTCGTCGTCGTCGCCAACGGCATCGCCTCGACTCCCACCCCGGTGACCATCCAATGACGCGCATCTCGAGGAAGACGATGCCCGCTGCGCGCGCGGTGTTCTCCGCGCTCATCGCCGGCGCTCTCGCGTCCGCGCTGATGGCCGGTGCCGCGGCGTGCGGCTCGCACCACGACGGCGGGTCGCCGCCGCTCGATGCGTCCGACGACTCCCCCGGCTTCGACGCGACCCCGAGGGACGCCCCCGTCGAGTCGGCCGCGGAGGCCGAAGCCGAGGCCGCGCCGCCCCCTCCCACGCCGTGCACGACCGACTGGTGCTGGGTAAACCCATCGCCGCAAGGAAACACGCTGCTCGGCGTCTGGGGCTCGTCGGCCACGGACATCTGGGCCGTCGGCCAGGGCGGAACGCTGGTGCACTTCGACGGCGCCGGATGGTCGCTGGCGCCCGCGCTCTACACCGACGCGGGCGCGCCGATGTCGTTCGTGGGCATCTGGGGAGACTCGTCGAGCGACGTCTTCGCCGTGGGGTCGTCCGGGGCAGTGGCGCACTGGGACGGCACGACGTGGTCTCCCGAGGACGGCAAGACGACCGCGAACCTGAGCGGCGTCTGGGGCTCGTCGGGCACCGACGTCTGGGCGGTCGGCGCCACCGGGACCATCCTGCACCGCGACGCCACCGGCTGGACGGCGACCCAGAGTACGGTCCTCCCGTACAACCTCTACGCGGTGTGGGGCACCGCCACCAACGACGTCTGGGCCGTCGGCGACAGCTATCTCCTCGGGCACTGGAACGGGACGAAGTGGACCCTCATCACGTCGATCGGCTCTCTCTCCGACGCCGGCCTCGGCGACTCGTTCGTGGGCGTCTGGGGTTCGGACTCCAAGAACGTGTGGGCGGTCGGAGGCATGGGCACGATCGTCAAGTACGACGGGTCGAAGTGGACCGCCCTCCCCGGGAACCCCGTTCCGCCCGGATACCCCGACTACGGGACGTACACGCCGTTCAACGCCGTGTGGGGGAGCTCGGCCACCGACGTCTGGGCCGCGGGTCTCGGGGGCGGCATGTACCACTGGAACGGTTCGACGTGGGCGGAGGCGAAGAGCGCGACCGCGTCGGACCTCAACGCCATGTGGGGAGCGGACGGCACGCACGTGTGGGCCGTCGGCGCGGGCGGCACGGTCGTCACGGGCAACGGCTCGGCGTGGGCCTCGGCGAGCACGAGCCTCACGGCCGACACGATGGCGAGCGTCTGGGTCGCGAGCGCGACGGACGCGTGGGCGGTGGGCGACCAGGGCACCGTCCTTCACTTCGACGGCGCCACCTGGTCGAAGCAGGCCGCCGGGACGGCGCCGCTCCAGGGCACGTGGGGTTCGTCGTCGAGCGACGTATGGGCCGTCGGCGCTGGCGGTGCGATCGAACACTGGGACGGCACGTCGTGGAAGGCGGCCACGAGCGGGACGACGGCGCCCCTCGTCGGCGTGTGGGGCACCGCCTCGAGCGACGTCTGGTCGGTCGGCGCGGCGGGTACCATCGTGCACTGGGACGGGTCGACGTGGTCCGCGTCGACGAGCGGCACGACGGAGCCCCTCACCGGCGTCTGGGGCAGCGGGACGACGGACGTCTGGGCCGTGGGAGCCGAGGGTACGGTCCTCCACTGGGACGGAAGCGCGTGGTCCGCTTCGACGAGCGCCGCGCTCGACGACCTTCAGGCGATATGGGGTTCGGGGGCGGCGGACGTGTGGGCCGTCGGGAACGCCGGCACGATCGTTCACTGGGACGGTACAGCGTGGAAGGCGTCACCGAGCACCTTCGAGGGGCCTCTCTACGGCGTGTGGGGCAGCGGGTCGGGCGACGTCTGGGCCGCCGGCTCGGGGGGAACGGCGCTTCACTGGACCGGGAGCGCCTGGTCGGTCTCGGTGACGGGCTCCAACGAGCAGCTCGTCGGCCTCGGTGGAAGCGGTTCCGGCGACGTGTGGCTCACGGGCGCGGGCGGCGTGGTCTTGCACCACGGCTGACCCGCGCGGCCGTGACCTCGGACGGCGTGCGCTACTGCGTGATCGTCTTCAGGTCGAGCATCTCCTCGACGCTCGGGAGGACGATGAGCTCGCAGCGGCGGTTCTTCTGCCGGCCTTCCGGCGTGGAGTTGTCGGCCACCGGATCGGTGTCGCCGAAACCGGCCGCACTCCAGTGCGAGATGGGGAGCCCACCCTCGGCCGGGTCGACGAGGAAGACGAGGACCTCGCGCGCCCGCATCAGCGAGAGGCCCCAGTTGTCCTTGAAGGGCCCGTGCGCGAGGGGCTGGTTGTCGGTGTCGCCGCCGACCTCGTAGTCGCGCGCGACGAGCTGCGGGTCGGCCTTGATGATGGAAGCGACCTTGAGGAGGATGTCCTTGCCCTCCTTCTTCAGAGTCTCGCGGCCCGAGTCGAAGAGGACGTCACCCGGCAGCGAGATGACCATGCGGTTGTGGCGGACGGTCACCGTGAGGCCGAGCTTCGTCAGCGCGTCGAGCTTCGCCTTGAGCTTCTCGAAGCGCGCCTTGATGAGCTCGAGCTGGCGCGCGCGGTCCTTGTACAGCTCGAGCGCCTTCTGCTGCTCGTCCATGTCGGCCTTCATCGACTTGACGTCGACGCCCATGGCCTCGAGCTGCTTCGTGAGCTCGTCGATCTTCTTCTGCGCCTCGTCGATCCTCGCCTCGTCGTCGGCCTTCAGCTTGTTGTACTTGGCGAGCTGCGCTTGCCACTGGTCTTCGGAGTAGCCGCAGCCACTCGCGAAGAGGGTGAGCGCAACACTGAGCAAGAGGGGAGCACGGAGGAGTCGGCGCATGGCGAGCTAGGCTACGACGACGGGCCGCGCGGACCAAGGGGGTACCGCTCCTCAGTTCTCGGGGACGGCGACCCCGGTCGCCGCCGGGTCGAGCAGGCTGCCGAGGTTGTTGACCACCGCGTCGCGCGTCCCGAGCTGCCCGGTCTTCTGTCCGAGCCAGTACCACTCGATGAACTTCACGATCGACGAGTGCTCCATCTGCACGTGGCTCACCGCGTTCTTGCGGGCGAAGGGGCCGATCGCGACGAGCGGGATCCGCGTCCCGTAGGGCTTACCGTCGACGGCGCTCGCCGCCGGAGGGGGCACGTGATCGAAGTAGCCGCCGCCCTCGTCGTACGTGAGCAGGACGAGCGTGCTCGCGCCGTACGAGGACGCCTCGATCCGCCCGATGAGGCCCACCGCCCAGTCGACGCCCGCGCTCAGAGTGATGCCCGCGCCGGGGTGCTCGGACTTGTAGCCGATGGCCTTGACGAACGAGACCGCGGGCAGCCCGCTGCCGCTCGTGAGGGCAGCCTCGAGGACCGAGAGGTCCTTCATCGTGGAGGGATTGTCGACGGTCGACGGGTAGTACTCGAAGGGGACGTCGCTCGGATCGAAGGCGCACGGATAGAAGTCGAAGGGGAAGGCGCAGTCGGCCGGTTTGGTCGGGCACGATCCCTTCGCCGCGACCATGGCGGCGTACCCGTCCGCGAACCATGCCCAGGGGACCGACGCCGCGGTGAGGAGATCGCCGATGGTCTGATCCGCGTACTGCATGGGCGTCGACTCGGGGTCGCACGTCATGCCGACGGCGCCCTCGGGCGCGTCGTCGTTGTCGGTGAAGACGTACGACGCGCGCGCCAGGTACATGTCGTTGGAAGAGCTCTCGCCGACGATCGGCTGGAAATAGCGATCGGCCAGCGCGCTCTCGGCGGCGAGGTCCCAGAGGGGCTTGACGATGGTCGGGTCGGCCACGGCCACGTTGCCGGGATCTCCGCAGCCTGCCCCGGGCGCGGTGGCGAACATGTCCATCTTGCCGTCGTCGATCTCCGAGAGCTCGCAGGCCTGCGCGTGGTTCGGGCTGAAAGTGGCGTGCACGTAGTCCGTGAGGACGGTGGGCGCGTGCCCGGTCGGGTCGGTGGCGGGCATCGCCTCGCAGCAGGCCGGCCCTGTGGTGCAGGACGGGTTCGAGCCCGTCGCGGCGGTGCAGTAGGCGCCGAAGTGATCGTCGAAGGTGTGGTTCTCCTGCACGATCACGACGAGGTGCTGGATGCACATTCCCCCGTCGCATGAAGCGGGGGGAATCGTGACGGGAGCGGGCGCCGAGTCGGGCGCGTCGGGCGATTCGCCGGAGTCGTCCCCGCCCTCCGTCGCCCCGCCGTCCCCGGGCGCTTCCGACGACGGGCCGCCGCTCCGGCTGCTGCTGCATGCCGTGGCGGCGAGGCCGAGGATCACGAGGGCCGCGGCCCCGAGAAGGCGCATCCAGCCACTTTCGCACGCCGAGGCGATTGTTACGAATCTGCAAACACGGAGGCCGGTCCCCGCTAGTGACTCGCCGCGTGGGTGCCGTGGGGCCAGCCGTCGTCGACGTCGAGGCGGCGGGCGGACTGGGCGGCTGCGTTGCGGAGAAACCACCCGATGAACGCGAGCCAGAGGCCGCCGACCAGGCCCGTCCCGAAGAAGACCACGTGGACCCCGAACGCCATGGCGACGCCGGCGAGGATGAACATCCAGCCGAAGATCTGACCCACCGCGGCGACCCGAAGCGTGGACTTTCGGAGATCGCCGCTCGTGCTCCAGAGGATCGAGCGGAGGACGCGCCCGCCGTCGAGCGGGAAGGCGGGGATGAGGTTGAACACGCCGATGACGAGGTTGATGGGGCCGAGCCAGGCGAGCAGCGTCGTGACGGGCCCGAGCTGTGCCACGCCCTCTTTCGCGGACTGGGCGTCCGCGAGGGAGACGGCCGTGGTCGCGCCCGTGACGAGCACGACGACGACGCCGAGCACGACGCTGGTCACCGGGCCCGCGATCGCCGTGAAGAACTCGGCGCGGGCCGATGGCGGCTCATGCTCGATGTTGGAGACGCCGCCGAAGAGGAAGAGGGTGATGCTCCGGACGCGCAGCCCGTAGCGGCGGGCGACGAGCGAGTGCGCGAGCTCGTGCAGGACGATGCACCCGAAGAAGACGAGCGACGCCGCGAGCGCCAGGCCGATCGACTCGAAGCTCGACCAGTCGGGGTGCCAGCTCCCGAAGACGCTGGAGAGATTCCAGGTGAGCAGCGCGAAGATGAACAGCCAGCTCGAATCGACCCGGAGTTCGATCCCGAAGAGCCTTCCGATCCGGAACGAGTGCACGGCCTTTTTCCCTTCGTGATGCCGACGCGCGGTCGACTTCACACGACTGCGCTGCACCGGCCATGCCCGTGGATCGCATGGGCCGCGCTGCTGGGGCGCCCGCGTGGAGCCCGACCGAACTTCGCGAACGCGACCGGCAAACCCGTCGAAGGGTGGGTGAAGCTCGCGCGCTCCAAGGGATACGGGACCGACGCCCCCACCGCGCACCCCGGACACGCGAAATTCGTCCGGGGGGCGGTGCCATGGCGTGCCCCCGGCCCCAGCGCGGGCGGAGGAAAAAGCACCTCATGTGCCAAGAGGGGGTAGGCGCCGAAGGCCGTACGATTGCCCCGCGCCGACCACCTTCCGCACGGACAAACGCCCGCGATTCCAGGCGCCTGCGTCTCCTCGGGACGCTCTGCGTCCCGCCGGGACGCAACGTCGTCGCTCCCAGGAGCCCGCCAGCCTATCCTGCCGCCAGCGTGTCCGCCGACGATACACTCTCGCTCCTCGTCCCTCGCCTCGTCACGGCGACCTATTTCGAGGAGGCCGCGTCCGCGGTGCTCGAGGCCCTCTTCGCCCGCGTGGACACGGCGCTCGCCGAGAGCCCCTACGCGGAGACGGCGCGTCTCCTCCGGGGTGTCGTCCACCTGCGTCCCGATGGGACCTACCAGCGGCTGTACGGGCTCGATCGTGCGACAGGCGATCCGGTGGAAGGCACGGGGTTTCTCACCTCGGGCACCGTCTGGAGCTGGATCGAGCACCATCGCTGCTCCGTGTCGATCGACGTCCATCGGGGCGCGATGCGGTCGTGGCTGCGCGACGGACCGTCCGAGCAGCCCGCGCTGCCCGCCGAGGGCGGCCTGCCGGGCAACGAGACGCGCGAGCGGATGATCGGCCGGGCCGCCACGCACGTGCACGTCGTCCCCCTCCGCTCGCCGGGAAACGCGCTCGCGGGGATGATCACCCTGGAGGCGAGCTGCAAGGCGGCGATGGGCTCCACGTTCGTGTGGGAGTCGTGTCACGAGGAGCTCGAGGCTCTCGCGAGCATCGCGGGCGCGTTCATCGGTGCGCGTGCCTTGCCCACGCGGCCGACTGGAGCCAACGTCGCCGACGAGTACCTGCCCGTGGTGGGCAAGGCCACCGCGAGCCTCATCGGGCTGCTTCGTGCGTTCGCGCCGCGCGACGACACGGTGCTCATCAGCGGCCCCACGGGCGCCGGCAAGACGCGCCTCGCGCGCTGGTGTCACGAGCACTCGTCGCGCAAGGGCCAGCGCTTCGAGGTGCTCGACATCCTGGCGATCCCGGAGGACCTCCAGACCGCCGAAGTCTTCGGCTGGAAACGGGGCGCGTTCACCGGCGCGATGCGCGATGGGCAGGGTGCGATCGCGCGTGCGGCGAAGGGGACGTTGTTCCTCGACGAGGTCGACAAGCTGTCGATGAAGGTCCAGGCGGGCCTGCTGCGCTTCATCGAGGAGCGCGCCTACCGCATGCTCGGCGACGACTCCGCCGGCGACCGCCACGCAGACGTGCGCCTCATCGTGGGGACGAACGCGGACCTGCGCGCGGCCGTGCGCGCGGGCCGCTTCCGCGAGGATCTCTACTACCGCATCAACGTCCTTCCCGTGAGGCTGCCTCCGCTCGCGGATCGACTCGACGAGCTGCCCCACTGGGCGGAGTACATGGTCAACCGTCGCCACGGTGAGGCCGGCGGTGCGGGGCGAGTGCAGTTCGAGCCCGAAGCCGTGAAGGCGCTCGCCGCGGCGCCCTGGCCCGGCAACCTCCGTCAGCTCGACAACATCGTGCGCCGCGCCTACGCGCTCCTGCTCGGAGGCGAGAACGAAGCCGGGGGTGATCCGGTGATCACGCGGCACCTCGTCGAGAGGGCCCTCGCCGTCGACTCGGAGCCCGAGGAGAGCACGCTGCTCGACCTGCTCTGGCGCGCGGCCTGCGCCTTCGTCCGCGAGGCGGATCGCCGGTCGGGCAAGGAATCGCCGCTGGCGCTCGACCTCGCCGACACCTTCCGGGGGATGGTGCTCGCCGCCGCCGTGAAGCACACGGGGAGCCGGGACGAGGCATTCTCGATGCTCGGGCAGGGTGTCCTCCTGAAGAACCGCAACCACTACCGGGCGCTGCGCCGCGAGCTGACTCGTGTGCGGGACCTGGCGCAGTCCCTGGGCGATCCCGTCGATCCCGAGCTCCAGGCGATCCTCGAGGGCGCGCTCTCCGTGGAGGACGACCGCTCCTACTGACGTGCAGCCTGACGTGCGGTCGGTGCTGCCTTCTCGCGTCTCCGGGCGTGGCTTGACACTGTCGAGTGCGCCGCGTTCTGCTGGCCCTGGGTGCCCCCCATGAATCGCCAGGACGAAGGGCGCGCCCCCGGATCCGTATTCGAGGGTCGCTACGAGGTCCTCGCGACCCTGGGCGAGGGCGGCTTCGGGACCGTCTACAAGGCGACGCAGCTCACCACCGGGCAGATCGTGGCGCTCAAGCGGATGCGCGCGGTCGACTCGCCGGACGGAGCGAGAGCGCGGATTCGCGCCGCGCGCTTCCTGCGGGAAGCGAGGCTCTGCGCGAAGCTCCAGCACCCGCACATCGTGCAGATCCTCGACTCGGGGCAGGCGCTCGACGGGGGCCTCTACACGGTCTTCGCGTTCGCGCCCGGCGACACGCTCGGCGCGGTGCTCGCCAGGGAAGGTGCGTTGTCCCCGGTCGAGGCACGCGGCCTGATGCTCCAGGTGCTCGACGCACTCGCGTGCGCGCACGCGCAGAACATCGTCCACCGGGACCTCAAGCCGAGCAACATCATGGTCGTCCCGACCGGAGCGCGACGTCACGCAGTGGTGCTCGACTTCGGCATCGGCGCGGTGGTCGACTCCGCGCCGGACCTCACGCCGACGCGGCTCACAGCCACGGACGACACCCTCGGAACGCCCGGCTACAGTGCCCCCGAGCAGAGCCGCGGGCTCGAACCGTCGCCGCGCTCCGACCTCTTCTCGTGGGCTCTCGTGTTCCTAGAGTGCCTCACGGGGCAGCCCGTGTACGCGGGGAGCTCGGTGGCGGAGATCTTCTACCAGCTCCTCGGCCCGGATCCCGTCCCGCTGCCGCCGCCCATGCAGCGGCACCCGCTCGGCGCGCTCCTCGCGAAGGCGCTCCAGAAGGACGTGGCGCAGCGCGACATCTCGGCGCGGGCGCTTCACGAGGCGCTCGAGGCGTGCGACGTGAGCGATCTGCCGGGTCTCGGTCTGGCCACGCGCCCGCGCCTGGCGAGCAGCGGAACCACGCTCACGTCGCCCGGCGAGCGTCGCGAGCGGCGTCCGGTCACCGCACTCGCCTGCGAGCTTCGGCTCGAAGCGGTCTCCCCGCGTGCACCGGGCCTGGAGGAGAGCGACGAGGTCATGCACGGGGCGATGGCCCAGTGCGCGGAAGTCGGCCGCGTCCACGGCGGGCTCACTGCCTCCGTCCTCGGGCAGGTGCTTCTCGTCTACTTCGGCTGTCCGAACGCCGAGGAGGACGACGCGCGGCGGGCAGGGCGAGCCGCGATCGCCATGGTGGCGGCGATCGAGACGCGGAACGCCGCGCTCGAGGATCGCGGCGTACGTCTCGCGGTGGGCGTCGGTCTGCACACGGGCTTCGTGACGCCCGCGGCGATCCCCGGGCTCGGGAAGGCGAGCCTCGTCGCGGGCAGCACGCCGCGGATCGCCGCCGCCCTCGCGGCGATCGCGCAGGACGGCACGGTACGGATCACGAGCTCGTGCCGGAAGCTCCTGCGGGGCGCCTTCGAGGTGGACGGCGCCGAGCTGCGCGCGATTCCCGGTTCGCCGGGTGAGGTGGAGACGCTCGTGCTGGGAGAAGAGCTCGACGAGCGCACGCCGACGAGCGCGGACGAGAGCCGAGCGTCGCTCGTGGGGCGCGAGCGCGAGGTCGAGCTCCTCCTCGAGCGCTGGCGCCGCGCCCGCGAAGGAGCAGGACAAAGCGCCATCGTCATGGGGGAGGCCGGGATCGGGAAGACTCGCCTCGTTCGTGAGATCCGCGAGCGTCTCGTGACCGAGGACATGCTGTTCCTCGACGCACGCTGCGCTCCCGACGCGCAATACAGTCCCCTCCTGCCATTCCGCGATCTGCTCGAGCGGGCGCTCGGGCTTCGCCGCGGTGCGGGCACCACGGAACGCACAGCGCGGATCGCGCGCGAGCTCTCGTCGTTCGGCATCGCGGCGAACGATGCGATGCCGCTACTCCTCCCGCTCTTCGGGCTGCCGGTGACCGCCCCCTATCGGCCGCTGGAGGTTTCACCCCCGCGACAGAAGGCCCTGACGGTGAACGCCATCGTCGCGCTCCTTTCGGCGATGGCGGTCCGGCGGCCGATGCTTCTGCTGGTCGAGGACTTGCATTGGGCGGACTCCACGACCGTGGAGGTCCTCGCACGCCTCGCACAAGAGGCGTCCTCCACCCCCATCCTCGCGCTCATGACCGCCCGACCCGATTTCTCACTGTCGCCGCCGATCCCGACGACGCTGCAGATCCCGCTCGGACGCCTCGACCGAGCGCAGACGGAGGCGATGCTGGCCGACCTGACGGGCCGTCGGCGGGTCGCCCCTGCCGCAGTGGCAAGCATCGTCCAGCGAACCGACGGCATTCCACTCTTCGTCGAAGAGCTGACGAAGATGATGCTCGAGGAAGGACTCCTCGAGGCGCCGGTGGGGGACGGGGTCGCGCACCACGAGCCCGCGGAAAGGGACATCCCCACGTCCCTCCGCGCGCTGCTGACGGCGCGCCTCGACCGCACCGGCGCCGCGAAGGGGACCGCGCAGCTCGCGGCGGCGATCGGGCGCGAGTTCCGATTGGACCTCCTCTCGGCCATCCTGCCCCCCGGAGCGTCAGGGGTACACCTTCACCTCGACGCCCTCGCGCGTGCAGGGCTCGTGTCGCGCAAGGGGAGCGCGGGCGATGCGGTGGGGGTCTTCAAGCACGCGCTGGTGCGCGACGCCGCGTACGAGTCGCTGCCCCGCGCCGAGCGCATCTACGTGCACGCGCGGATCGCTCAGGTTCTCGAAGAGCGCTTCCCACGCATCGTGGACGGGCGCCCCGACCTGCTCGCTCTCCACCACGAGGCCGCCGACCAGCAAGGGCGCGCCGTCCCGTACGCGTTCCGCGCGGCGCAGCAGGCGCTCGGCCGTTCCGCATACGCCGAGGCAGCGGCGCATGCGGCGCGCGTGGTCGAGTGGTCCGCGTTCCTGCCGGCAACCGAGCGTATCGAGGCGGAGCTGACCGCCAACGGGGTCCTGACGCAGGCGCTCATGGCCCGTCACGGGTGGGGCGATCCACGGGTCAAGGCCCGCGTGGACCGGTCGAGGAACCTCGTGGCCGACCTCGACCAAGACAGCAAGCATCGCGTCCCCGCGCTCTGGTCTCTCTTCACGTACCACCACGTCGCGAGCAACCGGGCCGCGGCGCGAGAGGTTGCCAGGCAGGTCGTGGGGCTCGCCGAGCAGAGGAAGGACCGCGGCCTGACGGTCGCCGGGGCGGCGCTCGTCGGTGTCGCGGTCCACGCCGACGGGGACCACGTGGCCTCGAGCGGGGCCTTCGAGCGCGTGGTGCAGCTTCACGATCGGTCGCTCGACCGCGACCACGGCCCCCGGTTCGGGCTCGACTCGCTCGTCCTGGCGAAGGCACTTCTCGCGCACCACCGGTGGTACTGCGGCGAGGACGAGGAGGCATTCCGGCTCGTCGCCGAGTCTCTCGAGTGGGCGCGCGAAGTGGCCCACGTCCCGTCGATCGCGATCGGCCTCCTCGACGGGTGTCAGGTCTACCACTTTGCCGGCGATCGCCGCACGGCCGGGGCGATGACGGGGGAGATCCTGCGCCTGGCGGAGCGCTACGGTCTACCCGCGTTCGAAGGGTACGCGACCGCCGTCCACCACTGGGCGAACGGCGACGTCGAGCGCTCGGAGGCCACGCTCGAACGGCTATCGCGTACGGGGTCGAAGCTCTGCATGTCGTACTTCGGCTCGTTCTCGGCGCAAGCGCTCCTCGAGAAGGGGGACGTGCTCGCGGCCATCCCTCGCCTGGAGCGCTGCCTCTCCCTCTGCGTCGAGAACGACGAGCATCTCTACGAGCCGGAGCTGTGGCGGATGCTCGGCACGGCGCAGCTCGATGCGAATGGAGCCAACGCAGGCAGCGGAACGAAAGGCGGCCCGTCCCACGCCGCACGCCACGCGTTCGAGCGAGCGGCCGACCTCGCGCATACGCATCACATGCCGCGCGTGGAGGCGCGGGCGCTCTCGTCGCTCCTGGAGCGGTGCGGCGGCGGCGCGGACACGCGCGCTCGTCTGGAGCGCGTGCTCGACGACAACCCGGGGCTTCGGCGGGCGCGGCGAACGCCAGAGGAGAGGTGGGCATCATGAGCATGGACGACCTGATGCAGTTTCGGACGGTCCACTTGCGGGCCGTGGCGAGGAGCTGGAGCGACCCGGCCTTCAAGAGCCGGCTCGTCGCGGATCCGAAGGGCACGCTGAAGAGCGAGTTCGGCTTCGACTTTCCCTGGCCCTTCCTCGACCTGAAGTTCGGGACGAACGGCCCCCACTGGGACCCCCAGAACACCGGCGGCTGGTTCGGGACGTCCGCGCCCGCGACCTCCACGGCGAGCAGCATCACGCTCATCCTCCCCGTCGATGCGAGCCGGATCACCGTGACGTCGAGCGCGAGCTCGAGCGGCACCTCCGGCCCGTTCACCCCCGCGGATCGCGCCAAGGCGCTCTCGGACTACTACCAGCAGCGCCCGACGCTCTTCGGGGCGAAGCCCGCGCCGACGGGCGGGGTGATCATGCCGCAGCAGAGTTTCGAGCTCGGGCTCGGCTCCTGGAAAGACTTCCTCGAGTTCGGAGGGGTGACGCTCCGCGCGATTGCCCTGGCCTGGGCGCGTCCCGAGTTCGCGACGCAGGTCCAGGACGACGCGCTCGCAGCGCTCCAGGCATGGCTCGGATACACGTGCCCCTGGAACCTGCGGATCGTGGTCGCCACGCAGGCCTTCACCTGGGCCCGCGACCGAGGGGAGTGGACGAACCTCCCGAACAACGTGCTGGAGGTGGATCTGCCCGAGACGCCGAAGGTCGATTTCCAGCCGGTGGCGCTGACGGCGTACAACAACACGGGGAGCGCGTATCCGTTCACCTGTTGCGACTAGCGGGGGACGAGCCGCGATGGTGCCACTCGAGCCCGGTCAGGTGCTGGCGCTGCGCCCCGGCGTTCGCGCAGAGCCACTCGACGAGACGGCGCTCGTCTTCCTCGGCGAGCGTGATCGCACCATCGTCTCGGCGCCGCGCGCGGCGCTCGTCGTCGGGCTGGTCGACGGCCAGCGCACCGTCGACGACGTCGTGCGCGAGGCTCGCGTCCACGGCGCGAACGACGCCGAGACGCTCTACACGCTGGAGCGCCTCGCGGGCGAGAGGTACCTCATCGAGGCGACCAGCACGGCGCCGGCAGTCGCAGCCTTCTGGGAGGGCGCGGGTGCGCCGAGCGACGTCGCGATCGCCGCGCTCTCCCGCACGCGCGTGAGCGTGGAGGCCATCGGAGACGCCGGCCTCCGCGGGATCATGCTGGACGCCCTCGTTCGCGCGGGCGTCCTCGTCGAGTCGAGCGCTACGGGGGCGGATCTCGCCGTGGTCGTCACGGACGACGGCCTCCACGCGGGTCTCGACACGATCCACGCGCGCATGCGGGTCGGGCGGTCGGCCTGGTGCATCGTCTGCCCCACGGGAGTCGTGCCGACCATCGGCCCCATCCTCGGCCTCGACGGCGGGCCGTGCTTCGCATGCCTCCGGTTCTGGCTGCGCAACAGCCGGCCCGTGGAGACGCTCCTCGAACGACGAAACGAGGGTGCTTCGACCGCCGTGCGCACGAGGGGCGCCCTCCCGGCGAGCGTCCGCGCGGCGTGCGATCTGGCCGCCCTCGGGGTCGCGAAGGTCGTCGTTTCTCGTGCGCGCACCGAGCGCGCGACCCTCGAAGGAAATCTTGTCGCGATCGATCTACGGACCCTCCAGACGTCGACCCATGCCGTCGTACGCAGGCCCCAGTGCGCATCGTGCGGGGACCCCCGCATCGTGGCCTCGATGGGCGAGCGGCCCGTGGTCCTGCGTCCCGTCCTCAAGCGCCACCGCGACGACGGCGGCTACCGATCGCAGTCACCGCGCGAGGTCCACGAGCGTCTGCGCGGCCACGTGAGCCCGATCACGGGCGCGGTCGCGTATCTGCACCCGCTTCCCGGGCGGGACTCGGAGCTCCGGTCCGTCTACGTCTCGGGCTACGTGGCGCGGCCGGCGGACGGGGTAGTCCCTCGCTCGAACGTGTTCGACAAGTCGTGCGCCGGGAAGGGGCGAAGCCCAGATCAGGCACGAGCCAGCGCCCTCTGCGAGGCACTCGAGCGGTTCTGCGGAGTTCACCAGGGCGACGAGGCACGGCGTCGCGCCAGCAGGGCCGAGCTCGGCCCGGACGCGTTCGCACCGCTCGGCCTGATGAACTTCAGCGAGGCGCAGCTCGACGCGTCGCCTTCCGATGCGCCCCGGGCCGACGCGCGCCTGTGGGTCCCCGCCCGCAGCAACGACGACACTACGATCGACTGGGCCCTCGCGTGGTCCCTCACGAAGGAGCGGCGCCGGTACGTTCCCTTCACCTACTGCTACGCCGAGGCGCCTGTCGAAGCGGGTACGGCATACTGCCGCCCTAGCGGCAACGGGGTTGCGGCCGGCAGTTGCCTCGAGGAGGCAATCCTCCAGGGGCTCCTCGAGCTCGTCGAGCGCGATGCCGTGGCTGTGTGGTGGTACAACCGCCTGCGGCGCCCCGCGATCGCGCTCGAGTCGTTCGGCGAGCCGTACTTCACGGCGCTCCAGCGCGACTACGAGCGCGTGGGGTGGACGATCTGGGTGCTGGACGTCACTCACGATCTCGGGATCGCGGCGTGTGTCGCCCTTGCCCACGAACCCGCACGCGGTCGCTTCGCGGTCGGCTTTGGTTGCCACGTCGAGCCGAAGCTCGCGGTCCAGCGCTCGCTCACGGAGCTGAACCAGCTCTTCGATCCGACGGGAAGCCGTCGCGCCCCGTGGGACCACGAGCGACTGCCGTCGACGGAGTTCCTGTTTCCCGACGCCGACGTCCGGCGCGTCGAAGCCGGTGAGATGCCCGCCGCCGACGGCGCGGACCTCCTCGCCGACATCGATCACTGCCGGAGGCGCATCGAGGGAGCGGGCCTGGAGGTCGTGGTGGTCGACAAGTCACGCCCGGACGTCGATCTCGCGGTGGCGCAGGTCATCGTGCCCGGGCTCCGGCACTTCTGGCCCCGGTTCGGCGCGGGGCGCCTCTACGACGTTCCCTGCTCTCTCGGCTGGCTCCGGGTGCCGCGTGCCGAGCGCGAGCTCAATCCGGTACCGCTGTTCGTCTGATCGGGGAAGGAGGGTCCTCATGCGAGACGGGTTTCGCGTGCTCGACGTCGACCGCCACGTCATGGAGCCCGTGGGCATGTGGCCCGACTACCTTCCGGAGGAGATGCGCGAGTACGCGCCACGGCTCGTGCCCTTCGCGCCGGTCGACGACACGATCCACCGGCGCGTCGCCCGGCTCGGCGAGCATGCCCTCCTTCCCGTGCCACATCTCCTCGCCGTGCAGGGCCAGGTCCTCATGCGCGGTGTCTCCGAGGTGGCGTGCATCGAGGTCGGCCTCGTGGCGGAGCGCCGGAGGCGCGTCCTCGCGGCTGCGGAGACGTCGCGCGGCCACCTCGACGAGATGGACGCGACCGGTGTGGACGCCGCCGTCATGCTGCCGACGTTCACGCAGCTCCTCGTCCACGACGACACGGCACCCGCCACGCGGTCGCGCGCCTTCGCGAAGGCCTACAACCAGTGGCTCTCCGAGTTCTGCTCCGCCGACTCCGAGCGCCTCCTCGGTGCGGCCGTCGTGTCGCGGCACGACCCCGAGGCGATGGTCGAGGATCTGGAGCAAGCGCTTCGCCAGGGGTTTCGAGCCGTGGTCCTGCGCCCGAACCCGATCGGAGGCAGGACGCTCGGGCACCCTTCGCTGCAGGCGTTCTGGGCGGCGTGCGAGGATGCCGACGTGACGGTGCTCGTCCACGAAGGGACGCACACGCGGGCTCCCACCGCGGGAGCGGAGCGCTTCGAGAGCCACTTCGCCCAGCACGCGTGCTCCCACCCGATGGAGGGCATGATGGCCCTCCTCGCGCTTCTCGTCGGCGGAGTGCTCGAGGACCACCGGCGGCTCCGCGTCGGCTTCCTCGAGTCGGGCTGCGGGTGGCTGCCTTACTGGCTTTGGCGCCTCGACGAGGTGGAATACGCGCAGCACGCTGCCGAGGTGCGGGGCCGGATCTGTCGTCCTCCGTCCGAGTACTTCCGGGAGCAGTGCTGGATTGCCCTCGAGCCCGACGAAGCGCTCCTGCCCGAGGTCGTCCGGGACATCGGGATCGACCGAGTCGTCTTCGGGACGGACTTCCCCCACCCGGACCACGAGGTCGGCATCGTCGACCGCCTGATGGAGCGCCGACCCGCCCTCGGCGAGGAGGGCCTGAGCGCAATCCTCTGGGACAACCCGCGGCGGCTCCTCGGCGTGCATTCCCACGCAGGAGCGTCCGTCGCGCCGACACCCGCCGCGAGACGAGCCCTCAGCCCAGCGTCCGACGGATCAGCCCGAGAGCCCTGACGATCCGCTCCTCGGACTCGGTCCCGACGCCGACGCGGACGTAACGAAGCGAGGCCACCGCGCGTCTCGCGCGCTCAGACCCTCTCGAGGTACGCCGCGGTTGCCATTCCGCCGGCGGTGCAAACGCCCACGACGGCGCGCCGTGCCTTCCGGCGACCGAGCTCCATGAGCGTCGAGCCCAGGTAGCGGACGCCCGACATGCCGTACGGGTGCCCCAGGCAGACGGCGCCGCCGTTGACGTTCGTCCGCTCCCACGGAGTCCCGAGCTGCGCCTGGTTGTAGAGCGTCGTCACCGCGTACGCCTCGTGGAGCTCCCACAGGTCGACGTCATCGTTCTTCAGATCATGGTGGGTCATGAGCCTGCGGATCGCGGGCGCGATGGCGATGCTCATCTCCTCGGGGGCGACCCCCGCCAGCTGCATCCCGCGGAACAGGCCGAGGATGGGGAGGCCGCGCTTGTGGGCCTGGTCGGCGTCCATCAGCACGGCGGCGGCCGCGCCGTCCGACAGCTGCGACGCGTTGCCGGCCGTCGTCGTTCCGCCCGGATACACGGGCTTGAGCGCAGCGAGGCCGGCAAGCGTGGTGTCCGGCCGGGGCCCCTCGTCGTGATCCAGCGTCACGTCCTCCTCGTGCGTCGCCCTGGTGACCTTGTCCGTCACGCGCATGCGCGTGGGGAAGGGGACGATCTCTTCGCCAAAGACGCCCGCCGCCGTCGCAGCGGCGACACGCTGCTGGCTCTGCACGACGTAGGCATCCTGCGCCTCACGCGTGATGCCGTACTTCTTCGACACGAAGTCCGCGGTCTGGTTCATCGTCCACCAGACGGCGGGCATCCGCTGCTGGAGCGGTTCGTAGAAGAACCCTTCCAGGTGGAGGCCGAACTGCACGAGACTGATGCTCTCGACGCCACCGGCGACGACGATGGTGGCCTCGCCGGCGGCGATGCGGTTGGCCGCGATCGACGCTGCGCTGAGGCCCGAGCCGCAGTAGCGGTTGATGGTCATACCGGGTACGGCCTCGCCGAAGCCCGCGTCGAGCGCGGCGTTCCGCGCGACGTTGTGGCCGGTCGCGCCTTCCGGTAGACCGCATCCGATCACGACGTCCTCCACCTCGGCGGCGTCTATGCCGGCGCGTTTCACCGCGCTGCGGAGCACGTGCGACGTCATGGGAATGCCGTGCGTCATGTTGAGCGCTCCGCGTTGTGCCTTCGCGATTCCCGTGCGGCAGTACGCGACGACGGCGACGTCCTTCATGGCGGGTGACCTCCGGGGTGGACCCGACGCAGGCCCGGGGCTGAACTCAGGCGCGGGCGCGGCGGTCCATCGCGATGCCGATCCCGATGACGACCGCCAGGATCGCGAGCACGACGGCGATGGCGACGAGGGTGCGCTCGCCGCTGTCGGCGGCCTCGCCCTCGAGGAAGGCGAGCGCGTTCAGCACGGACGACGAGAAAGGGGCGCCGAGGGAGGTCGTCATGGGGCCGCTTCTAGCACGATTGCGGCGTGGCCCCACCCCCGGCGTCGCGCTAGTCGGCTCGCATGGCCCGCATCCAGACCAAACGCTGGAACGACGCTCCCGCCCGTGCCGACGGCACGCGGGTGCTCGTTTGCCGGTACCGCCCTCGCGGCGTCCGAAAGGAGGACGAGACCTGGGACGAGTGGCAGCCTCACCTCGGCCCCAGCCGTGAGCTCCACGCCGCGTACTGGGGCAAGCACGGCGAGCCGATCGTCTGGACGGAGTTCAAGAAGCGCTACCTCGCGGAGATGCGCGACCAGCGGGAGGGGGTGGCCGCGCTCGCGGCCCGTGTGCGCGGGGGCGAGGGGGTCACGCTCCTGTGCTCCTCCTCGTGCGTGGAGCCCGAGCACTGCCACAGGACGCTCCTCGAGGGACTCATCGAGCGAGCCCTCGCGCGCTGACGAGAACGGGAATCTTGCGATCTCACTGCCATCTCGTGACCGTCCCCGCAGGCCTTCGCCCTCGCCACTGCGCGCTGCGTCGGCTAGCGGTTCCGTCGTGCGGAGGGTCCACCGTCTGGCGGCGTTCCTGGGGCTCGCCTGCGTCGCGGGCGCCGTGGTCCTCGCGCGTTGCCCCCGCGGTCGCGACGCCGACGCCGTCACGGCATTCTCGCGGGCCACGTACGGGCCGGACGGCGTGCTGCTCTTCTGCTTCGACGCAGACGCGCGCGGCAAGCTCCACGGAGGGTCCTGGACGGTGAAGGATCGCGAGGAGGCGGTCTCGCGCGCAGAAGCCGCGGATGCCGGCGCGTACGGAGCGGGGGCAAAGCAGGTCATCCTCGACAGGGTCTGCGCCGACGCATTTGCCGATCGCATCGAGCTCGCGAGCTGCGCGGCACGGGACGGTTCGCTGACCGTGCGGTACTACTCGTTCGCCGCCCTCGACGCGGACCGCGAGACGAGCTGCCGGAAGGTCCTCAAGGGCACGTGGAACGAGTTGCGCCAGGACTCGGACGCGTTCCGGACGGCGCGCGCGCGGTACGACGCGGAGCGGGCGCAGCGAGCCGCGAGGGCCGCACCTGGTTCGAGCTGGTAACGACCTCGCTCGCCGAAACACACGAGCCCCCTTTCACGATTGCCACGGCGCACGTAGCCGCTGCGCCGTTTCGCGTCATTCGTCGGCGCTCTCGGCGGCGTCCCACCAACGGCCTGATCGGCCTGAAGGCCGCGTGCGAAGCCCGGCGCCGCGCCATGGCGAGGTCGGCGGTGCGCGGCAAACCACAAGCACGACGCATGCAGGTACGCCGCTTCATGGCCGACATCACGGACCCTCGCATCGCGGAGCGGGACGCCACCGTACGGAGCGCGCCCCTCCAGGCATGCGCGCATGCGTGCGCGCATCATCGGGTGCACGCCCAGGCGCTGGAGACTCCGGGAGCTCCCGCCATCGTCGCCGGTGATCGGGTCATCTCGTACGAAGAGCTCGACACCCGCGCGAACGCTCTCGCGGCGGAGCTGCGCGGGAAGGGCGCAGGGCCCGAGACCGTCGTAGGCCTGCTCGCACGCAGGAGTCCCGAGATGGTGATCGGCGCGCTCGCCATCCTGAAGGCGGGGGCCGCCTATCTTCCGCTCGACGCGTCGTACCCTTCGGACCGCCTCGCTTACGTCCTCGGCGACGCTCGCGTCGCGCTGCTGCTCTGCACGCCGGGTCTCGCGGAGCGCGTGACCGACGTGGCGCCCGGCGCCATCGTACCGGTCGAGCTCGACGGCCCCCGCGCCGAGGCGGCCCCCTCGACCGACGTTACCGCCGAACACCTCGCATACGTCATCTACACGTCGGGTTCGACCGGGAAGCCGAAGGGCGTGGAGATCACGCACGCCAGCCTGCAGAACCTCATCCGCTGGCATCAGCGCCGGTTCGACGTGAAGCCGGCAGACCGAGCGACGCAGATCGCGTCGGTCGGCTTCGATGCCGCGGTCTGGGAGATCTGGCCGTACCTCGCGGCGGGCGCGTGCCTCCACATTCCCCCCGAGGCCCTTCGTACCGACCCTGACGCCCTGCGAGAGTGGCTCCTCGCGCACGAGATCACGATCACCTTCGTGCCGACGCCCATGGCGGGCCGCCTCATCGCGCACTCCTGGCCGGCGAAGGCGTCGCTGCGCACGATGCTGACCGGCGGCGACGTCCTGCACGCCTATCCGCCGCCGGGTCTGCCGTTCGTGCTGGTGAACAACTACGGACCGACCGAGTGCACCGTCGTGGCCACGTCGGGGACCGTCGAGACCTACGGGCAGCCTGACCGCCGTCCGCCCATCGGGCGGCCCATCGACGGAACCACCATCCACCTGCTCGACGACGGATTGAACGCGGTGCCCGCCGGCTCGGTCGGGGAGGTCTACGTCGGCGGCGCGGGCCTCGCCCGCGGATACCGCAACCGCCCCGAGCTGACCGAGGCGCGATTCGTCCGGCAGCCCGCGACCGGCGAGCGCCTCTACAGGACGGGCGACCTCGCGCGCGAGCTACCGGACGGGTGCCTCGCGTTCGTGGGCCGCGCCGACGATCAGATCAAGGTCCAGGGCTTCCGGATCGAGCCAAACGAGATCGTGACGGCACTCGCTGGGCATCCCGGGGTCTCCGCGAGCGCGGTGGTCGCCTCCGACGTGGGCGGTGGGGACAAGCGGCTCGTCGCGTACGTGGTCCTCGCGGAAGGCGCTCAGGTCACGCCGTCGGACCTCCAGGCCACCCTTCGACGCAGCCTGCCGGACTACATGGTCCCTGGCATCTACGTGCGCCTCGACGCGCTGCCGCTGGATCCGCACGGCAAGGTCGCTCGCGCCGGCCTGCCCGAACCGACGCCCGCCAACACGCTGCGCGACGCGGTCCACGTGAAGCCGCGCACGCTCGTCGAGGAACGGATCTCCGAGCTCGTCCGCGGTCTCTGGCGGATCGACGACATCGGCGTCGACGACAACCTGTTCCTCCTCGGAGGCCACTCGCTCATCGCGACGCAGCTCATCGGGCGCATCCGGCAGGCGTTCGGCGTGGAAATGGGCCTGCGCATGGTGTTCGAGGCGCCCTCGGTCGCACTCCTTTCGGCGGAGGTGGAGAGACTCCTGCTCGCGAAGGTCGGCGCGATGACCGACGAGGAGGCGCGCGCGTTGCTCGGCGCCGCGCCGCCCGTGGAGGACGCTGCCCAATGACCACGACGACGTCCGGCGCGCCCGGCCCGGCCGCGGCACGCGCGAGCACTCCGCTGAGTCTCTACCACCTCCTCGACCCCGAGGTGCTCGCCGACCCGTATCCACTCTACGCCCGTCTCCGCACCGAGGACCCCGTCCACTGGGACCCCTTCCTCCACGCGTGGGTGGTCACGCGGTACGTCGACGTCGTCCACGTCCTCAATACGTTCTCCGCCGCGCGGACGCCCTCGCCCGAGCAGCTCGAGGCGATGGGCCTCTCGGCCCTCGGGCCGATCGCGGACGTCATGGTCCGGCAGATGCTCTTCCTCGACGCGCCATCGCACACGCGCATCCGCAAGCTGGCCGCGCAGGCCTTCACTCCCCGGCGCGTCGCGGCCCTCCGGGAGCACATCCAGGAGATCACCGACCGCCTGATCGACGCCGTCGAGCCGACGGGACACTTCGACGTGATCCGCGACCTCGCCGAGCCGCTCCCGTGCATCGTCACCGCGGAGATGCTCGGCGTGCCCGCCGAGCACCACCAGAAGCTCAAGCTCTGGTCGCAGGACTTCGCCGAGATGCTCGGCAACTTCCAGCACAACCCCGAGCGCGCGCCACGCATCGCAGAGAGCGTCGCGGCGATGACCGCGTACTTCCGCGAAGCGATGGACGCGCAGCGCGCGTCCCCACGACCTGGATTGCTCGGCGCCCTCATGGACGCAGAGGTGGACGGGGACCGCCTTTCCAACGACGAGATCATCGCCAACGTGATCGTCACGATGGTGGGCGGGCAGGAGACCACGACGAACCTGATCGGCAACGGCCTCTTGGCGCTGCTGCGCCATCCGGACCAGCTCGAGAAGCTGCGCGCGGACCCGTCGCTCGTCCCCTCGGCGGTCGAGGAGCTCCTGCGCTTCGAAGCTCCCAGCCAGCAGACCGCGCGGCTCGCGCCCGAGGACGTGGAGATCGGCGGGCGCGCAATCAAGAAGCGGCAGGCGGTCATTGCGGTGATGGGCGCGGCCAACCGCGACCCGGCGCGGTTCCCCGATCCGGACCGGCTCGACATCGCGCGCCAGGACAACAAGCACGTGGCCTTCGGGTGGGGGCCCCATTTCTGTTTCGGCGCTGCCCTCGCGCGCATCGAGGGGCAGGCGTCGTTCGAGACGATGCTCCGCCGGCTGCCCGATCTCCGCCTGCCGGCCGGGACGAAACTGCGGTGGCGCACGAACCTGGGCCTTCGCGGCCTCGTCGCCTTGCCGCTCGAATTCGGGGGGGCCCGATGATCCAGCAGGACGTTGGGGCGCTCTCCGACGAGAAGCGCCTCCTGCTCGAGCGGTACCTGCGCGGCGAACGCCAACCGGTGCGGGCCGTCGCAAGGCACATCCCCCAGGCTCCGCCGGGCGAACCCGTCCCCCTCTCGTTCGAGCAGGAGCTCATCTGGATGCACTCGCAGCTCGCGCCCGAGCTGCCGCTCTACAACGAGATCCTGACGCTGCGCCGCAAGGGGCCGCTCGACGCGGAGACCCTCGGGCGGGCCTTCGGCGAGCTGCTCCGTCGTCACGAAGCGTGGCGCACCACGTTCGACGTCTTCGACGGGAGGCCGGTTCAGCGGGTGGAGCCCGCCGCGGCCGTCGCCCTTCCGGTCGTCGACCTGACCGATCTGCCCGCGGCGGACCGCGAGCGCGAGGCGCGGCGCCTGGCGACGGAGCTCGTGCGCCGGCCAATCGACCTCGTGCACGGACCGGTCTGCAGGCCGACGCTGGTTCGGATGGCCGACGACGAGCACCGCCTCTACGTCATCGTCCACCAGATCGTCCACGACGGCGTGTCCGTGTACTCCGTCCTTCTCCCCGAGCTCGTCCAGCTCTACGAGGAGCTCGCGTCGGGCGCGACGACCCAGCTCGGCGGTCCGCCCGTCCAGTACGCGGACTTCGCGTACGCCCAGCGCCGCGGGCACACGATGGAGGCGATCGAGCCCTCGCTCGCCTACTGGCGCCGGCAGATGGCGGACGCACCTACCGCCCTCGAGATCCCCACGGACTTTGCGCGCCCGTCGGTCCAGACCTTCCGCGGGCGCCAGCACACGTTCACGCTGCCCGTCGCACTCACCCACGCGCTGAAGCGTTTCAGCCAGCGCGAGGGGGTCACGCTCTACGTGACGCTGCTGGCGGCCTTCGAGACGCTACTCCACCGGTACACGGGGCAGGACGATCTGGTGGTCGGGACGGCCATTTCCACGCGCAGGCACCCGGACGTGGACAGGCTCCTCGGTGTCTTCCTGAACACGATTCCCCTGCGGACCCGCGTCTCGGAGACGATGACGTTTCGCCAGCTCCTCGCGGCGCAGAAGGAGCTCACGGTCGAGGGGCTCTCGCACGGCGACGTCCCCTTTCACCTGCTCGTGAAGGACCTCCAGCCCAGGCGCGATCCCGGACGCAATCCCCTGTTCCAGGTCACGTTCGTCCTCGAGCCGCCGATGCCTCCGCCCATGCCCGGCTGGGAGCTCACGCAGATGGACGTCGACACCGGCGTCTCCCGCGTCGACCTCTACCTCCAGATGGACGACCGTCCCGAGGGCCTCGTCGGCCACATCCGCTACGCCGAGGACCTGTGGGAGCACGCCACCATCGTCCGGCTGGCCGAGCACCTCGAGACGCTGCTCGAAGGAGTGGTCAGCGATCCCGAGCAGGTCCTCGCCGCCATCCCGATGCTCACGGCGGGCGAGCGTCGGTCACCCGAGCCGACCGACCTCTTGGCGCGCCCTTCCAACGAATTCGTCGCGTTCGACGCCGCCGAGATCGAGCAGTCGATCCCGGAACGGTTCGCGAAGGTGGCCAGGGCGCACGCCGATCGCGTCGCGGTTCGCACGTCCGACGTCACGTGGACCTACGCGCAGCTCGACGAGGCCCGCCGCAAGGTCAGCGCGGCGCTCGTACCGCACGCAGCGGAGCTCGGCAGCAGGGTCGCGCTCGTGCTCGATCACGACGCGCCGATGCTCGCGGGGGTCCTGGGGACCCTCACGAGCGGCTGCGCCTACGTCGCGCTCGATCCCTCGCATCCCCCCGAGCGCCTGCGGCAGATCGTCGTGGATGCCGGCGTCGTGGCCGTGCTCACGAGCGCGCGCAACCGGGCTCTCGCCTGCGCGCTCGCGCCCGACGGCGTCGAGGTCCTCGTCGTCGACGACGTCCTCCGGGGGCCTCCCGCTCCAGCGCCGGCAACGGAGCGCCGCGTCCCGCCGGACACTCTGGCTTACGTCCTCTACACGTCCGGTTCGACGGGTCGGCCCAAGGGGGTCGCGCAGACCCAGCGGAACGTCCTCCACTTCATCGCCGCCTACGCGAACAACCTCCACCTGTCCGCCGACGACCGCCTCACGCTGCTGCCCTCCTATTGCGTCGACGCGGCGGTGATGGACGTCTTCGCGGCGCTCCTCACGGGCGCCACCTTGTGCCCCATGGAGGTGCGGTCCCTCGGGTTGCGTGGCGTCCTCCGCTGCATGTCCGAGCTCAGGATCACCGTCCATCACTCGACGCCGACACTCTTCCGTCACCTCGTGCGCGAGCTCGGCTCGGCGCCGGCCCCGGCGACGGTGCGCCTCGTCGTGCTCGGTGGCGAGGAGGTTCGTCGAAGCGACGTCGAGGCATACTGCGAGCACTTCGGCCCGGGATGCGTCCTCGTGAACGGCTTCGGGCCCACCGAGTCGACCGTGACGCTCCAGTACTTCGTCGACCGCAAGACGCGCCTGGACCGCCGCGCCGTGCCCATCGGAACGCCCGTCGAACGGACGCAGGTCGCCCTCGTCAGCCGGTCGGGCGTGCCGGGGCAGGTGTACGGCGAGATCGCCATCCGGAGCCCACACGTGGCGCTCGGATACTGGGGATGCCCCGAGCTCACCGAAAAAGTGTTCCGGGACGACGCGAGCGGCAGCGGGCGCCGGGTCTACCGGACCGGCGACCTCGGTCGCCTTCTGCCCGACGGCAACGTCGAGTACCGCGGACGGCGCGACCAGCAGACCAAGATCCAGGGATTCCGCGTGGAGCTCGGAGAGCTCGAGACGGCGCTCGTCCAGCATGCGGAGGTCCGGGAGGCTGCGGCAGTCGTCCGCGAGGGGAAGGAAGGCGAAAAGTACCTCGTCGCGTACTTCGCTACGCGCGGCGAGCGGGTACCCACGCCCGACGAGCTCCGGCGATTCCTGCGGGGCCGGCTGCCGATCCACATGATCCCCGCGTCGTTCGTGTGCGTGGAGCGCCTGCCCTGGACCACGAGCGGCAAGCTCGATCGGCGCGCGTTGCCGGACGCGGAACCAGACGCGATCGAGGCGCGTGCTCCCGTCGCAGCCGAGGACGAGCTCGAGGAGCACCTCGCGCGCATCTGGCGCGACGTCCTCGCGGTCCCGCGCGTCGGCGTCGAGGACGACTTCTTCGAGCTGGGGGGCCACTCGATGACCGCGCTCCGGATGATGGCGCGCATCGACGACGAGCTCGGCGTGGGCCTCACGCTCGGGACGCTCTTCGAGGCTCCCACCGTCCGGCGGCTCGCCGACGTCCTTCGTCCCGACCTTCGCGCGTCCAGGCGTCCCCGCGGCGCGGAACCGCCGGCCCCTACGCCTCGCGGCCCTGGATTTCTCGAGAAGCTGCGGCTCATCGCTGCGCGCGCGCGATGGCCTCGCTGAGGGAGCGGACCAGCGGGCCCGCGTTCTTCCCGAGCAGCAGCGTGTGATGGCTCCCCGGCACGGGCACCGCCTCGACGCCGCCGAGGATCACGCGGTCCCACCCGTACGCGGAGCCCGCGGCACGGTAGGCATAGGGGACCTCCTCTGCACGGAACAAGGTCGCGCGGCCATCCCATGGAGCCGGTTCATAGAGGACGGCGGCTCGACGGAAGCTCCGCACGAGGTGGGCGTCGCGGAGCGCGAACGGGACCTTCTCGCCTCGCGCGAGGTACCCGTCGAGGAGGCGGAGGTCCTTCGCGCGCTTGCGGTCGGCCATCCGCCTGCGCAGGGACGTCACGACGTACGAACGCCCCTCCTTCGCGAGCCTCTCGAGTCGAGACCGAAGCGTGAGAGGCAGGAGCGGAGCCTTCGGGAAGTACGTGTCGATGAGAGCAAGGAGCGAGACCCGCTCGCCTGCGGCAGAGAGGCGCCGGGCCATCTCGAAGGCGACGACGCCGCCTCCGGAGTAGCCGCCCAGGAGATACGGTCCGCGCGGCTGCGTCTCCGTGACCTCCGCGAGATATGCGCTCGCCATCGCCTCGATCGTGGCCAGCGGAGACCGCTCGCCGTCGACGCCCCACGCCTGCAACCCGTAGAACGGCTGCGATCGGTCCATCCCGTGCGCGAGGTCGCGGAAGTTGAGCACGTTGCCGCCGGCCCCGTGCACGCAATAGAACGGTAGCCGGCCGTTGCCGGGCTGGACTGCGACCAGCGATCGCCAGCGTCGCGACGCCACTGCGTGATGACCCTTGGCGTCCACCATGGCAACCGGCGCGCCGATGGCAAGCGTGCTGTCCCGCGCCCCGCTTGCCGTCGTCCTCGCGGTCGGCCCTCCGCTCCAGCCGGGTGCATCCGTGCCCCGGGCGCTGCAAATCGCCCCATGCGGCGACACAGGGGTGAGTCTCCGCGGCGGCTGAAATTCGCGAGGTTCGCCGGCAGCCGGCCCGCTCGCGCTTGGGGCATGCTGGTTGCTGCGCCACACCCCCACGATGCGCATCGAGGACGGAACCTTGGGCCCTGGGCGCGGCCCGTCACCCGACGATCTCGCTTCGTCGTTGCCCGCGTCCGGCGCGGAGCCCGTGTGCGTCGTCGGCATCGGGGCGTCGGCGGGGGGGCTCGAGGCCCTCGAGCGCTTCTTCGACAACCTGCCCGGTGCGACGGGGATGGCCTTCGTCGTCGTGCAGCACCTATCGCCCGACTTCCGCAGCATGATGGACGAGCTCCTCGCGAGGCACACGAAGCTCCCCGTGCGCCTCGTCGAGGACGGCGAGCGGGTCGAGGGCGACCGCGTCTACCTGATCCCGCCCGGCAAGGAGATGATCATCTCCGGCGGACGCCTGCTCCTCAGCGCGCGAGAGAAGGGGCAAGAGCTCTCGCTGCCGATCGACGTGTTCTTCCGGTCACTGGCGCAGGACTGCGGAGCCCGCGCCGTGGCGATCGTCCTCTCGGGTGGCGGTAGCGACGGGTCACGCGGCGTGCGCGCCGTGAGCGAAGCTGGAGGTCTGGTCATCGTCCAGGACGAGGCGAGTGCGCAGTTCGACGGCATGCCGCGAACCGCCAGGGACGCGGGCGTGGCGCGATGGGTCCTCGCGCCGCAGGACATGCCGGGCGTGCTGTTCGAACACGCGCGAGAAGCGGGCGATCGAGGTGCTGCTCCCGGGCGGGACGCGTCGAAGCTCCACGGGTTCGACGCCATCTACTCCATGCTCGAGGCCGAGTTCGGCCTGGACTTCACGAACTACAAACCCAGCACCGTCACTCGCCGCATCGAGCGTCGCCTCGCGCTCGCCCGCATCGAGGACGTGGACCGCTACGTGGCCCGCCTTCGCCTCGAGCGCGACGAGCTCGACACCCTCTACCGCGATCTCCTCATCGGCGTGACGCGGTTCTTTCGCAACGAGGAGGCGTTCGAGCTGCTCGAGCACCAGGTGCTCCCCGATCTCTTCCGCAGGGCGCCGCGCGACGTGCCGGTTCGTGTCTGGGTGGCCGGCTGCGCCACCGGCGAGGAGGCCTACTCCGTCGCGATCACCGTCCAGGACGCGCTCGAGCGCTTCGGCGATCGCGAGGTGAAGATCTTCGCGACCGACGTGCACCGTGGCTCCCTCGAGCGTGCGGCCCGCGGGATCTACGACCCGGAGGCGATCGAGAACATCCGGCCCGACCGCATCGAGCGGTACTTCCGCCGGGCCGGGGGCGCCTACCAGGTCGTGCCCGACGTGCGGCAGATGATCGTCTTCGCCCCGCACAACGTGATCAAGGACGCGCCCTTCACGCGGATCGACCTGATCACGTGCCGGAACATGCTCATCTACCTGCAGCCGCCCGCCCAGCAGAAGGCGCTGTCGCTCTTTCACTTCGCGCTCAACCGGGGCGGCGTCCTCTTCCTCGGTCCGAGCGAGAGTCCCGGCCACCTCGCGCCGGACTACGAGACGGTCGACAAGCACTGGCGCCTGTACCGCAAGTTCAGCGACGTCCGCGTCCCGGTCGACCTGCGCCTCTCGCAGGCGTCGCGGACCGCCGAGATCGTGACGGCCCAGAACAAGGCGCGGCCTCCACGCCACTCGATGGCGCACCTCCTCGCGACCTACGACACGCTGCTCGACGACCACATGCCCCCGAGCCTCCTCGTCGACGACCGGGGGGAGCTCGTCCACGCCTTCGGGGGCGCGAGCCGCGTGCTCCGCCCGCGCGACGGCCGCCAGGGGCTCGAGGTCGTCGAGCTGGTCGAGCCCGACCTGAAGCTGGTCCTCGCCGGCGGTATCAAGAGAGCCTTCGCGGACCCGTCCGCAGTCGCCTTCAACGGCGTGCAGCTCGACCTCGGAGCCGGGAAGTCCTCGCACCGAGTCACCCTGCGCCGAGTGTCCGACCGCCTCGGCGCGGGCAGCCACGTGCTCATCTCCTTCGAGCCGACCGAAGGCGTGGACACGCGAGCGCCCCGCGCGGCGACCGAGTTCGATCTCGACCAGGTGTCGCGCGACCAGCTCAATCTCCTCGAGGTGGAGCTGAGCTCCACCAAGGAAAACCTGCAGGCGGCCATCGAGGAGCTCGAAGCGAGCAACGAGGAGCTCCAGGCGTCGAACGAGGAGCTGCTCGCGTCGAACGAGGAGCTCCAGAGCACGAACGAGGAGCTCCAGAGCGTCAACGAGGAGCTCTACACCGTCAACGCCGAGCACCAGCGCAAGATCGCAGAGCTCGTCGAGCTCACCAACGACATGGACAACCTGCTGTCGAGCACCGACGTCGGTACCGTATTTCTCGACGCGCAGCTCCGGATCCGCAAGTTCACGCCTCAGATCGCGCAGACCTTCAATCTGGTCCCGCACGACGTGGGGCGGCCCATCGAGACCTTCGCGTACGCGCTCCAGCACCTGCAGCTCGTCGATGATCTCCGCCACTGCCTCGAGACCGGCGAGCGGGTGGAGCGCGAGGTACGGGACCTCCGGGGGCGAGTCTTCTTCCTCCGCATCCTGCCCTACCGAGCGAAGGGTGCGGTTGACGGCGTGGTGCTGACGCTCATCGACGTCAGCGGCCTGCGGGCGGCGGAGGACGCACTCTTTCGCGAGCGCCACCTCCTCGACGGGCTCCTCGACAGCGTCCCGGACGCCATTTATTTCAAGGACGTCCGCGGTCGCTTCATCCGCACGAACCGGCCGATGGCTGCCCGGCTCGACGTCCTCGACCCCCGCGAGATCGTGGGCAGGACCATCTTCGATCTCGCCGGTCGGGACCACGCGCATGCGCAGGCCGAAGCCGACGAGAGCGTGGTGCGCAGCGGCGAAGTCCAGGGCTACGTCCTCGAGAAGACCCTCGGCGGCGGCGGCGCGGAGCGGTGGGACCTCGTCTCCCGCATGCCGCTCAAGGACGCCAGGGAAGGGATCGTCGGGATCATCGGGATCTTCCGCGACGTGACGAAGGACAAGCTCAACGAGGAGAAGATCCAGGAGGCGGTCCGCCGACGCGACCAGTTCCTCGCGATGCTCTCCCACGAGCTGCGCAACCCGCTCGGCGCCATCGTGACCGCTGCGCGGCTCCTCGAGATGAGGGCCGACGACCCCGCCAAGCGCCAGAACCTGCTCGGGACCCTCGGCCGTCAGGCGGGGCAGATGACGCGGCTGCTGGACGATCTGCTCGATGCGAGCCGCGTGACGCAGAACAAGATCGAGCTCCGGCGCGAGGTGCTCGACCTCGGGCAGGTGACCCGCGAAGCCGCCGACGCCGTGCGGAACCTCGTCGAGTCGCGGGGCCTGCGGCTCCACGTGGACGTTGCGAACGAGCGCGTTTCGGTCGAAGCCGACCCCGCGCGCATGCAGCAGATCCACGTGAACCTGCTGACCAACGCCGCCAAGTACACGCCGCGGGGCGGGAACGTGTGGATGCAGCTCCGTCGCGACGGCGCAGAGGCGGTGCTGCGCGTCCGCGACGACGGCGCGGGAATCGCGCCGGCGATGCTCGAGTCGATCTTCGACCTCTTCGTGCAGTCCGTGCGAACGCTCGACCGCGCCGACGGCGGGCTCGGCGTCGGCCTCACGCTCGTCAAGTCGCTGGTCGGGATGCACGGCGGAACGGTGACGGCGCACAGCGAGGGCGCCGGTCGGGGGAGCGAGTTCGTCGTGCGTCTCCCCATCGCCTCGACCGAGGCTGCCGTCTCCGGCGCGCCGGTCCGCCAGCGGCTGCCGCCGGTCGGGGGAGCGCGCGTGGTGATCGTCGAGGACAACGACGACAGCCGCGCGACCCTCTCCACGTTCCTCGCCGAGTCCGGCTTCCGGTGCACGGTCGCCAACAGCGGCCCCGCAGGTCTGGAGCTCATCGAGGAGACCCGGCCTGACGTCGCGATCGTCGACGTCGGCCTCCCCGGGATGGACGGTCTCGAGCTCGCACGCCGCGTGCGCCAGGTCCCGGCCCTCGCGGGCGTCTACCTCATCGCGCTCACCGGCTACGGGCAGCCGACCGATCGAAACGCGGCGCTTGCCGCGGGATTCGACGGGCACCTCGTCAAGCCGGTGGACCTGGACACGCTCGTGGAGGCCCTGGCGCGCGCAGACGTGCCGAGCACGGCCGTACCCGTGCTACCGTGAACGAAACGCGTGGAACGCCGGGTCAAGGGGACGCTCTTCGTCGACTACGTGCGGATGCTGCGCGGTCACAAGGGGGTCGACTGGTCGACGCACCTTCGGCCCGAGGACGTGAGCTTCCTCGTCCAGCGGATCGAGCCGGACGTCTGGTACCCCATGGGCAGCTTCGAGCGCATGGGGCTCGCGATCCTCGTCGAGGTCGCGCAGGGTAATCTCGAGACCGTGCGCTCGTTTGGCCGCATGTCGATCGACTGGCTCGTGCAACAGCACCCGGGGCTCGTCGCGCACGGCGACCCGCGCGACTCGCTCATGCGCTTCCAGGTCCTGCGGCGGAGCTTCTTCGACTACGCCGCGCTCGAGATGACGTCGGTATCCGACGGGGAGGCTGTGCTCCAGGTCGCGTACGGGATGAGCGCGCCGGCCGAAGAAGCCGCGTCCTGGCAGACGCTTGGCTTCTTCGAACGGCTCCTCGAGGTTGCCGGCGGCTCCGGGGTGGAAGCTTGGTTCGCCTCCCGATCCTGGGCCGGCGACCTCCTCACGGAGGTGCAACTCCGCTGGACGGACCCCGTCTCGGCCCCGAGACGGTGACCGCGGCCGTCAGGCCGTGGTCTTCGCTGCAGGCTTGTCGCGTCGCTTGGCCTGCGATGCGTACCCGCCCTTGCGGCCGGCTTCACGTGCCTCGTCGGCCGTGAACTCGTGAGCGGTGCCCTTGGCATGGGCCGCGACACCGCCCTTGCGAGAGATGGCCTTCACGAGGTCGGGCGCCATTGCCGCGAAACCTCGGCGCTTCTTCGGGGTAGGGGCGTCGGCCTCGATGGGCGTCGGCGCCGGGTCGGGAACGAGCTGCTCGGGCTCTTGCGTGGAGAACGTGTTCTCGTCGATTCGGTTGGTTTCCATGATGTGCGGGCTCCTGGCGCTGCGTGCGCCGGACGTCGAGGTTCAACGGACAAGCTAGGCACGAACTCGACCTACGCAAGGCTCAGACCCACGCCCACACTGCAGGCGGGCCCGTGAGTTGCCTGCCATCCGGAGATGCACTCGACCCTGCAGATCACCTTTCGAGACATCGCCCCATCAGACGCCATCGACAGCTACGTCCGGCGCCGCGCCGAGAAGCTCGACAGCGCCGAAGGTCGCCTCGTCGCCTGCCACGTGGCGATCGAGGCGCCTCACCGCCACAAGCATCACGGTCGCCACTACCGGGTGCGGGTGGACCTGACGGTGCCCGGCGCGGCGCTCGTTGTGGACCGTTGCCCGGATGAGGGGCACGCCTGCGAGGACGTGTACGCCGCGATCGACCAGGCATTCGACCACGCGGTGCGGCGCCTGCGCGAAGCCAAGCAGCGCCGCGCCGTGGGCTGAGGGCGGCGCAGCACGAGTGCGGGGCATCCGCGTGCGGGCAGGAGAGGGCATGTCGGATGCACTGCTGGGCACGCATGACTCGCTCCACGCTGCTGCTGGGCTCCGCTCTCGTTCTCCTCTCGGCCGCCTGCGCCGCCCCGAGCGCGCAGGTGCGGCCCGCCGTCGGTTCCACGAACATGCAGGCAACCGATCGGAGCGCGCCTCCGCTCCTTGGAGAGGACCTCCTCGCAACCAAGTCCGCCGAGGCGCTCATGCGCAAGGACTACCCCACGGTCCTCGCGCTGACCTCTGCCACCGGCGACGAGGCCGTGGACGGCTGGCTCGACTGCGATCGAGGGGCGGCGCTCGTCGCCCTGAATCGTACGGACGAGGCGCTCGTCGCCTACCGGAGCGCCGAGACCCGCTTCGACCGTACGCGCAACCTGGACGGGGCACGCAAGGCGATGTGGGGCGAAGCGCGCGCGTACGCCGAGGTCGGCCGATGCGGAGAGGCTCGGTCCGCCTACCGTCGCTACGAGGCCGCCTCTCGGACGGAGCGGCCCGCCGACGCCCAGCTCGCTGCTTCTTACGCGCAGCTCTGCGTGGATCGCGGCACGCGCTGAACGGAGAAGGTACACGTCGTGCACACGTATTCGCCCATGCAAGCACGACCAGCGAGAGTCCTGGTGATCGACGACCCGGATGCGCTCCTCTCCGGCGCGCTGCACGGCGCGCTGGCTCGCTGCGACGTGGAGATCGCGCGTGACGTCTTCGACGCCATCGACCGCATCGAGTGCAACGACGACCCATACGTCGCGATCTTCTGCGACCTCGCGCGCAGCGACCTCCCGGGCCCCGAGCTGTGGTCGTACCTGGCTGCCGTGCACCCGGACGCGGCGGCTCGGATCGTCTTCGTCGCGTCGGGTCCGGTTCCGCCCCAGACGCGCTCGTTCCTCCACCAGGTGCCGAACCCGTTCCTGGCGTTGCCGCTCGAGGTGCTTCGCATCGAAGAGCTCTTCACGGACGAAGAGCTCCCCACGGAAGCGCGCGCGGAGGGTACCTCCGAGGGCCCTGACGCCTTCGGGATGGGGGAGAGGATGAGCGCCGAATTGCCCGTGTGATTTCCGGGCAACGGGGGTCCACCCCACGGCGTCGAAGGAAGAAAGGGAAGGGAGGCACCGATGCGCGCGACGTTTCACGTGGACGGGGTTCTTGCCCTCGCTCTCCTCACCGTATGGTCCTTCGTGGCGTCGGTTCGCGAGCGCATCGTTCCTCCCAGGCCCCTCGGTCAGGTGCCCGCGGCGTTGAGGGGGGCGGCGGAGCCGGCTCCCGCTCCCAACCGGTGGCGCTGGAACTGACGCGCTCGCCCGCTCCCCTCCGTCCCGAGCCAGCGCCGGCCGACCCGTGCGGCGGCGCGCCCGCCGCGGGCGGCGACCCCCATCGCCCGTAGAGCGGCGCGTGCAGCGGGCCCCTCCGACCCCGCGGGCGGTCAGCCGCACCGCTCCGTCGACGTCGTCGTGAACGTCTGCGCGGACTCGCACTCCCACGAGGACGAGCGCCGCGGCCCCGCGACCTCCCGGCGCCGAGGGACGATCGCCGACGCTTCGCCGGGAGCCGCACGTCCATCGCGAGAGCGAGTGCCCGTGCGCATACCCATCCCCGGTATATGCGAGGTCGCGCGTCGCGAGAACGCCGTGAACCTTTTTGCGACTTCGGTGTTAAAGCCGGTCATGGATGTGCGTCTTCGCGCAATGATCGCGCGCTCGAACCACGTCTCTTCTTCGTTTGGCAGGATCGGTGCGGCCTTTGTCTGCACCGTGTCGATCGCTCGATCGTAGGCTGCGCCGCGCCGGCGAAACGGTCGACGACCGAGCCGCGCTCTTGTTCCGCGTACGTTTCATCGCACGGAGAATCGAACTTACCCAAGTGGGGATTGGTACCGGCGTCTGCGCACAATCACCGATGACGTCAATTCACTGACGCTCAATCGTGCGCAATCGCGAAATCGCGAAGCAACCCCGGTGGCTCGTTGATTGCTAACCGCGTTCGCCGTCGGGGTGACGGTGGGCTGGCGGCGGCACGCGGGTGGCTGCCGCCGTCGTGGCGTCGGGGACTTCACGCAACAAGACACGAAGCAGGAGACTCTCATGCGTAGGCTCGTACCCTTTGCGATGGCGCTCATGCCGGCCATTCCGCTGCTCGTCGGCGGATGTGAAGACGGCCCGAATCAGACGTACAGCCCGACACCGGCGGGCGCGAACCTCAACGGATCCAACGGCACGGGAGGGCTCGGAGACGGAGGTGCGTTCACCGGCAACGGCAACGAGGGCTACGACGCCAGCTTCGGCGGCCAGAACGCGAATGACCTCTGTACCGCGACGCAGGAGAAGGCGGTCTGGAACGAGCTATTCAACGCGCCCGTCCTGATCCCGGGCCTCGCCGCGGGCCTCGACGCCGCGGGCGGTGCGGCGTCGGACTGCGCGTCCGGGTGGACCCAGGCCGGCGCAGCCCAGTGGAAGTACGACGCGACGAAGGAGAGCTGGGCCGGGTGCACCGTCGAGCAGGCGGAGAAGGTCCTCTGCCAGGGGACGGCGACGAGCGTCTTCTACGGCGTCACGGCGACGGTCGGGTGGGGCGAGAGCCTCGAGTTCAGCGTCGAGTACAACCCCAACAACCGCATCATCACCGATCTCCTCATGGAGACCGGGTTCCCGGGCGGCCTCACGGCGACGTCGTCGGACGGGAAGACCACGTACGTGGTCTCGCTCAACAACGTCGAGATGACCAAGTCGGTCAGCGGCGGCGCTCCGCAGAACATCACGCTGGACTGGACGAACCAGTCCGGGATGAACGCGATCGCGAACGATCTCTACGACGCGATGCGGAACACGTTCGAGCCGAGCTTCGCGCCCGAAACGGACTGCACCGCGACGGGCCACTGCATCGTCGGCAACAACGGGAACGACGGCGGCTACCTCTGGTTCGTGCCGCTCGGCATCGCGATGTTCGTCGATACGACGCTGGGCACCCCGCAGGTCAACAGCACGATCGGCCTCATCGACATCACCGTGCTGAAGAACCTTCCCTTCAGCAACGGCACGTCGCTGCTCCAGATCGACAGCGCCGGTGTCGGCCCCACGAACACGACGAAGAGCATCGGCGGCACGTACGGGTTCGGAGGCGACTGCGTCTACCAGCTCGGGATGAAGTACGGCGACTTCCAGACGCAGTGCGTCCAGATCTACGGCGGGAAGGATCCGGACCCGGCGACGGACGACAAGATCGCGCAGAACAAGCTGTTCGGCGGCATGGCGCACAGCGACGAGGAGTACATCTTCGACGTCGTAGGCGTCGATCCGCTGTTCGTCGCGTCGTCGCTCCCGCCCAACACGGTCATCTCGGACACGGACCAGCCGGGACCGAACGACCTCGCATTCGACTTCCGCATCGATCAGAACGTTCTCGGGCCGATCGCGAACGACTACGCGAACAACGACGCGACCCAGAAGAAGGACTTCCACGGCCTCGGGCTCGTCACGCTCGAGTGGGCGAACCTCGTCCAGCAGTACATGAAGAACAACTACGGGGTGACCTCGGATCTCGGCGATCCCGGTTGCATGGCGAACCCCGCGAACCCCGGAAACGGGAAGGTATGCAGCGGAATCGAGGGCATCGTGACGAGCGCGCCCGTCGCGTCGATCTCGCTCCCGCAGATGACCGCAAACGCGCTCGGTGCGGCGGCCAACTCGATCGCGGCGAACTCGATGGGCGCCGGGTTGAAGCCCTCGACCTGGTACCAGCTCTTCTGCGCCGACGCCGGAGGCCTGACGCCTTCGGGCAACCCGAACGGATACCAGAAGTGCTTCGGCGGGAACCTCGGCTACCCCACTCCCACGGGCACCGAGGCGGCCTACTACTTCGACACGATGCAGAAGGCGGTCGCCGCCTCGTTCGGGAGCAACGCGATCCCCGAGACGCTCGGCAACCGGCGCTTCTACTTCCAGGAGTGGATCTTCGCCCTCATCAAGTACCTCCAGTCCGCCGCCGATCCGAACGCGACGCTCGCCGAGATCGACGCGAACCCCGTCGACCAGAACGAGCTGTTCTTCGACTCGAACGGCGGCGGCTTCGAGACCGCGGAGTACGTCTACCGCGACCTCGTCAACTCGACCGGCCAGCCGCCGCTCGACGTGCAGCTCACGATTCAGCTCACGACGTCGATCGTGAACGACTTCGAGTTCTCGCGGTACAACTTCCGCGGCGAGTCGCTCCTCTACCAGACGCTCCAGACCAACCCCGCCGACAAGCCCGGCGCCGAGCCGCTCTTCCTCGCCAACCTCGTCGGTAGCCCCGTCCTCGCCAGCACCTTCGGCACGTACGCGTGCGCGAGCGCGACCGGTCCGACGAAGGGATGCACCGTTCTTCCGGCGATCGATCCGCAGACGGGAAAGTCGGAGTGGAACGGCTACGAGCCGGCCTTCGGTCACTCGTGGCTCAACATCGCGGCGCTCGACGCCGCGCCGACGCCAGCCCCGATGACCATCAACACGACCGACTACACGCTCATCGAGAGCGCGATGGTGTCCGTCCCAGTCTGGAGCAATCCCTACGACCCCACGACGGCGACGGCCAACGACAAGATCCTGAGCGCTCTCCTGCCGTTCTTGCCGACCGGCGCGGGCACCGGGTTCCCCGTCACGATCGACGGCTCGCGCGACAAGTTCTACAACACGAACGAGCTCGACTTCACGGGTGTCAGCTTCGGCGCCGACGTCGACTGGGAGAACGTCGCCTTCTCGTCCGGCAGTGGGACGCAGAACCTCCCCGTCGTCCGCGCCATCGAGGCCACCGACTACCTGGGCCTCATCCCGATGTGCGCGGAGGCCAACGCGGCCGGCACGGGAACCGACGTCCTCGCCATCCGCATGTACCAGAACGGCCAGGACATCCTCGACTGGCTCGACGCGCACCCGAACGCGACCACCGATTGCGGGATACAGATCAAGTACAGCATCTACGGCAACTACGCCGACTACATCTCGTCGCTGACGAACGGTGTGCGCGTGGGCCTCAATGCCGGGTTCGGCGGCTCGGTCGTCGCCGACATGACCGTCTTCGACCCCAACGTCGTCCCGACCCTGGGCCAGTGAGCGCGACAGGAGCCAACGAATCATGAACACCTTCAAGCTTCCCACCGTCCTCGCCGGCACCCTGCTCGTCCTCGGCGTCGGAGCATTGAGCTCCGCCTGCGTCGCGGACAGGCCCTCACGCAACGGGGTCTTCAACGAGAACCAGTACCTCCGGAAGGACTTCCTCATCCAGGGGACGGACACGAACGGCAACAGCGCCGGGCAGGATCCGGGCTGGCTGGTGCGCGGCACGGTGACCGAGACCTCGACCCCCAACCTCCTCGGAGGCGCCGTCGACGTATGGGCGGGCGAGGAGGCGGGGGTCAACCTCGTCCGCTTCCGCGTCACTCCGGACAAGCTCCAGATCCTCGACCAGATCCAGTTCTCGAGCCCCACCGCGCCGGACCCGACGACCGGGGACACGGCGAGCGGTCCGTCGGACACGACGGGCGTGACCGAGACGGTACTCAATGCGTGGCCGGCGACGAACGTCGACCTCAAGTACCGCGTCAACCTCGACGGCGAGAAGACGAACTTCTACGAGGAGAACCAGGAGCTCGACTGGCAAGTCCGCCAGTGGGTCAAGGTGAACTTCGACAAGAACGACTTCAGCGATCTCGCGCCGCTGGGCATCAACGCGAACTCCCTCATCAGCCAGTGCGGCGACGTCATCGACGCATCCGCGACGCTGGTCGACGGTAGCTTCAACGTCGAGGGCGCGGGCGACGACGACCCGTCGAACGACTACTTCGAGTTCACCGTGCAGGTCGCGATCCCGATGACCTTCACGGACGCGACGTGCCTCACGGCGTACGGCCCGATGCTCGCGGACGCGGTTCGCGTGGGGCATACGAACGTGACCGTGAACCTGAAGTACTCCTTCAAGCGGGCGCCGGCGACGGCCGCGATCACGTACCAGCCGTGGGAGATCGACGAGAAGGACCCCATCCACCACAAGTACGGCCCGTTCTTCTACACGGTCTGGAACCGCGACAACGAGACGCAGCTCGTCGCGGCGCAGCAGCTCGTCGGCCGGTTCGACCCGGCGAAGCCCATCGTCTGGTACTTCGACGAGAACTTCCCCGAGTACTACAAGCCGATCTTCCTCGGGACGAACGGCCACCCGGGCATCGCCAACGCGACCAACAAGGTCCTCGGGGCAGCCGGCGCGAAGGCGCAGGTCCAGTTCCTCAACTACGACGACGCGACGACCTACGGGGACGGCGCGGGTCCCGCACGCCAGTACGGCGACATCCGCTACAACTTCCTCCGCTGGGTCTCCGACCAGGACGCGCAGGGAGCGTTCGCCGGGGTGACGATGCCGGGGTTCGACCCCAGGACCGGCGAGATCATCAACGAGGGCATCGAGTTCAACGACTTCGCGGTGAAGGACTACTACGTCCAGCGGATCGACGCGTTTCTCACGTCGATCGGCGCGAGCGGCGGGCTGGGCAACGGCAACTGGCCGAGCGGCGGGTGCTCCAACGGGCAGACCAACCAGATCGTCGACGGCACCGTCACCGACGTCCACAACGCGAACTCGACCCTGTTCACGAAGATGCAGCAGTACCTCGGCCTGCACAGCCAGACGAACCCCGACGACGACCACCTCGGCCCGTCGGACTTCGTCGCGACGCAGGACGCGGACTTCTACCGCGCCTACTTCACGCTCGTGCCGTACGAGTTCTTCGCCGACCCCGACGCGAACCAGTTCGTCACGCGCGAGGGCGGGCAGGGCGTCTACGGCCCGGCCGGCGTCTGGAAGATGCTTCAGAGCGAGACCACCTTCCAGAACCTCACCGCGCAGATCAGCAACGGGTTGACGCCGGATCCGTCCGGCGGGTTCAACTACGCCGACACGACGGGCGACTACGGCAACACGGGCGTCCAGAGCTCCGTGGCGATCGCGAACGCCGTCCGCGACGCGACCGTCGGTCACCAGCAATGGACGAACGCGCAGATGATCTTGAACCACGACGTGCACAAGGACGTGCCCGGCGCGTTTGCCCTCGAGACGATCATGGAGCAGGACGCTCAGCTCTGCGTCAACGGCCAGTGGGAGACGCAGGACCAGTGGGTCCAGCACATCCTCGACACGTACTGGCAGGAGGTCTTCTGGCACGAGTTCGGGCACAGCATGGGCCTCGAGCACAACTTCGCCGGCAACCTCGACATGCCGAACTTCGTGACGAAGCGCGACTCGACCGGCAAGGCGCTCACGGACAGCAACGGCAACACGCTCTACGAGCTCTACTCGAACTCGATCATGGAGTACTCGGCCGAGCCGGCGCGCCTCGCGTGGACCGAGGACTGGGGCACGTACGACAAGGGCGCCATCGCCTGGATCTACGCGAACAACGCCAAGGCGCAGGACGACCCGAGCAAGGACGCCGCCGCCGCGGCGGCCAAGAGCCTCTCCGGCGAGGTCGCCGGGGCGTCGGCAGGCCAGGAGTACCCGTACAAGGACCCGCTCGGGTTCTGCGCGGCGAACGATCCGGACTGCACCGCGGGTGCGGAGCGCCAGTTCCTCTTCTGCGACGAGACGTACACCACGTACTCGCCGATGTGCCGGACGGGCGACCTCGGCGTCACGCCGAGCCAGATCATGGCCAACTCGATCAACGACTACGAGTGGCAGTACCAGTGGCGCAACTTCCGCGACTACCGCAAGGTGTGGGACGCGTCCTCGTACGCCAACGCGGTGGCCGGGTACGTCGTCGACCAGAACCGCTTCCTCTCGCAGTGGATCTTCGACTGGAACCCGGGCGAGATCGCGACGCTCCTCTACCGCGTCGGCCTGACGCCCCCCGCGGGTGCGCCGTCGGCGGTCGACTACTACGGCCAGCTGACGCACAAGTTCCTGGTCGAGATGTCGAAGACCAACCAGATGGTGGGCGCGTTCGCAGAGGCCATCATACAGCAGGCCGCGGGCGAGCGCCCGTACGCCACGGTCTACGACAAGTTCTACGGGGACGTGACCCAGCAGGGCATCATCCTCGACAAGTACTTCGCGATGCAGAACTTCGTCGGCCTCTGGAACAGCACGAACTACGACCAGAACCAGGCGGGCGCATACATCTCGACGTGGGGGGACTTCGACTTCGACGACTCGTTCCAGTCCGTCGCCGAGACGGCGGTCGCGTCGATGATCGGCTCGCAGTACGCGGTGTACCCGTACTTCATCCCGACGGCGGTCGCGCTCTTCGCCCAGGACACGCACAACCCTGCCGTTCTCGGCGGGACCGGGCGCATCGAGGCGAAGGACTGGATCGGCGGCTGGACCTTCTGGCGTGAGCAGGACCTCGTCGACTTCTTCAAGCCGATCGCCGTCGCGCAGGGCCTGTGCGCGGACTTCACGACGTGCACGTACGACGTGACGGACCCGAAGGCAGTCCCGAAGGACCCGAACGACGCCCACTTCGTGGGGCCGGACGGCCTGACCTACATCTACATGTGGATTCCTTCGCGCAACGAGTACGTACTCGCGCGCCAGGACCGCAACATCGCCACGTACAAGCAGATCCAGATCTACAACACGGACCTCATCTTCAACGCCGACGACGGCCAGGACGGGACCTACACGTACGAGTACGCGGTCAAGTACACGATCGACGCGTACGAGTACTTCGAGAACGGCAACTCTGCGTACGCGCCGCCCACCGCGGGGGGCTCCAACTGAGCCCGCCGCGGGACACCGAGCAGTCGAAGGTGTCGCCCTAATGCCCACCGCTCGTGAGACGGAGAAGCTCGTTGCCCGCGTTCGCCGCATCCGCGGACAGATCGAGGGCATCGAGCGGGCGATCGTCGAGAAGAAGGACTGCTACGAGGTGCTGCGGACGGTTGCGGCCGCACGTGGGGCTCTCAACGGCCTCGTGGCAGAGATGATCGAGGACCACGTCCGCTTCGACGTCCTCGATCCTGCCGAGGCGCTCTCGGAAGGCCGCGCGCGCGCGGCCGAGGAGCTCGTCGACATCGTGCGGACCTACGTCCGGTAGGCCCACAAAAAGCGGGAGCGGGGGTCGCCTCCCCATTCCGAAGGCGGCCCCCGATTCCCTGGTTGTCGTGACGTGACCGTCGGGTCGACGCCTGCTCGTAGCCGAGCGGGCGTTCGATCAGCCGGTCTGCGGAGTGCCGCTTCCCGTCGCCGTGCCACCCTTCACGGGGGCTTGGGTCGGGGTCGCCTGCACCGGCACGCTGGGCGCCTGGGGCTCCAGCGGAGTCACGAGGACACCCGTCACGGTGCCCTTGATCTTCGCCTTCGCCTTCGGTCCCGTCGTGCCCCGCGCCGCGCGCGTTGAAGCGCGCTTCGCGGCCGCCGCGGCCTTCTGCTCGGTCGTCAGCGGAGCCGCCGCCTTCTTCGGTTCGAGACCGAAGAGGGCGAGGACGTCCGGCTGATTGCCGAAGGCGGCCCGGAGGAACTGCACGAACGCGCTCATGAGAGCGCGAAGTGCAGGCATCTGGGCCGTCTGGGTAGCCACCTTTGCACGCGTGGCCGCCCGAGCAGCGTCCACGTCCTGCTGCAGGGTCACCAGCTGCTGGAGCTGGCTGGAGACCTGCACGGGCGTGAACGTACTCCCGTTGAGCGTGATGGTAGTCACGCTCGGCGGGAGCTTCGGGATCCCCGCGAGCAGTTGCCCCGCGAGGGTCGCGACGTTGTTTCCGTTTCTCACCTTGTTCGCCATTGCCTATTCACCTCCTTTCCGAGGCGGCGAACCCGGGATCCATTCCCGGGGGTTTGCTTCTCGCCGTCCTCGAATGGGGAGTGACCGAGGGGGGGGTGAGGCGTGCAAGTATTTTTCGGGAAAGTGATCGGCGGGGGGAAGACCAAGCTCGCCACCAACGCGTCGTTCTCTGTGGCGTCTGGGCAGCCTTGTTCGGGTGCGCTCGCCGCACGACCCCAATTGCTTGCCCTACTCGCCGGCCTTCTTAGCGGACTTTCTGGCGTTCGCGAGGTGGTGCCGCTCTGCGACCTCGAGGAACTGGGCCGTCTCCTGCCGCTTCATCGCCACCTCGACACGATCGCTATCGAATGTGGCGAGCAGCCGAGCTTTGAACTGAGCGCGGTCCCCTTCCGTAGAGGCTGCGGCCTCGGGCGCCTCGAACGGCGACACGCATAGCGTTTTGAATCGGCCACCCCCTTTGATCGGCACACCCCACGGTACGAGGGCCGACCGATGCGACGAAGGAGCGACCGCTTTGACTGCGCGAGGCGTGAGCCATACGACCGCGGCCTCAGCGATACCGGCGTTCATGGCCGCCTCGTCGACCGCCGGGCCCATGACGAAGCGATCGACGATTGCGTACTTGCCGCTCGTGATGCATCCGCGCACGCTCAGCGGGGCCGGCTGCTCGGCCATCTTCCGGGTCACCCATTGCGTTAGAAGGGCCGCTCCTAGGATCGCTATCCCCGGCGCGCTCACGCCATCCAGTTTGGCGAACTCCGCGATTCCTTCGGATACACCGATGACGACGGTGTCGGACAGGAAGGCTACCGATACCTGGCGCCGCGCTTGCCCTGACCCAATATAACCGGGCACCTGCCGGGTTATGGACAGCAGCTTCCGCACGACCGCCATTGGATCGGACCGGACATCCTCCCGCTGCCAGATTCCCTTGAAACCGAGGGCGTCGACAAACCCTATGGCCCCAGTCTTCAAGCCGGCTTTGCTCATCGCTTTGCCCTACTCGCCGAGTTCGGCGCACGTCCCGGGAATCTCCGGAATGGGAGCGCCGAAGAGGAGGCAGTTCGGGATAGCGGGCGGTGGAACCGACGCGAAATGCCGAGGAGCTGCCCCGCAAGGCGGCGTACCACGCAGCGAGTCGCGCAGCGCGGTGAGAAGCACGCCGAGCACGTTGGCCCCCACGTAGGTGCCGCCAGCCTGGGGCTTCGCTCCCCAGAAGTCGTCATGCGTGGAGACCTCGACAATCGGGAGCGTGCCCGTGGAGAGGAGCACTTCACCGAACGCCTTCGCGTGCTGCGCGAGCTTCACCCGCAAGGTCCAGCGCATCGCCTCGACACGCACGGCGTCCCAGTCGGGGCGTGACCGCGTGCGCCACAGCGTAGTGGCGTGCTTCGCCGACTGCGGATCGGGCGCGGAGGCGATCGCGCGCTGCACGTCGGGCAGGTGCGGGAAGCGGAGGGACTGGTAGAGCGCCTCGGAGGCGGAGAACGTGACGGCGCTCACGGTGAGGGGAAAGCCGCGAGCCATGTTCGAGAGGGCGCCGAGCCGCGCGGCGAGCCGGCGGAACGGGGCGCAGGCCGCCGGAGCGTAGGTGCGTACCGCGGCGTCACTCATGGGCGGGATGGTCGCACTACCCCTGCTGTAGCGACCGAGGTTGTCTGAGCTTGACGATCCCCGGAGCGCGCCGTAGCTTGCGTAGCTGAACGGGGGTTCCGGTCATGGTAGGAACTGAGCTGAGCACCGTTGAGATTGGGCTGCAGGACTACCTGAACGACCCGCGTGGAGCCACGCTCGAAGCCGAGCGCGCCGGGGTCGTCGTCGTGAAGGACGACGAGGGCGAAACGCGCCTCGTCATCAGCTCGGACCGCGCGAGCGAGCTGCTGCTCGACAAGTAGTGGCCACCGAGGGGGATCTCCCCAGCGACGCTGTGATGCGGCGCTGGTTGCAGGGCGCGATGTCGGGTTGCATGTTCGCGCCGCACCTGGCGAAGCCACACAGCAAGGCGGTTCGCTACCGCTCTCTCCCCGGCCTTCCGGACGAGCGCACTCCCGCACTGGTGAACGCTGCGATGGACGACGCGGCGCAGGAGGGGCGCGCGATCATTCTCAGCTTTCCTCGCCTGCGTACGGGTTCCAGCGTCGCCCACTTGCTTCGCACGCTCTGCCAGGACGAGCGGTGGCAAGCGAAGGAGCTCGATGGCAGCGGCGCCACGCTCGACGTGGCGCTCACGTGGAGAACGCCCGGAGGCAAATTGTCACGGGTCATGGGCCTCGGAGCGCTGAGCACCATGCCCGTTACACGATGCGCACCCTACGTGGCGCTTGCGGCATGGACGGGCGGGCACGAGAACCCCTGGCGCCAGCCGAAGATCCCTCGCAACGTCGTGATGTTCTCGGACATGCCGCACGAGCTCACCGAAGAGCACCACGATCGCTGGGAGCATGAGAGCGAACTGTTGACCGCCCGCATGGTCGCTCAGACGGGGGACGCACCGCCCACCTACAAGCTCACGTTCCGGCTGGAGCCTGCGGTTCGCGAGATCATCTTCCCCGCGTAGGTCGACGGATGCAGAGCCCTTTGGGCTGCTCGTCTCTAATCGCCGGCCACGATGGCCTCGACGGCGATCGAGCTCACCACGGCTGACGTCGGAAGTCGGCGGTCAGCGAGCCGTCCGGCGAGCTCGCGCGAGCGAGAGGGCCACGTGTTGACGTGCAACGTCATCGGGAGCCGGGGGATCGGCGTTGGGTTCCAGTTGACCCGCTCGTGGATCAACTGGTCGTCGACCAGCCATCGGATGCTTCCGGGGTTCCACTCGATGGCGAATCGGTGTGGGGACTCGGATGCATCGAATCCAAGCGCGATGATGCTTGGACTCCCCCGGTAACCGTAGTCAAAGGTCGCCCCCTCATCACCCGGATTGTAGAATACATTCACAAGGAGACGGTCCGGCCGCTTGCCGACGATCTCGACATCGATCTCTTGCCGTGGCGAGTCGCGGTGCAGAAAGAACCCCGTGATCACGCCAGGCACCTTCGATGCCTGAACAGTCGCCTCGAACCTGCCGAACCGGAACCGGTTGCGGCTCGACAGCGCGGCTGCGCTGTAGTTGCGAACGCCGAGCGGCTCGCTCCTCACGCTGAGCACGGCGCCCACGCCGGCGCGGCAGTCCACGTTGGCGGGGCAGAATATGCCTAGGTTGCCCGGGAACGTGTCATCTCTTGGCAGCCAGCGGTCGAGGTCGAGAACCTCCAGGCGGTCGCGAAAGCTTAGGCGTGCTTTGGAGCTCGTCGTGCCGTTGTCGGGGCAGGCGCGGATCCCCTTCCATCCCGGGTACCCTTCCACCACCCAGGGGGATGGATCGCGCCTGGGCTCCCTCAAGGCGGCGCGTGTCGGGTTTGGCAACTCGGCCGGGTCTTGGAGCGGCCACTGGCCAAGGTCGGCGATCTCAGGGAACGAGCAGATGGGCGGCGCGCACTCAAGGTGCTCGCAGATTACCTTCCACTTGTCGGGCGCGTCTGCGGGAAGGAAAGCGACGTCGCCGCTAGTCAGGCCCTGAGGGAGCCTGGTCCCTCCGCCGTCCAAGGCGCTCTCACGCGCGGCGATGATGAATCTCGCGCCGGGGTGGCGCTCCCTCAGCGCCGCCGCGCTGCCCTCGAGCGACCCGATGTTCACATAGGCGTCGAATACGCGGTCCGCCCCGCCTGCGAGGAGCTGGCTCCGCTCGTGCTCCGGGAGGTCCTGAAGATCGCTGCAGCAGCGGTACCCGAGCATCGAAAGCGCCATGGCGAGCGACGAGAGGCCGGAGCCTGCGCGACCGAAGGCGAACACCGGACGCTGTCGAGGGCGTACCTGGAACAGCGACTCTCCTTCGCTGTCAAGAACACCCATCCGGCCTAGGGTTGGGAGGATCGAATAGGAGTTGCTCGACTCCCTGTCCAAGCGCTGGCCGATCAGCGACTGCCGGGTCGCCCGCACGTCGAGTGTGCTGAACTGATGGTTCACCCATAGGTCGATCGGTCCCCGGCAGGGCAGCCGCTCAAGCAGCTTGCGTGCACCATCGCGCGAGAGGACATAACCCGAAAGGCACCAGAGCCCGCGCACAGCCCGGAACACGCTGGGGGAGAGCAGCGTCTTCGGCGCTCCCCCATCCACCTCTGTGTAGGATAGATAAAGCATATCGAAGCGCGGGGCTCCGTCGCGCTCCGGCCGCAGCTCGCGCCAGGTCCGATCGAGATACGAACCGAACTTTCGCCTGAACCATGCGTCGTCCTCGAGCACGAGCGCATAGGCATCCCTGCCTGCCGCGATCCTGCGCCAGACCCCAATGTGCGAGCGCGCGACTGCGACCTCGGGGCGGCTCATTCGGATCGGACGACCGAGCTCGAACCGGTCGGGCCGCACGCGCGGCTGTGGCTCCACGAAGAGCTGATCACTCAGTGTGTAGGACGGGTCGACCTCGCCGTCATGGACAGGTGACTGCTCGAAGCTCCGCGCATCGACGGCGGGAAATCGCGTCATGCGCTCCGCGAGCGCGTCCCCTGACGAGTCCAGAATTTGGCTGAGCTCCCGCATGATGTGGCGCCAGCGATCGCACTCGCGATCCAAGTTGATGACGTAGATGCGCTCGATCCGCTCAGCACCGTCAGCGGCGCCGAAAGCGCTGCAGCGCTGCCGCGGCAATAGCCGTCGCCCTTCGAAGGCGAGCCGGTACAAGAACCTCGCGGGCGCGAAAATGCGCCTCGTCTGGTTCATGCGTCACCGTTGGGGTTCATATGCCCTGCGATCCGACAGCCGCCAATTCCTTGCATCGTGTCGGTAGCTGAGCGGCCACCTGCTGGTGGAAACGGCCTCCCAGTCCCGCAACACGAGCAGGGCGGGCGCTGTCTCAGCATGCTCCTGTGCGAGCTCAAAGATGGTTCTGGTGAGGTTGCCAGGACCCGTGGTGGACTGGATATCGGGCAGTTCGCTGCTGGAGGGGAACTCGAGCGCCGCCGTTGCGTTGGCGAGCGCCCGCTCGACGATGGGGTGGCCAGGACCCGCGAGCAGTGGGTCGTTGTTGAAGTAGAAGATCCAGCTCGGCGCGTAGGCGCCAGGCCGAGCAAAAACCTCAACTGGCACCATGCTGTCCGTAGCCGTGTCGTAGCAAAGCGGCTGGATCTTCAGCCGCCCGTCATCGAAGAGATGTTCGATCGGCTTCCCACTGTGAACGTCATCAGCGTCGAGATAGCAGCCGCCCTCGAGGAACACGTAGCAGAGACGGAAGTAGTCCGACTGCATCGCCGGGTGGTAACAGCGCTCGAAGGCCCTCTGGTGCCGTGGGCCGAGTCTGTTCGCAATGAGGTCCGCGGCTCGCTCGGTGTCGAACAGTTGCACGTCGAAGCCCCGCACCTCGAGCCGCCTCCATGACTCAATGCAGTCATTGACGTCGTCTGGAAGCCGCGCGAGGTCGTGCCAGAACTGCACGATCGTGAGTCGCGGTCGCGTGGAGAGCCCGGTGGGCAAAACGTCGGCATCCCCCGTACGTTGCACCATTCCACGAACGAAGTCGGATCGCGTTTCGTGCTCGTCTCGGGTGGACTCTCTCATGGTGTGTCCAGCATCCTCGCACGAGACGACCGCCTCCCGGAGCCGAGGCGAGGACCGTCGGCCGGTTCGTTCGGACTGCGGCATCGGAGGTTCGACCCCCTCCGCAAGCCGTCGACAGTCCTCGTGCTTCGACCCACGCCTTCCTACCAACCTCATGCTATCCCCGCGCTTCGCACCATGCCCGCCGCTCCGCCTTCCGGGTCGCAGCCCGCCGCCCCCTTCACGCCCTCCTCCCCCTCGGCCCTCCTCCACGCGGTAGACCGCGCGGTCGTCGCCCACCGCGATGCGCCCGCAGAGGGCGACGCCGCGCTCCTCGCGCGCCGCAGGATCCTCACCGCGCTCCTCGCGTTCGATCCGACCTTCGCGCGCGCGTCGGCCGCTGCCGTCAATGCCCCCGGTGCGGTAGCCGAAGACGACGAGTCGCGCGCCGACGCCTTCCGCCGCTTCCTCGAGTCGCCTCCGCCGGTGGCGCCGCGCCGGGAGGCTGCGCTTGCGCTCCTCCGCACCCTTCCGATGCCCTCGATGTCGTTCTTGCTCGACGACGGGTTTCGCTCGCTCGTCTCTCGCTTCATCGAGGGGCACCTACCGGATCTGCTGCCTCCGGGGTTCTCGTCGGACGGCTCGCACGTGAAGGTGCCTCGCCTCGCCTCCATGCAGACGGAGGCGCAGTCGTCGCTCGAGAGCGCGGTGGCCACGTTGACGAGTCTCGACCGCCTCAAGAGCCACCGTACGACGCTGATGAAGGCGCTGCGGGCGACGAAGCCGCTGAACGCCAAGGTGCTGCTCGATGCGTTCCTGCCGCCCACGTTCGTGGACGGCGCGCTCGGGGAGCTCTTCACGCGGGCCGAGGACTACGTCGACAGCCGCAACGACGCGCGCGTGGTCGAGGCGCACCGCGCGCTGGTCGAGGCGGCGGAGGCCGCGAAGCAGTCGCTCGCGGGCTGCCCGACGGAGTACGCGGGGTGGATCCTCGAGCGCGTGGTCTCGCGCCTCGCAAAGCTCGCCTCCGACGACTTCGCGACCAACCAGCTCGCTCGGCCGGCGCGCGTGGTCGTCTCGTCGACCGAGAAGCGCTACCCGCTGCGCAAGGGGAGCTCGTTCGAGCTGCCGGTCATCGTGCGGTGCGAGGGGCCCGGGTACGCGCTCGACGTGTCGATCTTCGTCGTGCCGAACGCGCCGGCCGTGGTGGAGCGCTCCGAGGTGCTGGTGGGTCGCATGGCGCCGTTCACCGAGGAGCGCGTGGACGTTCCCTGCCGCGTCGACCACGCCGCCGAGAAGATCGACGTGCTCCTCCAGCTCTCGTGGCGAGACTTCGACGGGACCGCGCACCACGAGGAGCACGTTCTCGAGCTCCGCGCGCAGCGCGACGACGTCGACTGGGACCGGATCAAGGACGCAGCGCCCTACTCGCTCGAGCCATGCGACGCCGACATGCTCGTGGGCCGCGGCGACGTGCTCGCGCGGCTCATGGCGTCGCTCAAGCCCGACAATGCGGGGTCGGCCATCATCCACGGGCAGAAGCGCGTCGGGAAGACGTCGATCGCGCGCGCCGTGGCGACGCGGTCGCAGGAGGCGGGCTGGCACGTCGTCGTGCTCGAGAGCGGGGACTACATCGAGGAGAACCCGCACGACACCGTGCAGCGGATGGGCACGCGCCTATGCAAGAAGCTCCGGCAGGAGATCCCCGCCATCGCCGCGCTCCCCGTGCCGGCGAAGTTCGAATCGCTCTCGCCGCTCGTCGACTACCTCGAGGACGTGCTCGGCCTCGTTCCGGGGAAGCTCGTCTTCGTGTTCGACGAGTTCGACGAGCTCCCCGTGGAGCTCTACGCCCGCGACGGCCTCGGCAAGGCGTTCTTCCTCGGCCTGCGGAGCCTCACGTCGCGCCCGCGCATCGCGTGCGTGCTCGTCGGCGGCGAGAAGATGCGCCCCATCCTCGACGCGCAGGGCGACACGCTCAACAAGTGGGCGGTCGTGCAGGTGGACTACTTCGACCGCGATAAGGACGGCCCGGCGTACCGCGATCTCGTGCAGAAGCCCGCGGCGGGCATCCTCGACTTCACCGACCGCGCCATCGACGCGGTGTACGACGCGACGGCGGGCAACCCGTTCTTCACGAACCTCGTCTGCCGCACGGTCTTCCACACGGCCGTCGAGCGCCGCGACTGCCACGTGACGGCGCTCGAGGTGAACCACGCCGTGCGCACGACCGCCCAGGAGGTGGAGTCGAACGCGTTCCAGCACTTCTGGATGGACGGCATCGTCGGGAGCGGGGCCGCTGAGCGCTCGAACCTGCGGCGGCGCGTGCTCGTTGCGCTCGCCGATCGGCTCGCGACCGAGCGGCCGTGCACGGGGGCATCGGTGGCCAAGCACGCCATCGTCGCGAGCGTCGACGTCGAGGTCGAGCTGCGCGACTTCGTCGGCCGGAAGGTGCTGAAGGGCGACGCGGCGGCAGGCGTCTTCGACGTGAAGGTGCCCCTCTTCGCCGAGTGGCTCCGTGCACGCGGGATCGCGCAGATGCTTTCGACTCTGGACGCGCCCGACGAGCCGCTCGTGCGCCGCCGTCGGCAGGAGGAGCTGCGCGTCAAGTCGCAGGAGCTGGTCGAGCTGTCGCAGCGCTGGGGGAGCTACCGCGGCGCGCAGATGACCGAGCACAAGATCCAGGCATGGCTCGAGCAGTTCCCGGACCTGGCGGACCAGCGCCTGATGGTGCGCCTCCTCCAGAACGTGGAGTTCTTCGGCAACGTCTTCGTTCGCAAGAAGCTCGTCGAGATCAACGAGATCGTTCGGCGTGTGGCAGCGCCGCGTCTCGGGTCCGCGCGGGCGCTCACGAACCGCGAGCTCGTCGTCAGCTACCTCGACGGCGCGGCGAAGAGCGGGGCGCACTTCGCGGGCCTCTTCGCCGACGAGGCGGGGCTACGCGCCGAGGACGTGGTGGAGCGTACGGCGCTGCGGGCGAAGCTCGATGCGGACGACGCCGTGAAGGTCGTCGTGCTGGTGGACGACTTCGTGGGCACGGGACAGTCGGCGGTCTCCGGCCTGCGTGCGCTGCACGACGCCATCGGCGATCAGGTGCGCACGCGCGATCTCAAGGTGGTCTTCGCGACGGTCGTGGCACACAAGGCGGGCTGGCAGCAGGTCCAGGCGCTCGCCGAGGAGCTCCGGTTCGGGCTGCAGACCCACTGCTGCGAGGTCCTGGCCGAGTCCACCCGCCTGTTCGGGCAATCCAGCAAGGCCTTCCCCGATCCGGACGAACGCCAGCGGGCGCGGGAGATCGCCAAGGCGAAGGGCGCCCTCCTCGAGCCCAAAGCGTCGCTCGGCTTTGGCAACCTGGAGCTCGCCGTCGTCTTCGAGCGGGGATGCCCGAACAACAGCCTCCCCATCCTGTGGGGCGAATCGGCGAGCCCGAAGTGGATGCCGCTGTTCAAGAGACTGTGATCCACCCCCGCCGCAACTGCGCCCAGCCTCGTTACTGGAACTTGCAGGTCACGGTGTCGGCGCTTGCCGTTCCCGTCGAAATCGTGGTGGTACCGTCGAGCATGTCGAGCGTGTCCCCTGCACTCGCTTCGAGCGTTTTTCCAAAAGTGGTGAGCGCGTCGGCGCCCGTGAACTCGACGGTGCCGTAGTTTGCGAGGTTGCTCGTCGTGCCGTTGATCCCCGGCCGCTCCACGATCCATTCGGCGCAGTTGCCCACTAGACGTGTTCCCTGCGGCGCAGAGAATTGGAATGCGGTCGCTGACCCCTGCGTCTCGTTGCGCATCATCACCGAGCCGAGGTTGAACGCCATCGATCCCGCGCCCGAGGCGACGTGCACCTCCACCGTGCCGGTCCCGGTGTTGCTCGTCTTCACGAAGACGATGTCTGGGATGCCGTCGCGATTGTAGTCGGACATGCACCACGTCCCGTCGTTCTCCGGCGCGAACGTTGTCGCCACCTCGAGAATGCGGGTCTGGTAGTTCGATGCCCCCGAAGCGATATGGATCTCGACCATCCCTGTCCCCGTGTTGCTGGTCTTTATGAAGACGAGGTCGGGGATACCGTCGCGGTCGTAGTCGGCCATGAGCCAGGTGCCGTCGGTCTCGGGGGCGAACGTCGTGCCGACCTCGAGGATGCGGGTCTGATAGTGCGAGGCGCCCGAGGCGACGTGGACCTCGACCTTGCCGGTGCCGGTGTTGGACGTTTTGATGAAGACGAGGTCGGGGATGCCGTCGCGGTCGTAGTCGGCCATGAGCCAGGTCCCGTCGGTCTCAGGCGCGAACGTCGTTCCGACCTCGAGGATGCGGGTCTGATACTTCGAGGCGCCCGAGGCGATGTGGACCTCGACCTTGCCGGTGCCGGTGTTGGCGGTCTTGATGAAGACGAGGTCGGGAATGCCGTCCCGGTCGTAATCGGCCATGAGCCAGGTCCCGTCGGTCTCAGGTGCGAACGTCGTTCCGACCTCGAGGATACGGGTCTGGTACTTCGAGGCCCCCGAAGCCACGTGGACCTCGACCTTGCCGGTGCCGGTGTTGGCGGTCTTGATGAAGACGAGGTCGGGGATGCCGTCTCGGTCGTAATCGGCCATGAGCCAGGTGCCATCTGTCTCCGGGGCGAACGTCGTCCCGACCTCGAGGATGCGCGACTCGTACGGCAGGCTGAGCGTCATGATGCAGGAAATCTTGTCTCCGGCACTGACCGGGAAGTTCGTGATCTGGACCTCGTTCTCGGGAAACCACTCCCACCAAGCGTAGATCCTGGTCTGAGTCGGGCCGCTCGCAGGCGACATCGCCTCGCACTCCACGCCGGCCTGGAAGACGTCCGGCGAAGCATCGCCGTCGATGCCGACCCATACTGCCGAGTAGTACCAAGTACCGTCGTTCTTGGCCGGCAGCGGCGCCGGGACGATCCACGTGCCCCAGACGGAATAGAGCATCGAGCTCGTGGGCGCGAACACGACCGCCCCGGACCAAACCGGCGACGTGGCCGAGCCGGCCGTCGTGCCAGCCGTGACTCGATTGGCCGGGCGGTGGCGCTTGGTCGGGTCGACCTTGAACGTCGGCGTGATGAATCGGAGCGGCTTGCCCAGCACCTGTCGCCAGCGCGCCAGCGCGACGGGATCCTCGGGACGCCGCGGATACCCGTACGCCAGCAGGGTGTCCTGGTCCGCGGCCATCGGGTCGAAGTCGTCGGGCGGAGCGTTCAGCAGCTTCACGTCCAGACCATTTGCGAGCTTGATCGTCGGCATGGTGTCCCCTCTCTCCAGTCGTCGAGATCGGCGCGAGATACGCGCAAGGGACCGACGTCCGATCCATCCGCCCCCGCCCCGCCCCTCGTCTTCGCGAGGTAGGTGCGAGGAAACAGCTTCCGGTATCGTCTGTCAACGCCCAGTGGGAGCGCGCTTCGACCCTACTGCGACAGTTCGGAATCGTTTGCGTGACGCCCGCGCGTGCCCCCGACCTCATTGCTTGCCTCGTCGCCCCGGCCTCTCTCCTTCGCGACGAATGGCCCAGGCGAACTGGCGGCTGGCCTTACGCCAAAGACTCAGAGCCCAGTTCCTCGCCCGTCCCTCGCGAGGCCCGCTTCCTCGGCCCCTGTCCCTCGTCCGTCCCATGCGAGGCGCGCCTCCTCGGCCCCTGTCCTTCGCTCGTCCCATGCGAGGCGCGCTTCCTCGGCCTCTGTCCCTGGCCCGTCCCACGCGAGGCGCGCTTCCTCGGCCTCTGTCCCTCGTCCGTCCCATGCGAGGCACGCTTCCTCGGCCTCTGTCCCCCGCCCGTCCCATGCGAGGCGCGCCTCCTCGGCCCCTGTCCTTCGCTCGTCCCATGCGAGGCGCGCTTCCTCGGCCTCTGTCCCTCGTCCGTCCCACGCGAGGCGCGCTTCCTCGGCCTCTGTCCCTCGCCCGTCCCCTACGAGGCGCGCTTCCTCGGCCCCTATCCCTCGTCCGTCCCACGCAAGGCCGGCCTCCTCGGCCCCTGTCCTTCACCCGTCCCGTTCGGTCTTGCGCCCGTCCCGCGCATTGCGCACCCTGTCCCACGCGATCATGGAGGGAGACGACCCGAAGGACCCGCCGTCCCAGCCGAAGGACCCGCCGTCCGGCCCGAGGCTCCCGTCCTCCGACCCGAAGGACCCCCCGTCCACCCCGAAGGACCCGTCCTCCGCCCCGAGTGACCCGCCCTCCGCCGCCCCGCCCGAGGTCTCCCGCGAGACGCTCGAGGCGTACCTCGGCAGCGACGAGGGACAGGACGTGATCCTTCGCGTGGTCCTCAGCAGGCTCACGAAGTTCGCCCCCGAGTTTCTCGTGAACGACCTCGTCTCCGAGGGGAACTTCGCGTGCGTCACTGCGAAGGCGCGCCCTCGCGCCGAGTCGACCATGCGCTCGTGGGTTGCGGGCACGACGCTGAACGCGGCGCGCGCGCACTTCCGCGCGAACAAGCGCTACGCGAAGCACTTCGACGGGTCGAAGGAGCTCGAGGAGCTCGAGGTCGCGGCGCCCGAGTCGATGGACACGGAGCCCGAGGGCTGGCTGCTCGAGCCGTGGCTCGACGAGCGCGCGAAGTCGCCGCGCGACCGGGAGACGCTGGAGCTCCTCCGCTACAAGGCGCAGACGGGCAAGACCGACGAGCAGGTCTGCGCCGACAAGAACCTCACCATCGGGCAGCTCCGGAGCCGCGTTCACTACTTCAAGAAGAAGCACGCGGCGGCCCTCGCGCGGGAGAAGGCGCGGAGGGCCGAGCGCAATCGCGTCATCGTCCTCTGGCTGAAGTGGGGCGCGGCCGGCGTCGTCGTCGCGGGGATCGTCGGCTTCGTCCTCTGGGCGCTCTGGCCTCGCCCGCTCGACATCGGGCCCGATCCGTCGCGGAGCGCGCCCTCGGCGCCCTCGGCCTCGGCGGCACCGGCGCCGCCGCCGCTCGATCAGGCGCTCCCGCCGGAGCTCGGCCCCGGCGACGGCGGCTTCCGCCCGAAGTGACGCCGCTCAGGGCCCCGGGTACGGCCAGGTCTGGTTGTAGAGGACCGTCTCGTAGTCGCTGATGGCGGTCTTCACGTACGAGAGGCCGTCGCCGGTCAGCGTGCAGCTCGAGGTGGCGTTGCCCGTGAGCCAGTAGGCGAGCGAGAGGTACCACTGCTGCGTCTGCGTGCACCCCTTGGCCTTCGCGTTCGCCTGCTGGAAGTTGATGCCCCACGAGTAGTCCAGGTAGACGTAGAGCTGGTAGGCGGGGTTGAAGATCGACGTCGCGTAGAGGGCGTCCTTGGGGTCCTGGACGGCGTTGATGTAGCCCTTCGCGGTGCCGGTCGGTGTGTCGACGCCGAGCGAGGTCTGGCTCTCGCAGTAGAAGGTGATGCTCGTGCCGAAGGGGATGTTGTCGGCCTCGGTCGTGGCGGTGCACGTGTACCCCGCGGGGAGCGACGGCTGGAGGAAGGTGCCCTCGCACGCCGGCGTGTCCTGGAAGAGGCCGTAGCTGTGCGAGTAGTCGACCTGGCCCGTGTTCGGGTCCTTCGACGTCGAGCCGCACGGCCCCGGTGGCGAGTCGCCGGAGACCGAGCCCGCGCTGATCGCCCAGATGCCGCAGTTCTGGCCACCGCACGCGCCGTCGTTCGTCGAGATGGACGGCGTGATGCCGCTCTCGTTGTACGCCTGCGACTTGAGCAGCTGGCCCATCCAGGCCTCGGTCATCCCCGCGGCCTGCATCCCGGCGAGGAAGCAGCCGTCGTAGAGGTCGTAGTCCTTGTTCCCGGTCGCGATGGGATCGCTGGCGGGCGGTGAGCAGTCGGCGAGGCAGCCGCCCTGGAGGCTGCAGTTCGCGAAGAGGCCCGCGCCGCCGTCGCCGCTCGGCGGGACGCCGCCATCGCCGCCGGCGTCCGACGCGCCGCCGCTGTCCGCTCCGCCGGAGGACGCTCCGGACGAAGAGCCGGAGGATGAACCCGACGAGGAGCCCGACGACGAACCGGACGAAGACCCCGACGACGATCCGGAGGACGAGCCGGACGAGGAGCCCGACTTGGACCCCGAGGACGACCCGGACGCGCCCGACCCGGACGACGAGGTGCCCCCGGCGTCACCGCCGCCCGACGTGCCGCCGGTGCTGCCGGCGCACGCGCCGAGCGCGAAGAACGAAACGAACAGCGGTGCAGCGAACGAGAGCCGTCGAGCGATCACGGGGACCTCCGTCATCGTGGTGCATGCGCACGAAGCGTGCCCGTGAGATGACGGCGTCAGGCGCGCCGTCCGAGTGCGCAACCCCGCGAAACCCGACGACGGAGGGTGCGTCCGGCACGATCGGCCGAAACACGCCGCCGTCACGGCGAAACGGCCGGGTGTTTCGCCGGGTGCGTGCGAAGGACCCTGCGCATGAATGCTCTCGCCGCCTGCGCGTGAAGGCTCGTTCACGACGACCGCGGTCCCGCGCGAAAACACCGCGCGACGCGCGCGGCTGCATCCTTGCTCTCCACGGGGTATGCGCTCGTCTTGCACGCCTGCCCGCGCGCGCTTGCCCGTCGTCGGGGTGGCCGTCCTCTCCCTCGCGTTCCTGCTCGCCCTTCCGACGTTCGCGCGCGCCGAGAGCGTGCCGCCGGCGCCGGCGCCCGAGTCCACGCCCTCGCCCAAACCCCCGCCCCCGTCCACGCCCACGGCCGCGCCCATACCGCGGCTGACCGGAGGGCTCGCCGTGTACCTCTTCGCGGGCCACGCCGGATGGAACGCGACGGCGCTGAACGAGCGGCTCTCGTCGCTCGGGTACTCCACGTTCGCGGAGAACCCCGGAAGCGGCGGCCTGGGCATCCGCGGCTGGGTGGACGGGTGCGGATGCGAGGGCGGGATGGAGTTCCAGTTCGCGATGGCGAACGCGAACGCCGACGACGGGCGGCAGCTCTCGCTCACCGCCGGTCAGTTCATGATCCACGCCGGTCGGATCCTCTACGCGCGGCGCAACCTGCGTACCTACGCGATGCTCGGGCTCGGCTATGGCGCGACCACCCTCTCCCTCGACCCCGGCGGCCTGCCACCGCGCGCAAAGAACCCCCTGGGGTTCGCCGACGGGAGCTCGGGTGCGACCAGCTATGCGCTCGCTCTGCAGGCCCTCGTCGAGGTCGACTACCTCGTTCCGTTCAAGCAGGGCGGCAAGGGCTTCAACGGCGTCCTCGTCGGCCTCCGCGCAGGCTACGAGGTGCAGCCGCTCGTATCGTCGTGGTCCGCCAAGAACGGCTCGGGTAGCACGGCGCCCACGTACCCGGTCGACCTTCCACGCGTCGCCGAGGACGGCGCGTTCGTGCACCTCGTGTTCGGAGACCTGGCGCTCGCACGCTGACGCCGCCTGCAACGCGTCCGTCCCGCACGCCACGACCAGGCGTCGGGCGCTGCTACCCTCCCCGTGTGCTGCGGGTCCGATCTCTTTACGTCTACCCGGTGAAGTCGCTCCGCGGCATAGGCGTGGAAGAGCTGCGCGTCGAGCGCCGGGGCCCCCGGCACGACCGCCGCTGGTTGCTCGTCGACGAGACGGGCCGCTTCATCACGCAGCGCGAGGAGCCTCGCCTCGCGCTCGTCGACGTGGCCATCGACGAGACGGGCGGCCGTCTCGTCGTGAACGCGCCCGAGCTTCCCTCGCTCGTCGTCTCCTTCGAGCCGCGCGGCGCGCGCCGTGAGGTGGTGATCTGGAACGACACGGTGACGGCCGTCTCGGTGTCGGCGGAGGCCGCGACGTACTTCTCGCGCTATCTCGGCATGCCGGTCGACCTCGTCCACATGCCCGACGACGTGGAACGCACGGTGGACCCCCGCTACGCGCGGGCCGGGGACATCGTCGGCTTCGCGGACGCGTACCCGTTTCTGCTCGTGAGCCAGGCATCGCACGACGACCTGTGTGCGCGCATGGGTGAGGTGATCCCGGTGGCGCGCTTCCGTCCCAACATCGTCGTCGAGGGCGCCCTGCCGTATGCGGAGGATGGGTGGACGTCGGTGCGCGTCGGCGCGATCCGCTTCCGCGTCGCCAAGCCGTGCGACCGCTGCCCGATCCCCACCATCGACATCGCGACGGGGGTGAGGCACGCCGAGCCCCTCAAGACGCTCGCGACCTACCGCAAGCGAGAGCACAAGGTGTACTTCGGGCAGAACCTCGCGCACGACGGCGAGGGTGTCGTGCGCGTGGGAGACCTGGTCGAGGTGACCGGCGCCGCGTGACGCCGATCAGGGGAAGGCCGTCTCCTCCGACGGCGACTCCGCCCTCTGCCACGCCGGCTCCTCGTTCGCCGTCTCGAGGGCCGCGTTCTCGGGCGGCGCGGGCTCGACGCCCGGAACGGCGTGCGGATGGTGCGTCGCGCGGTGCAGCCCGGCGAGCGGCGGCGCGAGCGGCATCGGTTCGCCGGCGCGCTCGAAGAACGCCAGCGCCGCGTCCAGGTCCTGATCGGTGAGGCCGTGCGCGCCTGCGCGGGCGTAGGCGTCGTGCGGCCAGGCCGACCGCGTGAGCTCCTGGTCGAGGCGCAGCATGTCGTCCTGCGCGACGTCGTCGTCGGCGGAGAGGAGGAGCACCGGCGGCGTAGACTTTCCCGCCGCCGGCGGTTCGACCGGGCCGCCGTGCGCGACCACGTAGGCGTCGGCGCCGAGCAACCTGCGGCCCGCGATCACGCTCGCGAAGTACCCGCCGTTCGAGAACCCGAGGACGTACCGGTGGCTGGCGCCCGAGCGCCGCGCGGCCTCGGAGAGGGCCCCTCGCCACGACGCGACGACGTCGGAGGCCTCTCCCACCGTGCGGTCGTTGCTCGGCCAGCAGTACCAGTTCGAGAGCTGCGCGGAGCCACACGCGCCGAGGCGGCCACGCAGGGCGAGGACCGCATCTCCACGCTCGTTCGCGCGTACGGCGAGGCGGCGCTGGCGATCGGACTCCTCGGACGACGCGTCCTTCGCGTAGCGCCCGTGGAGGTAGACGATAAGCGCCGGGGACGCGCTCCGCGACGCGGGCAGCGCGAGGCACCCGCCACCGATGGGCGTGTATCCCGTCGCGCACCAGTCGGCGATCGGTTCTCCGGGCGGCGCGGGGTCCGTCGTGTCGGCCGCGGCGCGTGGCTCGGGCGGGGCCCCCCCTCCCCGCGAGAGATAAGCCGTGCCACCCGCGACGACGATGACGAGCGCGAGCACCAGGCCGCGCTGCGTCGCCTTCAAACGGTGACCCGGCGGCCGAAGAGGAACGAGACGAGTGCCAGGACGAGGAACACGAAGAAGAGGATCTTGGCCACCCCGACGGCGCTGGCGGCGATCCCGCCGAAACCGAAGATGGCAGCAACGAGAGCGATGACGAAGAAGATGGCGGCCCAGTAGAGCATGATGCCTTCCCGCAAGAGCAACGGCCGGACCAGCGCTGCCATCGCCGGTTTCGTCGTGTTTGGGTGTGCGCACGACGGAAGCGCTGCCTCGCGTGGTGCATTTCGCCGCGAGGCGCAGTGAACCTTTTCGCCGCTCCGGTGTTAAGTCCGCATGGAGATCCGGCGCCGGGACCTGCTCGAGGGGATCGTGGCCGCGGGCGTCTTCGGCGGCTGCGCAGGGCCGCAGCTTCCGGCGGCGGGGGCGGCGCAGGCGAACGCAACCGCGAGCAGCGCGCGCGTCGCGAGTGAGGCGTCTCCCGCGCCGTCGCCGTCGTCCCCCCGTCCGAAGCGGATCCTCGTGCTCGGCGGGACGGGCTTCGCGGGACCGCCGATCGTCGAGGCGGCACGGCGCCGAGGCCACGCCGTCACGATGTTCAACCGCGGCAAGACCGCTCCGGGCCTCTTCCCGGACGTGGAGACGATCCTCGGCGACCGCCTGACGCAGCTCGATCTCCTCCGTGGTCGGTCGTGGGACGCGGTCGTCGACACGTGGGCTCCGGGGCCGACGCTCGTGACGCGGGCCGCCGAGCTCCTGCGCGACCAGGTCGGCCACTACGTGTTCCTGTCGACGATCTCGGTCTACGCGATCGGGCGTCAGCCGATCGACGAGAGCTCGCCCGTCCTGTCGCTCCCGTCGGGCCTCGAGGTGAAGGACATCAAGAAGATCGACGAGACGACCTACGGACCCCTCAAGGTGCTCGCGGAGCAGGCCGCGGAGCGCGCCATGCCGGGGCGCTCGACGAGCATCCGCTCGGGCCTCATTGCGGGCCCGCGCGACAAGTCGGCGCGGTTCACCTACTGGCCCGTCCGCGTTGCGCGGGGCGGCGAGATGATCGCGCCCGGCGTCCCCGACGACCGGATGCAGTTCATCGACGTGCGCGATCTCGGGGAGTGGATCGTCACGGTCGTGGAGCAGGGGACCATGGGGGTCTTCGACGCCGTGGGGCCCGAGAAGCCCCTCTTCGGTGCCGTCCTCGACGAGGTTCGCGCCGCGGTGCCGAGCGACGTGCGCGTCACGTGGATCGACCAACCCTGGCTCGCCACGAACAAGGCGGGGGGGTGGGACGACTTCCCTGCTGCCGTGTCGTCGAACGATGACGAGGCCGGGTTCGCGCGGGTGTCGGCGGCGCGCGCGATCGCCCGCGGCCTCCGCTTCCGGCCGCCCCGCGAGACGGCGGCCGCCGCGCTGGCGTGGTGGCGGGCGCAGCCCGACGAGGTCCGCGCGAAGATGTCGCCGGGGATCTCGCCCGAGCGGGAGGCCGAGCTCCTCCGGCGCTGGCACGAAGCCCACGCATGAGGGCCCGCCGCAGCGAGCGGGCGACCGTCGCGTGGTCCTTCGGCCTGTTCTTCTGCGTATTCGCGAGCTGGTACTTGCTACGGCCCCTGCGCGACGCGATGGCGGTCGTGGGCGAGGCCCGCGAGGTGCCCCGGCTCTTCCTCCTCACCCTGGGGCTCACGCTCCTCCTCGCGCCGTTCGTGTCCGCGGCGGTCTCCCGTCTGCCGCGTCGGCGGTTCGTCTCGCTCGCGTACCGGTTCCTCGCGGCGACCCTCGTGGGGTTCTTCTTCGTCCTTCGCCGTCCCGACGTGGCGCCCGGCGCGGCGCGCGCGTTCTTCGTCTGGGCGAGCGTCTTCAACCTGCTCGCCATCACCCTGGGCTGGTCGCTCATGGCGGATGTCTTCTCGCGCGCGCAGGGGATACGCCTCTTCGCCCTCATCGGCGGAGGCGGGTCGCTGGGAGCGCTCCTCGGCTCTCTGCTCACCGCGCTGCTCGTCGAGCGCACCGGCGCGGCCGCGACGCTCCTACCCGCTGCACTCCTGCTCGAGTGCGCCGTGGCGTGCGTAAACGGCGTGGCGCGATCGGCCCCGGCCGCGGCGCCCCGCGACGACACCGTCCCGACCGGCGGGACGCTGCGCTGGCTCGCGACGGCGGTGCGTGACCCCTTCCTGCTCGCGATATGCGCCTACCTCGTGCTCTTCACGTTCTCGTCGACGTTCCTCTACCTGGAACAGGCCCGCATCGTGAAGGCGGCCATCCCCACGACGGCCGGGCGCGCAGCGCTCTTCGCCCGCATGGACCTGGCGGTGAACGCCGCGACCCTCCTGCTCCAGGTCTTCGTGGTGGGAAGGACCCTGCGGCACGTGGGCATCGCGACGGCCCTCGCCGTCCTGCCCGTCTTCACGTTCGGCTGCTTCGTGGCGCTCCGCGTCGCGCCCGTCCTCGCGGTTCTGGTCGTCTGCCAGGTTGCGCGCCGCACGCTGGACTTCGCCGTGACGAAGCCGGCGCGGGAGGTGCTGTTCACGGTCGTGCGGCCCGAGGACAAGTACAAGGCGAAGAGCTTCGTCGACACGTTCGTGTACCGGAGCGGGGATGCCCTGGGCGCCGTGAGCTTCGAAGGCGCCGGGGGGCCTGTCCTCGTCGGAGCGATGGCCGTCCTCTGCGTCGCCTGGCTGCTGCTCGGCGTGTCGCTGGGGCGGGCGCAGCGCTAGAGCTCTCGCCGACCGCGGTACGCGCGATGCACTCGGCGTGCAGGCGGATGAGCGACGAACGAACTTCCCCGATCGGCAGGACAATCTCGCCACGCCAATGGCGGCGATGCTCGGCGCGCGCGTCCGCGAGCTCCACCCGGCTCGCGAACCTCGCGGTCGCGCTGGGCGTCTCTCTCGCCCTGCCGGCTTGCGGCGGGAACGGCACGGACACCGACCCGACAGGCGCGGCCTCCGCCGACGAGTCCCCCGGCCACGCCGTCGAGCTCCCTGCCTGCGAAGCCCCCACGATCGACCCGATCGGCGGCTCCGTGCAGGCCGGCACGGCCGTCACCATCCACGCGCCCTCCGGCTTTCCCTCCCCGGAGACGGGGGCTCGGGTCCTCTACACGATGGACGGCACGAAGCCCTCGGTGGCGAACGGCGTGATGTACGACGCGCCCATTCCCATCGCGTCGAACCGGACCATCGAGGCAGTCGCCGTGGCGCCCGGCGTGTGCACCGCGTCCGCGGTCGCGGCGTCGTCGTTCATCATCGACCTGGGCGAGGACCTGACGGCGCCCGCCTTCGATCCGCCGTCCACGACCGAGGACCATCCCTTCGCAGTGAACCTCTCGGACGGCGCGACGGCGGCGACCATCTGCTTCACGGTGGACGGCAGCACGCCCGCCTGCATGGTCTCGGGCGGCGCGGCCACCTGCAAGGGCGGCGCGACGACCTACGAGGCGAGCGCCGGCATCGGTCAGCCCGGCTCCGTGAGCATCACCCCGCCGATCGTCGATCCGGATACGGGAACCGTGGTCGTCACGGCCATCGCGTGCGCCGTCGGGGCACCGCTCTCCTCGATCGTGTCGCAGCAGTACACGCTCAAGGAGTCGCCGGTTCAGCCGCCGGGCCAGTGACGTCGGCAGGCGCTGCCTCGTCGCGAATGAGCTTGCGGAGGAACGGCACCAGGATGACGAGCGCCACGCCGACAGCGAGGCTGCCGCACCCCAGCTCCGTGAACAGCTTCGCGTACACCGGGTTCGTCGTGGCCGCGGTGCCTTCGCCTGGTTCCGGGATCATCCCGGAGAAGTCGCCCGCGAAGAGCGAGGCGAGGCCCGTGACGAGCATCCAGGAGCCCATGAAGATGCCCTGGTACTTGCGAGGCGCGAGCTTGCCGATCATCGCGTACCCGATCGGCGAGATGAGGAGCTCCCCGATGCTCTGGAGCACGTAGCTGAGGAAGAGCCACGAGAACGCGACCATCCCGCTGCCGCCGGCCAGGACGATGCCCGCCGGCAGGGCGAGGAAGCCGAACCCCATGAGGAGCACGGCGGCCGCGAACTGGCGGGGGATGTCGATGTTCCAGCCGCGCGCGCGTAGCCGCGTGAAGAGCGCCGACATGATCGGGCCGCCGACGACGATGACCACGGTGTTGATGTTCTGGATCCACTGCGGCGCGATCTCGATGCCCCACACGTGGCGCTCGACGTTGTTCACAGCGAAGAGCTGCAGGCCGCTCGGCGCCATCTGGTAGAGGGCCCAGAAGACGAGCGACCCGACCGCGAGCACCATGAAGGCCCACATGTTGTTCCGCTCGCGCGCGTCGGGGTGACGGAACGTGAGCCACATGAGCGCGAGCGCGACGCACGCGAAGATCCCCTTCACCAGCGTCTCGGTCCCGTCCGGGTACTGGAGCAGAAACCAGACGACGGGCACCAGGCCGAGGAGGATCGCCACCCCTCCCGCGAAGCGCGCGGAGAACTTTCGACGGCTCGCCTCCTCGACGAGCGGCGTGTTGCGGTCGGCGAGCGTGCGCCAGTAGACGGCGGCCAGCACGATCGCGACGAAGTTCCCGATCGTCGCGAAGATGAAGAGGCTCGAGTAGCTCTCGGTCAGTTGGTAGTGCCCCGCCGCCGTGAAGCCGACGAAGAAGCCGACGTTCATCCCGGCGTAGTTCCAGAGGAACGCACCCTCGCGGCGGACGTCGTCCGGCTTGAACCGCTGCGTGAGCATCATGTTGATGCACGTCACGTTCAAGCCACTGCCCGTGAGGAAGAGCGCCAGGCCCCAGTAGAGGAGGGGCACCGTGCCGCCCGCGATGCACCCGCAGCCGAACACCTGGAGCGCCATCCCGCCCACGAAGAGGTTGCGATTGCTGAGGAATCGCCCGCCGAGGTACCCGCCGAAGAGGTGCAGCCCGTAGTTGAACGCCCCGAAGACGCCCATGATGATGGTCGCCTTCTTGGCCGGGAAATGCAGATGCCGCGTCGCGTAGAGGACGAGCGTCGAGTAGAGAACCGCGAACCCGAGCGTCGCGAAGATCTGGATGAAAAAGAGCACCCCCGCGCCCTCGGGGACTCGAGACAGGCGGCTCTTGAGGGACACGATTGCTCCGCGGTGCGTCATCGCTCGGCGACGAGCGGCTGCTTCATACCATCCGGGCCCCGGCCGGCGAGAAGGAATGCGGCTCCCGCCGGAACCGGCCTGGACTTAGCATCGGGGATCGATGAACTACCGCGCCGCCACCGAGCAACGCCTCTATGTATGTCCCGGCTGCAGCACCGCCCAGGGGGGCCCAGAGCAGGGCGGGAACGTCGCGTGCGCGCAGTGCCGCACGCCGTACGTGCTCCCTCCTCGACCGGGCGCCATGGGCGCCGCCGGCATGCTGCCGATGCCGCAGAACGACCCCGCGCGCCTCCAGCAGCTACGGGTGCAGGACGGAAGGCCGCGGCAAGCGTCGCCGAACCTGCTCGCGGTGCTCGGAGGGCCCGGGATCCAGCCCGGACGCGAGCAGGAGGGGATGGCGATCTGGCAAAGCCTTCGCACGCGCTCGCAGCAGGGTGACGTGGCGGCCAGCGAGGACATGGCCACCCTCGTGCTCCTCCTCAGCCAGGCTCCCTTCGTGCAGCAGCAGCCGCAGCTCTCCCGGGCGCTGACCGAGAGCACGTACGACGCCGCGGTCCTGCCGCGCCACAAGATCGAACAGCTCGGTCGCCTCGTCCGGCTCGCCGCGAGCACGAACGACCGCGCCGGCGCGCAGCAATGGCTCTCGCTGATGATGCCCAACGCGCCGGAGATCGACGCCGACTCGGAGTACCGCGTGTCGAGCGCCGTCGCCGCCACGCTCGATCGCGATCCCAACCGCGTCCTCGCGCTCCTCGGGCCGCAGAAGGACGCGGTTCCCATCGTCGACTCGATGGACCCCATGGCGTCCGTCTTCCGCGCGAACGCCTACGAGATGCTCGGCAACGTCCCTCTCGCGTCGCAGATCCTGCGCGAGCTGCCCGATGCCTCGATGCTCGACCTCGTGCGCGCGCGCTTCCCGCAGATGAACGTGTGCGCTCAGTCGGGCGCGGCGTACACCTCGGCCGCTGCGCAGCAAGGGGCGCAGCGCGCGGCGGCCAGCGCCGGGGGCATCACGACGCTCTTCGGCGCCATCTTCGCCGTCATTGGGCTCTTCATGCTCGCGACCGGCGTCGTCGTCACGGTCACCGTAGACTGGACCGCCGGCCTCGCGCCGGGGCTCATCGGCCTCGCGTTCTTCGCCATCGGTCTCGTCGTCTTCGTGCGAGGGCGCGCCAAGGGAAAGCGTGCGGCGTGGCTCCGCGTGAACGGGCTTCCCCTGCAAGCCCGCATCGTCGATGCAGGCATGACCGGGACCCGCATCAACGAGATCCCCGTGTACCAGTTCGTCCTCCAGGTCGCCGGACCGCACGGGCCCTACGCCGCATCGTTCACGAAGCTCGTTCCCGAGCACCAGGTGGCCATGCTCATGGGCCAGACCGTGCGGGTGCGCGCCGATCCCGCGAAGCTCACGGACGTGATCCTGGAGGAGTAGGGCGCCGCTCTCGCTCCGCGCGCGATGGTCAACCGCCGCCGGCGTCGGCGCCGCCGTCGACGTCGAGCACGATCCGGTAGAAGGCGTCCTTCGCGTTCGCGACGGTGATCGTCACGTAGTCGTACTTCGTCGTCGAGATGCCGCCCTGCACCACGGAGAAGGGGCCCGTGGCGGAGGGGCCGCCCTCGAGGCGGTAGGCCGCGCCGGGCTTCAGGGCGGAGGTCTTGATGGTGAGCGTTCCGTTCTGGAACGTGACGACGGGCGAGCGCCAGGGCGCCGCGAGCGGGTCGCCGATGAAGAGGCCCTCGCCGGGCCATTGCACGGACTTCCAGTAGGCCTCGACCGCGGTCGCGCCCTGGAAGTAGCGAGGTACGGCGATGCTCGGATCGGGGAACTTCTCCGTGTAGTTGCACGGCTCGACGACCGTGCCGAAGCTCGCGGTGGCGCCGACCTTCAGCCAGGCCACGGCGCTCATCTGGCCGGACGTCGGCACCTGCCCGCCGAACGAGGTGAGGTGATCGGCGAAGGCGCCCGGCAGGTACGTGTCGGCGTCGATGTCGGGAACCGATGCGAGGCCGGTGAAGTAGAAGAGGACGTCCTTCTTCCCCGTGAGGGCGTCCGAGGAGCCGCCGTCGGAGTTGTCCTGGATGACGCAGTTCACGCCCGTCGCGGGGTCCCACGAGGCGGCGAGCTCCTCGAACTCGAAGCTCCGGACCGACCGCACGGCGTCGGACGTGATGACCATGTACGCGCCGCCGTCGGGGTGGGTGTCGTCGGCGGCGACTCCGCGATCCACGAGGGCCTCGACGTCGGCCTGCGAGGCGCCCGCGAGCATCATCGTCGGCCGCATCTGGAGGTTGGTGTACGGCGCGGGATCATCCGTGTCGAAGTACGGGTTCTGGGCGGTGACGCCGCACGCGCCCCCCGTCGTGTTCGTCCACTTCGCGTCGTATCCGAAGGCGAAGGCGCTCGTGATCGACATCCCGTCGACCTCGTACGGCTGCGTGAACGAGAGGGCCAGCGCCTGGATTCCCGCGGGAAGGGCCGCATCGACCGCCGACTGCACGGTGGCGAACTGAGCGCTCGTGATGTTCGCGCCGGCGGGTACGTGGACCGAAACGACGTTCGCGGCGGGGAGCTTTCGCTTCTGCTGGTAGTACGCGCCCACGGCGACCGAGACCGGATCGTCGGCGTTCACGATGACGGCGAGGGCACCCGCGTTCAGCGCGTTTCCCATCGGCATCACCGTCGGCGTGACGGCGGCCGCCTCCGATGTCTGGTCCGCGGACGCGTCCGTTCCGCCGTCGCCGTGGGCTCCGCCCTCACCGTCGGGGCGAGCCGTGGTGCCGTCCCCCGAGGATCCCTCGACGGCGGCATCGCTCTCCGAAGCGTGCCCTCCGGACCCCGCGCCGCAGCCGAAGGGGAATGCCATCCAGGGTACGACGGACGACGCCAGCAGCCCCGCAGCGCACCAGGTCCGCATCGGTTCAGCGTACCACGTGATGCATGGGCCACCATGCACTCACGGCGTCAGCCCGGCTGCCGCCGCCTGCGGGTCGCCTCGGTGAGCTCGTAACGTGCCGAGAAACGCGCCGCACACGCCCTTTGACCGTCACGCCGGAGGACGATCACCCTGCCGCGAGATGCTCGCGGAAGAATCCGGCGATGCGCAGCCTCGCGTCGCGTGCGGAAGGCTCTTGGTACGCGGAGCCGCTCACCTTCGCCATGACGCGCATGAGCAGCGAGATGTCGCCTGGCCGGTGCTCGTTCAGGAAAGAGTGACCGGCGTCGGCGTACTCCTTCACGTCGTGGGGTACGCCGTTGACCGTGAGGGCGCGCTCCAGCTTGGCGGCGGCCCCGCGCAGAGATCTGTCCTTCGCGCCGAAGCTGCCGACGACGGGACATGCGCCCGCGAGCACGGAATCGACGTCCTTCGGGATCATGCCGTAGTTGACGCTGGAGGCGGCGAAGCCGTGACGCGGCGCCAGGAGCAGGGCGAAGCCGCCGCCCATGCAGAAGCCGATGACGCCGACCTTCCCGGTGCACGCAGGCTGCTTCGTCAGCCAGACGCGAACCGCGTCGACCTCGTCGAACGTCCGCCCCTTCCGCGACAGCATGTCGCGGAAGATGGTGCGCAGGCAGGTGATCTTCCCGCCCCAGTAGAAGACGTCGGGCGCGGCCGCCAGGAAGCCCTCCCCGGCGAGCCACTCTGCTTGGGCGCGCAGATCGCGCGTCATTCCGAAGACGTCGCTGATCACGACGACCGCGGGCCAGGGACCCGACCCCTGGGGGCGGGCGACGTATGCCGGCATGTCGCCATGGGACGTGGGGATCGTCGTGTCCGTCATGGACCGCATCGTCTCCCGTTCGGGCCGGGCCCACAAACAGGAAGCCGACCCCGCCGCCGGCCGGTGCCATACTCGGACCGCCCAGGCCATGTCGACGCTGGCACCGTCCGCTTCGATCGCCGCTCCGCACGCTCGCGTCCGGATCGGGCGGGTCGCCGAGTTTCTCCTCGTGGGTGGTGCGACGCCGCTCCTCTTTGCCGTCTCGTGGATCTGCCAGCGGACCGTCCCGATGGCGACGGCGGATCTCGCGTTCGGGTTCGTGTTCTTCTACGCGGCGCACGTCGTCAACGACCCGCACTTCTCGGTGACGTACCTCCTCTTCTACGAGAGGGCGCGCGCGCGAGCCGTCGGAGGCGAGTTCCGTGGGGCGCAGCGCCTGCGCTACGTGCTGGCCGGCGTCGTCGCGCCGGCGGCGCTCGTCGGGTGGGCGGGCAGCGCGCTCTTCACGCGCTCCTCGTACTCCCTCGGGCTCCTCATCCAGCTGATGTTCCTTCTCGTCGGCTGGCATTACGTGAAGCAGGGGTTCGGCGTCATGACCGTCCTGGCCGCGCGCCGCGGCGTGCGCTTCACGCGCGTCGAACGCCTGGCGGTGCTCGCGCACTGCTACGCGGGCTGGGCCTACGCGTGGGCGAGCCCCTACGATCCCGGCAAGGAGGTCGAGGAGAAGGGGGTCGTCTACACGACCATCGCCCACCCGCACGGCCTCGAGCGCCTCACGCTGGCCGTGTTCCTGGCGACCGCCGCGTTGCTCGTCTTCGTCCTCGTGCGCAAGTCGGTGCACGAGCGGCGGCTCCCGCTCGCGACGCCGCTGGTGGCGATGCTGTGCAGCGTCTGGGTGTGGTCGGTCTACTCGAGCGTCGACCCGCTCGTCGTCTACGCGATCCCCGCGCTCCACTCGCTCCAGTACCTCTACTTCGTCTGGCTCCTCAAGGGCGGCGAGGCGCGTGAGCGCGAGGGGCCGCCATGGTTCGAGCGCTCGATCGGCGCGCGATTGGTCCTCCTCGCCGTGCCCACGCTGCTGATCGGCTGGGTGCTCTTCCACGGAGCCCCGTCCACGCTCGACGACTTCCTCGTGCCGCGTTCGTCCCGCTTCACCGACCTCGGCGCGACGCCGTATTTCGCCGCGCTCTTCGCGGTCGTCAACATCCACCACTACTTCATGGACGCCGTCCTGTGGCGCCGCGACAACCCGATGACCCGGTACCTGCTCGCCCCCGCGGACGGCGCCGACCTCACGTCGCGTCGTGAAAGATGATCCCCAGCGTGGTGCGTTCGCCCGACCGCAGGCGACTCACGCCGTGCCGCAGGTTGACGCGGTGGCTGCCGCGCTTTCCCATCACGGGGCGGTGACGCACGGCGAACACGACCGCGTCCCCCTTTCGCAAATGCAGCACCATGGGCCGCGTCTGCATCCGCGGGCGCTGCTCGGTCATCACGAACTCGCCGCCCGTGAAGTCGCGCCCCGGTTCGGAGAGCAGGACGGCCACCTGCATCGGAAAGACGTTCTCCCCATAAAGATCTTGGTGGAGCCGGTTGTAGTCCTCCGCGACGTACCGGAGCAGCAGCGGTGTGGGCCGCGACTGCCCCGCCGCGCGGCATCGCTCGAGGAAGTCGGCGTGCGCGTCGGGAAACGTCGACGGCAGGCGCATCGTGGCGTGCCAGGCGTTTGCGAGCGGAACCAGGTGCGGATAGAGCGCCGTACGCAGCTCCGCGACGAGCGAGGGAAGGGGGTAGCCGAAGTACCGGTACTCCCCGCTTCCGTAGCCGTGTCGCGCCATGACGACGCGGCTCCGGAAGGGGCCGTCCATCTCGTACAGTGCCCGGAGCTCGTCGCACTCGCCCGCCGCGAGCAGTCCCGGCACGACCGCGGCCCCCTGGGCGTCGAGCTCCGCGGCGAGCTCCTCCCAGCGCAGACGGTCCACCCGTTCCGTGAGCGCAGGTGACTCGGCGGTCGTGAATGCCCCGGCGGTCACGACCGCGTTTCCCGGGCCAGGAGTTCGCGCTTTCGCTCGACGCCCCACCGGTAGCCCGCAGGGTTCCCGTCGGAGCGGACGACGCGGTGGCACGGGACGGCAACCGCGAGCGGGTTCGCGGCGCAGGCGCCCGCGACGGCACGTGCCGAGCGCGGGGCTCCGATCGCGGTGGCGAGCTCCGCGTAGGTCACGGTCTCTCCCGCGGGGACCTTCCGCAGCGCATCCCAGACGCGCTGCTGGAATGCGGTCCCGCGGATGTCGAGCGGCAGGTTCGCGCCGAGCCCAGGCTTCTCCACGAGTCCGACGACGCGCGCGACCGTGTCTTCGAACGCGCGGTCGCCGCCCTCGAGCGCGGCCACCGGGAACTGCTTCTGGAGATCCTTCACGAGCGCTCCGGGTTCGTCGCCCAGCAGGATCGCGCAGACCCCTCGATCGGTGGCGGCGACCAGGATTGCCCCGAGCGAGCACGTGCCGACGGCAAAGCGGATGTGCGCGTCGCGCCCGCCCGCGCGAAAGGCCGCCGGGCGCATCCCCAGCGTTGCCTTCGACGCCTCGTAGAAGCGCGCCGCCGAACCGTAGCCCGCCGCGTAGATGGCCTCGGTCACGCTCCGGCGGCTCCGGAGACCCGAGCGGACCCGCCCCGCGCGACAGGCGGATGCATACGCTCGCGGCGTGAGGCCGGTGAGTTTCTTGAACAGGCGATGTGCGTGGAAGACGCTGAGACGCGCGCGCTTCGCGAGCTGCTCCAGCGTGGGGGTCTCGTCGCTCGTCTCGATGAGCCGGCACATGTTCGCGACGGTCGCGGCCTGGCGATCTGCCAGGGGAGGCTGGTCGGGCTTGCAGCGTTTGCAGGGGCGAAAGCCCGCTCGCTCCGCCGCGGCGGCCGTATCGTGGAAGGCCACGTTCTCCGGGCGCGCCGGGCGCGCGCCGCACGAGGGCCGGCAATACACCCCGGTCGTCGCGACCGAATAGAAGAAGGTACCGTCGGCCCGCGGGTCGCGCGATCGGAGCGCGGCCCAGCGGGGATCGCTCTCGGCGGGCGCCTTGGCAGAGGCGTGGTTGGCGTTCATGGCAGGGTGCTCCTCGTGGCGTGGTTTCCGGCCCACGAGAGAGAACCTAGCCCTCCCCCCGCGACGGCACACTCCGGCGCTTGCTCTCGAATTCGACAAAGTCGCGTACACGGTCGCGATGCCCGCGGACGTGCTCGCGAGATCGCGCTACGACCCCCGTGAGATGTCGTGGTCAGCCGAGCGCTGGATCCCCGTCGCCTTCGCCATCACGACGTTCTTCTCGACGGCCGCAGGCGGATGGGTCGCGCTTCGACGGCGCTCGCACCTCGACGCGGTCATGGGCGCGGCGGCGGGCCTCCTCGTCGGAGCGGCGCTCTTCGATCTGCTGCCCGACGCGATCGAGATCGGCGGCCCGGCGCGCTTCCGCGTCATGGTAGCGACCGCGGTCGGCTTCGGGGCGTTCTTCGCCGCCGAGCGCCTGATGCACCTGGGCGCGTCGCGGCACCAGGACGAGGGGAGGGAGCGCGTCTTCGGTTCGGGCGCCGCGCTCGGCCTGACGATCCACAGCTTGCTCGACGGGGTGGCGATCGGCGGTGCGTTCCACGCGGACGCACGAATCGGTGTCCTCGTCGGCGTCGCGGTCGTGGCGCACGACTTCGGCGACGGCGTGTCGACGGTGGGCGTCGTCCTCGGGTCGCGCGGGGCTACCCGATCGTCGGTCGCGTGGCTCCTGGCCGACGCGATCGCGCCGGTGATCGGCGCGCTGCTCGCGCTCGAGCTCGAGATTCCACGCGCGGCGCTCGCCGAGATGCTGGCGTTCTTCGCGGGCTCGTTCCTGTTCCTCGGCGCGGGGCACTTGCTGCCCGAGGCGGCGCGCCCCGGCAACCGCGGTCGAATCGCCGCGCTCTTCCTCGCCTGCGTCACGATCACCGCCGTCGTGACGTTCCTTTCGCGCCGATGAGCTTCAGCCCGCGGACGGGTCGAGCTGTAGCTCGAGGCCGACGCTCGCCACCGGGAGACCGTGCGCTTCCCCGCTGGAGACGACCGGCAGACGCCGCAGCTGGGCGAAGGTCACCCCTGCAAGCTCGAGCGCGACCTCGAGGTACGTCTCGGACACCGTGCGCAGCCACGGGACGAGGAAGGTCGGGACGCCATGGAGGGCCGCCCGGACGAGGCCCCGGCCCACGACGGACGATTCGACGGTCCCGAAGTCGAAGTAGCGCTGCACGACGTGCGGAACGCGGAGCGCGACTGCCTCTGCCGACACGAACTTCAGGATGAAGCGATAGACCGTTCGGATGTCGCGCAAGGCCTGATGGCGGGCGCGTGTCTTGAGAAAGTCGGTCGGATTCTGCCTGAGCAGGTTCGCGGACGCGTACCAGACCGGCACCATCGGCAGCGCGTCGTACCAGGAGGCCGCAAGGAAGCGCTGGCCGAAGAACGCGCGAAGACACGGGTCGCGGAAGGACTCCGTGACCGCGGCGCTGCCGCCGGGGACGAACGCGTCGGCGTACTCGGCGTGGCCCAGGTACGCGACCCCCTTGATGCGGAAGGGGCTCGACCCCGCGGCCATCGGCAGCTGCTCCGGATCGTCGGCCGACATACCTTCTCGATGGTAGGCGGGGGCCGACCTGGTTGCAGGCGTCGCGGGAGACTTTCTCCGGCCGAGCTCCCCAGATCCGGCGCGCCCAGAGGGGCGTCGGTCAGCGACGGACGAGCTGCGCCATCAAGCGGTCGAGCGCCCCTCGGGGCTCGCTGCAGAGTCCCGGGTGTGCGGCCGACGTCTGCACGACCGTGCTCCGTGGCGCGATGATCCAGCGCCACCGCTCGCCGATGGGGAGCTCGCCGATGGGACCGGCGCCGGGTCCTCCCGTGCACACCCGCGGGATGGCCTCGAGGTGCTTGCGGACGACGGACAGATCGGCCGCGGGCGCCATCGCGGAGAGGCGTGCGGCGTCGAGGTCGATCCGCGCCTCGAGGAAGTCGAGCTCCTCGCAGTAGAGGACGATTCCTGCGTTGACGAACTCCTCGCGCTCGACGAGCGGCACGACGCGTACGACCGCATAGCTAAACCAGCTTCGCGCGGGCACCTTCGGCCTCCTCGAGGAAGATGGGGATCGCGTCGCGCCGCGCGCGGAGCCAGCCGAGGTACGCGGCGCGGTGCGCGTCGTCGCCGTCGAACGAACGGTCGTCGTCGAGCCATTCCGAGGGGAGATCGCCGACGATGCGCTCCAGGACGCCGTCCGTCACGCACGCCTCCAGGTGCCGGGCCGCCTCCCGCAGCTCGCTGGCCCATCGGAGCAAGACGTGGTGGCGAACCTCCGGGAAGGGGTCCGTGCTTCCGTCGAGCCGCGTCGCTGCGCTCCACCCGTGATGGAAGTAGAGGCTCGCGCCGTGATCGATGAGCCAGATGGCTCCGTGCCACGAGAGCAAGTTGGGGTTGCGGGGAGTGCGGTCGACGTTCGTGACGAAGGCGTCGAGGAGCACGATTCGCGAGGCCGTCGCCCCACCGGGAGGCTCGTCGGCGACGGGGTCGAACGTGATGCTCCCCGGCAGGTAGTCGAGCCCGAGGTTCACGCCCGCGCTCCGCTCCAGCGGGTCGGCGAGCTCGGGATCGGGCTCGCCGGCGGCCATCGAGCGCTCCAGCTCGACGAGGACGATTTCGGGCACGCGCAGCCCGATGGTGCGCGCGAGCTCCCCCGCCAGGAGCTCCGCCACGAGTGCCTTGGGCCCCTGGCCGGCCCCCTTCAGCTTCACGACGTACATCCCGAGATCGTCCGCCTCGACCAGGGCAGGCACACTGCCGCCTTCGCGAAAAGGGAGCACGTACCGGGCGGCTCGGACCGTACGGAGCATCGGGCCGCATGCATCGTACCGCGATCCGCCACCCCCCCCGGGGCCGATGCCGGCGCCTGGCCCACGTAACCGGCGCCTGCGACGGACGTAGTGCTGCGAGGGCCGACGACCACCCGCGGGTTGACGATGTGGGTAGCCATCAGTGAAAGTGCCGCTGGCGCGGCAACGTCTTTCCCCATGGTCGACTCCACCTCGAAGGCGATGCCCCGCCCCGCGGCGCCGGCGGCTTCCACCACGGAGGGCGTGCGGGTCCTCGATGCCGCGATGGAGCGCTACGCCCGCGGGGACGACGCAGCGTTCCCCGAGCTGTACCGGCAGGCGGCGCCGCGCCTCCGCGGTTTCCTCGTCCGGCTCTGCGGTGACCCAGGGCTCGCCGACGACCTGGGGCAAGAGGCTCTCATCCGCGTGCATCGTGCGCGAGGCAGCTTCGACCCCGGAGCAGCCGCGCTCCCGTGGATGTTCGCGATCGCGCGCAACGTCTTCCTCGACCACACCAGGCAAGCGCACGTCCGCCGGACGGCGCACGACGCGGGAGAAGGGGCCGCCGAGCGGTCCGAGCCGCTCGCCGCTGCCGACACGCGAGGCGACGAGACGCTGGCCGCAAAGGAGATGCTGGGTATCGTCCGCGACACGCTGGCAAAGCTGCCCGTCCTGCAGCGCGAGGCCTTCGTGCTCCTCCGGTTCGAGGGCATGAGCGTCGCCGAAGCCGCCCAGGTGCTCGGTGCGACCGAGGGCGCCGTGAAGGTGCGCGCGTTCCGCGCGTACGAGGCCCTGCGCGCCGCGCTGGGTGAGGAGCCGGGCGCCGGCACTACGGGGAAGGGCCGATGAGCCGCGATCTCGATCTCGAGCGCCTGGCCGAGATCCCCGATCCGTTCGGGGGTGCCGCGCGGCCAGTTGCAGCGGCCCCGCCGATGCCCGCGGGGTCTCCGACCCGCCGGGACGTACGCCGACGTCGGGCCGTGGCCGCGGCGGCGGTGCTCGTCTACGAGGTGGGCTGGCTGCTCGTCGTGGAGCACCGCGCGGACCTATCCGAGCTTCCGGGGACGAGCATCGCGATCGGACTGCTCCTGCCACTCGTCGCGGCTGCCGTGGCCCTCGTCGGCTGCCGCGTTCCCGGCCGGCGTGGCCTCGGTGCGCCCGTCGCCTGGCTGCTGTCGCTCTGCGTCCTGCCGGCAGCGCTCTTCGCGCTCGGCACGCTGGCGACGAGCCCGCCCGACACGGAGGGCCATTTCTGGTCGCTCGTCGTGCGCTGCATGGGCGTCACCGCGCTGCTCACGGCCGGTCCGCTGGCGCTCGGCGGCCTCGTGTTCCGCCGCGCCTTCGCGGCGGCCTCGCAGTGGAGGACCGCGGCGCTGGGCGCGGCCTGCGGGGCAATCGCGGCCGCGACCATGAGCCTCGCGTGCCGGCACAGCGGGGCGCTCCACGTGATCCTCGGGCACGGGGCGATGATCCTCGTTGGGGGCGCCGTCGGCGCGCTCGTCCTCGGCCGCGTCACGCGGGCATGACGAGCCGCGTGACGGGCCCGTCCGGAAGGCGGCATTCGATGGGAGTCGATACGCTTCAGGAATAGATTGCGGCCCCGATGGGTCGACGGGTCGTGAAATTCCTCGCCTGGTTGCCGCTGGTCGTCGGGCTCCTCCTCGTCTCCGGTCCGGCGCGCGCCGAGGTGTGGCAAGCCCCCGTCGGGGGCAAGGCCGTCGGCCTGCCGGAGGGGCGGGTCGCGTGCCCGGGGACCACCGGAGACTGGACCATCGAGCAGGACGGGCACGCCGTTCGCCCTCCCGCGGCGGACGATGCGATCGGGCATGCCGTCGACGCGAAGCTCGCACCGGGCGCCGGGGCGTGCGCGACGGCCGCCAGCACGCTCACGCTCGTGGCCACGGGTCACGCGCCCGCCGTCGATTCGACCGCCACGACGCTCTTCGTCGACGAGGGCCGCGTCGAGGTCAAGGGGCGCGGTCTGCGAGGCGCGACGGTGCGGTGGCGTCTCGGAGACCGTGAAGGCGAGGACCACTGCGCGCAGCCGCAGTCGGATCCGGGAGGAGAGCGGTGTGCCCTCGCCGTGGCGCGCGGTCTGCCGGCGGACCCGAACGTCCCGGACCTGCACCTGATGGCCGCGGGCTCGCGCGACGGGGTGGACGTCGTCACGTTCGACGCCGCCGGCCGCAGGATGGGCGGCGACGAGACCCTGCTCCGGCCGGCGCGCATCGTCCTCTCCTCCATCTTTCCTCCCGACGTCAGCATCGACCTCGCCGGGGGCACGGCCTCGCGCATCCAGCTCGTCCACCCCGAGGCCGTCTCGGGCGCCGACTGCGGGGCGGCGAGCTGCGACGTCTCCGGCAACGCGATCGTCGTCGGGGGCCTCTCGAGCGTGGCCGGCACGCTTCCGGTGCGACTCCACCTCGCGCCGCACGTCGTCCTGCGCAAGGGCGACGCGTTCGATGCGTCCCCCGTCGTGCAGGTGCCCATCCTGCCGTGCGCGATGGCGATCGCCTCCGGGGACGCGCTTCGCGGTGTCGACGGAAGCCGCGCCGTCGTGCGCGTGGATGCCCGGTGCGCGGGCGAGGCCCGGTCGCTGCGCTGGTTCACCGCGGGCCGATCCATCGACGTCATCTCGGCGGTCGACTCCGGCGGGGCCACGTACGTCCTGCTCGCGGTCGGTCACGTGGAGTCCGACGAGCTCGTCGTCACGGCCGGGCGCGCCGACGGATCGATCGTGGGCCAGGCCCGGGCGCACACGCGAGCCCTGCCGTCCCCGAACACGACGCTGACGCTCGACTCGGGCGACCCGATCGACTTCGTCCCGACGAACCGACCGGCGACGGTGCACTGGGTGCAGGCGCAGGGCACCGGGCAGCTGCTCCTGCTTCCGCTCGAGGGGGCCTACGAGGTGATGACGCGGGACGGAGCGATGATGGTGCAAGGGCAGCGCGGCTCGGGGGGCTTCGTCGCCCTGCGGTTCGCGTGGCGCGTCCCGTCGCTCCCGGGGAGCTTCGCGACGACCGATCTCGGGGTGGTCGTCGACCCGGTCCAGCGCCCGATGCACGAGGCGAGCGTTGCGGTGGGTCTGACCGGAAAGGAGCCCCTCGTGGATCTCCTCTGCGGCGCGGGGCCCGACGAGCAGCGAATCCTCCCCACCGTCCCGGCCCACGTGCCCTACGAGGAGCGCGACGCGTGCCGCCTGGTCTTCCACCGCGAGCGCCTCGCGCCGGCCGACGGCGCACAGCGCCTCCAGCTCGACGTCGAGGTCACCCGCGTCGACGGAGAGTCACGGCCCGAGTCGCACGTATCGCAGCCGATCGTGCTCCGCGCTGGAGGGCAGCCGCGCATGGTCTACCTCAAGGGCGTGCTCGGGCGCTTCGACCACGTGACGGTCCGCGTCTCGAGCCTCGCCGACGTAGGGATCGACGCGGCGCACGAGGAGCCAAGCGCGCAGTTCTCGATGATCTTCGGGACCTCGCACTTCAGGCTGTATGTCACGGGGGCCATCCCGACGGGCCTCTACCGGGTCAGCGACCCCGCACACAGCGGCATCCTGACGCTCAACTTCGGCGCCGTCATGCGGGCGACCTGGCTCGACTCGGCGGGCCACGAGGGGTTCCTCGGCCTCGAGGCGGGGATGCTCGCCGAGGGCCTCGCGAACGACGTGAGCTCGAGCGGCCATTCGCTGACGCAGGTCGCGACGGTCACGGGGGTCGGCCTGAGCGTGCCGATCGCGAACCGCTCGCTCGCCACCGAGACGAGCATCAACCTGCACGCCTGGCTCGAATACGAGGTCTCGCGCGACGTCGGTAACGAGGGCGGCAACCCGGTCGGCTTCGTGTTCGGGCCGAGCATCTCGATCGGCAACATCGGCGCGAACCTCTGAGCGATCGCTTCGACCGCGCCGCCGCCGCCCGACGTCGGCGGGCGGCCTAGCCGAGCACGCCCTGGAGCCGTCGCAGGGTGTCCCGGCACTCGCGCACCAGGCGCTGGACGATTGCCTGCACCGGTTCGACGGCGTTCATCTGTCCGACGATCTGACCGACCGGCGTCCCCAGCAGGGGACGCACCTGGTGATGCCGGATCCGGGCTTCGGCGTCTGCGACCAGCAGGCCCTGCAGCGGCATGGGCAGCGTGCCCGGCGAGTCCGGCCCTTCCCACGCATCCGTCCATGCCGTGCGCAGCATCCTGGCCGGCTTGCCGCTGATGGCACGCGACTGCACCGTGTCGGACGACGTCGCGGCGAGGAGCTTCTCCTTCACGACGCTGTGGCCCGTCTCCGTCGGCGGTTCGAGCCGGTATTCCTCGCTCGTGAGCCACACGGAGCCCATCCACACGCCCTCCGCCCCGAGCGCCATCGCGGCTGCGACCTGCTGGCCGGTGCCGATGCCACCCGCGGCGAGGACGGGGAGGCCCTCGACGGCGCGCACCACCTCGGGCACGAGGACCATCGTCGTCACCTCGCCCGTGTGCCCGCCCGCCTCGTGGCCATGCGCGACGACGACGTCGACCCCCGCCGCCCGGTGCGCTCGTGCATGCTCGGCCTTGCCCGCGAGCGCCGCGACGAGGATGCCGTGGGCGTGTGCCTGCTCGATGACGTCGACGGGCGGCGGCCCCAGCGCGTTCGCGAGGAGCTTGATGGGATGGCGGAGCGCCACTTCGATCTGCGCGCGAGCGCGCGCGTGCACCCACGCGTTGATCCCCTCGACCGGTGGACGGTCCTCGGGCAGGGCGCCCACGCCGAACCGGGCGAGCAGCTCCTCGACGAACTGCCTGTGGCGGTCGTCGACCATCGCGTGGAGCGCGCTCATGTCGTCCGCGCCGACGTGCTTGGCCGGCATGACCACGTCGAGGCCGTACGGCCTGCCATCGACGTGGGCATCCATCCACCCGAGCGCGTCTTCGAGCTCCTCGGCGGTCGTGTAGCGGATGGCGCCGAGCACCCCGAGCCCTCCGGCGCGCGAGAGCGCCGCCGCAACCTCCGGCGACGGCGTGAAACCGACGATGGGGAGGTCGATTCCGAGGAGGTCGCAAATGCGCGTTCGCATGGGCCGCAATCCGGTTTGTAACATGTTCTACTGGCGCGTGGTCGTCGTGCCGGGGGTGCGCGGCGGGTCGGCGCGTGCCGGCGGCCGGGCGATGCTCCCCTGCGTCGATGTCCCTCGCCCTCAGGTGACGCCGGGAGGGAGCGATTCCGTGTGCGGCGGCTGCACGGTTTCCAGCCGCCGCGGCGAGATCGGCGTGGCCCGATCGTCGCTTGGCGGCGGCCATGCGGTCCGTCTTCGTCCTCGGCGCGGTGGTGTTGCTTGCGGCGTGCTCCCAGCGGTTGCTCACCGCCCTGCCCGCGGGGGACGGCGCGGGGCCGGTCGGTGGACCTGCCGCGGGCGGGGGCTCCGGATCTCCGACGACACCGACGCCGACGCCACCCCCCACGGGGACGGGCGCTCCTTCGCCGTCACCCGTGGACGACGCCGGTCCGAGCGACGATGCCGGTTCGTACCCGAGTGGACTCGACGCCGGCCCGGTCTCGACGGAGCCCGACGCCGGAACGACTCTGGGCACGAGCGAGGGAGGCCTCGCGTTCGACGCGGGAGCCGGCGCCGGGGACGGGGCAACTACCACCGAGCTCCTCGCCGAGTGCGTTTCCACCATCAACTCCGTCCGCGCGCAGAACGGAGTGGCGCCGTACACCGAGTCCAGCGAGCTCGAGTCCTACGCCGCGCTCGCGGTGGCGAGCGACGCGCACGACGAGCAGAAGCACTCGTACTTCTACGCGACCGGCGGGGGAGGGGTGGCTTCCACGGAGGACGAGCTCGACGGCGCGCAGGTCGATCCGGGCGGCTCCGCGGAGCAGACCTTCGAGCTCGGCTTGCAGGGCGACGTCCAGGGGCAGGGCCAGGCGCTGGCGAATCTCGTGTCGACCCAGCTGAGCGAGGTCGGCTGCGGCTTCGCGCAGGACTCCGCGGGCAACTGGTGGGTGGACATGGCCCTGCGCTGAGGGCCACGCTCGGGCGTCAGCAGCTCGTCCCGGGGCAGACCTTGGTGACGCCGTCCGGGCACAGCGTGGCTGCGCCGTTTCCGCAGTTCACGTTGCACGCCCCGCCCTCCCCCGGGCACGTGACGAGGCAGCTACCCGCCTGCTGGCAGTTGACGTCACAAGCGCCCGTGCACTTCACCATGCACGACGACTGCGCCTCCTGGCAGTTGACCGTGCCGCCATTGCCGATCGTGCCCTGGCAGGCGATCGCCTGCGTGCAGTCGACCGCGGAGCCGGCCCCCGCGATGAAGTTGCATGCCTGACTCTGCCCACAGTCGATCGCGCACTCGCCCGCGCATGCGAGGTCGCAGGAGCGCTGCGCGCCGCACTGGAGGGCGAAGCCTGCGTCTGCCGGGCCCGCACCGCATGCCAGGCTGCAGCTCGATGCGACCCCGCAGGAGCAGGACTTCGGCCCCGTGCACGAGCCCGCATCCTCGCTCGCCGCGCACTCTCCGGGCGGCCCCGCGCCGTCCGGCAGGAGTCCCGCCTCGTACGGCTTCGGCGCGTCGTGCGCCAGCGGAGCATCGTTCGGCGCGGCCTCCGGGATGACCCCACCCTCGGTCCCTGCCTCGCCTTCGCACGCCGCCGGGTCCACGTGCTCGCCGTCGACGTCGCAGCTGTATCCCGTCTGCGTCCCGTTCACCGTCGCGCACGTAGTCTCGCCGCACCCGATCGTGATCGCCTGTCCACCGTCCCCGATGGTGCACGGACACCGAGAACCCGAGGGCGTGTGGCTGCACGCGCCGACGATCGCGCCGACGGTGGCGGGAACGAAGAGGATCTTCCAGACCGATCTCACGCTCCACCTCGCTTTCGGGGGCGCGGCACGCCGTACGACTCGAGCCGGTGGATGAGGACCCGCCGAGAGACCCCCAGCATCTCCGCGGCGCGCGTCTGGTTGCCGGCACACTTCTCGAGCGCCTCGAGGATGCGCCTGCGCTCGGTGGCCTGGAGCTCGTCCGAGAGCCCGCCGCGCGACCAGTCGGCCGAATCCGGCGCGGGCGGAGGGACGCTCTCCGGGCCGGGCGGTACCATCTCGGCGGCGCCCAGCGGAACGAGCGACAGCTGCTCCGGCCCGATCTCGGATCGCTCGCAGAGCAGCACCGCCCGCTCGATGACGTTCCTGAGCTCGCGTACGTTGCCCGGCCACGCGTGCGCACGAAGCTGCTCGAGCGCGGCGTGCGAGAGCGTGAGGTTCGTCTTTCCCATCGACGCCCCGAACTCGACGAGGAACCGCCTCGCCAGCCCCTCGAGCTCGCCGAGCCGCTCGCGAAGCGGAGGGACGGAGACCGACACGCCATTGAGGCGGAAGAAGAGGTCACGCCGGAACGACCGGGCGGCGATGAGCTGCTCGAGGTCGCGGTTCGTCGCGGAGACGAAGCGCACGTCGACCGGCCGCGGGCGGACTCCTCCCACACGCACGATCTGGCGCAGCTCGATGGCGCGGAGGAGCTTCGCCTGCGCCGGCAGCGGCATCTCGCCCACCTCGTCGAGGAGCAGCGTGCCCCCCTCGGCGGTCTCGAGCAGGCCCGCCTTCTCCTTCACTGCGCCCGTGAACGCGCCGCGCTCGTGACCGAAAAGTTCGCTCTCGAGCAGCGCCTCGGGGATCGCGGCGCAGTTGATCGAAACGAAGGGGCGCGCCGCCCGGGGGGAGTACCGATGGATGCTCTGGGCGATGATCTCCTTGCCCACCCCCGTCTCCCCGAGAAGCAGCACGCTGATGGTCCCCTGGGCGACGGCGCGAAGCAGCCGGTGGAGCTGCGCCATTCGCTCGTCCGCGATGACGAGCCCGTCGTCCGGACCCGACGCCGAGGTCCGCTGCGTGCTCGCGGGCGAGCGCTCGCCCGCCGTCTCGATCACGCAGAACGTCGACCCGATCTCGATCACGCTCCGCGGAGGGACGGCGGTGGGCTCGTTCGGGGCGATGCGAACGCCTCCGACGCGCGTGCCGTTCGAGCTCCCCAGGTCGACGACCCGCAGCTGCGGACCGAGCAGGAGCTCGGCGTGGCGGCGCGAGACGGAGGGATGATCCACGCAGATCTCGCACTCCTGAAGGCGCCCGATGGTCACCTTGCCCGAAGGGGGGAGCGCGAACGTGGCAAACCCACCCTCCCAGAACACGAGCAGGCGCTCCTTCGCCAGCGGCGACGCGTGGGCGTCTGTACGTACGTCGCGAGGGTCGCGGATCGGCATCGGCCCGTGACCGGCATTCTGCCACGTTCGATGGTACGCTGATGTCGACATGGCGGCCCCTCTCGCGACCGTGGGCCGCTACGCGTTGCGCCACGAGATCGCTTCCGGCGGGATGGCCGTGGTCCACCTCGGCCGGCTCGTCGGGCCGGCCGGGTTCTCGCGCACGGTCGCGATCAAGCGCCTCCATCCGCACCTGGCGCGCAACCCCGAGTTCGTGGCCATGTTCCTCGACGAGGCGCGGCTTGCGGCCCGGATCCGGCACCCCAACGTCGTGTCCACGCTCGACGTCGTGGCGACGGAGGGTGAGCTCTTCGTCGTCATGGAGTACGTGCCGGGGGACTCGCTCGCGCGCCTCCTCCGCGCCGCGTCCGATCGAGGCGAGAAGACGCCGCTCTCCGTCGCGGCCTCGATCATGGTCAACGTCCTCCACGGCCTGCACGCGGCGCACGAGGCCTGCGACGAGAACGGGCAACCGCTCCAGCTCGTCCACCGCGACGTCTCGCCGCACAACGTCCTCGTGGGGACCGACGGGCAGGCGCACGTCATCGACTTCGGCGTGGCAAAGGCGATTGGCCGCGCGCAGGTCACGCGCGAGGGCCAGCTCAAGGGCAAGCTCGCCTACATGGCGCCCGAACAGGTCAAGGGACACAAGGTCGATCGCCGCGCGGACGTGTTCGGCGCCGCCGTCGTCTTCTGGGAGATGCTCACCGGCGAGCGGCTCTTCGACGGCGCCGACGAGGGAGAGATCTACGGCAAGGTCGTCCGCGGCGAGGTGCGGCGGCCGAGCAAGGTGGTGCGCGGCCTCGATCGCAAGGCGGACTCCATCGTCCTCCGTGGGCTCGCGCGGAGCGTGGCGCGCCGGTACGAGACGGCGCGCGCGATGGCACTCGCCATCGAGACCTCGCTCCCCCTGGCCACCCCCTCGCAGGTCGGCCACTGGGTCGAGACGCTGACGGCCGACCTGCTGGCCGAGCGGCGGCGCCAGATCGCCGAGATCGAGCGAGAGACCGACGGCGCCGACGGCGGAACGGCGATTCGCATGGCTCGGCTGAAGGACCCGAACCTGAACGTGGCGACGTCGCCCGGCGCCCGCCTCGCCTTCGACGAGGTGTCCATCTCCGCGACGCGACCCGAGGGCCGCGCCCCGGAGGAGGCCATGTTCACGGACACGTCGCTCGTCGCGTCCGAGCCGCAGGCACCACGCCGCTCGGGGCGACGTACGGGGATCCTCGGCGTGGCGAGCGTGCTCGTCCTGGCCACTGCCGTGGCAGGCACCGTCCTCCTGTTCCGGAGCGAATCCGTCGGCCCCGCCGCCTCCCTCGCGACCGCGTCCGTGCCGCCCGTCTCGACGCCCGCCGCGTCGGCGTCCGTGGTTCCTTTCGTCCCACCGCCTCCCGATCCGCCGCCGTCCGTCGCCTCGAGCACACCCGTCGTCTCGCCGACCGATCTACCGGAGGCTCCGCCTGCACCCGTCACTCCGCGGTCCTTCCCGGTGCGCCGCGCGCAGCCGTCCGTCTCGTGCAACCCGCCGTACACGATCGACGCGAACGGCTACAAGAAGTACAAACGCGAGTGCGCGAACTGGTAGGGCGTGACGCCATGAAGGCGGAGGCAGCGAATCGACTCGGCAGGTGGTCGGTGGCGGGCTTGCTCGCGCTCGCCCTCGTGTCCGCGTCGGCCGGAGCGACCGCCCAGAGCGACACCGCCCCGCCCACGGTCGATCAGTGCTTCACCGCCGCGGAGCGTGCGCAGCCCCTCATGAAGCAGAGGAAGCTCCGCGAAGCGCAGCGTTACCTGCAGACGTGCGCTCGCGAGGAGTGTCCTCGCGCGGCGCGCAAGGACTGCAAGGCCTGGCTCGACGACGTCTCGGCGGCCGTACCCACGGTGGTCTTCGTCGCGCGCGAGGAGCGGGCGAGCGGGGCTTCGGTCGCCATCGAGGACGTGCGCGTGTCGGTCGACGGCGAGGTCGCGGTCGCGTCCCGCATCGACGGCGCGGTCCCCATCGATCCCGGCGTCCACACGCTGCGATTCGAGCACCCCGGGTTCGAGCCCGTCGAGCAACGCATCGACGTGCGCGAGGGCGAGCGCGATCGCCAGGTCGACGTGGTCTTCCGGGCGGCGCCCGCGCGGGCGCCTGCGCCGTCCTCGACCGAGCCCCCGCCGGTGGGGAACGAGGAACCCCCGTCGCACGCAATACCCGCCGAGCCGACGTCCGTTCCGGCGCTCGCCTGGGGGCTCGGCGCGGGCGCCGTCGTCGCTTTCGGCGTGGGTCTCACCATGGAGGCGATCGGCCTCTCGGCGCGAAGCCATCTCGCGAATACCTGCCAGCCCGACCGCTCGTGCAGCGCCTCCGACGTCGACTCCGCCCGTACGCGCGTCGCCGTGGGAGACGTCGCGCTCGGCGTCGGTGCCCTCCTCTTCGCCGGTGCCGCGTACGTCTACTTCACGAACGAGCCGTCCCGTTCGACCCGCGCCGTCCACCTGCGCGTCGGGCCGATGGTCGGAGGCGTCGGCGCCGGCATCGAGGGGGCACTTTGACCCGTCGCGCTCTCCTTCTGGTGCCCATGGCCTTGCTCGTCGCACCCGCCGGCGGCTGTTCGGTGCTGCTCGACTGGAACGACTTCAGCGGAGGGATCGCTGCGGGCGACGACGGCGGTCCGGGCTCGGACGCGAAGGACGACGCCGAAGGCGGAGGGGACGCGGCGATTGACGGGGCCGGGACGGACGCACCGCCGGAGGGGGCGCCCACGACGTGCAGCAGCGGGATGCAGTGTGTGGCGGCGCCGCCGTCGGGCTGGACGGGCCCCGTGGCCCTCTATGCGGCCGCCTCGACGGCGGGGAGTGCGCCCGCGTGTGGGACCGGGTTCTCGTCGAAGGCGGCCTTCGACGGCAATGGCGGGAACCTCACGGCCGCGTCGCCGACCTGTTCGCCCTGCGGTTGCGGGACGGCTTCTGGCGAGGTGTGCAACGGGCCGCTCATGACGTTCTACATCGACGGGAGCTGCACGGAGACCATCCCCGTCGACGGTACCCTCACGGTGACCACCACGTGCAACGCCGCCAACCCGCTCGCTGCGTCCGTCACGGTCGCCGGCCCGACGGTGAGCAGCGGCACGTGCGGCGCGACGGGAGGCGCCGCGACGCTGCCCGCCGCCGTCTGGGACCAGACCGCGCGCGCGTGCGCTCCCTCGTCGCCGGTGGGGCCTGCCGACTGCGCCGGCGGGCAGGTATGCATGCCCGCTTCTTCGTCGCCATTCTCGTCGGGCGCCTGCGTCTGGCAGGCGGGCACGGCGACCGGCTGTCCGGCGGGGTACCCGACCGGCCCGCAGGTCTTCTACTCCGGCGTCGCCGACCAGCGTGGGTGCACGGCCTGCCAGTGCTCGCCGTCTTCGGGTGCGACCTGCATGGTTTCCACCCCCGCCATCGAGAGCTGCGAGGACGGGACGACGTTCGACGCCCCGAGCGCCTGCGCCCCCATCAATACCGTCGAGGAGGTCAAACTCACGGCGAACATGACGTTGACCCCCGGGACCTGCGGCGTCGCCGGCGGCGGTGCCCCGACGGGGACAGCCACCCCCTCCGGCGCGACCTCCTTCTGCTGCGCGCCGTAGCGCGCTCTCGAGGCGGCCGCGTCCAAGTTGTCCCCGCGCCGTACAACTTGTCCCTCGCAGGGACAACCCGTACGTATTCCCCTCAGCCCCTGGACTCCTGGAGGACCAGGAAACCACGCGTGAATCCACCGAGACCGCCGTGGCATGTCCCGTGCTGAAGGGGCTCGTCCATGAGCCTCTCCGGACTCCGCACCGTCTCCGTGCTCTCCATCCTCGGGGGTGTGTTCCTCATGGCCTGCGGGGCCAGCGACGGCGGGGACGGGTTCGGCCTCGGAGACGACGGAGGTGTCTCGTCGAGCTCCGGTTCGGGCTCGAGCTCCGGGAGCGGCCAGCGCGATAGCGGGTACGGAAGCTCCAGCGGCTCGTCGAGCTCCGGCTCGAGCTCCGGTGTCGAGGAGGACTCGGGCAGCACCAGCAGCAGCGGCGGTACGAGCAGCAGCGGCGGCGGCACGTGCGGCGCCTGCACGACCGACTCCGAGTGCGAGAGCTCCTGCCCGCCGGTGCAGGGCGGCGGCACCAACTGCTGCGACGTCGGCTCCGGCGTCTGCTACGCGACCACGCAAAACACCTGCCCGACGCCGTCGGACGGGGGCGTGGAATGAGCTTGCTGCTCTCGGGGTACGGGGACGGACGGCAGGCGCCGAGCCTCCAGACCGCGGTGGGCGCCGGGCGCGCGACCGTCCAGGAAGCGCTCGACTCCTTCCGCCACGACTACGCGCCGGTGCTCCGGATCCTCGTGCCGCGACGGCGAGCGCGGCGCGCCGAGCCCCAGTCGCCCTTCCTCAAGCAACGCTGACGCTCGGCGAGGGAGACGTCCGCCCCGCGGCCGCACGCACGCCGGTCGTGGCCCGGACCACGTCCGCCGCACGCTCGCCGATCATGATCGACGGCGCGTTCGTGTTGCCTCCGACGATGGTCGGCATGATCGACGCGTCCGCGACGCGCAGCCCCTCGATCCCCCGCACCCGCAGCTCCGGGTCGACGACCGCGTCGGCGCCGAGCCCCATCTTGCAGGTGCCGACGGGGTGGTAGATCGTCTTCGCGTACAGCCGGATGGCCGCGCGGATCTCCGCCTCGGTTCGCGCCTTCGTTCCCGGGGTCGCCTCCCCTCGCAGGAACGGCGCGAGGGCACGCGACGCGGCGATGTCGCGGGCCATCTCGAACGCGCGCACGAGCGTCTTCATGTCGGCGTCGTCGGAGAGGTAGCGCGGGTCGATGTCGGGCGACTCGAGGGGATCAGCCGAGCGGAGCCGGACCGTCCCTCGGCTGCGCGGGTAGATGAGACCCGGCAGGATCGTGAACGAGTGCTCCTTGCTGATTGCGGGATCGTCCGGACCGTCGTCGTTCGGCTCGGGGTACGCCCAGGGGATCGAGTGGAACTGGAGATCGGGGATGGGGCGCGACGCGTCGCTCTTCACGAAGGCGCCGCCCTCGAGGAACGTCTTGCCGAACCAGCCCTTCCCGAAGAGGTACTCGTCGAGCATCCCCTTGAAGAAGTGCCCCGGCGTGCTGCGGTGCCCCGTGTCCTTGGTCGCGCGGTAGCGCAGGGGGCACATCAGGTGGTCCTGCAGGTTCCTCCCCACCCCCGGCACGTCGCACACCGGAGTGATCCCGAGCGCCCGAAGGTCGTCGGCGGGGCCGATGCCCGAGAGCATCAGGATCTGCGGTGACCCGATGACGCCTGCGGAGAGGATCACCTCGCGCTCCACGCGCGCCTCGTGCACGGCGCCGCCCTGGACGTATCGTGCGCCGCGCACCCGGCCGCGTTCCACGACCAGCCCCACCACCGTCGCCCCGGAGACGACCGTCACGTTCGGGCGCTTGGACGCGGGGTGCAGAAACGCGACTGCGGCGCTCGAACGCATGCGATCGCGGCACGTCATCTGGAAGGTGCTCGCGCCCTCCTGCGACGGGCCGTTGAAGTCCTCGATGCGTGGGACGCCGCAGGTCTCGGCGATCGCGTGGACGAACGCCTCGGAGACCGGACTGATGCCTTCCTGGCGCGTGACCTGGAGCGGCCCGCTGCCGCCGTGGAACTCGGATTCGCCGTCCTCGTGGCACTCCGACTTCTTGAAGTACGGCAGGACGTCGGCGTAGCTCCAGCCAGCGCAGCCCGAGGCTGCCCAGTCGTCGTAATTCTTGCGGTTGCCGCGGACGTAGAGCATCCCGTTCACGGTGCTGCAGCCGCCGAGGATCTTCCCGCGCGTCCACGGCATGCGCCGGCCGTCCAAGTGCTCCTGCGGCGTCGTACGGTAGCCCCAGTCGGCGCGCTTCTTCAGGCGCGGCACCTGGTAGACGATCGCGAGCATCCCTGGCTTGCGGAAGAGGGGAGACGCGTCGCTGCCGCCCGCTTCGACGACGAGGACGCGCACCGAGGGGTCTTCGCCGAGACGACTGGCGAGAACGCAGCCGGCGGAGCCGGCGCCGAGGATGACGTAGTCGTAGCTGGCCATGGCCCCGAGACCGGAGTAGAACACGTTCTATTCCGGACCGTCCACCATGAACTTCTCCCTCGCCGCCGAGCAGACGGAGCTCCAGCGCAGCGCGCGCCGCTTCTTTGCGTCCCGCTGCACGAGCGCGGACGTGCGCGCCGCGATGGCGAGCGAACGCGGGTGGGACGAAGGCGCGTGGAGCTCCGCGTGCGAGCTCGGGTGGGCTTCGCTCGCGTCGCTCGGATGGGTGGAGCTCTGCGTCGTGATGGAGGAGGCGGGCCGCTCGCTCGCCTGCGTCCCTCTCTTCTCGAACGTGTGTCTCGCCGCCAACGCCCTGCGCGCTGCTGCTCGCCTCGAGACGAGCGACGCGCTCGATCGCATCGAGTCGGGGAGCGCGCTCGGCACGCTCGTCGCGGGAGCGGACATTCGAGCGCGGCAGGACGGCGCAGAGTGCGTGCTGGACGGAGAAGCGCTCCACGTCGTCGACGGGCACACGGCGGACGTCCTGGTGGTGGCCGTCCCCGACGGGAGCGAGGGGCTCTACGTGGTCGACGCGGGCGCGGTGGGCGTCGTGCGGCGGAAGGTCCCGACTCTGGACGAGACGCGCTCGCTCGCATCGGTGACGCTCCGCGGCGTCCGTGTTCCCGTCGCGAACCACATCGGCGACCGGGCCGCGGTCGCCCGCGCCGTCCACCGGGCCGCGGTTGCCCTGGCGGCCGAATCGCTGGGCGGCGCCGAGCGCTGCCTCGACGCCGCGACCGAGTACGCCAAGACGCGCGTCCAGTTCGGGCGTCCCATCGGCTCCTTCCAGGCCGTCAAGCACCGCCTCGCCGACATGCTCGTCGTCGTCGAGACGGCGCGCTCCGCGGTCCTCTGGGCGGCCTCCGTCGCGGACACCGACGACCTCGACGAGCTCGCGGTCGCCGCGCCGCTCGCGAGGTCCTACGCCACCGAGGCGTTCTTCCGCTGCGCGGCCGACAGCCTGCAGATCCACGGGGGGATCGGCTTCACCTGGGAGCACGATGCGCACCTCTTCCTCAAGCGGGCGCGCGCCTCGCTCTCGCTCCTCGGCACCCCCGCCGACGATCGCGAGACAATCGCGTGTCTCGTCGTCGATACGGAGGCCGCGTGGACCTGACGTTCTCGCCGCGCGAGGAAGCGTTCCGCATCGAGGCGCGCCGGTGGCTCGCCGAGAGCCTCACGGGCCGGTTCGCGCCGCTGGTGGGCCGGGGCGGCCCCGGGGACGAGCATGAGCTTCTCGAAGGCCGTCTCGCGTGGGAGCGAAAGATGGGCGAGGACGGCTGGACGTGCCTCGCCTGGCCCCGGGAGCATGGCGGTCGCGGCGCGACGCTGGTCGAGCAGGTCGTCTTTCTCGAGGAGTACGCGCGGGCGCGTGCCCCCGGGCGCGTGGGCCACATCGGCGAGGGCCTGATCGGCCCGACGCTGCTCCTGTTCGGGACCGACGGGCAGAAGCGGCGCTTTCTTCCGCCGATCGCGCGCGGCACCGAGACCTGGTGTCAGGGGTACTCCGAGCCCAACGCGGGCAGCGATCTCGCGAACGTGCAGACGCGCGCGGAGCTCGTCGGCGGCGACTGGGTGGTGACGGGGCAGAAGATCTGGACGTCGCATGCCCAGTGGGCGGACTGGTGCTTCGTCCTCTGCCGCACCGACGTCGTGGCGCCCAGGCACCGCGGTCTCTCCTATCTGCTCGTCCCGATGCGTCAGCCAGGGATCGAGGTGCGACCCATCCGTCAGATCACGGGCACGTCGGAGTTCAACGAGGTGTTCTTCGACGGCGCCCGGACGCCCCGCGAGCACGTCGTCGGCGAGGTGAACGGCGGCTGGCAGGTGGCCATGGCGACGCTCGCGTTCGAGCGCGGCGCGTCCACGCTGGGGCAGCAGCTCTCCTTCTCGAACGAGCTTCGCGCGATCGTCGAGACCGCCCGCGCAAGCGGCGCGGCGCGCGACCCGCTCGTCCGGCAGCGCATCGCGCAAGCGTGGATCGAGCTTCGCATCATGCGGCTGCACGCGCTCCGGACGCTTTCGTCCGCGCGGGACGGCAAGCTTCCGCGGGAGATCATGGTCTCGAAGCTCCACTGGTCGAACTGGCATCGCGGCCTCGGCGAGCTCGCGATGGACGTCCTCGGCGCCGCGGGGAACGTGAAGTCCCCGGAGAACGAGCTCCTGCACCGGCTCTTCTTGTTCTCGCGGGCCGACACCATCTACGCGGGGTCGAGCGAGATCCAGCGCACCCTCATCGGCGAGCGCGCCCTGGGGCTCCCGCGATGAAGCCCGACTACCCGCGCTCGCACGGGCTCCTCGAGGGGAAGACCGTCGTGGTCACCGCAGCCGCGGGGACGGGTATCGGGCTCGCGACCGCTCGCCGCTGCGTGGAGGAGGGCGCGCGCGTCGTCCTCAGCGACGTGCACGAGAGGCGCCTCGTTGCCGCGGCGGATGCGCTGGCCGAGCTCGGAGCCCGGCCCCTCGCCCTGGCTTGTGACGTCACCCGCGAGGATCAGGTTCAGCGGCTCTTCGAGGAGGCGGTGCGCGAGCACGGAGGGGTCGACGTCCTCGTGAACAACGCGGGCCTCGGCGGGACGGCGAGCGTGGCCGAGATGACCGACGAGCAGTGGTCGCGCGTCCTCGACGTGACGCTCACGGGCACGTTCCGGTGCACGCGTGCCGCGCTTCGCCACATGATGCCGCGAGGCAAGGGCGTCATCGTCAACAACGCGTCCGTCCTCGGATGGCGCGCGCAGGCCGGCCAGGCGCACTACGCGGCCGCCAAGGCGGGCGTCATGGCGCTCACCCGCTGTGCCGCGATCGAGGCCGCGTCCCACGGCATCCGGATCAACGCCGTCTCGCCGAGCATCGCGATGCACCCGTTCCTCGCGAAGGTCACCACCCCCGAGCTCCTCGACGAGCTCACCGCGCGCGAGGCGTTCGGTCGCGCCGCGGAGCCGTGGGAGGTCGCCAACGTCATCGTCTTCCTCGCGAGCGACTACGCGACGTACATGACCGGCGAATGCGTCGCCGTCAGCAGCCAGCACCCCTGACCGGAGAAGAGGCACGACCGTGGCCGACGAGCGAGCGACCGGGATCGAAGGCACGCCCTTCGCGATGGACATCGAGCGCGGCAAGATCCGCGAGTTCGCCCGCGCGACGCTCTCGTCGAACCCGGCATACTTCGACGACGACCAGCCGGTCTGCCCTCCGACGTTCCTGACGACGACGTTCTTCTGGGAGGAGCACACGCCCGGGAGCAACCCCTGGCGTTCGGTGAAGCTCGACCCGAGGCGCGGGATGCACGCCGAGCAGGAGTACGTCTTTCACGGGCCGCCCCCGCGAGCGGGCGCACGCCTCACGTGCCGGTCGCGCATCGAGCGCGTCTTCCACAAGGAGGGGCGACGGGGCGGAAGGCTCACGTTCGCGGTGATGGTCACCGAGTTCCGCGACGCGGCAACCGGCGCGCTCGTCGCAGAGGCCCGCATGACGGGCGTCGAGACGGAGAAGGCGCCCTGACCCCGCGCTGGGAAGAGCTCACCGAGGGAGCGACCCGCGCGGAGCGCCGCGTGGGTCCCGTCACGCGGACGGACTTCGTCCGCTACCAGGGCGCGTCGGGCGACATGAACCCCGTCCACCACGACGAGACCTTCGCGCGCGAGGCAGGGTACGAGGCACCGCTCGGCGTCGGCATGTTCCACGCGGGGGTGATGGCCACGTGGGCGTGCGACTGGCTCGGGCCCGCCAACGTTCGCGGCTTCAAGGTGCGGTGGAAGGAGCCCGTCTGGCCGGGGGACGCCCTCACGATCTCCGGGCGCGTGGCGCGCCGGTTCGAAGAGGACGGCGAGCGGCGCGTGGAGGTCGCGATCGCGTGCACCACGCAGGCGGGAGCCGTCGCCGCGCAGGCGACGGCGGTCTTCGTCTGCCCCGATCAGTAGGGCGTGCACGCTCCGGGGCGTCCGGCGATCGCTCCCTCGCAGCGCAGGGTCGCGCAGCAGTCGTCGTCCGAGGTGCACCCCGCCCTGTCCTGCTCGCCCCGGCACACGTGCTCGGGCCACCCGATCGCCTTCGCCTTGTCGTCCGCATGGATCGAGCAGTGCCCGAACGCCTGCCTGCCGCCGTCGAGCGGCAGGTCGCACAGGTCCTGCGAGTTGTAGGCGACCGTCGTGCACTCGCAGGTCGCGCCTGCGTCGAGCCGTTCGTCGCACGAGGGGCCGTTGCCGAGGTCGACCGAGTACGTCATCCGCGTGTGGAGGACCGCCATCGACGGGGGCAGCGCACCGCTCGCGTACATCGCCGCGAGGGTCGCCGGCGCCCACTCCGGCGCGTGAGGCGCGTCCGCCGGACGGGTCCCGCCGTCGGGTCCGTTCGTCTCGGCCTTGCGCCAGCCCTCGAGCGTGTGGTCCACGTCGCGCGCGGAACACAGGCCCCCGTCGCAGTCGATCGCCGCCCCGCACGGGAGCGAGTCCATCGCGCGCACGGCGGGGCACACCGTCCGGGACAGGGCGACCGCGCCGACCGCTGCTCCCAGCCGGGGGTCCTTTCGCGAGGCTCCCTTCGCGAACGCGCACGCTGCCGCACCCGTCGCGGCGGCCTTGGCCTGGAGGGCGATCGGCCACGCCCAGTCGATGCCGCGCGCGAAGTGGACGCGCTTCATCGTGGGTGGAGATGGCGGCGCCGCGAGCCACGTCTTCACCCGGTCGAGCGCGGCGTCACCGACGTGGGGATCGCCGAGCGGGCACCGGCGCGCGGCGCGCGCATACGTCTCGTCGTTCGACGTCGTGTCGACCAGCGCGCGGCAGAGGTCCCCTTGAACCGCCACCTGCTCGGCCGCCGGGAGTCGCTCGAGCGCGTGCATCCATGGCTCCTCCGTCGTCCCGGCCGCCTCGATCGAATCGGGTACCGGCCGCTCGCTCGCGCCTGCCATGAAGGCGCGCACCGCCGCGAGGCCGCCGTCCTCGCGCAGCTCCGCGAGCATCATCTCGTAGATGTCGTCGTAGGGCCCGGCCGGGCGCTCCTTCTCCTTGCAGGACAGCACCGCGGGTGCCACCTCGCGGAGCGGCGGCAGGCGCGTGAAGTCCGGCGTCGCAGCCGCGCCGAGATCCGTCGCGCAGTCGCGCAGGTGCACGCCGCTCTTTCCCAGGCGGATGGGCCGCCAGGACGAGCCCTCCGCCTTGCACCTGTACGCGACCACGGTCGCCCAGGCGTTCTCCGCGAGATCCACCGACTCGCACTCGATCGGCTCGTCGAAGACGGGGTCGGTGTGCACGCGGAGGAAGAACGTCGTTCCCGTCCCGAACATCTCTGCGAGACCGAACGTCGGGTTCGCGTCGCGCACGAGCTCCACCTTCACGGCGGCGTCGAGGCTCTCGTAGGTGGACTCCGAGACGCCGAAGGTCCACTTCCGGCACGCGGCGAACGACAGCAGCGCCGCAACCGCCGGCGCGAGCGTCACGGCGAGCGCAAGCCGAGCGTTCACGGCGGGGATGCTACCCGACCAAGAGGCCCGCAGCTCTGCTGTCCGTCCGGTCGCTCGGGGAAAGCACCCGGTGGCGACTGCCCCCGGGCGTGGAGGCCCGACCCCGGACGCACAGTGGCTCATGCGGCCGGTCGAAACGACGTATGTCCACGGGAACCCATCCTCGACACCGGGCGGTTTGGCTGTGTCTGGCAATGGCGCCCCGCTTGCTTCTGCCCCCCACATGCTCGTGGATGGACAGTGCGAGAACGGACACACGCTGCTCTGCGTCATGCAGGGCGGCAGGATTCGGGGGACCCTGTCGCGTGGTGCGCTCCGCGCTTCCTGCCCGCAATGCGGGGCAGCCGTGGGCGAGCCGCCGCGCGAGTCGGGCGTGCTACAGGTCCTGCCGCCGATGCGGGCCAGGGCGAAGAGCGTCAACAGCGAACGCTGAGGGCTCGGCGAAGGCGAGCCGCGGGCGCCACCATCAGCGACGGGCGACGTTTGCCGCGGCCAGGAACGCGGGGCGCTCGCCGCCTCCGTGAACGAGCAGGTTCGCGCCCGTCACGTAGCGCGCCGCATCCGACGCGAGGAAAAAGCACGCCTCGGCGACGTCGCGCGGCTCGGCCATCCTGCCGAGAGGCACCGTCGCCGCCACCGCCGCGATCCCCGCCTCGTCGCCGTAGTGCACGTGCGCCTGCTCCGTGCGCACGAGGCCCGGCGTGACGGCGTTCACGCGCACCCTGGGGGCCCACTCGATGGCGAGGGTCTGCGTCAGGTGGAGCAGCCCGGCCTTCGCCGCGCCGTAGGCCGCGGTCCCCGGCGACGGCCGCGTGCCGCTCACGCTCGCGACGTTCACGACGACGCCGCCCGTCTCCTGCGCTTGCATCGCGCGGTTCGCGGCCTGGGCGAGGTGAAGCGGCGCGAGCAGGTTGAGCGCGACGATCGCGCTCGAGAAGCGCGGCGATGCCGTCGCGGCCTCTGCGGGAGGTGAGCCGCCGGCGTTGTTCACCAGGACGTCGATCCTCCCGAAGCGCTCCACGGCGGCTCCCACGACGACGCCGGCTGCCTCGGGCTCGCGCACGTCGGCCGCGACGAAGAAGGCGTCGCCCACCGGCGCGTCCGGGGTGCGGCGCCCGCACACGACGACCTTCGCGCCGTCCACGAGGAACCGCTCCGTGATCGCCCGCCCGATCCCTCGTGCGCCGCCGGTGACGACGACGACGCGGGGGGAAGACGCCATGGCCATGGGTGGACACCTCGAGTGAAACATGTTCTATTCCCGGTGGCCAGAGCGAGACGCCATGCCCATCACGCATTCGATCGGCCCCGACGGCGTCGCCGAGGTCGTCATGAGCCATCCGCCGGTCAACGCGCTCGACGTGGCGGGTTGGCAGGACCTCGCGCGGACGATGCGCGCGCTGGGCGACGACTCCGCGGTGCGCGTCGTGATCCTCGCCGCCGAGGGCAAGGGGTTCAACGCGGGCGTCGACATCAAGGAGATGCAGCGGCAGCGCGGGCACGAAGCCCTGCTCGGCGCCAACCGCGGCTGCTACGAGGCATTTGCCGCAGTCTACGAGTGTGCCGTACCCGTCGTGGCCGCGGTGCACGGGTACTGCCTCGGCGGGGGCATCGGCCTCGTGGGCAACGCCGACGTCGTCGTCGCCTCGCGCGACGCGACGTTCGGTCTCCCCGAGGTGGACCGCGGCGCGCTCGGCGCGGCCACGCACCTCGCGCGCCTCGTGCCGATGCACAAGATGCGCGCGATGCTCTACACCGCCGCGACGGCCACGGCCGCCGAGCTCCACGCGTACGGCTCGGTGCTCGAGGTCGTCGAGCGCGACGAGCTTCGCGACGCCGCCCGCCGCATCGCCTCCCGCATCGCGACGAAGAACCCCGCCGTGATGCGCGCCGCCAAGCAGTGCCTCAACGGCATCGACCCCGTCGACCCGCGCCGGAGCTATCGCTTCGAGCAGGGCTTCACCTTCGAGCTGAACCTGGCCGGCATCGGCGACGAGGCGCGAGCCGCCTTCGTCGCAAACCGTGGCGCGACGCCGCCGCGGTAGGGGAGGGCGCCCGATGGCCGACAAGCGCGTCACCGCCGACGAGGCCGTATCCCACCTCCGCGACGGCATGACGGTCGGCATCGGAGGCTGGGGCTCGCGCCGCAAGCCGATGGCCCTCGTCCGCGCGCTCCTTCGGTCCCCGCTCCGCGATCTCACGGTCGTCAGCTTCGCCGGGCCTGACCTCGGCATGCTCTGCGCGGCCGGCAAGGTTCGCCGCGCGATCCTCGGTTTTGCGTCGCTCGACTCGATCGCGCTCGAGCCCTACTTCCGCATCGCCCGCCAGTCCGGCGCGATCGAGGTCTCCGAGATCGACGAGGGGATGCTCCAGTGGGGGCTCTACGCGGCAGGCCTCCGCCTCCCGTTCCTGCCCACCCGCGCGGGGCTCGGCAGCGACGCGCTCGACCTCAACCCGTGGCTGCGCACCGTGAAGTCCCCGTACGACGACGGCGAGGAGCTCGTCGCGATGCGCGCCCTCCCGCTCGACGCGTGCCTCGTCCACACCCATCGCGCCGACGCGGCGGGCAACACGCAGGTCCTCGGGCCCGATCCCTTCTTCGACGATCTCTTCTGCATGGCGGCCCAGCACCGGATCGTATCGTGCGAGCGCGTGGTGCCCACCGACGAGCTCCTCGCCGGGGGGCCGCTCTCCACGCTGCGCATCCACCGCGGCATGGTCGACGCCATCGTCGAGGCGCCGCGTGGCGCCTGGTTCACTTCGTGCGAACCGGACTACGGCCGCGACGAGGAGACGCAGCGTGCCTACGCCGCGAGCGCGCAGGAGCCCGGCGGCTGGGACGAGTTCTGCACGCGCTTCCTCGCGGAGGAAGGCCGATGAGCGCTCCGGACTTCGCGCTCCACGAGCTCTGCGTCGTCGCGTGCGCCGAGGCGTGGCGCGGCGACGGCGAGATCCTCGCGAGCCCCATCGGTGTCGTCCCGTCGATCGCCGCGCGTCTCGCGCGCGCCACCTTCGCCCCGGATCTGCTCCTCACCGACGGCGTGGCTTCCCTCGTGCGCGGCGACGTCGTCGAGGGGTGGATGCCGTACCGCGCCGTCTTCGACACCGTCTGGTCCGGTCGCCGGCACGTGATGATGGGCGCCAGCCAGATCGACCGCTTCGGCAACCAGAACATCTCGTGCATCGGCGACCACGCGAAGCCGCGCGCGCAGCTCGTCGGGATGCGCGGCGCTCCCGGCAACACGATCAACCACCCCACGAGCTACTGGATCCCGCAGCACACGACGCGTGTCTTCGTCCCGAAGGTCGACGTCGTGTGCGGCGTCGGCTTCGACCGCGCCGCCGCCCTCGGCCCGGCCGGCCGCTTCCACGCCCTCCGCCGCGTCGTCACGAACCTCGCCGTCCTCGACTTCGACACGCCCGACCACTCCATGCGCCTCGCCTCGTGCCACCCGGGGGTGGCCGTCGACGACGTCGTCCGTGCGACAGGCTTCCGCCTCGTCGTTCCCGCGAACGTGTCCACGACGCGCGCGCCGTCGCTCGAGGAGCTGCGCCTGCTCCGGGAGGTTCTCGATCCCGGAGCGCGCGCCGCGAAGGAGCTCGCCCGGTGAGCGCCCTCGACACGCGGATCTGCTCTCTCTTCGGGATTCGCCACCCGATCGTGCAGACGGGGATGGGCTGGGTGTCCGGCGCGCGTCTCACCGCCGCGACGAGCGCCGCGGGCGGCCTCGGCATCCTCGCGTCGGCGACGATGACCTGCGCCGAGCTCGAGACCGCCATCCGCGACGTCCGCGCGCGCACCGACCGCCCCTTCGGCGTGAACCTCCGGACCGACCAGGCGGACATCGACGACCGCGTGGCCCTCCTCGTGCGGGAGAAGGTGAAGGTCGCGAGCTTCGCCCAGGCCCCCCGCAGGGAGATCGTCCAGCGCCTCAAGGACGCGGGCGTCCTCACGATGCCGACGGTGGGCGCGAAGCGCCATGCGGAGAAGGTCGCCGCGCTCGGCGTCGACGCGATCATCGCGCAGGGCCACGAGGGCGGCGGCCACACCGGGCCCGTGCCGACGTCGCTGCTCCTCCCGCAGGTGACGAGCGCCGTCGACGTGCCCGTGATCGGCGCCGGGGGCTTCTTCGACGGACGCGGCCTCGTCGCTGCGCTCGCGTGGGGCGCCGCGGGCATCGCGATGGGGACGCGGTTCCTCCTCACGAAGGAGAGCACCGTCCCCGACGCGATCAAGAAGCAGTACCTCGACACGCAGGTGACCGGCACGGTCGTCACGAAGGCGATCGACGGATACCCGCAGCGCGTCGTCCGGACCGCGTTCGTCGAGGCGCTCGAGGGGGCGACCCGGGTCGGCGCGCTGGCCCGCGCGGCTCGCCACGCGTGGCAGTTCCGGGGCCTCACCGGGACGTCGATGACGGCGCTCGTCCGCGAGGGGTTGGCGATGAAGAAGGGCAACGAGCTCACGTACGGCCAGATGGCGATGGCGGCGAACGCGCCGATGCTGACGCGCGCGAGCATGGTCGAAGGCCGCCCCGAGGTGGGGATCCTGCCGACCGGGCAGGTCGTCGGCGTCATCGAGGAGCTCCCCACGGTGGCGGAGCTCGTCGCGCGGATCGTTCGCGAGGCCGAGGCGACGCTCGCGCGGCTCGGCGCGTCCTGACGGGAGGAGAGTCCGATGAGCGAACCCACGGTCCTCTACGAGCGGAGCGAGGCGACGGCGATCGTCACGATGAACCGCCCCGACGTACGAAACGCGCAGACGGCGAAGATGACCTTCGCGCTCGACGAGGCGTTCGGCCGCGCGATGCAGGACGACGCCGTGAAGGTCGTCGTCCTCGCCGGCGCGGGTCCCCACTTCTCGGCGGGGCACGACATCGGCACCCCCGATCGGGACATCCAGCGGTCGTTCGGCCGGGCGGCGACGACGTGGTGGGAGCACGAGGGCCGCCCCGGCGCCGAGGGCGTCTTCGTACGCGAGTCGGAGCTCTACCTCGGCATGTGCCGGCGCTGGCGCGAGCTCCCCAAGCCGACGGTCGCGATGGTGCAGGGAGCGTGCGTCGCCGGGGGGCTCATGCTCGCCTGGACGTGCGACCTCGTCGTCGCCTCCGACGACGCGTTCTTCGCGGACCCCGTGGTCCGCATGGGGATCCCCGGCGTCGAGTACTTCGCGCACCCGTTCGCCGTCCCCGCGCGCGTCGCCAAGGAGATGCTCTTCCTCGGCGAGCGCATCTCCGCCGAGCGCGCCCACGCCGTCGGCATGGTGAACCGCGTCGTCCCGCGCGATCGCCTCCGCGACGAGACGCTCGCCGTCGCGCGCCGCATCGCCGAGATGCCTCGCTTCGGCCTCGCGCTCGCGAAGAAGGCCGTCAACCACGCCGAGGATCGCATGGGGCTCCGCGACGCCGTCGACGCCGCCTTCGGCCTCCACCAGCTCGCGCACGCCCACAACGCGCTCACCTCGCCGGACCACCTCGCGGGCGAGGACGCGAAGACGATGGCCGCGAAGCTCCGGTGAGTCGCTCGTGGACCTGACGTACACGCCCGCCGAGGACGCCTTCCGCCGCGAGGCGCGCGCGTGGCTCGAGGCGAACGTCCCGCGCGAGCCGCTGCCCTCGGGCGACACGGCCGACGGCTTCGCGCTGCATCGCGTGTGGGAGCGCCGCCTCTTCGACGCGCGGTGGGCGGTCGTCTCGTGGCCGCGGGAGTACGGGGGTCGCGAGGCGAGCCTCGTCGAGTGGCTCCTCTTCGAGGAGGAGTACTACGCCGCCGGCGCGCCGCAGCGCGTCGCCCAGAACGGCATCTTTCTCCTGGCGCCCACGCTCTTCCACTTCGGGACGAAGGAGCAGCAGGACCGCATCCTGCCGCGGATGGCAGCGGGCGAGGAGCTCTGGGCGCAGGGCTGGTCGGAGCCGAACGCGGGCAGCGATCTCGCGGGCATCCAGGGCCGCGCAACCCGGGACGACGCAGGCGGCGGCTGGCGCCTCTCGGGTCAGAAGGCATGGTGCACGCGCGGCGCGTTCTGCGACTCGCTCTTCGGCCTCTTCCGCAGCGATCCCGCGGCCGAGCGCCACCGAGGCCTCACGTACTTCCTCGTCCCGCTCCGCACGGAGGGCGTCACCGTCCGCCCCGTCGGACGTCTCGACGGCGATGCGGGCTTCGCGGACGTCTTCCTCGACGACGTCTTCGTCCCCGATCGCGACGTGCTCGGCGCCGTGCACGACGGATGGAGCGTGGCGATGACCACGGCGAGCTCCGAGCGAGGCCTCACGCTACGGAGCCCCGGCCGCTTCCTCGCCGCGGTCCGCCGCCTCGTCGAGCTCGCGCGCGCGCGCGACGCGGACCCCGTCCTTCGCGACGCCGTCGTCCGCGCGTGGATGGACGCCGAGGCCCACCGCCTCTACACGCTCCAGACGGTCGCCCGGCTCGAGGGCGGCAAGGCGCTGGGCGCCGAGGCGAGCGTGAACAAGGTCTTCTGGTCCGAGATGGACGTGCGCCTCCACGAGACGGCGATGTGCCTTCTCGGGCCGGACGCGGAGCTCGCCGCCGGGCCGTGGACCAAGGGCTTCCAGTTCGCGCTCGCGGGCCCGATCTACGCCGGCACGAACGAGATCCAGCGCAACGTCATCGCCGAGCGCCTCCTCGGCCTGCCCAGGTGACCCGCCGTGCGCTTCGCGTTCGCCCCCGAGACCCTCCAGCTCCGCGATGCGGTGCGGCTCGTCCTCGCGCGCGAGTGCACGGCGGCGCGCGTCCGCGCGGCGTGGGCGAGCGACGACGCGCGCGTGCCGGGACTCTGGACGCACCTCGGGACCCTCGGCGTTCCGGGCATGCTCGCGCCCGTGGATGACGGCGGCCTCGGGCTCACCGAGGTGGAGCTCGTCCTCGTCCTCGAAGACAGCGGGCGCTACGCCGTCCCGGAGCCGGTCGTCGACGTCGTCGCGGTGGGCGTCCCGCTCCTGCGGGACGCGAGGTCTCCCGCCCTTCGCGCGGTGGCGAGCGGCGAGCGAATCGCGGCCGTGCAGCTTCCCGGGGCGCCCTTCGTCGTCGGGGCGGGCGCCGCGCACGTCCTCGTGCTCCAGCACGACGGCGAGGTTCACGTCGTCGATCGATCGGAGGTCACGCTCGAGGCGCATCCTTCCGTCGATGGCTCACGCCGCCTGCACCGCGTCCGCTGGTCTCCGTCGAAGGCGACACGCCTGCTCGACGGCGACGAGGCGACCCCGCTCCTCGCCGACGCCGTGGACCGCGCCGCCGTCGGCTTCGCCGCGCAGCTCGTCGGCCTCGCGCGCGCCATGATCGACCGCACCGTCGACTACGTGAAGGCGCGCCACCAGTTCGGCAAGCCCGTGGGGAGCTTCCAGGCCGTGAAGCACCACCTCGCCGACGCGCTCGTCGCGGTCGAGATGGCCGCGCCGTCCGTCTACCGGGCCGCGTGGTCGCTCGCACACCGTGCGCCGGGCCGCGCCGTCCATGCGTCGATGGCCAAGGCCCTGGCGTCCGACGCGGCCGCGCTCGCCGCGCGCAAGGCGCTCCAATGCCACGGCGCGATCGGCTACGCCTACGAGAACGACCTGCACCTGTGGATGAAGCGCGCGTGGGCGCTCGGGGCCGATGCCCCCTGGCACCGCGCGCGCGTCGAACGAGCGATCTTCGAGGACGGAGGAACGTGATGGCAGAGGCATTCATCGTCGAGGCGGTCCGCACGGCAGTCGGCAAGAAGAACGGCGCGCTCTCCAAGATCCACCCGGCCGACCTGGGCGCGCACGTCCTTCGCGCGCTCGTGGACCGGTCGGGCGTCGATCCGCACGCGGTCGAGGACGTGGTGTTCGGGTGCCTGGACGTCATCGGCCCGCAGGCCGGGGACATCGCGCGTACGAGCTGGCTCTCGGCGGGTCTGCCCGACGAGGTGCCCGGCGTCACCGTCGACCGGCAGTGCGGCTCGTCGCAGCAGGCGCTCCACTTCGCGGCGCAGGCCGTGATGAGCGGGACGAGCGATCTGGTGGTCGCGGGCGGCGTGCAGAACATGAGCGCGATCCCCATCGGGGCCTCGATGAAGGCGGGGCAGCCGTTCGGCTTCGCGCACCCCTACGAGCACGCCCGCGGCTGGACGGAGCGCTACGGCACGCAGGTCGTCTCGCAGTTCCGGGGCGCCGAGATGATCGCCGAGAAGTGGGACCTCTCGCGCGCCGCCATGGAAGCGTTCGCGCTCGAGAGCCACCGGCGCGCCATCCGCGCGATCGACGAGGGGCGCTTCGCGAAGGAGATCGTCCCGTTCGGCGACTTCAAGGTGGACGAGGGCGCGCGCCGCGACACGTCGCTCGAGAAGATGGCGACGCTCCAGCCGGTCGCGCCGGGCGGCCGCCTCACCGCGGCCCTGTCGAGCCAGATCTCCGACGGCGCAGCCGCGATCCTCGTCGCGTCCGAGAAGGCGGTCCGCGACCACGGCCTGAAGCCGCGCGCCCGCGTCGTCCACATGAGCGTGCGCGGCGACGATCCCATCTGGATGCTCACCGCGCCCATCCCTGCGACGCGTCGCGCCCTCGCGAAGATGGGCAAGAAACTCGACGACATCGACCTCGTCGAGATAAACGAGGCGTTCGCGAGCGTCCCGATGGCCTGGGGCAAGGAGCTCGGCGCCGACATGAGCCGCGTCAACGTCAACGGCGGCGCCATCGCCCTCGGCCACCCCCTCGGCGCCACCGGCGCACGCCTGATGATCACGCTGCTGCACGAGCTCGAGCGCACCGGCAAGCGCCTCGGCCTCCAGACCATGTGCGAGGGCGGCGGCCAGGCCAACGTCACCGTCATCGAGCGCGTTTGAGCGGTGGACGTGACCTCCTGGGCTCTGCTCGGCGTGGGCGGCGTCGCGCTCTTGCTGGCGGCGAACGTGCTCTGGCCGGTGCGGCGGTTCGGGGGGCCGTCGGTCGTGAGCTTCTTTGCGGGATGGCTCGCGGGGGAGCTGGCGCTCTACGCGGCGGGGGCGACGCTCGCTGCTGCGGGCGTCCTGGCTGCGCTCGGGGCGTACGCGACGGACGTCGGGCGGTCGGGAAGCGCGCTCGCGCTCGTGGCGGTCGCGCTCTTCGTCGCGGGGCACGTTCGCGCTGCGCGGGCGCACCACGCGGTCACGCGAGCGCTCGCCGACCTCGAGGACCCGGCGCGCGTCACGCTTCCCCCTCGGCCCGTCGTCTCGCGTCGCCACGTCGCGTTCCACACCCACGGCGACGTCACGCTTCGCCTCGACGTCCACTCCTCGCGCGAACACGCCGGGCCCCGACCGGTCCTCCTCTACGTTCACGGCGGGGCGTGGATGATCGGCCACCGCGAGCGCCAGGGGCTCCCGCTCATGAAGCACATGGCCGCCCGCGGCTGGGTGTGCGTATCGGTCGACTACCGCCTCAGCCCGCGCGCGACCTTCCCCGACCACCTCGTCGACGTGAAGCGCGCCATCGTCTGGGTGCGCGACCACGCCGGGGAGCTCGACGCCGACCTCTCGTTCCTCGCCATCGCGGGCAACTCGGCCGGCGCGCACCTGGCCTCGCTCGCGGCGCTCACCGCGAACCGCCCCGCGTACCAGCCCGCCTTCGAGGACCGCGACACGAGCGTCGACGCCTGCGTGGGCTTCTACGGCATCTACGACTTCACCGACCGCTTCGGCCACTGGCCGCACCCCGGCATGCGCCACCTCCTCGAGCGGCACGTCATGAAGGCTCGCCTCGCCGACGCGCGCGATGCCTTCGCCGCCGCGTCGCCCGTCGACCAGGTGCACGCCGGCGCGCCGCCCTTCCTCCTCGTTCACGGCACGCACGACTCGCTCGCACCCGTGGACGAGTCGCGCCGCCTCTTCGCCGCGCTGAAGGCCACGTCGCGCGCGCCCGCTTTCTACGTCGAGGTGCCCGGGGCGCAGCACGCGTTCGAGGTCTTCCCCTCGACGCGCACGCGCCACGTCGTGCGCGGCACGGCGCGCTTCCTCCACGGGGCCCTCGAGCGCGCGCGCCTCAGGGACCTGCAGGCAAACCGCGAGGACACACCCGCGCGATCGTCCTCGCCACCCGCAGCCACGCGATCTGCCCGGGCGTGATGAACGGCTTGCCGCTCGTCATCAGCGCGACGGAGATCTCGCGCTCCGGGTCGGCCCACCCGATGACGTTCGTGAATCCCACGTGCCCGAATGCCGTGGTCGTGTGCGGCCCGTACGGCGAGAAGCGATCGCCCCCGAGCATGAAGCCCATCCCGTAGCGGACGGGCATCCCGAGGAACGAGTCGATCTCGAGGTACGTCTGCTCGCGGACGGCTCGCCGGACCGTGCGCCGGTCGAAGACGCGCACGCCGTCGAGCTCCCCCTCGCTCCGCAGGAGCTCGAAGAAGCGAGACGCCTCGTTGGCGGTGCCGATGACGTTCCCCGACGCGACGATCGCCGTGAGGAAGCGCGGGTCGTTCGACATCGCCGTCGCGTCGCGCACGTTCAGGCCGAGCGACCGCTCGAGCGCCCACGACTGGGGGGGGAACGCCGGCAGGCCGGTGAACGCGTTCACCGCGACCTCGGGGATGCGCTCGGGAGGGACGCCGTAGTCGAACGTCTCGAACCCGAGCGGCGCGAGCACGTCCTCGCGCAGGACGCGCCGGATGTCCTTGCCGGTGACGCGCGCGACGACCTCGCCGAGGATGAAGCCGCCCGTGAGCGCGTGGTAGGCGAGGCGCCGCCCCGGCACGCTGAGCGGCTTCGCGTCGCAGAGCGCCGCGAGCAGGCGCTCGCGATCGGTGAGGAGCGCGAGGTCGACCTTCGTGTCGGGGATGGACGGCACGCCGGCGCGGTGCGTGAGCACCTGCCGCAGCGTCACGCCTTCCTTGCCGTGCTTGCCGAACTCGGGGAAGTACTCGACCACCGCGTCGTCGAGGTGGAGGAGGCGCTTCTCGTCGAGGAGGTGCACGACCATCGCCGTCACGGCCTTGGACGCCGAGAAGAAGTTGAAGAGCGTCGACGGCGTCGCCTGCACGGGCGCCCCGGCCCGCGGATCGCGCGCGTCCCCGGGGGCGTTGCCGCGGACGTGCCCGATCGCGCGGTCGAGCACGACCCGCCCCTTGCGCCGGACGCACAGCGCGATGGCAGGGTGGAGGCGCGTCTCGTAGAGGCGCACGACAGAGCCCCACATCGCCTCGACGTGCGCCGGCTCGAGGCCCACGGCGCGCGGATCGATCTCGGCGTCGCCGCGACGCGTGACCTCCGCGGGAGGGAACGCGCGGACGTGGATGGGCGCGGGCAGGAGCTTCACGTCGTGCGGCGCGCCCTCTCGCGGAGCTCGACCTTCAGCACCTTGCCCGTCGCGTTCGACGGCATCGCGTCGACGACGACCACGCGCCGGGGCACCTTGAAGTTCGCCATCCGCTCGCGGCACCACGCGACGAGCCCTTCGCCGTCGACGGTGCGGCCCGCGCGCGGCACGACGAAGGCGACGCCGACCTCGCCGAGCCGCTCGTCGGGTGCGCCCACGACGGCCGCCTGCGCGATGGCCGCGTGCCGCAGGAGGACCGCCTCGATCTCCGCCGGATACGCGTTGAACCCCCCGACGATGAACATGTCCTTCATGCGGTCGGTGATCCGAAGGTAGCCCCTCGCGTCCATCACGCCCACGTCTCCCGTCCGGAGGCGCCCGCGCGCGTCGAACGCCTCGGCCGTGGCCGCCGGGTCGTCGAAGAAGCCCTTCGTCAGCGTGTAGCCCGAGACGACCACCTCGCCGGGCGTGCCGCGCGGCGCCTCGTCGCCCGCGGCGTCGACGACGCGCACGTCGACGCCCGGAATGGCGCGGCCGGAGGTCGTGCGCACGGTCTCCTCGTCGTCGCCGTCGCGGCAGAGCGTCGAGACGCCCGTCGCCTCCGTGAGGCCGTAGCCCGTCAGCACCGTGCGGAAGCCGAGCTCCGCGCGCATCCGCGGCACGAGGTCCGGCGGGATGACGGCCGCGCCGGTGACGGCGAGGCGGAGGGAACGCGAGGCCGGGCGCCGCGCGGCGTCGCCGGGGGCGGGTTTCGCGAGGATCGACTGGTAGAGCGACGGCGGGCCGGGCAGGACGGTGATGGCGTCCGCCTCGACCCGGGCGAGGACGGCGTCGACGTCGAAGACGGCGAGCGGGTACGAGGTCGCCCCCGCGAGGAGGCACGCGAGCCAGCCGGCCTTGTATCCGAAGCTGTGGAAGAACGGCAGCGCGACGAGGTAGCGGTCGCCCGCGCGCAGCCCCACGATGTCCGCCCAGTCGCCGAACGCGCGCAGCGTCTGCGCGTGGGTGCAGAGCGCGCCCTTGGGCTTGCCGGTGGTGCCGGACGTGAACATCACGTCGCAGACGTCGTCCGCCTCGACCGCGAGAGCTCTTTCGTCGGCGTCGGCACGCGAAACGCGCTCGCCCGCCGTGACGAACGCGTCCCAGGAGACGACTCTCCCGCCCGCGCCCGCGCCCGCGCCCGCGCCCGCGCCCGCGCCCGCGCCCGCGCCCGCGCCCGCGCCCGCCATCACCACGACCGTCTCCAGCGCCGGCAGCGCCTCGCCCGCCTCGCGCAGCAGCGCGACGTAGTCCGTCCCCAGGAACCCGCTCACCGTGAAGAGGACGCGCGCCCCGCTGCGCCCCAGGACGTACGCCGCCTCTTCGCCCTTGTACCGCGTGTTCACCGGGACGACCGCGGCGCCCGCCGCGTGCGTCGCGAGGGCGGCCACGATCCAGCGCCACCCGTTCGGCGCCCAGATCCCCACGCGGTCGCCCCGCTCGACGCCTGCGGCCATCAGCGCGCGCGTCGCGCACGCGACCTCGTGCGCGAGCCGCGCGAAGGAGACCACCTCGCCGCCGTCGACGATCGCCGCCCGGTCCCCGTACCGGACCGCCGCCGTCCGTACGAGGCGCGGCACCGTCCCGTGCTCGAGGTCGCGTCGTCGTCCTTCGTCCATGGCGTCCGGCTGGGAGGATAGGCGGAGCGGGGCCGCCGTGGTAGAACACGTTCTACTCGCATGCGGATCACGCTCCTCGGCGGCACCGGGAAGGAAGGGCGGGGGCTCGCGCTCCGGTGGGCGAAGGCGGGGCACGACGTCGTCGTCGGGTCGCGCGACGCGGCCCGTGCGAGGGACTGCGCGGCGACCCTGAGCGGGCGCGGCTTCGGCCCCGTCGAGGGCGCGGGCAACGCAGAAGCCGTCGACGGCGCGGACGTCGTCGTCGTGGCGGTCCCCTACGAGGCGCACGACGCGCTCCTCCGTGACCTGCGCCCGGTGCTCGCCGGCCGCGTCGTCGTCGACGTCACCGTGCCCCTTCGCCCGCCGCGCGTCCGCGAGGTGCACCTTCCGCCGGGCCACGCGGCCGCCCTCGAGGCGCAGGCGATCCTCGGTCCCTCGGCGCGCGTCGTCGCCACGCTCCACCACGTCAGCTCCTCGCACCTGGGCGATCCCGCGCTCGCCATCGCGTGCGACGTGCTGGTCTGCGCGGACGACGACGCGGCGCGCGCGCTCGTCATCGGCCTCGTCGCGGACCTCGGCGTTCGCGGCCTCGACGCGGGCCCGCTCCGCAACGCCGTCGCCCTCGAGGCGATGACGCCCGTGCTCCTGCACCTCTACGAGCGCTACGGCCGGAAGACCGGCATCCGCTTCGACGGCGTCGCCTGATCTCGCGTTCTCCGCGGCGTCCTGCTCCGGCAGCCGCCTCCACGCTCGCTCGCCGCTTCACCCCTCGCCGCGCGCCGCCCGCTCGAGCTCGTAGACGCAGGCGGCCATCACGATCCACACGGTCGTGTGCACGAGGCCGAGCGGCCCGCGCAGCGCGAAGGCCGCGAACGCGGCGACGGACTCCGGCTCCACCGGCGGCGGGTCGACGACGAGCATCGCGAGCGCGCTCGCCGTCGTCACGAAGAGGATGGTCCCCCACGCGACGAAGCCCGCCCAGACGCTCGCGAAGGCCGGGTTCTCGTGCGACGTCGACTTCGCCGGGTCCGCGAAGTCGAGCACGCCTCGCGTCGCGCGGTGGAGGGCCGCGGCGCCACCGATCGGCGCGACCCAGAGGAGCAGCACGCCCAGCCACGCGAGCCGCGGCGCGTGCGGGAGCAAGGAGAGGACGAGCGGCACGAGCAGCGCCATCGCGATGGCGACTCCCTTCGCGTAGACGGCGAGCGCCACCGCGCTCGCCCACGACGCCGGATGAGGAACCCACGACGGCCGCGCCACCACGGCAATGTAGCAAGCGCGCCCGGCGAACCCCGCGGGGTGCGACGCGAAGGACGCGGGCGCGACGGCAACGGACGAGGCGACATCGGCGAAGGCAGAGGCTCCGGCGGCAAAGGAGGAGACTCCTTCGGCGATGAGTGAGGCTCGTGTGGCGATGAATGCGACGACATCGGCGGAGAGCGCGCTTCGAGCATCGCCGGTCGAGTCGCGGCTGGCGATGAACGGCGCGCGATCGTGCGTCGCGGCGCAGCGAACGGCGAATGACCAGCAACCGTCGGCGATGTCGGCGTGTCGATGTTCGCCAGTCGCGCGGCAGTCGGCAGAGAGTGGCGCGCGAACATCGCCGTCCTCGCATCGGCAGCTCATGTCGCACGCTCGCTCTTCGCCGATGGCGTCTCGTCCGGCCACCCTCGCGACGCGTGGGTCAGCGTTCTACGAGCGAAGTTCGCCGCTGTGGCCTCTAGATTCGCCATACGTGCGCGACTTGGCGAAGAATGCGTGGCAGACTGCGCCATGCCCCGCCCGCTCACCGTTCTCCTCCTCGCGGCGCGCCGTGCCCTCCACGTGGGGAGCCAGGGCGACCTCGGCGTGCTCCTCGGCAGCTCCGTGAGGAGCGGCCAGCGCTGGGAGACCGGCCGCGCCACGCCCTCGTACAACCAGGTCAAGGCGCTCGTGGCGCGCGTTCACCCCCACGACCGCGCGCTCGCCGAGGAGCTCGCGGCGAGCATCGGCGGCACCGTCGTCTCCCTCGGCATCGCGCCGCCTCCCGCGCCGCCGCCTCCTCCTCCCCCGCCGCCGCCCCCCGTCGAGGACGTCGTCGACGCCATCGTCTGCGCCGCGGCCGAGGCGATGAACGTCACGCCGCGCGAGGTGCGGCCCGCGCTCCTCGCGGCCTTCACGCGCGCGCGCCGGCTCTCGCTCGCGGTCGACGCCGTGGAGGGGGCGCTCGCCCGCGGCGGCAGCTCGAGCGCGCAAGCCGACGCGCCGAAGCCCGCGCCCTCGCGCACGCCGAAGCCGGCGCCGTGAACCTCGGTCCGTGACGTCGAGCTCGACCGCCGCGTCTGGCTCCGTTCTTGAAGCACCCTCGCCCAGCCGTGCGCACGCTCGCGCACGCGAACGAGGAGATCGCGCATGGGAACGATGAAGTGGCAGCCGCCGTGGTGGAACGAGCAGCACGCGAGCGCATGGGAGCGCGTGCGTGAGGCGATGCGCCGCGACTGGGAGCAGACCAAGCACGACGTGCACGCCCCGGGCGGGCACGAGCTCAACCAGAAGCTCGGCGACACCGTGAAGCAGGCGACCGGCAAGGAGCCCATCCCTGCCGACGACCGCGCGAACCCGCCCAAGGTCGTCGGGGAGCTCGGCTGGGACGAAGTGGAGGTACCGACCGAGTACGGGTTCGCGGCGCGCGACCGGTTCGCCGGCACGTACGCCGGCTGGACGACCGACCTCGAACGCACGCTCCAGCGCGAATGGGAGTCGGGCGGTCCCGCGACCGGGCGTCCGTGGGGCAGCGTGCGCGACCACGTGAAGCGCGGCTACGAGTACCCGCACACGCGCTGACGCGGGCCCGCCGCACGTTGTGACCTACAGCGCGAGCTCCGCCATGAGGCGGACGGCCTCGGGCTGCACGGTGCCGACGATGAGGGTGCCGATGGGGAGGTCCTTCCACGCGGCGAAGCGGTCCCGGATGCGCTCGGGCGTGCCCACGAGGTGGAGCGCGTCGACGAGCGCGTCCGGGATGGCGGCGACGGCGCCGCCCTTGTCGCCGGCGAGGTAGAGGTCCTGCACCTTCGCGGCGACCTCCTCGTAGCCGACGCGCCGGATGTACTCGTTGTAGAAGTTCTTGCCCTTCGCGCCCATGCCGCCGAGGTAGAGCGCGAGGCTCACCTTGAGCGGCGCGCGGCACGCGTCGAGGTCCGTCCCGACGATGCACGCGATGGTCGGCGCGACGTCGAAGGTCGTGAAGCTCTTTCCCGGGTGGCCATTCTGCGCGGCCTTCGCGAGGCCCGCCTCGAGGTGCGGCCGGAGGACGTCGAAGCGCTCCGGGTGCATGCACGTGAGGAGGAGCCCGTCGGCGATCTCGGCGCTCTGCTCCTGGCTCTTCGGTGCCATCGACCCGGTGTAGATGGGGAGGTCCTTCCTGCCGTGGAGGATGCTCTTGAGCGGCTTGCCGAGGCCCATCGCGCCCGGGCCGCGGTAGGGGATCTGGTAGCGCTCGCCCGCGAACTCGAGCGGCTTGTCGCGCGCGAGGATCGCGCGGACGATCGCGACGTACTCGCGGAGCCACGTGAGCGGCTTGTCGAAGGGGACGCCGTGCCAGCCCTCGGCGACCTGCGGGCCCGAGGTGCCGAGGCCGAGGACGAAGCGCCCGCCCGAGAGCTGGTCGAGCGTCATCGCGGTCATCGCGGCGTTGGCGGGCGAGCGGCCGGGGAGCTGCATGATGGCCGTGCCGAGCTTGATGGTTTTCGTCTGCGGGGCGAGCCACGCGAGGGGCGTGACGGCGTCGGAGCCCCACGCCTCGGCGCTCCACACCGAGTCGTAGCCGAGGCGCTCGGCCTCGCGGATCAGCTCCACGTCGATCGAGACCGCCGCCCCCGAGTAGCCCATCATCAGTCCGAGCCGCATCGCTTCACCCTCTCCTCGTGTCGAGTACCACACGCCCGACCAGGCCACCCTGCCGCACGAGCCGCTGGGCCTCGTCGGCGCGCGCGAGGGGCAGCGTACGCGCGATCGCGACGTGGAAGGGGCGCTCGGCGTGCATCGCGAGGACGGCGCGCATCTCGGCCGCGGTGGCGCCGCTCCCGCCGAGGATCGAGAGGCCCTTGGTGATGACGAGGCCGAGGTTCAACGGGACCTTGTCGCGCGTGACGTTGCCGAGGGTGACGACGCGGCCGCCGACCTGCAGGGCGTGGAGCGCGCCGAGGAAGGTGGGGGCGCCGACCGTGTCGATCGCGACGTCGACGGGCGAGACGGCCTTCGCGTCGGTGACGACCTCGCGCGCGCCGAGCGACCGGAGGAAGGGCTCGTGCGCGGCGTCGCGGACGAGGGCGACGACGTGCGCCCCGAGGCGCGCGGCCACCTGCACCGCGGCCACGCCCACGCCGCCGTTGGCGCCGGTGACGAGGACGCGCTCGCCGGCCTGGAGCTTCGCGAGCGTCGCGAGATCGCGGTAGGCGGTACCGAAGGTGCAGTGGAGGACGGCGGCGTGCGCGGGCGGCAGGTCGGCCGGGACCGGGTAGAGCGCGGACGCGGGCAAGACGATCTCGCTCGCGTACCCGCCGTCCGCGAGGATGCCGAGCACCCACGCGGCGCCGGTGCAGAGGGTGGTGTCGCCCCGCGCGCAGGCGGGGCACGCGCCGCACGCGTCGCGGTGCATCGTCGCGACGTGGTCGCCGACCGACGGCGCGGTCACGCCGGCCCCGACCTCGACGACGCGCCCGGCCGCCTCGTGCCCAGGCGTCACCGGCAGGCGCAGGAACGGGAAGCGCCCCTCGCGGTCGAGGAGATCCCGGTGGCAGACGCCGCACGCGTCGACCGCCACGCGCACCTGCCCCGCCTCGAGCCGCGCGGGCTCGACCGACGCCTCGTACGCGAGCGGCACGTCCCACCCCGTCTGGACGAGGCGCGCTCTCGCGCCCCCGCGCGGGTAGCACGGGGGCACGTCCGCCCTACCGTGCTCCAGGGTCACTTCGACGGCGGGAGGAACGAGTTCATCTTCTGGGCGAGCATCACGTTTCCCGTGACCTTCAGCTTGCCCTTCATGAACGCCATCGTCCCGCTCATCTTGCCGTTGACCATCTGCACGTAGTCGCCGGCGGCCATCTTGATGGTCGTGTTCGGCGCATCGGCGGGGCCCTCGGCCACCTGCATCGTCCCGTCGTCCACCTTCACGTGATAGGTGCCGCCGCCGTCGCCCGCCAGCTCGAACTGGTAGGTGGCCTTCACGCCCCTGGCCGCCGTCGCGACGAAGCGCTCGGGAAGCGTGTCGAAGTACTCCTTGATGCTGCCCACCTGCATGCTGCCCATCACCGTCCTCCTCGCTCCTGTCCCTCAGATCGCGCGCTCGCGGCCGGCCCAGTAGGGGTCGCGGAGCTTTCGCTTGTAGAGCTTCCCGTTCGGGTCGCGCGGCAAGGCCGCGGTGAAGTCGATCGACCGCGGGCACTTGAAGCCCGCGAGCCGCTCCTTGCAGTACGCGAGGAGCTCGTCGGCCACGTCGCTGCCTCCGTCGACGCCCGGCGCGAGCTCGACGACGGCCTTCACGTGCTCGCCCCAGTCGTCGTCCGGGATGCCGAAGACGGCGACGTCGCGCACCTTGGGGTGGACGACGAGCACCGACTCGATCTCGGCCGGGTAGATGTTGACGCCGCCGGAGATGATCATGTCGTTCTTGCGATCGCAGAGGTAGAGGAAGCCCTCCTCGTCGAGGTACCCCGCGTCGCCGACGGTGAAGAAGTCGCCCTTCCAGGTGCTCGCCGTCTTGTCCCGGTCCTTGTGGTACTCGAACTTGTGGGCGCCCATGCTCATGTAGACGGTGCCCACCTCGCGCGGCGCGCAGTCCGTCCCGTCGTCCTTCACGACACGGAGCTTCGAGATGGGCCACGCGTTGCCGACGGTGCCCGGGTGCGCGCGCCACGCCTGCGGCGTCGCCAGCGTGCCGCCGCCCTCGGACGCGGCGTAGTACTCGTAGACGACGTCGCCCCACCAATCGAGCATCCGCTGCTTCACGTCCACCGGGCAGGGCGCGGCGCTGTGGATGACGTGGCGAAGCGAAGACACGTCGGCGCGTGCGCGCGCGTCGTCGGGGAGCGCGAGGAGCCGGCGGAACTGGGTCGGCACCATGTGCGTCGTCGTCACGCGGTGGCGCGCGACGAGGTCGAGCATGCCCTCGGGCGTCCACTTGTCCATGAGGACGACGGTGTGCCCGAAGTGGAGGTGGTTGGTGCAGAAGTTGAGGACCGCCGTGTGGTAGAGCGGCGAGACGACGAGGTGCACGCCCTCGTCGAAGGGCGTGATGCCGAAGAGGCGGAGAAAGAGCGCGTTCGGCTCGGCGATCGCCTCGGGCTCGACGGGGACGAGCGGACGGCGCACGCCCTTGGGGCGGCCGGTGGTGCCCGAGGTGTACGTCATCGACGCGCCGGCGGTGCGATCGGCCGGGAGCGTCGTGGGCTGGCCGGCCTTGAGCGCGTCGTACGGCCGGAACGACGCATTGCGCGCGGTGCAGAAGCGGGCGTCCTTCGCGAGGCCGACCGAGTCGAGCGCCTGCGCGCAGACGTCCGCCGTGCGCTCGGACGCGAAGACGGCGCGCGCGTCGCAGTCCTGCACGATGTAGGCGACCTCGGGCGCAGCGAGGTGGCTGTTGATGGGCGTGACGTAGAGGCCGGCCTGCGTGGCCGCGAGGTAGATCTCGAGGGTCGCCGCCTCGTTGGTCGTCATCGCCGCGATCGTGTCGCCGCGGCGAAGCCCCAGCGCGCGCAGCCCGTGGACCACGCGGTTGCACTCGCCGAGGAGCGCGCCGGCCGTGAGGCTCTCGCCCGCCGGCGTGACGAGCGCCACGTGCCCCGGATCGTCCTCTGCCACCTTCCAGAAGCCGTAGCTCGCCATCGCTCACCCTCGCGCGAGCGACAACCTACGACACACTAGAACGTGTTTCAACCGGGAGAGCGAGAGGGGGAAACAAGAAGATCAGAAGATCAGAAGCAGTGAGGGGGTGTTCACGCGATTGCACGGGGCGGAAGACGCGGCTGCAGCTCGATGGGGATGGGGAGCTGCCGCGCATGGCGCGTGAAGAGCCCGGCCAACCGCGCCCAGCGGGCCGGGTCAGCCGTCGACGAACCGGAACGCGCACCGCGCCGTCACGGGCCGCGACTGGCACGCGAGGATCATCCCCTTCTTCTTCTCGGCGTCGCCGAGGGCGTCGTCGGCGGCCATGACGACCCTGCCTTCCAGCAAGTCCGACGCGCAGCAGCCGCAGAAGCCCTCCTCGCACGAGTAGGGCGCGTCGAGGCCTGCGTCGCGCGCGGCCTGAAGGAGCGTCCTGCCGGGCGTGTACGGCACGGTGTGGCGCTCGCCGCCGAGGACGACGTCGACGGTCGCCGGCGTCTCGCTCTCGGAAGAAGGGGCGGCCGACGCCGCGTTCGAGGCGTCGCGGGGCGAGAGGAAGCGCTCGATGCGGACCCGCTCGTCCGGCACCCCGGACGCGAGGAGAGTCTGCTCGACGAGGGTCATGAAGGGCGCCGGTCCGCAGAGGTAGAACGACGCGCGCGGCGCCTCGGCCACGATCCCGCGGACGTCCGCCTCCCGGATCACGCCGTGCACGGTGTCGAGCCGGTGGACGACGCGGAGCCGGCCCGCGTGCCTTCGCGCGAGCTCCTCGAGCTCCGCGCGGAAGATGATCGAGCGCTCGTCGCGGTTCGCGTAGAGGAGCGTCACCGTGCGCTCCGTGGTGCAGAGGGCGGTCTTGAGGAGCGAGACGACGGGGGTGATGCCGCTGCCGCCGGCGAAGAGGACGAGCGGGTCGGCGGAGGCGTCGAGGACGAAGCGGCCCTCGGGGCGTGTGACGGAGAGCAGATCGCCCTCGCAAAGCGACGCGTGGAGCCGTGACGACACGCGGCCGCCCTCGACGCGCTTGACGGTGACCTTGTGCTCGCGCTCGCAGTCGGGCGAGCTCGCGAGCGAGTAGCTCCGGCGGAGGCGCTCCCCGCCGACCTCGACCTCGAGGGTCACGAACTGCCCGGCGCGGTAGCGGAACGCGTCCTCGAGCGCCGCGGGGACCTCGAGGACGATGGACGTCGCGTCCGCCGTCTCCTGCACGAGCCTCGCGACGCGCACCGGGTGAAACATGTTCCACTCGTCTCGTACGGCACGTCGCGACCACGTGCAAGGCGCTCCTTGCCGGGTCGAGTGAAACATGTTTCACTCCGCTCGTGGATCCCGCCGTCGACCCGCGCCTGCGTCGATTCGAGGGTCGCTCGATCTTCGTCTCGGGGGCCGCGTCGGGCATCGGCCGCGCCACCGCCGAGCGCTTCGGCCGGGAAGGGGGCCGCGTCGCCTGCGCCGACGTGAACCTCCCGGGCGCCGAGGAGACGGCGGCCGCGATCCGCGCCGCAGGCGGCGAGGCGTTCGCGCTGCCGTGCGACGTGACGAGCCCGGGCGCCGTGACCGAGGCCATCGCCGAGACGGTGCGCCGCAGCGGCGGCTTGCACGCGCTCGCGAACGTCGCCGGCTCCGGCTTCTTCCGGCGGACGACCGAGACGACGCTCGACGAGTGGAACCGCATGATCGCGGTGAACCTCACGGGGCAGTTCCTCACGTGCAAGGAGGCGATCCCGCATCTCCTGAAGAGCAAGGGCGCCATCATCAACACGGCGTCGGTCGCCGGCCTCAAGTCGCACCCCTACAGCGCAGCCTACTGCGCGTCGAAGGGCGGCGTCGTCCAGCTGACGCGCGCGCTCGCGGTCGAGTACGGCCGCAAGGACGTGCGGATCAACTGCGTCTGCCCGGGCGGCGTCGAGACGCCGCTCATTGCCAAGTTCACGCTCCCCGAGGGCGTCAGCCAGGCCGCGCTCTCGCGCATCATGCCGCTCGGGCGGATGGGCAAACCCGACGAGGTGGCAGGCACGATCGCGTTCCTCGCGTCGGACGACGCCGCGTACGTCAACGGCGCGACCCTCGTCGTCGACGGCGGGATGATCGCCTGAGGCGGGGGCGCGAGGAGCGGCGCGGCGATGGCCTTCGGGATGGGCAAGTGGGACGCGACGGTCGACGTCGCGGTCGTCGGCTCCGGCATCGGCGGCCTTTCGTGCGCGATCGCCGCCCACGACCGGGGTGCGAAGGTGCTCGTCCTCGAGAAGGCGCCGAAGCTCGGCGGCGTCTCGGCCTACTCCGGCGGTGAGGTGTTCGTCCCGGCCAGCCACGTCCAGGAGCGCGACGGCATCCCGGACACGCCCGACCGCGGCGCGCGCTACCTCCAGTTTCTGGCCGGCGGGTATGCCGATCCCGATCTCCAGCGCGTGCTGCTCGAGACGGGCCGCGTCGCCGCGCGCTACTTCGAGGAGAAGGCCGGCGTAAGGTGGAAGGTCGTCCGGGGCTTCCCCGACTACCACCACCCGCACGCGCCCGGCACCGTCGCGCAGGGCCGGTACCTCGAGACGGAGCTCTTCGACGGCGCGCTCCTCGGCGACTGGCAGAAGCGCACGTACCTCTCGCCGCACATGCCGAACGGCATCACGCACGACGAGCTCTTCGCGTGGGGCGGCTTCGTCAACGTGACGCAGTGGGACTTCGCCACGATGGCGAAGCGCTACAGGGAGGACCAGCGCGGCTTCGGGCCCGGGATGATGGCCTACTTCGTGAAGGCCGCGATGATCGACCGCGGCATCCACGCCTACCTCGAGGCTCCGGCGCGCGCGCTGGTCGTCGAGGAGGGTGCGGTCGTCGGAGTGCGAGCGGAGCGCGGGGGCAAGGAGTTCCTCGTGCGCGCGAGGAAGGGCGTGCTCCTCGCAGCGGGCGGCTACGACTGGAACCCGGAGATGGCGCGCTGGTTCGAGCTCCTCCCCGAGTGGAACTCGATGGTGCAGCCGAGCGTGGCGGGCGACGCGATGACGATGGGCGGCGAGGTCGGCGCGGCGATCGCCGCCGTCCCGGCGTTCAACCTGGGCCTCTTCTTCGGCTACCGCGTGCCCGGCGAGGAGCACGAAGGAAAGCCCCTCTGGCGCGGCTCGTGGGAGGGCGGCTTCCCGCACGCCATCTGGGTGAACAGGAAGGGCGAGCGCTTCGCCGACGAGTCGTTCTACCGCGACTACCTGCCGAAGACGCGCGCGTGGGACGGCGCGCGGCAGGAGCACCCGAACTTCCCCCCGTTCCTCGTCTTCGACGCGAGCTACCGCGCGAAGTACCCGCTCGGAACGGTGCTGCCGGGGCAGGACTTCCCGCCCGGCCTCGTCGAGACGGCCGGCACGCTCGAAGAGCTCGCGCAGAAGCTCGGCGTCGACCCCGCGGGCCTCGTTCGTACGGTCGAGCGCTTCAATCGCCACGCCGTCGAGGGCAAGGACCCCGACTTCGGCCGGGGAAGCTACCCGTGGGCCGCGATGATGACCGGCGACGGCACGCGCGCGAACCCGAACCTCGGGCCGCTCGACGAGGCGCCTTACCACGGCCTTCGCCTGCACGTCGCGAGCGTCGGCATCAACGCCGCGGGTCTGCGCACGAACGCCGACGCGCAGGTGATCCACGTGCGCGGCCGCCCCATCGACGGCCTCTACGCCGCCGGCAACAGCGCCGCGCCGCTCGACCTCGGCGCCGGCTACCAGAGCGGGCTCTCGAACCTGCGCGGGATGGTCGGCGGCTACCGCGCGGCCCTCCACGCCGTGGGGAGGAGCTGACCGCGTGGGCTGGTTCAAGAAGGAGCGGCGCTGGGACGCGGAGGTCGACGTCGTCGTCGTGGGGACGGGCGCGGCCGGGATGACGGCGGCTCTCGCCGCGCACGCGGAGGGCGCGAGCGTCGCGATCCTCGAGAAGTGCAGGCTGGTCGGCGGGACGACGGCCGTGTCGGGCGGCGTCGTCTGGGCGCCGAACAACCGTCACATGGCGAAGGCGGGCATCGGCGACTCGCGCGACGAGGCGGTCGGTTACGTGAAGCGCCTCGCCGACGGAAGGAGCAGCGACGCGCTCGTCGAGCGCTTCGTCGACGCCGCCCCCCGGATGATCGACTGGGTCGAGGAGCAGACGCCGCTCCGCTTCGCCGCGCTCGCCCGCTACCCGGACTACCACCCCGAGTTCCCGGGCGGAAAACCCGGCGGCCGGTCGCTCGATCCGGGCCTCTTCGATGCGAACGAGCTCGGCGCCTGGAAGAAGAGCCTGCGCCGGAGCCCCGTCTTCGGGATGACCGCGATGAGCGTGCAGGAGGCGACCGACTGGGGCGTCTTCTCGAAGCCGCTGAAGCTCCCCTTCAAGGTCCTCGGCGAGCGATATGCGAAGGGGCTCGTCTGCTACGGCGGCGCGCTCGCGGGAAACCTCCTGAAGGCCATGCTCGATCGCGGGCTCGAGCCGCGCCTCGAGCACCCGGTGCGCGAGCTCGTCGTCGACGAGGGGCGCGTGGCGGGCGTCCGGGCGGAGCACGCCGGGCACGACGTGTTTCTCCGCGCGCGCAAGGGAGTCGTGCTCGCGTCGGGCGGCTTCGAGTGGAGCCGCGAGCTCACGGCGCAGTTCCTCGGCGGCGTGCTCACGCACCCGAACAGCCCCCCGACGAACGAGGGCGACGGCCTGCGCATGGCGATGAGCGTGGGCGCGGACCTCGGCAACATGAGCGAGGCGTGGTGGTGCCCGTCGCTCGTCATCCCCGGCGAGGAGTACGACGGCACGCAGCTCCACCGCGGCGACTTCGCGATCCGGTCGATGCCGCACACGCTCATCGTCAACCGCCGCGGGCGGCGCTTCGTCAACGAGGCGCAGAACTACAACGACCTCATGAAGGCGTTCTTCGCGTTCGAGCCGAACGCCTACGAGCGCCCGAACCTGCCGGCGTGGCTCGTCTTCGACCACGCGTACGTCGAGAAGTACGCGCTGATGACGGTGATGCCCGGCCAGCCCGTGCCCGACTGGGTCGCGCGCGCCGACTCGCTCGAGGCGATCGCCCATGCGATCGGCGTCGACGCGCGCGGGCTCGCGCAGACCGTCGAGCGCTTCAACGGCTTCGCGGTCGAGGGCGTCGACCCCGAGCACGGGCGGGGCGCGAGCCTCTACGATCACTTCTACGGCGACCCCGACCACCGCCCGAACCCGAACCTCGGCGTCGTCGCGAAGGCTCCCTTCTACGCGCTCGAGGTGCATCCCGGCGCGATCGGCACCAAGGGAGGCGCGCGCGTGAACGTGGAAGCGCAGGTGCTGCGCGCGGATGGCGGCGTCGTCGCTGGCCTCTACGCGGCCGGCAACGTCATGGCGGGCGTCACCGGCGCGGGATACCCGGGCGCCGGCGCCACCATCGCTGCCGCGATGACCTTCGGCTGGCTGGCCGGCCGTCACGCCGCATCGTCGCCTCCCTAGTCGCCATCCGTAGTCCGTAGCCCGCAGCCGAGGAGGTTCGCCCGTGCCCGAGGTGGAGTACACGACGCAGGTGGCCCGGCCGCGCGAGGCGGTGTGGGACTTCGTCAAGGACATGAACAACTGGGCGCCGTACCTCACGGGCTACCAGGCGCACGAGGTCCTCAGCGAGACGGACTCGGTATGGACGCTCAAGGGTGACGTCGGCGTCCTGGCGCGCATCGTGAAGCTCAAGGCGCACGTGACGGAGTGGAACGGTCCCGAGCGCGTGTCGTTCACGCTGACGGGGCTGAACGAGCAGGTGGACGGCGACGGGACGCTCGAGATGGGCGCCGCCGCCGAGGCGCGTCCCGAGACCGTGCCGCCGCCGTCCGTGGCGCCGGCGAAGGGGTTCTTCTCTCGTCTGATCGAGGCGATCGTGCGGTTCTTCTACCGGCGGCAGCACGGGCCGGCGCCGGTGCGCGCGCTCGCGGCGGCGGGAGGCCCGAAGTCGCAGCTCCGGTTCCGGCTGCGGATGGACGCGGGCGGCCCGACGGGGCCGCTGGTCAACGCGATGCTCGCGCCGGCCCTGCTCCCTGCGGCCGAGGACCTGGCGAACAAGATCGCGGCCCACCTCGAGAACGACGGGACATCCGGAGGTACTGGAGGGTAGCCCCGGCACGCGTGTCTCCGGCCCCGTACGCCGTACGCCGTACGTCGCGCGTCGTCGGGCGACGATTCGACGCCGCTCACTTCCCCTTGAACACGGGTTTCCTCTTCTCGGCGAAGGCGCGCGGGCCCTCCTTCGCGTCCTCCGTCGAGAGGATCGGCCAGCCGATCGCGAGCTCCCTCGCGAGGGCTTCCTTCTCGGGCAGGCCCTCGGTCTCGATCACGCTGCGCTTGATGGCCTGCACGGCCAGCGGCCCGTTCGCGGCGATCTGCTCGGCGACGAGCTTCGCCTCGGAGAGCGCCCGCCCGTCGGGGACCACGCGCCCGATGAGACCGACGCGCAGCGCCTCGTCCGCGGTGATGTGGCGCCCGGTGAGGAGCAGGTCCATCGCGAGCGTGTAGGGGATCTGCCGGCGCAGGCGCACGGTCGATCCGCCGAGCGGGAAGAGCCCCCAGCGCGCCTCGGCGACGCCGAGCTTCGCGCTCTGCCCGGCGATGCGGATGTCGGTCCCCTGGAGGATCTCCGTCCCGCCGGCGACTGCCGTCCCCTCGACGGCCGCGACCAGCGGCTTCTTCAGCCGCTCGTTCCGCAGAAGCGCCCTCCAGTGGAGCTCGGGATCGCTCTCGAACCGCCCGGCCCACTCGCCCTGCGCCCAGCCGCCGGCCATCGCCTTGAGGTCGCTGCCGGCGCAGAAGTGGCCTCCGGCGCCCGTCAGGATCGCGACGCGGATTTCCGGATCGGACTCGATGTCCGCCCACGCATCGGCCAGGCGTACGAGCATCTCCGGGCCGAAGGCGTTGCGCGCCTCGGGCCGGTTGAGGACGACCGTCGCCACGTGGCCTTCCTTCTGCAAGAGCACGTGGGGAGCCACGTGGGGCTTGCCGTGGGGTACCGCGCCGTCGGACATGGCTGAGTCGCATTAGAACATGTTTCAAAATCGGGGCAAGCGGGTCTTGCGCGCCGGAGTGAAACGCGTTCTATTTCCACCCATGCGGCTGGCGGAAGTGGAGCTTCACGATCCCGACGTCTTCGTGCGCGGCGTGCCGCACGAGGCCTTCCGCCTCCTCCGGCAGGAGGCGCCGATCCACTTCCACGCCGAGCCGAACGGCCCGGGCTTCTGGGCGGTCACCAAGTACGAGGACGTCGTCTCCGTCGGCAAGGACCCGGGGCGCTTCTCGTCGCACCGCGGCGGCACGAACATCCAGGACTACCCGCCCGAGAACCTGTCCACGATCCAGCTCCTCATGCTGAACATGGACCCGCCGCAGCACAACAAGTTCCGGCGGCTCGTCAGCCAGGGGTTCACGCCGCGCATGGTCGCGCGCATCGAGCCGCGCGTCCGCGAGACGGCGCGCCGCATCGTCGACGAGATCGCCCGGCGCGGCGAGTGCGACTTCGTCCGCAACGTCGCCGCCGAGCTTCCGCTCCAGGTCATCGCGGACCTGATGGGCGTGCCGCTCGAGGACCGCGACCGCCTCTTCGACTGGTCCAATCGCCTCATTGGCTTCGACGACCCCGAGTTCCAGACCTCCCTCGAGGACGGCCGGCAGGCCGCGATGGAGATGTGGATGTACGCGAACGAGCTGGCCGAGGCGCGCAAGGGCCACGAGGGCGACGATCTCACCAGCGTCCTGATGCGCGCGGAGGTCGACGGCGTCGGCCTCACGGAGATGGAGTTCGACGCGTTCTTCCTCCTCCTCGCCGTTGCCGGCAACGAGACGACGCGCAACCTCATCTCGGGCGGCATGCTCGCCCTCCTCGAGCAACCCGCGCAGCGCGCGCGCCTCGTCGCCGACCCGTCGCTCGTGCCCTCCGCGGTCGAGGAGATGCTCCGCTGGGTCACGCCGGTCATGTACTTCCGCCGCACGGCGACGCGCGATACCGAGCTCCACGGGGTCCCCGTGAAGGAGAACGACAAGGTCGTCGTCTACTACACGTCGGCGAACCGCGACGAGGACGTGTTCCCCGATCCGTTCGCGTTCGACGTCGGCCGCACGCCGAACGACCACCTCGCGTTCGGCGTCGGGCAGCACTTCTGCCTCGGCAACAGCCTCGCGCGCCTCGAGATCCGCGCGATGTTCGAGGAGCTGATCAAGCGCGTGCCGGACATCGAGCTCGCCGGCACGGTGCGCCGCCTCCGGTCCAACTTCATCAACGGCGTCAAGTCGATCCCCGTGCGCTACACGCCCGAGCCGGGCTGATGGACGCGATGGCCGGGCAGTACCCGCGCGGCTGGTTCGTCGTCGCGTTCTCCGAGGAGGTCCCGCGCCTCGGCGTCCGGCCGATGAAGTACTTCGGCCAGCGCCTCGTCGCGTTCCGCGGCGAGGACGGGCAGGTGCGCGTGCTCGACGCGTACTGCGCGCACATGGGGGCGGACCTGGGTGCCGGCGGGAAGGTCGTGGGCAACACGATCGAGTGCCCGTTCCACGCATGGCGCTACTGCGGGACGGGCGAGTGCGTCGAGATCCCCTACGCGAAGAAGATCCCCGTGAAGGCGCGCCAGCGCGCCTGGACGGCGCGCGAGGTGAACGGCGTCGTCCTCCTGCACCACGACCCCGAGGGCGCGCCGCCTGCCTTCGACGTCCCCGTCATCCCCGAGCACGGGACCGAGGCCTGGCTCCCCTGGACGACGAACGCGTACCGCATCAAGACCCACCCGCGCGAGATCGTCGAGAACCTCGCCGACCGCGCGCACTTCCCGCGCGTGCACGACACCTCGATCGACGAGTTCGGGTTCGACGTGGCGGGCCACACCGCCACGCAGCGCGTGAAGGGGAGGGCGCACCTGCCCGACGGCGGCGTCGACGCGTTCGAGTCGTCCACGACGTACCACGGCCCCGGGTACCTCCTGATGCGCATGAACGGCGCGCTCCAGAACTACATGCTCGTCGCGCACACGCCGGTCGACCACGGCGAGCTCGATCTGCGGATGGGCGTGATGCTCAAGATCGTCGGCGACCGCGTGCGCACGCAGGGCTACGTCGCCCACTACATGGCGAACCTCAGGGCGGGGTTCGAGGACGACATCCGCATCTGGGAGAACAAGCTCTATCGAGAACACCCGGTGCTCTGCGACGGCGACGGGCCGATCAGCCAGCTCCGCCGCTGGTACCGCCAGTTCTATCCCGCACGAGCCGCCGAGGCGGAGCGAGGAGAGGCCCATGCCCAGTGAGAGGACCGAGAGGGAGAAGGGGCTCGTAGCGCGCGCGGTGGCGATGAAGGAGACGCTCGCGGCACGCGCCGCGCACGCCGACTCGCTGCGCCGCATCCCGGACGAGACGATCGCCGACTTCCGCGAGGCCGGCTTCTTCACGATGCTGCAACCTTCGCGCTGGGGCGGCCTCGAGGTGGACCCGGGGACGTTCTTCGACGTTCAGATGGCGGTCGCGTCGGCGTGCCCGTCGAGCGCGTGGGTGCTGGGCGTCGTCGCCGTGCACGCGTGGCAGCTCGCGCTCTTCCCGCTCCAGGCGCAGGAGGACGTGTGGGGGAAGGACGTGGCAACTCGGGTCTCTTCGTCGTACGCGCCGACGGGGAAGGTCGCGCGCGCCGACGGGGGTTACCGCGTCAGCGGGCGATGGTCGTTCTCGTCGGGGTGCGACCACTGTCAGTGGGTGTTCCTCGGCGGCTTCGTCCCGCCGGAGGGCGAGGGCAGGCCGCCCGAGATGCGTACGTTCCTCCTGCCCCGAGCCGATTACCGCATCGACGACACCTGGCACGTCGCGGGGCTCAAGGGCACAGGCAGCAAGGACGTCGTCGTCGAGAACGCGTTCGTCCCCGAGCACAGGACCCACCGCCTGGTCGACGGCTTCAAGCGCCAGAGCCCCGGGAACGCCGTGAACGAGGCGCCGCTCTACCGGCTGCCGTTCGGCCAGATCTTCGTGCGCTCCGTGTCGACGTCGGCGATCGGTGCGGCCGAGGGCGCGCTCGCGGCGTTCCTGGCGATCGCCGCGAAGCGCGTCGCCGCGGGCGATGGCGCGAAGGTGTCGGAGGACCCGGCGACGCAGACGGTCGCGGCGCGGGCTGCGACGCTCGCCGACGAGGCGCGCGTGGTCCTGCACCGGAACTTCGACGAGATGATGGCGCTGGCCCGCGCGGGGCACGACATCCCGATCGACCGGCGCGTCCGCTTCCGTCATGACTCGTCGATGGCGGTCGTGAAGTGCGTCGAGGCCGTGGACCTGCTCTTCACCGCCAGCGGCGGCCGCGCGATCTTCCTCGACAGCCCTCTCCTCCGATACTTCCTCGACGTGCACGCGGCGCGCGCGCACTACGCGAACAACCCCGAGAAGCCCGCACGCAACTTCGGCGGCGTCCAGCTGGGCGCCAAGACCGCCGATTACTTCCTCTGACGCGCCATGGGGACGATGAGCACGACCTTCCGTCTGGGCCGTCTGGGCTTCGAGGTGCGCGACGTCGGCGCGTGGGAGGCGTTCGCGACGCAGGTGCTCGGCCTCGAGGTCGGCGCGCGTGCCGAGGGGTCGCTGTCGCTCCGGTGCGACGACTGGGCGGAGCGCTTCGTCCTGACGCAAGGCACGGCGGACGACGTGACCACGTTCGCCTGGGAGGTCGACGACGACGACGCGCTCGGTGCGGCGGCGAGGCGTCTTCGCCTCGCGGGCGTCGAGGTGCGCGAAGGAACGGACGAGGAGGCGCGGCGCCGCAGCGTGGCGCGCTTCGTCGCGGCACGGGACCCCGCGGGGCACCCCGTCGAGGTCTTCTTCGGCGCCGCACGGGCGCCGACGCGGTTCCGGTCGGAGCGCCTCGTCTCGTCGTTCGTCACGGGCGATCAGGGGCTCGGTCACGTCGTGGTCTCGGCGACCGATCCGGAGAAGAGCCGGCGCTTCTACACGGAGGTCCTCGGCTTCCGCCTCTCCGACCGCATCGCGTGCGCAGTCCACGGTCACCCCGTCGACGTCACCTTCCTCCATGGGGGCCCGCGGCACCACGCCGTGGCCATCGGCGGCCCTCACAAGAAGCGCGTGCACCACTTCATGCTCGAGGTCGCGTCGATGGACGACGTAGGCCTCGCGTTCGATCGCGCTCTCGGAGGCGGCGTCCGCATCCTCCAGACCCTCGGCCGCCACCCGAACGACCGCATGTTCTCGTTCTACGCCCGCACTCCCTCGGGCTTCGCGTTCGAGTACGGGTGGGGCGGTCGCACCGTCGACGACACGACGTGGACGCCGACGACCTACGACCGCATCAGCGAGTGGGGCCACCACCCGCCGCTGGTGTTTGCTCCTTCCGCGCCCGCGCCCGCGCCCGCGCCGGCACCCGCGCTGGCTTCGCCGGTTCCCGAGGGTCGCTTCGTCGCGATCGGCGACGGGCTCCGCGTGCACTATCACGAGTACGGCGTCGGCCCCGCCGTCCTCTTCCTCCACGGCAGCGGCCCCGGAGCCAGCGGGTGGAGCAACTTCCGTCACAACGTTCCGGCGTTCGTCGCCGCCGGCTTCCGAGTGCTCCTCCCGGATACGCTCGGGTACGGCTATTCGAGCAAGCCGGACGTCGACTACACGCTCGACTTCCTCGAGGGCGCGGTCGAACGCTTCCTCGGCGCCACCGGCGTCACGAGCTGCGCCGTCGTCGGCAACTCGCACGGCGGCGCGATGGCCATCCGCCTCGCGACGCGGCGTTCCGAGCTGGTGCGGCGCCTCGTGCTGATGGCCCCTGGTGGCCTCGAGGAGCGCGAGACGTACGTCAAGATGGAGGGCATCCGCGCCATGATGAAGGCCTTCACCGACCCCGCCGGCATCACCCGCGCGTCGATGCGCCGCGTCTTCGAGAAGCAGCTTTTCGACCCGTCGCTCGTGACCGAAGAGCTCCTCGACGAGCGCACGTCGATCGCCGAGCTCCAGCCCAAGCGCGTCCTCACGAGCATGCAGGTTCCGAATCTCGCGGAGGAGCTCGCCGCGATCGCATGCCCGGTGCTCGCCTTCTGGGGCGTCGACGACAAGTTCTGCCCGATGAGCGGGGCCATCACCATCGCGACCCGCTGCAAGGACGCGCGCGTCGAGCTTCTCACCGGTTGCGGTCACTGGGTGATGGTCGAGAAGCGCGCGGTCTTCGACGACGCGTCGACCCGGTTCCTGCGCGGCGCGGCGGCACCCAAGGTCGCCGGCGCGGACCTCGGCGCGGGCGCCCCGTGAGGAGCGCCGAGATCGAGCGACTCGGCGACGAGCTCCACGCGGCGCTCCGGGGGCGCCACACGGTAGCGCCCCTCACCGGGCGCCCCGCAGGGCTCACCATCGAGGACGCGTACCTGGTGTCGCGCCGCCTGCTGGCCCGCCGTGTGGACGAGGGCGAGCGCGTCATCGGCAAGAAGATCGGCGTCACGAGCGAAGCGGTGCAGCGGATGCTCGACGTCCACCAGCCGGACTTCGGGTTCCTCACCGACGCGATGCTCTTCGAGGACGGCGCGACCATCCTCGTCGGCGACACGCTCATCCAGCCCCGCGCCGAGGGCGAGATTGCGTTCGTCCTCGCGCGCGACCTCGCCGGTCCCGGCGTCACCGAGGCCGACGTACTGGCCGCCACGCGCTGCGTTCGTCCCTGCTTCGAGATCGTCGACTCGCGCATCCGCGACTGGAAGATCCGGGTCGAGGACACGATCGCGGACAACGCCTCGTCCGGCGTGTTCGTCCTCGGCGCAGGCGAGGCCGACCCATACGCCCTCGATCTCGTCGCGTGCCGCATCCGCGTGGAGAAGAACGGCGCTCACCTCAGCGAGGGCGTCGGCGCCGCGGCGCTGGGCTCGCCCGTCTACTGCGTCGCGTGGCTCGCGAACACGCTCGGGCACTTCGGGATCCCGCTCGAGGCCGGCGAGGTGATCCTCTCCGGTTCGCTCGTGCCGCTCGAGCCGGTGTGCGCCGGCGACCGCATGCACCTCGCTCTCGAGGGCGTCGGCGAGGCGAGCGTGGGGTTCGCGTGAAGATCCGCGCGGCGATCCTCGGGTCGGGCAACATCGGGACGGACCTCGTCTACAAGGCGCGCCGGAGCGAGTGGATCGAACCCGTGTGGATGGTGGGGATCGACCCGTCGTCCGAGGGACTGAGGCGCGCGTCGGCGATCGGGTTGAAGACGACGTCGCTGGGGGTCGACGGGCTGGTGCCCCACGTCCTGGCGGACGGCGTGAAGGTCGCGTTCGACGCGACGAGCGCGCCGGCGCACGCGGAGAACGCGCACAAGCTGCGGGAGCTCGGCGTCCTGATGATCGACCTGACGCCGGCGGCGCTGGGCCCCTACTGTATCCCGCCGGTGAACCTGAAGGACATGCCGCGGGACGTCGCGGACGTGAACATGGTGAGCTGCGGCGGGCAGGCGACCATCCCGATGGTCGCAGCCGTGAGCCGCGTCCAGCCGGTCGAGTACGCGGAGATCGTGGCGACGGTCGCGTCGAAGTCCGTCGGCCCGGGCACGCGCCAGAACATCGACGAGTTCACCCGGACCACGGCGGGCGCGGTGGAGCGCGTCGGGGGCGCACGCCGCGGGAAGGCCATCATCGTCATCAACCCGGCCGAGCCGCCGCTCCTCATGCGCGACACGATCCACTGCCTCACGGAGGGAGAGCCCGACGTCGAGGAGATCACGCGGTCGGTGCACGCGATGATTCGCGAGGTGCAGCGGTACGTGCCGGGCTACACGCTGAAGAACGGCCCCGTGTTCGACGGGCGGCGCGTCAGCACGTTCGTGGAGGTGCAGGGCCTCGGCGACTACCTGCCTACGTACGCGGGCAACCTCGACATCATGACCGCAGCGGCCGTCCGGACGGCGGAGCTGTTCGCGGAGAGGATGCTCTCCTGATGGACCTCCGCGGGACGAAGGTCACGCTCCACGACATGTCGCTTCGCGACGGGATGCACCCGAAGCAGCAGCGCATCACTCTCGATCAGATGGTCGCGGTCGCGTCGGCGCTCGACGCGGCGGGCGTGCCGCTCGTCGAGGTGACGCACGGCGACGGCCTCGGGGGCGCCTCGATCAACTACGGCTTCCCGCTCCACTCCGACGAGGAATACCTCCGTGCGGTCGTTCCTCGCATGAAGCGGGCGCGGGTCTCTGCGCTCCTCTTGCCTGGGATAGGCACGGTCGATCACCTGCACATGGCCGTCGACTGCGGCGTGCAGACGATCCGCGTGGCGACTCACTGCACCGAGGCCGATGTCTCGGGCCAGCACATCGGCCTCGCGCGCCGCCTCGGCGTCGACTCGGTGGGCTTCCTCATGATGGCGCACATGACGCCGCCCGACGCGCTCCTCGCCCAGGCGAGGCTGATGGAGAGCTACGGCGCGAACTGCGTCTACTGCACCGACTCGGCCGGTCACATGCTCCCCGACGACGTGACGGCCCGCATCGGGCTCTTGCGCGACGGGCTGCGCCCCGAGACGGAAGTCGGCTTCCACGGGCACCACAACCTCGGGATGGGCATCGCGAACTCGCTCGCCGCGATCGCCGCGGGTGCCCGCCGGATCGACGCGTCGGCGGCGGGCCTCGGGGCGGGCGCGGGGAACACGCCGCTCGAGGTGTTCGTGGCGGTGCTCGACAGGATGGGGGTCGACCATGGGGTGAACCTGTACGGCGTGATGGACGTGGCCGAGGACCTCGTGGTCCCGATGATGGACGCGCCGGTGCGCATCGACCGCGACGCGCTCACCCTCGGGTACGCGGGTGTGTACTCGTCGTTCCTCCTCTTCGCGAAGCGCGCCGGGCAGCGGTACGGGGTATCGTCCCGGGACATCCTGGTCGAGATGGGGCGGCGGCAGACGGTCGGAGGCCAGGAGGACATGATCGAGGACGTGGCGCTCGACATGGCCCGAGCGGCCGGAAAATAGGGCGTCCGTCGCGGAGTGTGCTTGAGTTCCTCCGTGGGCGCGCCTGATCCGAAGAAGGACATCGACGACGTCGACGCGGGCTGGGACGACGCTGGGGATGACGAGGACCTCGACTCCGGCTGGGGGGAGGTCGCCGACGCGGGCGCGACCGCGGCCGTGGACGACGAGCTCGACGAGCCGGATCTCGGGCGCCCGCTGACCGCCGAGGAGATCGCGGCCCGCAAGGCCCGCGCGGCGGAGCGCAAGGAGCGGCAGCGCACGAAGGCCACCGAGAAGGCCGCGCGGCGTGCAGCGAAGAAGCAGGCAGCCGCGGCGAAGCAGAAGAAGCGCGCACCGCGCGAGGGCCGTGCGCCGAGGGAGCCGCGGCCGGAGAAGCGCGCGCGGGTGCGTTTCGGGGCTGCAGCGGAGCCGACGGCCGCGGAGGACGAGGGCGAGATGGCGGCGGCCGGCAAGCCGATGGCCGAGTCTCGCGAGGGCGGGTCGGTCGCAAGGGCACCGCGCCGTCGGATGGGCGGGACGACCATCGCCATCGCGCTTCTCGCGGTCGTGGTCCTCGCTGCGATCGTCTACGCGCTCCTGCCGTACCTGCGCAGGGCGTAGCGGTACTCCGCGCCCGCGCACGAGTGCGGGTCAGGTGCTCGACGGCTTCGAGGCGAGGAGGCGGCCGTCGCTGCTCCCATCGAGCGAGATGCCGGCGAGGTTCGCGACGACCGCGATGAGGCGGTCGACGTCGATGGGCTTCGTGACGTGGGCCTGGAATCCCGCCGCGAACGCCCGCTCGCCCTCCTTCGCCCCTGCGTACGCGGTCAACGCCACCGCGGGGGTCCGTCCGCCCTGGCCCACCGGAAGCCCACGGATTCGTCGGATCAACGAGTAGCCGTTCACGTCCGGCATCCCGATGTCGCTGATGAGGACGTCCGGCGGACGTTGCACCAGCACGCGAAGCGCCTCCTCGGCGGATGGGGCCGCGACGACGGTCGCCCCCCGCTCGACGAGCAGGTGTTCGAGGAGGTCGCGGGCGTCCTCGTCGTCATCGACGATGAGGAGGTGCAAGCCGTCGAGGCGCACCGCCGGCGGATCCGGACGGAACGCGGGCTCCTCATGCGGGGCCAACTGCTCGGCGGTCGACGCGGAGAAGGCGCGCGCGGGCAGCTCGATGGTGAACGTCGCTCCCCTGCCGGCTCCCTCGCTTTGCGGGGCGATCCGCCCGCCGTGCGCCTGGACGAGCTGGCGAACGATGGCGAGCCCGAGGCCGAGCCCTCCGTGGCGGCGCGTCGTCGACCCATCCGCCTGGCGGAACGTCTCGAAGAGATGGGGCAGAAACTCCGCCTCGATGCCCTGCCCGTCGTCGCGCACCTGCAAGACGACGGTCCCCTCGTCGCGCCGCGCCGACACGGCGACGTGGCCGCCGCTCGGCGTGAACTTGATGGCGTTCGACAGCAGATTCCAGACGATCTGCTGGAGCCGCCCCGCGTCGGCCGCGATGACGCCGACGTCGGGCTCGACGTGCGAGTCGAGGTGCACCTGCTTCGCGTCCGCCGCCGGCCGGACGGCGAGGACTGCCCCGTCGACCGCGTCGGCCACGCGTACCGGGGAGATCTCCAGCCGCAGCTTGCCGCCCACGATGCGCCCGACGTCGAGGACGTCCTCGATGATGCGCATCTGCGCGCGAGCGTTTCGCTCGATCGTGGCGAGCGCGCGGTCGATTTCCGCCGAAGGTGACTGGCGCCGGGCAATCATCGTCCAGCCGAGGATGGCGCTGAGCGGTGTGCGCAGCTCGTGCGAGACGGTCGCGAGGAACTCGTCTTTCGCGCTGTTCGCGATCTCGGCTTCGCGTCGAGCCGCGCGCTCGCTCTCGAGGAGCTTCGCGAGCTTCTCGAGCGCCTCGTCGCGCTCGCGCGTCCGCTGGCCGACCTGCTCGAGGCGGAGGCGCTCGCGCTGCTGGTAGAGATCGACGAACGCCTTCACCCGTGCCCGGAGGACCGCGGGCTCGAACGGTTTGGTGATGTAGTCGGCGGCGCCGCTCTCGTAGCCCTTCTTGGCGTACGTCTCGTCGCGGTGGATGGCCGTGAGGAAGATGATGGGAACCTCCTCGCCCATCGCGGTCTGCCGAAGGCGCCGGGCCGCCTCGAAGCCGTCCATCTCGGGCATCTGCACGTCGAGCAGGACTACGGCGAACGACTCCTTCGACGCGAGCGCGATCGCTTCGGGGCCGGACCGCGCCTCGACGATGCGGATCCCCAGTGGGGAGAGCACGGCCTCGATGGCGACGAGGTTCGCGGGCCGGTCGTCGACGACGAGGATGCTCGCGGGCGGGGGAGGGGTTGCGGGAATGGTCCCGTTCTCGTTCGTCTGCATCTCCTCCTCCTGCCTGGCGGTTGCGCTCGCGCGGACGGCGCGCGCTCGGTCGCTAGGTCAGCGCGCTGCCGACGTTCGTGATCCAGTCCTCGAGCGCCGCGAGCTGCTTGCGGATCTCCTCCTCGTTGCGTTGGTGCGCGGCAGTCTCCAGCCGCTCGCCGAGCGCCCCGAGGTCGGGGAACCCGTAGCTGGCGCCGTTGCCGCGCATGTTGTGGCCGAGGCGAGAGATGGTCTGGTAATCGCCTCGATCGAGCGCCGAGCGGATGTCGGTCGCATCGCGCTGGCGGTGGCCGATGAACTTCGGCAAGAGCGCGGTTGCGGCCTTGGAGCGGGCGGGCGCCGCGGGCATCGAGGCAGAGGGGGGCTTCTCGTCGTCGTCGGAGATCACAAGAGCCTCTTCGAGTCGGGGGGCTTCTCGGCCCAGTCCTTGCGGTACAGCGTCCGCCGATCGACGCCGAGGATCTGAGCGGCGAGCGTCTTGTTGCCGCCCGTCGCCGCCATCACGCGCCGGATGTACCTCCGCTCCACCTCGTCGAGCGGTACGAGCTCCTCTCCGTCGACCGCCACGGGTGGCGCCGACGGTGTGGCGTGCTCGCGCAACGACTCGGGCAGGTCCTCGACCGTGAGTCGCGTGGAGCGCGTCAGCACGACGGCGCGCTCGATGACGTTCGCGAGCTCGCGCACGTTCCCCGGCCAGGGATAGGTGGTGAGCTTGGCCGCGCACGCGGGCGTGAGGCCGACGACCTCGCGGCCCATCGTCCGCGCGTAGTGTTCGATGAAATGCTGCGCGAGGAGCAGGACGTCGCGCCCTCGCTCGCGGAGCGCAGGGACGGCGATCTCGATGACGTTCAGCCGGTAGAACAGGTCGGCTCGGAACTGGCGCTTCTCGACGGCGTTCGCGAGGTCGGTGTTCGTGGCCGTGACGAGTCGAACGTCGACCTCGACCTCGCGATCGGAGCCCACCGGACGGATCGCGCGCTCCTGGAGCGCGCGCAGGAGCTTCGGCTGGAGGGCGAGGTGCAGCTCCGCGATCTCGTCGAGGAAGATCGTCCCGCCGCGCGCCCGCTCGAAGAGCCCCGGCCGGTCGCTGCGCGCGTCGGTGAAGGCGCCCTTCACGTGGCCGAAGAGCTCCGCCTCGAGCATCGTCTCGGGGATGGCGGCGCAGTTGAGCGCGACGAAGGCCGCGCCCCGCCGCTTGCTGCGCTCGTGGAGCGCGCGCGCGACGAGCTCCTTGCCGGTCCCGCTCTCGCCGCGTATGAGGACCGCCGCGTCGACCGCGGCCACGCGCCCTACCAGCTGGACGAGCTCGCGCATCGGCGGGCTCGCGCCGATGATCCCCTCGAACGGTTCCGTCTCCCCGGGCGCCGCCTCTCCGAGCTCGCGCACCTCGTCGGCCAGGCGGCCGTGGCGCGCCGCGCGCTCGAGAGAGGCCGCGAGAGCGTCCATGTCGGGCGGTTTGGTCATGAAGTCGAACGCGCGCAAGCGCAGGGCCGCCACCGCGACGTCGAGCGTGCCGTGCCCCGTGAGGAGGACGACCGGGAGCTCCGGCCGCGCAGCGACGATCCGCTCGCACAGCTCCAGGCCATTCATGCCCTCCATATGCAGATCGGTCAGGACGGCGTCGAAGCGCTCGGCCTGGACCGTCGCGAGGGCCTTCGCAGGCTCGGTCTCGGCACTCGCTTCGAAGCCGCGCTCGGCGAGCTCCGCGCAGAGGAGCTCCCCCATGCTCGGGTCGTCATCGACGACGAGCACGCGAGCGCGCCGGGGCGATTCGTGAGCGGCTCGGGGACCCACGCGTGGAGGATGGCGCAACTTTCGTACTTTGGGTCCACGAAATCGACATCGAGAGCTTCAGGTCGCCGCGCGCGCGCTTCCGCTTCGAGTATCCGCTCGCGGATAGGTCGAGGCGCGGCCGTGACATTTCGTCACATTCGCTCTCTCTGGGGAGCGCCAGCCCCTCCGACTGCCGCGGCAGCTCTGCGAACCCAGGCGTAGGAATCGCAGCTCCGCCGTGAGCCTCTCCGACCCGCGGACCCGCTGTGGCGTGTGTCGTGCACGTCCGTGGGCTCCGATGGAGTTGCACCGTGATCCACATGGCCCCACCACCGTCCTCGTGGCCGACGACGACGACGACATGCGTGCACTCGTCGCCGCCACCCTGCGGGCCGACGGCTACCAGGTCCTCGAAGCACGTGACGGCGCGGATCTCCTCGAGCAGCTCGAGTCCGCGATCGACGACCCGCGCGCCCGCCCCGACGTCGTGGTGACCGACGTCATGATGCCGAAGCTCTCGGGGCTCGGTGTGCTCGACGCCATACGCCGCGCGCAGCTCCACTTTCCGGTCATCCTGATGACCGTCCTCTCGGACCGCTCCGTGTTCATCGTCGCCAAGCGGCTCGGTGCGGTCGGCGTGCTCCTGAAGCCCTTCGACGTCGACGACCTTCGCACCGCGGTCATGAACGCACGGGTCGCGTACGAGAAGAGCCACGAGCATGTGCACTGATCGGTCAGCAATCGCAGCGGCGGGGCGCCCTTGCGGTCGAGAGGCGCACGGCCGCGCCGGACCACGCACGAACGCGCCCCTGCGTCGCGTCGCGTCGGTGCTCCCCATCGCCACGCTCGCGCTGACGGTTGGCTGTGCGGCGACGTTTCCGCCCCGCACGCAACTCGCGGCGGCCCAGGCCGAGCTCGAGCACGCCGAGGTGGAAGGCGCGGCCGACATGCCGGACGCACGGCTGCACCTCCAGCTCGCGAGCGAGGATCTCGAGCGGGCCCGTCGGCTTGCACCGGACGATCCGACTCACGCCGCGTCGCTCGCCGACGTGGCATGCGCGGAGGCGCGCCTGGCGGGAAGCCTCGCGAGGCGGGGAGACGCTCGTGCCCGGGCACGCGCCGTGGAAGCAGAGCTCCGCAAGGCCACGGAGCCGTGAGGGACGCCGAACTCGAAAACGGAGCCAGCGCCATGTCTCGAACGACGACCGTCCTCGCTGCCTCGCTGGTCGCCCTCGCGTCCGCCTGCGCGGTTCCGCGCGTGCCGCCGGCAAACCTCGTCGAGGCGCGCGCCGACTTCGCGCACGCCCGGGATGGGGCGACCGCGAGCCTCGCCCCAGCGGACCTCCGCGCCGCGGAGGGCGCTCTCCGAAGCGCCGAGAAGGCTTTTCGCGATCACCCGGCCGCGCCGTCCACCGCCGAGCTCGCACTCGTCGCGGACCGTGCAGCCCTCTACGCCCAGTCGCAGGCAGCGATCGTCCGGGCCGACGAGGACGCCCGTCGCGCCACCGCCGCCCTCGAAATGATCCGCACGCGCGGGAGGGTTGAGGTCCCTCGCAGCGGAGCGGCGCAGATGCAGCCATCGCAAGGGAGCGTACCGGGACGGTGAGCTGAGACGAGCTGGGACGAAAGGAGCGTGGAGGTCGTCGATGGGCATGTACCTGCGAATCGCTGGACGGACGGACGCCGGGCGCGTGCGCAAGCGAAACGAGGACGCCTTCCTCGCGATGACCCTCGACGACGGCGCGAGCTCCTCGTCGCCGCGCTGGACGGGTCGCCTCGACGTTGGCCCGCGCGGAGCCCTCGTCGCCGTCTCCGATGGGATGGGCGGCGCGCAGGCGGGCGACGTCGCCAGCGGTCTCGTCCTCTCGTCCCTCGCCGAGGCCCTCACGGGTCCGTCGCAGGCGAAGACGAGCCACGCCACGATCGCGGGCGCCGTGAAGGAGGCGCACCGGTCCGTTTGGCAGGAGGGGTGCTCGCGCGGGGTCGAGATGGGCGCCACCCTGACGGCGGCCTTCGTCCGAGGCACGCACGCGTACGTCGCCGAGGTCGGGGACTCGCGCGCGTATCTGCTGCGGGGAGGGAGCATCACCCAGCTGACGAAGGACCAGAGCTACGTCCAGATGCTGGTCGACCGGGGAGCCGTGTCCGCCGAGGACGCGCAGGACCTGCCCTTCCGGAACATCATCCTCCAGGCAATGGGCTACCAGCGAACGCTGAGCGTTGACCTCGGGCGCATCGACCTGTGTCGCCGGGACTGCCTCATCCTCTGCTCCGACGGTCTCTCGAACGACGTGAAGGCGGACGAGATGCGCGACGTCATCCTGCGATCGGGGAGCCTCATCGAGGCAGCCGATCGACTCATAGCCCTCGCGAACGAGCGCGGCGGACGCGACAACGAGACGATTGTCCTCGTGGGGGTGGGGGGCGATCTCCCGCCCGCCAACCGAGGCGAGCCCGTGCATCAGGTCTACCGCGTCCTCGAGACGTTCGACGCGTGAACCTCCACGCCGCCAGAGCGCGTGTGGCGTATCGCCACGAATGTGGCGCCAGCGCAATGGCCTCCACCGGACCCGCAAGGTCAAGGAAGAGCCCAAGTGGCGGAAAATGCACCGGTTGATCCGCAAGATCGCCCCACCGGCACGGTCCCTGCGAAGGGGGCGCTCATGAGCCAGAGCACCGTCGAAGAGGGACCCCGCACGTACCGGCGTATCCTCATCATCGACGACGACCCCAGCATCCTCGACCTGCTTCGCGCGGAGCTCGAACAGCGCAAGTTCGAGGTCGTGACCGAGTCGTCGCCCGGCGACGCGCTCCGCATCCTGACCGAGCAGGACTTCGGGGTCGTCATCAGCGACATCAACATGCAGGCGATGAGCGGGGTGGACCTCTGTCGGGAGGTCGCCACCCTCCGCGAGGACACGCCCGTCATCGTCATCACCGCCTTCGCGAGCATCGAGATGGCGGTCTCGTCCATCCGGGCGGGCGCGTACGACTTCGTGACGAAGCCGATCGACATCGAGCAGCTCGTCCTGACGATCGAGCGCGGCCTGCGTCACCGCGAGCTCCACGACGAGGTCACGCGCTTGCGGCAGACCGTCGGTGAGCTTCGGCCGTTCGACGACATGATCGGCGAGAGCGCAGCGATGAAGCGCATGTGCGACGTCATCTCGCGGGTCGCCCAGACCGAGGCCACGGTGCTCGTGAGCGGCGAGAGCGGGACGGGCAAGGAGCTCGTAGCCCGCGCTCTCCACATGCGCAGTGCCCGCGCCAGCGGCGCATTCGTCGCGATCAACTGCGCGGCCATGCCGGAGACCCTCCTCGAGAGCGAGCTTTTCGGACACATGAAGGGGGCGTTCACCGATGCCCGCACCTCGAGGGCGGGCCTCTTCGTGAAGGCGACCGGCGGCACGCTCTTCCTGGACGAGGTAGGCGAGATGCCCCTCGGGATGCAGGCGAAGCTCCTCCGCGCCCTCCAGGAGCGCCGTGTCCGTCCGGTCGGCGGCGAGACCGAGGTCCCCTTCGACGCGCGAATCGTGGCAGCCACGAACCGAGACCTCGAGGCCGAGGTCGAGGCACGCCACTTCCGCGAGGACCTCTTCTACCGCATCAACGTCGTCAACGTCCGTGTCCCCCCTCTGCGCGAGCGCGAGAACGACGTCTTGCCCCTCGCGCAGGCGTGCCTGCAGCGCTGCCAGCCCAAGGGCGCGATGCGCGTGGTGGGGCTCACCAGCGCGGCCGCGGAGCGGCTCACCTCCTACCCCTGGCCCGGCAACGTCAGGGAGCTCCACAACTGCATCGAACGCGCGGTCGCGCTCGCGCAGTTCGACCACATCCGAGTGGAGGACCTCCCCGAGCGCATAAGCCAGTTCAAGCCCTCGCGCATCACGCTCGACGGCGCTGACGCCTCGACCTTGCTTCCCATGGAAGAGGTGGAGCGCCGTTACGTCCGGCAGGTCCTCGACGCGATGGGCGGCAACAAGGCCTCCGCCGCACGACTGCTCGGGATGGATCGCCGCACGCTCTACCGGAAGCTCGAGCGCTGGGCCACGGAGGGTACCTCGCGGTCGCCCTCGAACGGGGCCGAGCGCCCGCTCGACGATCCGCAGGACGCGGCGATCTGACGACCGGGGCCCTGGCTCGCTTCTGGCACCACGGTAGCCACATGCACCAGACCATCCGCGTGAGAGACATCGCCCGCGCACGCACCTACGACCTCGGCCCGCGCGAGCCAATGCTCCGGGGACCGTACGATCTCTTCGATGCGCACGGCCCGGTGCACCGCCACGGCGAGCTCGTGGACTGGATGCAATCCGGCGTCGTCTGGATCGCGCGCGTCGCCCCCGCGCCGCTGGGCGACGCGAGCCCGGGCGAGCGGGTGCTCGTCCGGATCCCACCGCTCGCATCCGAGGACGAGTGGTGGTTGTGCGAGGTCGTCTCGGCGGACGGACTGGAGGCGTCGTGAACTCGAACCCCATCTTTGCGTGGATCGCGATCGGGCTCGCCGCGAGCCTCGCGGTCATGATCCTCCCGTTCCGCCGCGGCACCCTGGGCGTCGTGGCGAACCTCGTCGCGGGTGGCGTCGGCGGCCCGCTCGGCGCCGTCATCGGGGCCGCTCTGTTCCCGAACGCACGGACGGGGATGCGCCTCGGCTTCGCAGCCATCGGCGCCTTCGTCGCCCTTGCGATCGTGCACTTCGGGTGGTCGGCGTACACGTCGAGCTACACGAAACGCCACCAGCAGCATCCTTCCCCGCGCTGAGCTGATCCCTCGGCGGGAGCCCGCGCCGTCTCGGCGGTTCGCGTTTGTTCGTCAGCGCACGGCGCGCGGCAGATGCGACCGTTGTCCGTTCGGGGGCTCGGGCACCTGGAAGGCGCGTGCGTGCGCCAGTCGCGTGGCCACCAGCTCCCGGAGAAGGTCTGCATCGACGGGCTTGTGGATGACGGGGTCGTCGTGCGGGACGTCCTCCCCGCCCCCGAACGCAGTGAGGACGATCACCGGGATCGCCGAGAGCTCACGCCGCCCGCGCATCGCGCGAAGGACGTCCCACCCGCCGATGCCCGGCATCAGGAGGTCGAGGACCACCAGGTCCGGCGGCGCGGCGTACATACGCTCGAGCGCGTCTGCTCCGTTCGCGGCGCTCGTGACGGTGTACCCCACGGGCGAGAGAATCGACTCGAGCAGGATGCGCTCGGACTCGTCGTCGTCGACCACCAGAATGGTTGTACGCATCATGGAAGAACCAAGCAGCATCGTCCGTGCCACTCGTCCGTCCGGGAGGCCCTCGAGAGGGGGCGCCGAGCTCCGAGCGGTTCAGTCCTCGCCCTTCGTCTTGAGCTTCGACGCGTTCTCGTCGATGAAGGCCCGGATGTCGTCCGCCATGTCCAGGAGCCTCGTCCACTGCTCCTTGTAGAGCGTGACGGGGAAGCGCCCCAGCCCGTAGACGGAGACGCCGCCTTTCTCCGAGACCTTCATCGAGGTCGCGCGGCTCGACTTGTTCTTCAGCTTCTCGTTCTCGGCGCGCAGGCGCTCGAGCTCGGCCTTCAGATCGTCGTCGGACATCGTACGTGGACGGTAGCAGACACCCGCCGTCCACGTCGTGCCCGCGCGAAGCGGGGCCGGGTCTCGGCCCCGAGCCGGTCAGACCGCCGCGCGGCGGCCGAAGAGGAACGAAACCAGAGCCACCAGCAGAAAGACGAAGAAGAGGACCTTGGCGACGCCCGCCGCTCCGACGGCGATCCCGCCGAAGCCGAAGACCGCTGCGATGATGGCGATGACGAAGAACACGGCTGCCCAGTACAGCATGGCTTGATCTCCTCGATGTGGCTCCGACGCGGAGCTCGTCGCCCATCGAGCAAGGCACGCGCCACGACGAGCCCATCCCGTCGCGCACGGCTGCGCTCCCGAGGCTCTCAGGGCGGGAGGCGCCGTGGCGCCTCGGGTCGACTCAGTAGCCTCGCAGGCGAGCGAAGCGGTCGCGGTGGTGACGTGCGCAGCCGAGCGTTTCCGCAGAGACGCGCGCGCGCTTGAGATAGAGGCCGATGTCGGCCTCGTCGGTCACTCCGATGCCGCCGTGCATCTGCACCGCCTCGTTCGTGACGAGCACGTACGTGTCCGAGGCTCGTGCCTTGGCCGCGCTCACGAGCTCCGGGGCGTCGGCGCGACCGTCCTCCGCGGCACGAAGCGCCTCGGCCACGAGGGAGCGCGTGAGCTCGATCTCGCAGAACAGCGTGGCGGCCCTGTGCTTGAGCGCCTGGAACGAGCCAATGGCGACCCCGAACTGGGTGCGCGTCTTGAGGTACGCGAGGGTCCGGTCGAAGCACTCCTGCGCGCCTCCGAGCATCTCCGCCGCGAGGACGGCCATGCCGCCGTCAAGAACCCGGTCCAGTACGTCCGCGCCGACACCCCTGGTACCGAGGATGTCGCCCTCCTCGACGACGACGCCGTCGAAGCGGAGGCGCGTGACGCTGCGACTGTCGACGAGCTCCAGCGCGAACGTCGTCACGCCCGGGTCGTCCGCGCGAACGTGCACGAGCGTGAGCCCATCGCGGTCCCCGGGCGCGCCCGAGGTCCTTGCGGCCACCACGAAGGAGCCGGCGGCGACCCCGTCGAGGACGAAGGACTTCTCGCCCGTGACGGTGAGCGTCTCGCCGCGCCGCTCGAGGCGCGTGTTCACGGCGTAGGGCGCGAAGCGCACCCCTTCGTCGAGAGCGAGCGAGATGACCCGGTTTCCCTTGCACACGGCCGGGAGCAACTCGTCGCGCAGCGCGTCGGAGCCCCCGAGGGCCACCGCGCCCGCCCCGAGCACGCCGGACAGAAGAGGCGTCGGTACGAGGTTCCTCCCGAGCTCCTCGGCGACGATGCCGAGCTCGGGGAGCCCGAGCGCGGCGCCGCCCCACCGCTCTGGCAGAAGCATGCCGGCATAGCCGAGGCGAGCCATCTCCTCCCAGAGATCGAGCGAGAAGCCCAGCGGGTCCGCGCTGTCCCGGAGGCCCCGGAGATGGGAGACGGGCGCGTGCTCGCGCACGAACGCGCGCGCCGCGACGCGGATGGCCTCCTGCTCCTCGGTCGAGACGTCGGTCATCTGGCCTCCGTCAGTCCGGCAAGCCGAGCACGCGCTTGGCGACGATGTTGAGCTGGATTTCGGATGTCCCTCCTTCGATGGAGCTGGCCCGCGACCGCAGCCAGCCCCGCGCCCGGTGGAGCTCCGTCCGCGAGAACTCGTTGCCGCCGGCCCCGAGGCCCTTGTAGCCGGTCACCTCGACGAGCATCTGGTAGCGGCGCTTGCTGATCTCGGTGCCGCATAGCTTGAGCGCCGACGACAGGGGCCCACCGCCCGCCGCGCGCTTCATCGTCAGCCGGTTGGCGAGCAAGTCAATCTCCAGCTGCGCGATGCGGTCGCGCGTGACGGGGTCCTCGAGCGCGCCGTAGGAGCGCGCGACGGCCGCGACCGTCTCTCCCTCGTTCGAGCGCGCCTCGCGCATCGCCGAGATGAGCGTCCGCTCGTGCTCGAGGACGGCCTTGGCCACCTCCCAGCCGCCGTTCGGAGAGCCCACGAGGTTGCGCGCCGGCACGCGGACGCCCTCGAAGAGTGTCTCGCAGAAGGGCGACGCGCCGCTGAGGAGGCGGATGGGCTTCACCGTGATGCCGGGCGTCGCCATGTCGACGAGCAGGAACCCGATGCCTTGGTGCTTCGGCACCGTGGGGTCGGTGCGCACGAGACAGAACATCCAGTCCGCGAGGTGGGCATGCGACGTCCAGACCTTGCGCCCGTCGACGACGTACGTGTCACCCTCGAGGGTCGCGCGCGTCCGGAGCCCGGCGAGGTCGGAGCCCGCGTCCGGCTCGCTGTATCCCTGGCACCAGCGCACCTCGCCGCGGGCGATGCGCGGCAGGTGCTCGCGTTTCTGCTCGTCGCTGCCGTAGCGGAGCAGCACGGGGCCGAGCATCCAAAGGCCCATGCTCTTCAATGGCGCGCGGCACCCGAGGCGCGCCATTTCCTCCCTCAGGACGGCCGCCTCCTCGCTCGACAGGCCTCCGCCGCCGTACGCGCGCGGCCACGTCGGCGCGGTCCAACCGCGGTCCGCCATTCGTCCGAGCCAGGAGCGTTCGTCGGTCGACGGCGGAGGTGACTTCGTCCCTCCCCACACGCCGTCGTCGCCGTCGGCGGAAGGCGTGCGCAGCGAAGCCGGGCAGTTGCATTCGAGCCACGCGCGGGCCTCGTCCCGGAACGCGTCGAGAGTGCCCACCGACGAATTTGAAACATGTTTCACTGGGGCCTGCAATGCGCTAGAGTCCCACGAGATGAAGGCACGAAGGGACAAGATTCTCGACGTGGCCGTCGCGCTCGCCGAAGAGGGCGGCTTCGACAACGTGCGACAGCGCGACGTCGCCGCCAAGGCCGGCGTCGCCTTGGGGACGCTCTACAAGAGCTTTCGCAGCAAGGAAGACATCCTCACGGCCGCCCTCGAGCGAGAGGCCGAGATGCTCGAGCGCCGCATGGAGGCGCGCCCGGCGGTCGGCGCGAACCGCATCGAGCGCGTGAGCGCCTTCTTCAACGTCATCACGCGCGGCCTCTGCCGGAAGCCCAAGTATGCGCGCGCGGTCCTTCGCGCGATGGCCTCGGGCGAGCCCGAGGTCGCCGGCAAGGTGGCCGCCTACCAGGAGCGAATCACGGGCCTCATCATCGCGGCGATGCGCGGCGTGGGCCGTCTCGCCTACACCGACGCGAAGGGATCGCCGCCCTCGAAGAAGGAGGCGGCCATGGCCTTCGCGCTCCAGCAGTTCTGGTTCGCGTCCCTCGTCGGGTGGTCGGCGGGCATGCTCACGGTGAACGAGGCGGTCGACCAGATGAAGCGGATCGCCGTCGTCCTCGATCGCGGCATCGAGGAGGACAAGGCGGAGAGGTCCCGGTGAGCCGGTTCCCGTTCCCGCGTTACCCGAACGGCTGGTTTCAGGTCGCCTATTCCGACGAGGTGGCGACGGGGGCCGTTCTGCCGCTGCGGTACTTCGGTCGGGACCTCGTGGTCTTCCGGACGGAGGGCGGCGACGTCCACGTGCTCGACGCGCACTGTCCCCATATGGGAGCGCACCTCGGTCACGGTGGAACGGTGAAGGATGGGTGCGTGCGGTGCCCGTTCCACGCCTGGCGCTTCGACGGCGGGGGGCAGTGCGTCGAGGTGCCCTACTCTCCTCGCATTCCGCCCAGAGCGCGCGTTCGCCCGTGGCACGTGCGCGAAGTCAACGGTTTGGTGCTCGTGTGGCACCACCTCGGCGGGCAGCCGCCGGCCTGGGACGTCGAGCCGCTCGAGGAGTTCGGCGCGGCGGGATGGACGCCGTACGAGCGCCGCCGATGGAAGATCCGGACGCACAACCAGGAGATGGCCGAGAACGCCGTCGACTCGGCGCACTTCCACTACGTCCACGGCACCCTCGAGATGCCCACGTCGCGCGCCCAGGTCGAGGGTCCCGTGCTTCGCGTCGTCTCCGACACGCTGATGAAGACGCCGATGGGCAAGGTGAAGGGCCAGGTCGAGAGCGTCAGCCACGGCTTCGGGTACGCACTCACGCGCTTCACCGGCATCGTCGAGACGCTGCTCGTCGCGAGCGTCGCGCCGATCGACGACGAGTACGTCGACGTCCGCTTCTCCTTCACCGTGAAGAAGCTCCCGAGCGACGACGCGACGAGCACCGTCGGCGCCGCGTTCATCCGCGAGATCGAGCGCCAGCTCGGGCAGGACATCCCGATCTGGGAGAACAAGATCTACGTGAACCCGCCGCTCGTCGTCGAAGCCGACGGCCCCATCGGCATCTTCCGCCGCTGGTGCAAGCAGTTCTACGCCGACGCCGCAGAGCCCGCGGCGGTCAGTGCCCTCGCTTGAGAGCGAGAGTAGGGAACAGGAAGATCAGAAGATCAAAAGGGGGTTGGGGTGTTGCGGTCGGGGCGTTGGGGCTTCGGGGGATTTGCGGGGCGTCTTCTGATCTTCCTGTTCTCCACTCTCGTTTTCAACCGGCTGAAAGGAGCCGGCCGAGGCGCTCGAGGTGCACGCTGGCGCTTCCCAGGGTGAGCTCGATGAGCTTCGATCGCAGGTAGTAGCGGTAGAGCGGGTACTCGACGTCGAAGCCCATGCCGCCGTGCAGGTGCTGCGCGGCGAAGACGACGCGGTGGCCGGCTTCGGCGGCGAAGAGCTTTGCCGTCGACACGGCTTCCTCGGCGTCGAGGCTCTCCGAGAGCCTCCACGCGGCCTCCCACGTCGTGACGCGGATCGACTCCACGTCGACGTAGGCGTCGGCCGCTCGCTGCGCGACCGCCTGGAACGTCGCGATGGGGCGGTCGAATTGCTGGCGCGTGGTCGTGTACGAGGCCGTCATCGCGAGCGCGCGCGCCGCGACGCCGAGCTCCATGGCGCAGAGGGCGACGGTCGCGCGGGGAAGGAGCCACGCGAGTGCGTCCGCGCCGCACGAAGGATCGCCGAGCACGTCGTCTTCGGCGACGTGCGCCCCGTCGAGGACGACGCGGTACTGCGGGTCGCCGGTCGTCGCGACCTGCCGCTCGAGGGTGACTCCGGGTGCGTCCGGAGCGACGAGGAAGAGGCCCAGAGTCGATGCACCGGTACACGCGGGAACCAGGATGCGCTGCGCGACGCGCGCGTGCGGGACGCACGTCTTCGCCCCGTCGAGCCGCCACGTCCCACCGTTCATGCGCGCGGTCGTCGCGACCTGCATCGGATCCGCGCCGTCGGGCTCGGCGAGCGCCGCCGTGAGGACCACCTCTCCTGCGGCCACGCCGGGCAACCACCTCCGCTGAAGGCTCTCGTGCCCCGCGCGCGCGATGGGCATCGCGCCCAGCACGAGCGTCTCCCAGAGCGGCAGCGGTGCCAACGCCGCCCCCGCCTCTTCCAGCAGCGCGCACACCTCGAGGAACCCCTGGCCCGATCCCCCATGCGCCTCGGCGAGCGCCGTCCCGAGGAGGCCCGACGACGCGAGCACCTTCCACGTGGCGAGGTCGAACCGCTCCGGATCCGTCGCCTCGAGCGTCTTCCGGCTGGCCGCCCCGAGCCGCTCGTCGAAGATGCGGCGCCCCAGGGCAGCGACCGCGGCCTGCCCTTCCGTGTACGCGAAGTCCATGGCAGCTCCTCTCAGCGGGGCGCCCGCGGCATCCCGAGGCCCGCGGTCGCGATGATGTCGCGCTGCACTTCGTTGGTCCCGCCGCCGAACGTGAGCACGATCGACGTGCGGTAGTAGCGCTCGACGCGGCCCCGGAGTCGGGCGCCGGGGCTGCCGTCCTTGAGATAGCCCTCCTGCCCGAGCACCTCGAGCAGCCAGCCGTAGATGCGGATGAACGACTCGCTGCCGAACACCTTCACGGTCGACGACTCGGCGGGATCGAGCTTGCCCTGGTCGATGTTCCACGCCTGACGCCAGGTGAGGAGCCGGAGGACGCGCACGTGGGCGCGCGCGCGCGCCAGGTTCGCCTGCACCCAGGGGATGTCGATGACGCGTCCGACGGACGTGCGAGTCTCGCGGGCCCACGCGGTCGTTTCCTCGACGAAGCGGTCGACCGGGCCGGGCGACGAGAGGGCGACGCGCTCATGGTTCAGCTGCGTCGTGATGAGCCGCCAGCCCTCGTTCTCGCGGCCGACCCGCGCGGCGACCGGGACGCGTACTCCCTCGTAGAACGTCGCGTTCGTCCGGTTGTCGCCGAGCGTGTGGATCGGCGAGAGGGAGAAGCCCTTCGCCTTCGTCGGCACCATCAGGATCGAGATCCCCTTGTGCTTGGGCGCCGACGCGTCGGTACGCACCGCGAGCCAGACGTAGTCTGCGTATTCGGCGAGGCTCGTGAAGACCTTCTGGCCGTCGACGACGTACTCGTCGCCGTCGCGCACGGCGCGCGTGCGGAGCGAGGCGAGATCGGTGCCCGCCCCAGGCTCGCTGTAGCCGATCGCGAAGTGGAGCTCGCCCCGGAGGATGGGAGGCAGGAGCCGCGCCTTCTGTTCGTCGGTGCCGTACTTCATCAGCGTAGGACCGACGGTGCAGAGCGTGAGGAACGGGATGGGGAACCCCGCGCGCTGGACCTCGTCGAAGAAGACGTACTGGTCGATGGCCGGGCGGCCCTGCCCGCCGAACTCCTTCGGCCAGCCGATCCCCAGCCAGCCGTCGGCACCCATGCGCCGCAGGGCCTTCGTGTAGAGCGGGCCGCCGCCCTCGCTACCGGAGACCTCGGCGAGGACGTCCTCCGTGACGACCTCGGCGAAATACGCGCGGAGCTCGCGGACCAGGGCGCGCTCGGACTCCGTGAAGTCGACGTACATGCGGCTCCTTCAGCTCCGGCCGGAGCGCGCCGCGTCGGCGGCCCAGCGGTAGTCGGGTTTCCCGCTCGGGTGGCGGACGAGAGTCTCGACGAGCGCGAGCTGCCGCGGGACCTTGTATCCGGCGACGCGCGTGCGGCAGTGCGCGTCGAGCGCCGCAAGCGTGAGGTCGGCCCCAGGCCGCGGTTGCACGACCGCAGCCACGCGCTGCCCCCACGTCTCGTCCGGGACGCCTACGACGACAGCGTCCGCGACGCCGGGGTGCGCCTTGAGCGCCGACTCGACCTCCTCGGGGAACACCTTCTCGCCGCCCGTGTTGATGCAGACGGCGCCGCGGCCGAACACCTGGATGCGTCCGTCCTCGAGCACGGTGGCGAGGTCGCCGGGGACGACCCACCGCTCGCCGTCGATGGTGACGAACGTGGCCGCCGTCTTCTCGGGATCCTTGTAGTAGCCGACAGGCAGGTGCCCGCGGCGGGCCAGTCTGCCGACGACGCCGGATCCCGGCGTGACCGACCTGCCGTCGTCGTCGAGCACCGTGCTCGTGTCGTCCATCGCGAACGTCGGCTTGCCGTCCGTCGCCTCGCCGAACGCGACCATCCCCTGGTGGCCGGTCTCGCTCGCGCCGAAGTTGTTCAGGATCATCGCGTGGGGAAGGCGCTCCTGCAGCTCGTCCTTCACGACGTCGGAGAGGATGGCTCCGGCCGAGACGACCACGAAGAGCGCGGAGAGATCGTGCTCGCGCTCACGCAGCGCTTCGACCATCGGGCGCACCATGGCGTCGCCGACGAGGATGGCGGTGTTCACCTGCTCGCGCTCCATGAGCCTCACCGCCTGTTTCGCGTCGAAGCTGCGACCCGGCGAGAGCACGACCTTCCCCCCGCCGAACCAGCAGATGAGCGCTGCCCACTGCGCGGCCCCGTGAATGAACGGCGCCGCCGGCATGTACGTGATCGTCTCTTCCTTGCTCTTCACGAGCGGCGCGAGGTCCTCGGCCCTCTGCAACGGTTCCCCGCCCGCGTTACCGCCCTGGAGCCCCGCGTAAAATACGTCCTCGTGCCGCCACACGACCCCGCGCGGCATCCCCGTCGTCCCGCCCGTGTAGATGACGTAGAGGTCCTTTCCCGACCGCTCGCCGAACGCCCGCGCGTCCGAGCCCGACGCCAGCAGCTCCTCGTAGTCGATCCTTCCCCCGTCCCCGTCCAGGTTTCCGTTCCCGACGACGACCACGGTGCGAAGCATCGGCGTGCGCGCGCGGACGGCGTCGACGCGCGGCAGGAGCTCGCGCTGCGCGACGAGCGCCACGAGGTCCGCGTTCGTGACGAGGTACGCGAGCTCCTCCTCGACGTAGCGGTAGTTGATGTTCACGGGGACCGCGCGGATCTTGAAGATCGCGAGCATCGCCTCGAGGAACTCGTGGCCGTTGTAGAGGAAGAGGCCCACGTGGTCGCCCGCGCGGATGCCCTGCGCGGCGAGGGCGTTGGCGAGGCGGGTCGCCCGCCCGTCGAGATCCGCGAACGTGTGCCGCGTGGCGCCCGAGACGAGCGCCATGTGGTCGGGGATGGCGTCCGCGAGGCTCTCGAACAGGTCCGCGATGTTGAGCTCCATCGGCCGGCGGCTCCTTCAGCTCGGATCCCGTCCGACGACCCACATCGCGAAGAACTGCGACGCGCCGCCGAACGCGTGCCCGAGCGCCAGCTTCGCGCCGTCGACCTGGTGGTCGCCTGCCATGCCGCGCACCTGGAGGGCGGCCTCGGCGAAGCGGATCATCCCCGACGCGCCGATGGGGTTCGTCGACAGGACGCCGCCCGACGGGTTCACCGGGAGCTCGCCATCCATCTCCGTCGCGCCCTCGACCGTCATCCGCCAGCCCTGTCCGCCGGCGGCGAAGCCGAGGTTCTCGAGCCACATCGGCTCGAACCAGCTGAAGGGCACGTAGATCTCGGCGACGTCGAGCTCGCGGCGCGGGTCGGTGATCCCCGCTTGCCGGTAGACGTCCGCCGCGCACTCGCGCCCCGCCCGTGGGTCGACCTGGTTTCGTCCCGCGAAGTGCGTCGGCTCGCTGCGGACCGACGTGCCCCGCACCCACGCCGGCGGGCGAGGCGACCGGCGAGCGACGTCTTCGGAGGCGAGCACCATCGCGCACGCGCCGTCGGAGGACGGGCACGTCTCGAGGTAGCGGACCGGATCCCATAGCATCGGCGACGCCTTCACCGACTCGAGCGAGATGTCCGTCATGTGGAGGTGCGCGTAGGGGTTCTTCAGCGCGTTGCGCCGGTCCTTGACGGCGACGCGAACGCCCACGTCGTCCGGCGCCCCCGTCCGCCGCATGTAGGCGCGAATGAGCGGCGCGAAGAAGCCGCCTGCGCCGGCCACGAGCGGCGGCTGGAACGGGTACCTGGGCGAGAGCGCCCACATCGCGTCGCTCTCGGACTGCTTCTCGAAGGCCACCGTCAGCACGCGCTCGTGGATCCCCGCCTGCACGAGGCTCGCCGCGACGACGGCGGTCGAGCCGCCCACGCTCCCCGCCGTGTGAACACGGAGGATCGGCTTCCCCGCCGCGCCAAGCGCGTCCGCGAGGAGCAGCTCGGGCATCATCACGCCCTCGAACATGTCGGGCGCCTTGCCGAGGACCACGGCGTCGACGTCTTTCCAGCGAAGCTCCGCGTCGTCGAGGGCGCGCTTCGCCGCCTCGCGCACCAGGCCCGGGACGGACACATCCTCGCGCTTGGCGGCGTGCTTCGTTTGACCGACGCCGACGACGGCGCAGCGGCGCGCCATCAGGACGCCTCCATCACGCAGACGAGGTTCTGCTGCAAGCATGGGCCGGAGGTCGCGTGGGCGACGACCCGGTTTGCCTCGCCCGCGTGGATCGCGGACGCCGCCTCGCCGATGCGCAGGAGGCCGGAAACGACGTACGGCCACGCCGCGAGGGCGCTCCCCGCGGCGTTCACCCGCACCCGGTCGCCCAGGCCGAGCGCGAGGCGCACGAGGATCTCCTGGTGCGAGAAGGGAGCGTCGATTGCCGCGACGTCGATGGGAAGGGAAGGCGAGAGACCCGCCTTCGCCGCCGCCAGTGCGATCGACGTCGATCGCGTGAGGTCGCGCGCGCCGAGCGCGTGGGGCTCGACGCGGTGATCGATGCCGCGCACGAAGGCGGGTAGACTGCACGCGGCGCGCGCCCGATCGCCGGCGACGAGGACGACGGCGGCGACGGCATCGGCGGGCGGGCCGCAGTCGTGCGCGCGAAGTGGAGACGCGACGTAGGGAGCCTCGAGCATCGTCTCGACGCTCGCTGCGACGCTCGTACCGGGACTTGCGTTCGCCCTTGCACGCGCCGCCGTTTCCGCCATCTGGCGCTCGGTGCACACGCCCGCGTCGATCATCGTGCGAGCCTGGAGGGCCGCGAGGCTCCTCGCGTCGACGCCGAGTGGCGCGACGGTGTAGGGGTCGAGCTGCGCGGCGAGGACGTCGTGAAGAGCGCCCTGGCTGGAGCGACCAAACGCGTACACGAGCGCGACGTCCACGTCGCCGTGCTGAAGGGCGACCCACGCCTCGTAGAGCGCCCACGCGCCGTCCATCTCGACGTGTGACTCGCGGATGGGGGGCCATGCTCCGACGGCGTCGAGCGCGGTCACGAAGGAGAAGGGGCGCCCGCCGAGGTAGTCGCAGCTGCCCGAGACGGTGACGCCGACCTCGCGCCGGTCGACCTTCGCCGCCGCCAGCGCCTCGGTGATGCAGGGCGCGAGCATCTCGACCTCGTCGAGCTCCGAATGCGCGACGACGCGCTTCGCGAACGAGACCACGGCGACCTCGCGCATCTAGAGGTGCTCCTGGTAGGACGCGAACGGCGCGTCGGGCTCCCCTGTCGGCAGGAACCAGCGGATGCTTTCGAGCGTGGGTCTTCGCTCGCCCGGCGGCACCCACTCGGCCCTCACGCGCATCCCCATCCGGGCCTCCGCCGAGGACGCGTTCACGAGGTGCAGCATCGGGATGTCGGCGCCGTCGAGGAGGATGCTCGCGTAGACGTAGGGGAGCTTCATCGTCTGCCCCTCGAAGGGCACGTTGACGATGCAGAAGGTGGTCACCGTCCCCGCGTCGGCGAGCGGCACCTCCTCGCCCATCGGGAGTGCGCAGGTGGGGCACGCACCGCGCGGCGGGACGTAGACCTTCACGCAGCCCGGGCAGCGCCGCCCGAGGATGCGACCCTCGACGAGGCCCGCGAGGAACCGCGAGAGCGTCGGCCCCGCGCTCACGGTGTAGTCGAGGCGCACGGGCGACTGGATGCGGCGAACCGGATCGGTCGTCGCGCGGGCCTCGACGCCGCGCGCGCCCGCCGCCGCGTCCGAGGAAGGCCCTTCCGGCTCGAAGCACGCGAGGTCGCCGATGCTCCCCGTGCGCTCGGAGCGCCAGCGGACCTGGACGCGCATACCCGTGCGCATCGCCTCGGGCGAGCCCGCGTCGACTGCGTGGAGGAGTGGCGTGTCGGCGCCGTCGAGTTTGACGAGCGCCCACGCGAACGGGCGAGCGAGCGGCTGCCTTTCGCGTGGCGCGTCGACCCAAGTCCATGCGACGACCGAGCCACTCGACGCGACCTCGACGAGCTCGACGACGGCTTCGCTCGTCTCGGGATCGTACTCCTGCGGCGGGACGAGCACGCGCCCCGAGGCCGTCCGCGCGCCGAGCACGGTGCGATCCCGGAGTCCGGCCAGAAAGCGCCCGAGGACCGGACCGACGCTGCGCCGGTACGCGTACTCGAGGACGTACGGCGCGTTCAGCACGGCGCGCACTGTGCTCATGCGACACGGAATAGAACATGTTTCACTCTGCGCCGCAAGGCGTAGGATGACGCGCATGGGCATGCCCACCGGCCTCGGCGTCGTCGATCTGATGCTCCAGATCCCGAACCCCGACTTCAAGGCGAGGTACGAGTTCCTGAAGCCGCTGCTCATGGATCGCGAGAGCCGCGAGCAGTTCGACTTTCCCGCGGAGTACATGTTCAAGGACGTCCCGACCACGCGCCGGGCGGGCGACTACGTCGGGATCGCGCTCGACGCGATGGACGCGGTCGGCATCGAGCGCGCGATGATCGGGGTGGGGACGGGCCACGAGCATGCCGACGCGCGCCGCGCGCTGAAGGAGCACCCCGAGCGGTTCTTCGGCAGCTTCGAGGTGAACCCCAACGCCGGCATGGAGGGCGTCCGGGCGCTCGTCCGTGTCCACGAAGAGCTCGGGATCAAAGCCGCGACGGCATTCCCGGCGGGCCTCTGCCCGCAGGTGGCCATCAACGACAAGAAGTTCTACCCGCTCTACGCCAAGTGCGTGGAGCTCGGGGTCCCCATCTGCATCTGCGCGGGGGTGCCTGGGCCACGCGTGCCGATGGGCGTGCAGGACGTCGCGCTCCTCGACGAGGTCTGCTGGTTCTTCCCCGAGCTCAAGGTCGTGACGCGCCACGGGTGCGAGCCCTGGACGGACCTCGCCGTGAAGCTGATGCTCAAGTGGCCCAACCTCTACTACTCGACGAGCGCCTTCGCCCCGCGCCATTACCCGAAGGCCGTCGTCGACTACGCCAACACGCGCGGCGCGGACAAGGTGCTCTACGCGGGGTATTTTCCGATGGGGTTGACGCTCGAGCGCATCTTCGAGGAGCTGCCCGAGGTGCCCTTCAAGGACGCCGTCTGGCCGAAGTTCCTGCGGGAGAACGCGGTGCGCGTCTTCGGACTCTGACCCCCTCAGGGGCAGGCCGGTGCCCACCCGTCGGGGCAGTTGTCCGGGACGATGACGGGGTCGAAGGCGTTGCCGATGTGGGCGGAGGCGGCGGTGAAGCCGAGGCCCACGGAGAGGCCGTCGCACGGCTTGCCCTGGCCGTCGTTCGCCGGGCTGGACGCGATGTCGGCCGCGCCGCAGAGGAAGCCGGCGACGCTCTGGTAGAGGAGGTCATTGCCGCAGAGGGAGTTGTCGCTGGGGTCTGCGAGCGTGTGCAGACTGTAGAGGGCGTCGCTCGTGGACCAGCGGGCGCCTACCTGGCCCTGGAGCGACCAGCTGCCCGCCGTGTTCGTGAGGGTCGCCTGGAGCACCAGGTGCGCGAGCTGGAAGGTGATGGGGTTGGCGTTGCCGCCCGTGTCGGGGAGCACGAGCAGAGGGAATGTGGCGAGGTGCGAGACGAGGACGCGGTTGTTCACGTAGGCCTGCAGGTCCTGGTACTTCGAGACCCAGGTGCCGGGATCTCCGTCGAGGACACTCCCGGCCGTGACGTCCCATACCGTCGCGGGGTCGGCGCCGCCGTCGAACGGGGCGTCGCCGTTGACGGCCTCGGTCCCAGGCGACGGGAAGTACTCGACGTCGACGTTCTCGTCGTTGGCCTGTCCGTTGTAGCCGTAGACGTGGATGACGAAGCCGAAGTCGCCCTTCGCGATGCGCGCCTCGAGGCTCTGCTGGCTGAGGCCCGGATCGGCGGCGCCGAGTGCGGCGAGCATCTTGTTGGCGCCCTCGTCGCGGCCGCCGGCCGTGTCGCAGTTCGTCGATGCGCTCGTGCACGAAGGACCGCCGTCGTCGATGCAGGTGCACACGCCGTCGAGGTCGAAGCCGAGCGGGTCGTTCGGGTTGAACTGACCGGGCGTGGACTGCCCGAGGTCGAGCGTCTGGGCGGCGAAGTAGATGTCGACGCCGCCGTCGCCGCCGTCGGGTGTGTCGTCGGTGGTCGGCGCCCCGACGGGGACCGCGGGGTCGCAGCCGCCGCCCTCGGGGCCCGTGTCGGCAGTCGTCTCGCCGCCCGCGTCGGCGGGTGGCGCGTCGCTCGCGCCGTCGGGGGCGGCGTCGGCGGTCGCGACGTCGCCGTTTGCGTCCTCCGCGCCTGCGTCGAGGGGCGTGAGGTCCTTGAAGCCGAGGATGCTCGAGCACGCGAGGGCGGCGCCCGGCAGGAGGGCCGCGGCGGCGAGCAGCCATCGGCGCGCGATCACCAGGCCCCCACGACGCCGAGGGAGCCACGCCCCGGCGCGAGATCGGGCACGACCCGGAGCGATACGGAGCGCGACGCGGAGGCGGGCGGGGGAGCGTGACGATCCCAGGGCGCGAAGAGAAGGAGGGCGCCCGCCGCGACGGCGACGCCGCCGACCACGAAGACGCCCGTCGCATCGGCGGCGAGCCCTCGCGCGCTGCTCCCTTCCTGGACGCCCGCCGGAGTGCACTGCGTCCCGTGGCCGGGGCAATCGTGCGCGACGGCGTCGTCGTACTTGGACTTCGCCGCCACCGCGAGCCCGGATCCCACGCCGAGCGCCACCAGGCCGGCGGCTGCGACGGTGATGGCGACCGCGTGCTCCGCCGTCCAGAAACCGTGCATCGGAACGACGGGCAGAGCTGGCTCGTTGAAGAGCGGCTGCCCGACCGGCGCGGGTGCGTCCTTCAGCGGTGGCACCTCGACCGTCTGCGTCGTTCCCTCGGTCGCGAGCTGCACCCGCGTAGACCAGTCGATCTTGCCCGGCGCGCTCGCGCGGATCTCGTGCGCACCCGGATCGAGCGGGATGGGCACGCCCAGCGAGCTCGCCTCGACGTCCACCCCGTCGCGCGTCACCTTCGTCCCCGGCGCGCCGCGGACCACGATCGAGACGCGCGCGAGGCGTGGCTCGAGCTCGACGACGTGCGCATGCGCGCGGTCGGCCCAGTCGTCGTGGCCCGCGCGGCGCGCGGCGCCCTCGGCCTCCTCGTACGTCGCCCACGCGCTCGCCGTCTGCCCGTTCTTCTCGTAGCAGGTGCCGAGATCGAGCAAGGTGCCCGCCCCCGGGTCGAGCGTCTCGCTCGCGGCGAGCTTCGGGCACGCCTCGCCGAAGCGCCTGGCCTCCATGAGCCGGACCCCCTCGTCGAAGAGGGCCTGCGCGGCGGCGGCGTTGGCGGCGTTTGCCGGGTCCTTCGGCGGGTCGGCGGCGAGAGCCGCCGCGGGAGCAAGGGCCGTTGCCGCAAGTGCAACTGCCGCGGCGAGCGAGAAGGCCCGGAGGTGCGCGCGTCCCGTCACGTCTCCAGGATCTACTTCCGCTGGAAGACGATGTCTCCTTCCGTCGCCGCGGGGGGCGGATGCGCGGCACGGGGCGAGGCGGCGGGTTGCGCCGCGGAGACGCCTGCGGGCTGGATTCCGCGAGGACGTGCGGCAGCGGCGGCGGTCGAGGGAGGGGGCGTCGAGGACGCCGGCAAGGAGGATGAGGACCCGAGGGGTGCGGCCGGCCGGGCCGAACTACTCGACGAAACCGAGCCGCTCGGCGCGGTACCGGACGCCGTCGCCGCAACGGGAACGAGCGAGAGGACAGAGCCGGGCGGCGCGGGCGCGGGCGCGACGAGGGTCGACGCGGGGCCGGCGCTCGACGCAGAGGAAGGCGCCTCGGCATGTCGCGTCACGGCGACGATCGCCGCGGCGACGGCGAAGGCCACGACCCCCACGCCCGCCCACGTGATCCGCCGCCGCCGCGTCGCCCCGCCGCTCGTGTGACCCCACGCGTTGCCCGTCGCAGCCCTCTGCACGCCCGACGACGACGGCGAGGTACCCGTCGAGATGCGCGGTAGCGAGCTCGCCGCGAGCACCGACGCGACGCGCTCGGCGAAACCGCGGGCGTCGCCCGGCGCGAACGGTTCGAGGGCACGCGCGAGCTCGCCCACGTCGGCAAAGCGCGCGTCGGGGTCCTTCTCGAGGCAGCGGAGAACGACGGCGTCGAGGTCGGGAGGGATCTCGGGGCGCGTCCGGCTCGGAACCGGCGCTGGCTCCTGAGTCGCGCGGATGCAGAGCTCCGCGAACGAGTCGGCCGGGAAGGGGACGCGCCCGGTGAGCATCTCGCAGAGGACGGCGCCGAGCGACCAGATGTCCGACCGCGGATCGACGTTCTTCGCGGACCGTAGCTGCTCGGGTGGCATGTAGAGGGGCGAGCCGACGATCGCGGAGGTGCGCGTGAGTGACAGCGTGCCGTCGACCTTCGCGGTCTTCGCGATGCCGAAGTCGAGCACCTTCACGAGGGGGCGCCCGTCGATGCCGGTCGTCAGGAAGAGATTGTCCGGTTTGAGGTCGCGGTGGATGATGCCCGCCATGTGGGCCTCGGCCACCCCCTCGCACGCCTGCAGCACGAATCCCACGGCGTCGGCCACGGCCAGCGCGCCGCCGTGGCGGAGCGTGTGCCCGAGCGTCGCCCCCTCGAGGAACTCCATGACCATGTAGGGTGACCCGTCGTCGAGCGTCCCCACGTCGAGCACCTTGGCGACGTGCTCGCTCTTGAGGCGGACGGCGGCGCGCGCCTCTCGGAGGAACCTCTCCTTGGTGTCCGGCACGAGCAGAGCCGCAGGGAGCAGGAACTTGAGCGCCACCTTCTGGTTCAGCGTGACGTGCGTCGCCGCCGCCACGACGCCCATGCCGCCCACGCCGAGCACGTGATCGACCCGGTACTTGCCCGCGAGAACCTGCCCCTCGGCGACCGGGAGCCTGGGCCCCTCGGCAGCAGGCGTCTGGGCGGCCGGCGGCATGCGCTCCCGTCGAATATCGCCCCTGGAAGGCGGTCGCGCAATCGGCGCGGGGAACGCTGCCTTTTCGATTCCAGCGCTCGTCGGAGGCCAGCCAGCGCTCGTTGGATCCGTCGCGGTGCACGCCGAGATCGCCCCGTTTGGGAGCGTGAGCCCGAGCTGCGGTCCCCGGGACGCGGAAGGCTCACTCCGGCACACCTTCCCCGCGGGATCCCTCGGCAAAATCCCGCCGAAACTGGGCACGCTTCTTGTTGTTCATCGCCGGATGCGCCACCGGTCATGGTTCCTCGCGCTGCTCGTCGCACCGTCCATTTCGCTGGCTCCGACGACCGGGTGCGGCGGTCAGAACGCCTCGGGCGGCGTGGGCGCGGTCGACAGCGGCAGCTCCTCCGGCGACACCGGACAAACCGGCATGCCCGACTCCGGGCCGCCGCCGGACCGCGAGGTGACGGAGCTCGCGTCCCTCGGCAGCGGCGTCTACACGCTGCAGGTGGACGCGACGGCCGTGTATGCCCTGCTGATCGCCGAGACGGCCGGCGCCTCGACGCAGGTGATGAAGATCCCGCTGGCGGGTGGGACACCCGTGACGCTGGCCACCGACCCGGAGTACTCGGAGGCGCTCGCCGTGTACGGCGGCACGGCGTACTGGGTCGACACGAGCGGGCCGCCCGACGACGCATCGACGACCGACGGGCTCGTGATGAGCGTGTCCACAGGCGGCGGTACCCCGGCGGCGCTGGCGCGCGACCAGGGGGCGCCGGTCACCGTGGCCGCCGACGCGACGGGCGTGTACTGGGGGGACGCGAGCCAGTGTCCACAGGTGCAAGCGCAGCCTCCCTGTACCGCCGTGGGGGGGATCGTGACGCTCCCTGCCGGCGGCTCGACGCCCGTCGTCCTCGCTACCGGGCAGCAGGCGCCGGAGGCGATCGCGCTCGACGCCACGAACGTCTACTGGGGGACGTCGGACGGCCGGGTGATGTCCATCCCGAAGAGCGGCGGCACCGCCACGCAGCTCGCCTACTACGAGGCCAACATCCAGTATCTCGTCGTCGCCGGGTCGAATGTCTACTGGACCACGGGCACGGGCGACGTCATGCAGACTCCCGTCGCCGGCGGCTCCACGACGGCGGTCGTCGTCGGCTTCGAGCAGATCACGTCCATCGCCGCAGACGCGACGAACCTCTACTGGGCGCAGTACGACGAGCAGGACTACCAGACGCCCGGGTCGGCGAGCGTTCAGAGGATGTCGCTCGCCGGCGGCGCGCCGACCACCGTGTGGACCGGGTCCGACGTACCCGAGGCGCTCCAGGTCGACGCCACCAGCGTGTACTTCGCGACGGACTCGGGCAACGTGTTCCGGGTCACACCCAAGTAGCGGAGGCCGGCACCCGATCCCGCTCCGACACGCGGGCGTCACTCCTCCGCGAGCGATAGCGCGCGCCGCGGGCACCGCCGCACCGCGGCCTTTGCCTTCTCCATCTGTTCCGCGCCGGGGTGCTCGACCAGGACGCGCATCCGATCGTCGTCGTCGATGACGAACATGTCCGGCGCGGTGCGGACGCAGACGGCGTTCGACTCGCAGAGGTCGAGGTCGACGACGATGCGGAGCGCGCCGGCGCCCTCACCGCCCGAGCTTCCCCCGGCGCCGCTCACGCGAGCCACCGCCCCACGCGCGTACCCCACATCCACCTCATGACCTTCTGGAGCGTCTTGGCCTTGTCGGCCGTGTACGGGTACCAGACGTGTTCGTCCTTCAGGCCGAGGCGGTCGCTCAGGATGGGCTGCGCGAAGCAGTAGCCTCGCAGCCCGGTCTCGCCGTTCACCTGGCCGACGCCGCTCGTCCGCCGGCCTCCGAACGGCGCCTCGACCGCGCCGTAGGCGATGGCCGTCTCGTTCACGCACACGGAGCCGGCGTGGAGCTGCTTGGCGAGGCGCACGCCCCGCGCCGCGTCGCGCGTCCAGACGTTCGCGGCGAGGCCGTAGGTGGTGTCGTTCGCGAGGCGCAGCGCGGCCTCCTCGTCGGCGACGCGCACGATCGGCAGGATCGGCCCGAACGTCTCCTCGCGCATGACGGCCATCTCGTGGGTCACGTCGACGAGCACGGTCGGCTCGTAGAAGAGATCCCCCACTTCGGTCGCGCGCTTTCCGCCGGCGAGCACCTTGGCCCCCTTTGCGACGGCCTCGGCGACGTGTCGCTCGATCGTCTCGAGCTGGCGCGGCCATATCATCGGCCCGATGTCGAAGTCGCCGTCCGTCCCGAGCTTGAGGGTTCTCGTCTTCTCCAGCACGCGTCGCGTGAACTCGTCGGCGATCGTCTCGACGACGTAGACACGCTCGGTCGAGCAGCAGAACTGCCCGGCGTTCATGAAAGCGCCGAAGACCGCGCCGCCGGCTGCCCGCTCGACGTCGGCGTCGGCGCAGACGATCATCGGGTCTTTCCCCCCGAGCTCGAGGGTGCACGGAACGAGGTTTCGCCCGCAGGCCTCGCCGACCTTGCGGCCCGTGCGGACGCTCCCGGTGAAGGAGATCTTGTCGACGCCCGCGTCCACCAGCGCCGCGCCCGTCTCCCCGTCGCCCTCGACGAGCCCGAGCACGCCGTCGGGGAGGCCTGCGTCGCGGAAGAGCTCTGCGACGAGGCGGCCCGAGAACGGCGTCACCTCGGACGGCTTGAGGACCACGGCGTTCCCCGCCATGAGCGCCTGGACGGTCGGGTTCAGCGAAAGGATGAACGGACCGTTCCAGGGCGTGATGATGCCCACGACGCCGAGCGGCCGGTACGAGACGAGGAGCTTCTTCGTCTTGAGCAGGTGCATCGGCAGCCGCCGGTCCGAGAGCACGCGACCCGCGTGTTTCGCGTAGTAGGCGAGCGAGTCGCACGCCGGGAAGATCTCCATCATGATGGTCTCGAAGCGTGACCGGCCGGTCTCGCGGACGATGACGTCGATCGTCTGCTCCTGGCGGCGGAGCAGGGTATCGAGCGCGCGGAGCATGACGGCGGCGCGTCCATCGAAGCCGAGGCCCTCCCACGCCGGCTGGGCCCGGCGGGCGCGCGCGACGACGGCGCGCACCTCGTCGGCGTCGTTCACCGGGACGTCGCCGATGGGCTGCCCCGTGGCCGGGCTGGCGATACGCATCCTGCGCCGCCCGTCGCCGACCACGTCGACGCTCTCCACGATGGCCATCTCTTCCTCCTCGCCGGCGGACGACCGTAGAACGTGTTTCATGCCAGCGCAACAGCGCAGGCGCGGCCACGGCCGCGAAGTCCGTGCGCCTCATTGAAACGTGTTCTATCTACACTCCCATGGAGCGCCTCTCCGGGCTGGATGCCACGTTCCTCTACTTCGAGACGCCCGCGCAGCACATGCACGTGTCGGTCGCGGCTGTCCTCGACCCCTCCGGGCTGCCCGGCGGCTACTCTTTCGAGAGGATCCAGGACCTCATCGCGAGCCGCCTGCATCTCTTGCCGCCGTTCCATCGCCGGCTCGTGCGCGTCCCGTTCGACCTGCACCACCCGGTCTGGGTCGAGGACCCCGACTTCGACCTCATCCACCACGTGCGGCGCATCTCCTGTCCCGCGCCGGGCGGGCCGCGTGAGCTCGCCGCCGTCTGCGGGCGCATCAACAGCACGCCGCTCGACCGGTCGCGCCCTCTCTGGGAAGCCTGGGTCATCGAGGGGCTCGCCGGCGGGCGCTTCGCCTTCCTCACCAAGGTCCACCACTGCGCGGTCGACGGGGCGTCGGGTGCCGAGCTCCTCGTCCATCTCTTCAGCGTCGAGCGCAGCCCGACGCCGCCGTTGCCTCCCTCGAGCCCCACGCTGGAACACGTCCCGAGCGACTCCGAACTCGTCCGCCACGCCATCGCGTCGCGCCTCCGCCAGCCCCTGGAGATGGCGCACCTCGCGCGCCGCACGGTGAGCGCGGTCGCCGACGTCGTGCGGCGCCGGCGAGACCCGTCGAGCGAGGCGGGCGGCACGCCCCTCACCGCGCCGCGGACTCGCTTCAACGGGGCGATCACCGCACGCCGGAGCGCTGCGTTCGCGCGCGTCCCGCTCGCCGACGTGAAGGCGGTCCGCAAGGCGACCGGCGTCACCGTGAACGACGTCGTCCTCGCCATCTGCGCGGGCACCCTGCGCGGGTACCTCGCCCGTCACGGGGAGCTCCCCGCGCAGCCGCTCGTGGCCGTCTGCCCCATCTCGGTGCGCGACCGCGTACCCGCCATGCCGTCGAGCAACAAGGTCTCGGCCATGTTCACGTCGCTCGCGACCGATGTGGCCGACCCGCTCGCGCGCCTCCGCGCCATCCAGAGCGTCACGCGCGGCGCCAAGGAGGAGCACAACGCCATCGGCGCGGACATGCTGCAGAACTGGGCCGAGTTCGCGGCGCCGACGATGTTCTCCCTCGCCGCGCGCCTCTATGCACGTATGAAGCTCGCCGACCGGCACAGGCCCGTGCACAACCTCGTCATCTCGAACGTTCCGGGCCCCCCGTTTCCTCTCTACCTCGCCGGCGCGGAGCTCGTCGCGGCGTACCCGATGGGCCCCGTCTTCGAGGGCGCAGGGCTCAACATCACGGTCTTGAGCTACAAGGGGTCGCTCGACTTCGGGTTCAACGCCGCGTCGAACGCGGTGCCGGACCTCTGGGACATGGCCGAGTGCGTCGAGCCCGCGTTCGAGGAGCTCGCGAGCGCCGCGCGCACGTCAGTCCCCCGTCGCCTCGTGCACGATCGCATAGACCTGCTCTAGCCCGGTCGTCGGGTCGAGCACGAACTCGCTCACCTGGTTCGCGATGGCGCCGTAGTCGCCGCCGTCGAGCTTCGTTCGCTGGCTCGGGTCGGCTCGGTTCACGTCCGCGACCGCGTCGGAGAGCACCTCGAACGGGGAAGGCTCCGTGGCGCTCGCGGGCGTGACGAGGTCCGAGAGCACGCGCTCGAGCGCCCGGTTCGGGTCGCGCGTGCTCCAGCACACCTGCCCTGCGGGCTGCTCCTTCTCGGTGATGCGCGCGAGGACGCGAAGCCCCGCGTCGACGAGCCCACGGCGTACGACGTTCCCCTGGTCGTCCTCGACGGGCCGCGCCGCGGCGAGGGCGAGGATCTGCTCGAGCGGATCGAGGTTCGTGTCGTCGCTCAGCGCGCCGAGGACGTCGGCGGCCGCCGTCAGCGTGTCGGCGCGGGCGTCGTTCGCCGAGAGCGCGTCGAGGAGGTAGCCGACGAGCTGCTCGACCTCGGTCCGCGCCGTCGGGTCGCTGCGGATCGCCTCGAGGAGATCGGCGACCGCCGCGTACGTGGGGCCGGACATCGTGTCGTCGAGCGAGCCGACGAGGCCCTGCCGCGCCCAGGTGCAGGGCTGCGCGAGGCCGGGGCAGTGCGCGAACGTCTGCGCGCGGAGGACGTCGAGGATGGTCGGGAGGATCTTCGCGAGCGTCGGGTCGTGGAAGGACGCTTGCGCGCCGGAGCCGTCGACCGCGAGGAACGTGTCGACGAGACTCGATCGCGCGTCGAGCCAGAGCGCCTGACGGCCGGTGTCGCCGGGGTTCGCCTGCGCGTACGAGGCGAACGCCGTGCCGATCGAGCCGAATGCCTCCGTGAGAAGATCGATCGGGGCGTAGGGGTCGGTCCGCGACCCGTCGCCGCGCAGCGCGAGAGTGTTGCCCTGGCGGTCGGTGAGCCCCGGTGTGCGCGTGGGGTCGAAGAGGACTTCGACGGCCTGCGCGACGGCGTGGATGCCGTCGACGCTCGTTGACGCCGTACAGAGGTGCGTCGTCGCGTCGTACGCGGTGCAGTGCGGGACGTGGATGCCGGCGAGCGCGCCGAGGAGACCCTGGATGCGCTCGAACGGCGTGTCGTTCACGACGTCGGCGAGGAGCGGCTCGTAGGTCACGAGACCGTCCTGCGAGCACCAGCGCGCGTCGCTGCGCGGCAAGGTGGGGTCGCACTCCTGCTTCGTCTGCGCCGCCGAGCCCCAGTGGAGGTGGAGCGTGTCGAACAGGGTGGCGAAGAGGAGCGGCGCCTGGTGCGCGTCGAACGCGGACGCGATCGGCGTGAGCGACGGGACGAAGCCGAGCTCGTCGACCGGGAAGAGCGCGTCCGGATCGCGCGCCCGCAGCACGTCGCCCACGGCGGCGCACTTCCGGAGCGGGAAGAGCGTCCCGTCGGGCGCCGTGAACGGCGCCGCGGGGCAGACCATCGACTCGATGGGGTCGATCGTGTCGGAGAGGAACGTGGACGTGACGGCGTTCGCGGGGTTCGTGTCCGACGGGAGGCCGGGGTAGGGCGTCTCGAAGTAGAGCAGGCGCGCGAAGCCCGCGAGGTCGGGATGGAGCGAGAACCCCTGAACGCCGGAGAGCTGCTGGAGGAACGCGTCCGCGCCGCCGACGATCGACGCGAGCGGCGACGACATGAGGGCGTTCAGGCACGGGTCGCGTACCGTGAGCGTTGCCTTGTCGAGCAGGACGTCGAGCAGGAGCGTCATCACGTTCGGGTAGCCGAAGATGTCGCAGAGCCCGAGCCGTTTCGGGGCGGGCGCGCCGACGACGCCGCAGAGGATCGGCGTGTACACGGGGTCGGTCGGGTAGACGAAGCTCACGTTCGCGCCGGCGAGCGTCACGGAGATGGGGACGGTGGCTCCGTCCTTCGTGCAGATGGCGAGACCGTTCGTGTCGTGGAGGAGCGAGAGGAACTTCTGCATCTCGCTCCGGTTCGCGCCGCTGTCGGGCTTCGTGCGGTCGACCGGCGTGACGAACGCGAGGCTCGCCTGCCCGGGGACCGTGAGGTTCACCGCGGGGCCGTTGAGGTCGTTCGTGTCGTAGGAGACGTCGTCTCTGTCTGCGAAGTACGTGGCGAGCGCTGGCTCGAGGCCGAGGGTCGCCGGCTGCTGGACTGCGCGGAGGACGTCCTCGACGAGTCCCTCGGTGTGCGCCACCTGCGCGAGCTGCACGAAGAGATCGTCCCAGAACGTCGCGTTCCCCGGGAGGGTTGCCTCGGGGTGGTTGGCGGCGAGCTTCTTCACCTCGAGGGCGAGGCCGACGAAGCTCGCGAGCTGCTCGGGGTGCTGCTCGACGAGCTGCTCGGCGACCGCGAGGAGGTCGTCGATCTCGGGCGTGCCGAGGACTTGCCCGGCGGCGTACACGAGGTCGGCCAGCGGCGACGTGTCCGGATGGAACGCGCGGTAGGGGAGCGAGACCGGCGAGCTGCCGAGGCCCGCCGGGGGCGCGCCCGTGTGCCCGAGCTCCCAGTCGGTGATCTCGCGCGGGTCGGGCGGGTACGTGGCCGTCGTCGTCGCGCCGGGATCGCGGCCGCCGGAGAGGACGGGGAGCGCGGCGAGGAGGTTCATCGCCGTCTCGCCCTTCTGCGTGGGGTCCGGGGCGAAGAAGGGCACGGCGTCGCGCGCGAGGGCCGCTGCGAACGTGCGGTGGACGCCGACGTAGTCGTAGACGAGCGCGCCCGCCGCAGCGGACGACAGCGCGCGGCCGGACGCGTCTCGCGGGCCGTCGGCGCCGTCCACCGAGAAGAACGGCGACGGCGGGAGCGAGCCGTCGCTCGTGACGAAGCGGCCGAGGGCGTCGACGTCCGCCAGGCCGTCGCCGTCCGCGTCGACGAAGGGGGCGGGCAGCATGCCGTTCACGAGCGCGACCGACGCGTACCCGCGCGGATCGCGAGCGGCGACGTACGACGGGTCGCCGACGGTGAAGGCGTCGTCCTCGGCGAGGGCCACCAGGCGCGCGCCTTCGAGGAGCGATCGGGGACGGCTGAGCACAGCGCGTCCACCAAGCGTGAGGTCGGGCGTCGAAGTGAGCAGGGAAAGAGGCGGCGCGGTGCCGGGCGTCCGGAGCTCCTCGTAGAGGACCGACTGCGCCTGGGTGAAGGCCTGGCTCCCGGGCGTCGCCGTGTCCGAGAGGAGCACCCCGACGAGCGCGCGCATCAGCTCGACCAGCCGCGGATACCCAAGCGCTGGGCGCGCCACGCCGAGCGAGAGCGGCAGAGGCCTGTACCCCTGGCGGGCATCGACCCGGGCGAGCGCGGCCTGGAGGTCGGGATCGGCCTTCACCTCGTTCATCAGGTCGCCGAGGGCGCGCGTCGCGAACGGGATGGTGTCGTCGTCGTATAGATCGACGATCTGCGCCAGCAGCGCCTTGAACTCGCCCTGGAGGGCGATGCGCCCCGAGGCGTCGGCGCTCGCGGCGTCGGGGTCCGGGCATTCCCCCGGGCCGAGCGGGAGCTCCGGGATTGTCGTCGCGGGGAGCGTCGCGTCGAAGGCCGCAACGAGCTCCTCGCGGTCGCGCGCCAGCGCTTCGACGCGCGCGACGTCGAGCGAGCGCTGGTGCTCCTGCTGCGCGAGCGTGACGGGTTGGCCCGCCGGGGTGGTCGTCGCCGTGAGCAGCGGCAGCTTCGTCGTGTCGACGGTCGAGGCGTAGGCTCCGCCGGCGTCCGCGTGGCAGACGGCATGGAAGGACGCCCCCGTCACGTCCTCGCGGAGCGACTGCGCGCCGACGCGATCGCAGAGGACCGAGTAGAGCTCCGCGCCGAAGGTGCCGCGCGCCGCGACCGATCGCGCCGTGCCGAAGTCCGCGCACCCGCTCGCCGCGACGAGCGCCGCAATGGCGGCGTGTGCCGTGAATAGAACGCGTTTCGATCGCATGGGTACCCCTCGCACACGGATCGCTGCGCAGAGGCCGATCCGAAGGGGAGATTCCTTCGAGACACGGTCACTCGTGGACACCGGAATGAAACACGTTCTACTGTCCCGCCGCTCTCGTTGCAACCGACTCCGACATGCCGCCGCGCACCGCGATCGTCGTCCTCTCGGTGACCGCGCTGAGCGCGGTTTCCTGCCGCGCCTCGGCGGCCGGGCTCTACTTCTCCGACCGCGGGGTACGGCCCATGGGGCGCGCGGGCGCGTTCGTCGCGGGCGCCGACGACCTCGGCGCCATCTGGTACAACCCCGCCGGCCTCGCCGACGCCGGGACGAGCGTCCTCGTCGACATGTCGTGGCTGCGCTTCTCCGTCGCGTACACGCGCGAGCTCCAGGTCGTGGACGCGGGCGGGGCGTATCAGCGCTTCGCGTCGCCGACGGTCACGGGTGGCACGCCGTTCCTGCCCATCCCGACGATCGCGGCGTCGTACGCCTTCTCGAAGGAGTGGACGGTCGCGGCCGGCGTCCTCGCCCCGTACATCGCGCTGACGGCCTATCCGTCGACCGTAGACGGGCAGCCCTCGCCCGCGCGCTACTCGCTCGGCTCGTACGCAGGTTCGATCGCCGCGATGCCGGGCGCGTGGGTCGCGTACGAACCCGTCGAGCAGGTCCGCGTGGGCCTCGGCGTCCTCGCCTTCGTCGGCAAGTTCCAGTCGACCATCACCTTCAACGCGAATCCGCAGGATCGCCTCCTCGGGGCGCCCGAGCAGCCCGAGTACGACGCGAACGCGCAGCTCGACATCAGCCCCATCTTCGCGCCGTCGGCCAACGCGGGCGTCACGTTCGTGCCCGCCGAGGCGGTCCGCTTCGGCATCAGCGGGCAGCTCCCGATGGTGATCAGCGCGCCCGCGACGATCACGATGCAGATGCCCTCGAGCGTCGTCTTCGACGGGGCCTCGCAGGACGGCACGCACGCCCACGTCCGCTTCGTCCTGCCCGCGGTGGCGCGCGCCGGCGTCGAGGTGCGTCCGATCCAGGGCGTCCGGGTCGAGCTCGCGTACGTGCGCGAGTTCTGGTCCTCGCAGCAGTCGATCGACATCACGCCCGAGGGGATGAGCATCGACGGGATCGCCGGCATGCCGCCGAGGGTGAACATCCCTCCCATCTCGATGCCGCGCGGCTTCGTCGACTCGCAGTCGTTCCGCCTCGGCGGCGAGGCGCGGTTCCACCTCGCGGGGGTGCCCCTCGCCGTGCGCGCCGGAGGCAGCCACGAGAGCAGCGCGGTCCCACCCGCGTACCTCAACCTGAGCGCGCTCGACTTCGACAAGTGGGTAGCCTCGGTCGGTGCGAGCTTCTACGCCGAGCCGCACTGGCGCTTCGATGCCGTCTGGGCGCACACCTTCGCCGCCACGACGTGGGTCGACCCCGACGTCGCGCGCATTCCGCGCATCAATCCCATCGACGGCAACGCGCCGTTCGAGCCCGTCAACGGCGGGCGCTACTCCGCTAGCGCCGACGTCCTCGGCGTGGGAATCAACTACCAGTTCTGAGGTGACGCGAATGGCGAAGGGGTCGAGGGGCGCGAGGAACGCCGCGCTGGGGCTGGTCGGGGCGAAGGGCGCGTTGGTCGCCATCGGCACGGCCGTCGCCCTGACTGCCAGCTCGCTCCCGCCGCGCGAGGCCGCAGCCGACGGGCCGACGTGCAGCGCGTGGGACGTGGAGTACGCCCTCGCAGGGACGATGCGCCTCGCGGACACGACGATGGGCGCGGCGGACGGCACGTTCCCCGTAGGGCCCGGCCGCGCCGCGGTGCGTTTCGACGACCACGGCGGCGTGCCCGGCGGCCACGCGCGCCTGACCGCATACTCGATGCACGAGCACGTCACGATCACCACCCGGGCGTTCTTCCTCGGCGCGACGCTCGTCACCGACACGAACAGCCGCGCCGTCGCGGGCGGCAACGGCGTCGTTGCCGAGGGCAACCTCGCGGGCACCACGCTCACATGGTCCGGACCGATGTCCGTGTACCGGACCGACGGCACGACGACCTGCGAAGGCACCCTCTGCGGCAAGTTCGGCGCTCCGCCTCCCGGCTCGTCGGAGGTACACATCGGGCCGCGCGCGGTGCAGCTCGCGCCGTTCCAGTTCGCACCGGACCTCAAGACGTTCTCGATGCACGAGGTGCAGACGGCGCACGCCGAGTCGCCCAAGCAGACGACCTTCGAGGCGATTTCGGGCCGCGAGGTGAAGCGCACCTGCGTTCCCTGAAGGGTGCCGCGGACGGCGGACCCTTCCGCCGGGGGTAGATCTGCGCGCGTCCGCGCGTAGGAGCCCTCGAGACCATGCGAACCCCCATCCGACCCACGCCGCTGCGGACGCCCGTGCCGCCGCGTCCCCTCTCCGTCGCGCCCTCGCCCATCACGCTGCCGTCGACGCCGGTGAACGGCTTCGAGACGGACGCGGCCCTCGGACCTCGCTCGCAAGCGCCCTCGGGCGTGTTCGCGTCGAGCCCGCCGCTGTCGCGCGACTGGTACGTGTACCAGCCCGACGGCCGCCACCTCGGTCCGCTCTCGACCACGTTCCTCGCGCGCGGGTGGCTCACGCGCCAGGTCCCGCGCGACGTCTACGTGGGCGCCGCCGGAGAGCCGCACTGGCGGCCCCTCGTCCAGGTCCCAGAGATCATGGAGACGGCCCGCGCGATGGAGCTCGGCGCGGCGCTCTGAGCTCCATCTGGCCGTCCACGACGCGGGTGGCCCCGCGGGGGCACGTGGGTGGCGTCAGTCCGTGTTGCGCAAATGCATGGCGACGTCGCGAAGGCGCGGCTCGAGGTACGCGCGCACCTCGCCCGTGACGCCGCATGCGTCGAGTGCGTGCAGCATGCAGCGCAGCCACGCGGTGATGTTCGTGTCGTGGACCGGCACGTGCGCGTGACGCATCCGCAGGCGCGGGTGCCCGTGGACGGCGACGTAGTCCTGCGGGCCGCCGAGCCACCCGATGAAGAAAAGGGCGAAGCGGTCGCGCGACGCACGCGCGACGAACCCGCGCTCGTCGCACGGGTGGAGCTTCGCGAGGGCCGGTTCGAGCTCGGTCATCGCGTCGTAGAAACTCTCGACGATGGCGCGCACCGCGGCCTCGCCGCCGAGCCGCGCGAACGGCGTGTCCTCGGGGGAAGGGGCGTACGTCACGGCGCGGGCGTAGCACGCGATCGGGGTGAGGACCCGCGATCGGCGCAGGGCGCGGCGCGACCGAGCGTGTTCGCCAGGGCAGCCATTCGACGCCGGGACGCCGCGATGCGCACTTTCTCGGCCTTGCTGAGCCGCTTCACGGCCGCCTCGAGCCGCAGCGCGTCGCCCTTGCTCGGGCACCGGCGCTTGGCGAGGACGGTGAGCGGCCCGCGCCCGCGCGTGTAGCGAGCGCCCTTCCCCGCGTCGTGCTGCGCGACGCGAGCCGCGACGTCCCGTGCGATGCCGGCGTAAAGCGTCCCGTCGGTGCAGCGCGCGATGTAGACGAACCAGGCGTCCACAAGGGACAGTCTATACGACCGCGCGTGAGGGTTCGGTGATTTGCGCTCGCTGCGGGGCCCGCGCGCGCACCCCGCGCGGACCCCTCGCGGGGTCGCACCGTTCTCACGTAGCATCGCCCCCGGCGACGGACGACGATGGAGGACCGCGTGGCGCAAGGGAACGTGTTCGGGCTGTGCGTGGGCGTCTCGCGGTACACCGACGGCGGCCTCGCTCCTTTGCCAGACGCCGCCGCGACGGCGCGGGAGGTCCACAAGGCGCTCGACCCGAAGCTCTTCTCCGGCGTCAGCACCATCTCCGACCCCGGGACGAACGGCGATCTGTTCTTGCGGCTCCAGAAGGCTGCGCGCGACGCGAAGGGCGGGGCCTTCTTCCTCTACTACGCGGGCCACGCGCTCCGGCGCGGCAACGACCTGCTCCTCGCAGCTCGCGACAGCGAGCTCGAGGGCACGAAGGGGTGCGTTCCCTGGTCGGACGTGCGCGACATGCTCAAGCGCGAGGCGGTCGCCACCGGCGTCGTCGTCCTGAACGTCGACATCGCGGGGGGCGCGCCTCGCCTCCAGATCGGCAGCGACGCCGTGGCCGTCATCGGCTCGGTGCGGACGTACGACGCGGCCGCGGGGAACACGCACCTTCGCGCATACGCCGACGCGCTTGTCCGCCTGCTGCAAGGGCCGGCGGCGGAAGTTTCACCCTACCTCGTGGATCACATCCTCGACGCGAACGGGCTGCACAGGGCCCTCGAGAAGAAGGCCGCGGCGGCAGCCTCCCACGCGAGCTTCGCTCCCGGGTCTCGCTCCCTCCTGCTGCGCGACCTCACGCCTGCCCCTGCGTCCGTGCGCGCTCCTGCTCCCGCTCCCGCGCCGGCCCCTCCCCCGAAACCCGTCGAGCCCGAGCCGCCGCCGCCGTCTCCGGAGCCGCCGCCCCCCCCGGCACCCGAGGTTGTCGCCGCGCCCACGCCCGCGCCCGAGCCCACGCCCGCACCCGCGCCCACGCCCGCGCCCGCGCCCGCGCCCACGCCCACGCCCACGCCCGAGCCCGAGCCCGCGCCCACGCTCGCGCCCGCCTCCGCGCCCGTCCCCCTCCCTTCCGCCGCGCTCGTGCCCTCGCGCCAATCCTCGCGCCTCGTCTATGCGCTGATCGCGATCGCCGCGCTCGTCGCGGCGATCGGGTACGCGCTGCTCCGACGCTGACGCGCGTTACTGCACGACCTCGGCGCAGAAGCCGTTGATGCACTGCAGGCCCGCGCCGCTGCAGCAGTCGGCGCTGGTCGTGCACTTGTCGTCCGCGCTGGAGCAGCCGCTCGGCGCGCCGCACGAGCCGGCGTTGCACGCCCCGCCGCAGCAGTCGATGCCGCTCGTGCAGCTCTGGCCGTTCTGCTTGCACGGCGCGAGCGTCGCGAACGCGCGGATGTTGCCGCTCGCGAGCTCCTGGCCGGGGAGGTAGAACGCCGGGTGGCTCGCGTCGAGGCCGGGCTCTCCGCCGATGGCGATGGCCGCGACCCAGATCTTCTTCGACGGGGGCTTGTCGCTCGGGTCGACGAGGATGTTGCCGTAGTTGCGCCGGCTCGTGAAGAAGACCCAGAAGTAGCCGCCCGCGGCGACGGGGCTGACGGTCGGGTAGAAGTTGAGGTGCTGGTCGCGCGTGCCGTACGGGAGGTACGTGCTGCCGTTGGCGCTCAGGCCGTTGGCCGCGTCGAGCGCGTGCGCCACGCTGGACGCGACGTCGACGAGGTAGAGGTCCCCCGAGGCGACGTTGTTGAGCGGCGGGTTCGTCGTGCTCGCGAAGTTCGACGAGCTGTCGTCGACGAAGATGACGGACTTCGAGTCGGGGGTGAAGAAGGGCCACCCGGGGTAGGCGCCGGTGTCCTTGAAGATCTGCTTCGAGCTCGAGAACGTGTTCGAGCTCGCGTCGAAGTCCATCACCGAGAGCGTGTGACCGCCGCCGTTGTCGATGTCGTTGAAGACGACCTTGGTCCCGTCCGGCGAGAACGACGGCATCATCACGTGCTGCGGCAGGCCGCTCGACGCGATCGTCTTGCCCGTGTTCGGGTCGTACATCTGGCTCGGCTTCGGGCCCTCCATGCCGGGGTTGTTGCCGGCCGCCGCGGGGAAGACGTTGCCCGTCTGCGCGGTCTGCCCGTCGGTGAGCAGGCGCGAGCCGTCGGGGTACACCGCGCTGAAGCCCCAGTCGTCGGTCGTCGTCGAGGCGAGCGGCGACGACGTGTTCGGCGTCGGCGTCTTGAGGAGATCGTACGACTCGCTGTCGACGAGCCCCGGCGGGTACTTGTGGCGCTGCGCGACGATCATCGCGCCGTTCGCCGACACCGAGTGGCACGAGATGCACGGGCCGGTGGGCGACGTCCCCTGCACGACGAGGAACGGCGACGGCTTCGCGGCGCCCGGCTGGATGACCATCACCGCGCCGTTGTTGTTCACCTGGGGCGACGTGTACGTGTTGTAGTAGACGAGGCCCTTGAGGCTCCCGAGCGCGAACGTCCACGACTCGGTGATCGGGCCGCTCACCGTCGTGCCGGCGATGGTCGTGAGCTCGACCTTCAGCGGATCGTTGGCCCCGGTGCTCTGCGCCCACGCGGAGGCCCACACCGCGTCCGGCACGGGGATCTGCATCGGGTTGGTCGCGCCGAAGCAGCCCTTGTAGTCGAAGAGCGTCGAGTGCATGTGGACGTACACGCCGTCGGCGCCGCCCGACTGCGGCGTCCACTGGAGGACGGGGCCCGTGATGCCGCCCGGGAACACCGTCCCGTCGAACGGATAGAGCCACTTCATGGCCGGGTCGACGGGGCCACCGACCTGGAGCGACGCGGCCATGGACGCGCTGATCGGGCCGGGGCAGTCGTTCACCGTCACCGGGTTCGTCGGGTTCGGATGCCCGCCGTCGCCGAAGCCGGTCGTACCCGAGTCGTCGCCGAACGAGGGAGACCCGTCGTCGCCGGACCCCGAGCTGCTTCCGGTTCCGCCGTCCTTGGAGCCGCCGCCCGGCGCGCTGCCCTGCTTCGAGCTGCCACACGCCGCCGCGACGACCGCGGCTGCGAGGATCGCCCCCCAGGCTGAACGTTTCATCGGGCCTCCGCGGCGGCAGCATACTGGCGCCCCCCCGGGCGGCACGAAAGCCCTCGACGTGATCCTCCCAAGAGACGGCCCGGGCCAGCCCGCGCCGCACCGATCAGGAGGTCTCTACTCCTCGGCAGTCGGCTGCGGCTCGGGGCCCGTGGCGCCCAGCGGGCCGCGACCGTCCTCGCTCTTGCGCCCGAAGAGCCGAGCCATCCTTCGCGACAGATCGTCGAACAGCGAGTACGCCACGGGGGTCGCCAGCAGGGTCAACGTGAGCGAGAGGATCTGCCCTCCGACGACCACGCCCGCCGTCGCGCGGTTGAACCCCGCGCCGATGCCGCGCGACGCGACGAGCGGGATCATCCCTGCGACGAACGCCGCGGTGGTCATGAGGATGGGCCGGAGCCGGTCGCGGTTCGCGTGGAGGATGGCCTCGAGCCGCGGCATCCCCTGCGCGCGGAGCTGGTTGGTGTGGTCGATCTGGAGGATCGCGTTCTTCTTCACCACGCCGAAGAGGACCAGGATCCCGAGGATCGAATAGATGTCGATGGCCTGCCGGAACAGGATGATGCTGATGAACGCGAAGGGGAGCGTCAGCGGCAGGCTGAGGAGGATCGTGATCGGGTGCAGCCACGACTCGAACTGCGCGGCGAGCACGAGGTACATGAAGATGAACGAGAAGACGAGCGCCAGCACGAACGCGACGAACGTGCGCCCCATCTCCTTCGTCTGCCCCGAGGGCGACGCCGTGTACCCCGCGGGCAGCCCGATGTTCTTGAGAATGTTCCCCATCGCCGCCGAGATCGCGCCGTCGCTGTAGCCGGGTGCGGCGTTCGCGAGCAGCTGCACGGTGCGCTGCCGGTTCAGGCGGTCGATGCGCGACGGGCCAGTCCCGGGGCGCAGCTGCACGACGTCGGACAGCGGCACGAACCCGAGGCGCGACGAGGGCACGGTCAGGAGGCGCAGCCCCTCCTCGTCCGCGCGGTACTTCCGCTCGGCGCGCACGTGCACCTCGTACTCCTCGCCGTGCTCCTCGTAGTTCGAGACCTGATCGCCCTCCACGAGCAGCCGGAGCGCGCTCGCGATGTCGCTCGGCTGGACGCCGAGGTCCGCCGCGCGCGCGCGGTCGATGAAGACGCCGATCTCGGGCTTGCCGACGATGAGCGACGAGTCGACGTCGACCGCGCCCGGCGTCGCCTTGAGCCGCTTGATCGCCTCGTCGGTGATCTGCTGGAGCTTGCCGAGGTCGGGCCCGCTGATGCCGTACTGGTTGCGCTGCGTCGAGAACCCGCCCCCGCCGAACGCCGAGATCTCGCTCACCGTGATGCGCAGATCCGGCGGCTGCCTGGCGATGACCTCGCGGCGCACCCAGTCCATGATCTGGTTCTGCGACAGCTTCCGCTTCACCGGATCGATGAGGGCCACGTAGACCGTCGCGAGGTTGCGCGTCTCGGAGTTGTCCTCGCCGATCGTCGTGAGCGTCAGGTGCACGTCGGGGTTCTGGTGAACCGCGCGCGCGATGCGCTCGCCGATGATCTGCGTCTCCTCGAGGCTCGTCCCCTCGGGCGCGCGCACCTGCACCTGGAAGCGCGCGTCGTCGTTCACCGGGAGGAAGCCCTTGGGCGCCGCCATCGCCAGCGGCACGCACGACCCGAGCGTGAACGTCGCCGCGACGACGACGATCCAGCGGTGGCGCATCACGAAGGCCAGGACGCGCGAGTACAGGCGCTCGATGGGCCGGTAGAACCACTCGACGATGCGCTCCCCCAGCGAGGGCGCGGCCGCCACGTGCGACTTGAGCCAGCGTGACGCCATCATCGGCGTCAGCGAGAAGCTCACGAGCATCGACACGGCGATCGAGAACGCCATCGTGATGCCGAAGCTGCGGAGGAAGCGCCCGGGGATCCCGCCCATGAAGGCGACCGGCACGAAGACCGCGATGAGCGAGAGCGTCGTCGCCATGACGGCGAGGCCGATCTCCTTGGTCGCGTTGACCGCCGCGATCATCGGGCGTTCGCCCTTCTCCTCGATGTGGCGGAAGATGTTCTCGAGGACGACGATCGCGTCGTCGATGACGATGCCGACCGCGAGGGCGAGGGCCAGGAGCGTGATCGTGTTGAGCGTGTAGCCGGCCCACCACATCGTCGCGAACGTGCCGATGATGCTGACCGGGATCGCGATGGCCGCGATGATCGTGCTGCGCAGGTTCCCGAGGAAGAAGAAGACGATGACGGCCGCGAAGAGCGCGCCCATCACGAGGTGCTCCTTCACCGAGTCGACGCTCGTCTTGATGACGCTCGACTCGTCGCGGACCAGGTCGATCGTGTAGCCAGCGGGGAGCCCCTTCACGATCTCGGCGACGCGGTCCTTGACGGCGTTGGCCACCTGGACCGTGTTCGAGCCGGACTGCTTGCGCAGCGTGAGCATCACCGTCGGCACGCCGTCGAGGATCGCCGCGGTGTCCTCCTCCTCCTCGCTGTCCTGCACGTCTGCGACGTCCCGCACGCGGATGGAGTGCCCGCCCTCCTGGCGGACGACGAGGTCGCCGATCTGGGCCGGGTCGCTGACGCGGCCGTGGACGCGCACCGTGAGCTCGGTCGGGCCCGTGTCGACGCGGCCGCCGGGCGTCGTCAGGTTCTGGTTGGCGATCGCGTGCTGCACGTCGAGCACGGTCACGGCCGCGCCGCGCAGGCGGATCGGGTCGACCATGACGTTGATCTGGCGCTTGCGGCCGCCGAGGAGCTGCACCTGGCCGACGCCCTCGATGGACTCGAGCGAGCGTCGCACGCGCTTGTCCGCGAGCTCGGTCGTCTCGCGGATGGTGTGCCCGCTCGAGCGGAGCGCGAAGTAGAGGATCGGCTGCGCGTCCGGGTCGAGCTTCTGCACGACGGGCGGGTCGATGTCCTTCGGCAAGTCGCGCAGGATCGTGTTGAGGTGGTCGCGCACCTCGGCGGACGCGACGTCGACGTTCTTCTCGATGACGAACTGGATGATGACCTGCGACACGCCCTCGGTCGTGACCGACCGGAGCTCGTCGATGCCGCCGATCGTGTTGACGGCCTCCTCGACCTTGTCGGTGATCTCGCTCTCGATGTCCTCGGGGGCGGCGCCCGGCTCGCTCGTGAGGACGACGATGTAGGGCAGGTCGACGTTGGGGAACTGGTCGACGCCGAGCTGGATGTACCCCGCGATGCCGATGACGACGACGACGAGGATGAGGACCGACGCGAAGATCGGCCTCCTCACGCAGAGGGCGGCGAGCCACTGCATGGCTCAGTCCACCCGGGCGCCGTCGCGGACGTCCGCGTTCGGCGACACGACGACCTTCTCCCCCGGCTTCACCCCCTGGAGGATCGCCACGTCGTCGCCCACGGTCTCGCCGACCTGCACCAGCCGCTCCTGGATCTGCGACTGCGCGACCACGTAGACGCGCGAGCTCATGTCGTCGCTCTGGAGCGCGTTCTTCGGGACGACGGCGTGCGGCTTCTCGCCGAGCTCGATGCGCGCCACGGCGAACATGCCGGGCTTGAGCTTTTGATCCGCGTTCGGGACCACGGCCTCGATGACGAGGTCGCGCGACGACTCGCGGATGTTGGGGCTGATGTACTTGACGTTGCCCGTGAACACCTCGTCGCCGTAGGCGGTCACCGTGAAGTGCACCGCCATGTCCTGGTGGATGGCGGCGACGTTCGCCTCGGGCACGGTGAGCTCGAGGCGCAGCGGATCGGGCGCGTAGACGCTCGCGACGCGGGTGCTCGGCTGGACGTACTGGCCGACGTTGACGTACCGCTCGCCGATGACCCCGTCGAACGGCGCGCGGATGTTCGAATCGCCGAGGAGCTTGCTCGCCGACTGCTGCTGCGCCTCCGCCGCTGCAGCCGACCACTGCTGCGACGTGCACTGCGACGTCTGCCGGTCGAACTCCGCCTGCGAGATGGCGCCCGTGTCGAGCAGGTGCTTCACGCGCTCGCAGTCGCGGCGAGCCTCCTCGAGCTGGCTCTGGGCGACCTTGGTCTGCGCCTCGGCGGCGGTGGCCGCGAGGGCGGCGCTGCGCGAATCGACCCGCGCCATGACCATGCCCTTCTTCACCGGCTGCCCGCGCTCGACGTAGGTCGCGATGACCTTGCCGCTCACGTCGGCCGCGACCTCGCTCGAATCGCTGGCGTGCAGCGTGCCGGTGAGCGTGAGGAGCTCGGGCATGGGGCGTTCGCGCACGTCGACCGTGGTCACGTGGAGAGGCGCCGCGGCTGCCTTGGGGGGGGTGGCTGCGGCGGCGGAGTCCTCCGGCTTGTGGCACCCGGCGAGGCCGAGCAGCGCGGCGACGAGCACGAGCGTACGCATGCGGAGGGGACACGTAGGCATGGGCTTCCGAAGCGTCAAGCGCCCCGAGCTCTTCGATGCACCGAAAATCCCCGCCGTTGCGCGGGAATGCGAACGACGTCAGCGCGCGGCAGCCGCAACCACGACGAGCGCCGCCGCGAGCGCCAGGAGCAGGAGCGCCACCGCCGACTGGTGGATCGCTTCGCGCTCCTCGGGCTCGAGGTCGATGCGCCTCGCACTGGCGCGATAGACCGCGGCCGCGGGGACGAGCTTGGGCGCCGCATGCAGTCGGCGGAGGAGGCACGCGGCGCGCCGCAGGGGGACCATCGACACGAGGAGGAGCGCGAGCGCGATTCCGCCCGAGGCGGCAGGGAGCGGCCCGATGCGGGTGTCCATCACGAACGGAACCGACACGATGGCCATCGCGCCCAGGACGAGCCACGCCAGCTTTCGCGCCGCGTTCCAGACGAGCAGCTCCACGCGGATCATAGTTTCGCACGCGCACGGTGCGCGCAAGCGCCGCCGCGGGCGTTCCGCTTCCAGTACACTCACGAGTGCATGAGGCGCCCGTCGCTCTCGCTGGTCCTGCCCGGGCTCGTGCCCGCCGTCCTGCTCGCGGTTGCGTGCGGGACGCCGTTCTCGGCGGCCAGCGGCGGCGGCGGCGACGGCGGCCCCGAGGGCGGCCCCGAGGGCGGCGGAGTCGAAGCGGGCCTGGACGGGCCCCTCGCCGAGGGCGCGCCCCCGCTCGAGGGAGGGGTCACCGACGCCGTGTCCGAGGGAGCGACGCCGGACGGGCCTGCGCCGGCGGGCAAGGTCGTCTACGTCTCCACGTCCACCGGCGACGACGGGAACGACGGCCTCGATCCCACGAAGCCGAGGAAGACCATCGGCGGGGGCCTCGTCCGCGCGGGGCTCGTCGGCGCCGGCGCCGAGGTGCACGTCTGCAAGGGCAACTACCTCGAGAAGGAGCTCACGTTCGCACAGCCCATCGCCCTGAAGGGCGCCTACGACTGCGTGAGCTGGCAGCGCGTGGCGGCCTACGGGTATCCCACCTTCGACACGACCAACCTCACCGTCATCGAGACGCTCGACACGAGCAAGCAGACGGCGTCGCTGGTCGTCGCCAGCGGAGCCACGTCGGCGGCGGTCGTCGACGGCTTCGCCATCACCGGAGCCAGCATCTCCACCGGGCCGACGATCGGAGTCCAGGTCGAGGGCACCGCCGCGGCGACGCTCTCCAACGACGCGATCTCCGGCGGGGCGGGCGTCGCCACCACAGGCCCGGGGTCGGTCGCCGTCGCCCTGGTGGGCGGCTCGCCGACCATCTCCGGCGACGTGATCGAGGGCGGAACGGGCACGGGCAACCCCGGAAGCGCGGGCATCCTCGTCCAGCCCGGCGCGCTCCCGACGATCACCGGCGACCTGATCACGGGCGGCACGGGCACCGCGGCCTCGATCACGAGCGACGAAGCGGCCGTCGGCATCGTGGTCCTCACGTCGCTGAGCAACGCCAACGCGATCAAGAACGTCTACGTTCAAGGCACCGACCCGCAGGGGTGCCTCGGCTCGAGCGCGGGGATCGTCGTCACGGGCTCCGCGCTCGCGGTCGACGTCCAGTCGAGCGCCATCAGCGGAGGCACGGGATCGGCGCCCGAGACCTTCAGCGCGGGGATCCTCGTCAGCGACGCGAGCGGCACGACGCGCGTCGTGGCCGATCGCATCTACGGAGGCGCGCGGACGGGGGGCGGCTCCCAGACGTTCGGCGTCTTCGTCCAGCAGGCGGCCGAAACCGACGTCGACGACTGCGAGATCCACGGCGGCTCCGTCGCCGTGAGCAACGGGGCGTACACCGTCGGCGTCTACGGGGCCGGCGGCAGCTCTCCTTCGATCGTCGACGACACCATCTTCTCGGGCGACGGCGCAGGCGCGGCCATCTCGATGGGGTTGGGCGTCGACGGGATCGAGATCACGGACGATCTCCTTCTCGGCGGTGGACCGGGGACGGGCGAGACCGGCGTGGCGGTCGGGTCCTGCAGCGCGCAGATCACCAACCTCGATCACACGGCTTTCGCGAACTTCGAGACGCTCTACGCCTGCACCGGGGGCTCGTCGGCCCCCGACGTCCCCTCGCTCGTGACGGCTCTCCCGAGCGCCACGACCACGGGGGACATCGACATCGAGTCCGGCTCGATCTGCTCGGCGGCCGCCTGGTGCGTGCCCGATCCCGCATGTCCTTCGTCGTCCGAAGTCTGCATGCCCAGCATCCTCGGCGCGTCGTGGACGACCGACGACGGGCTGACGGGCCTCTTCTCCGGGGTCCCCGGCGCCGGCGACGCGGGCGCGCTCTTCCAGGGGTGGACGCTCCCCGCCGGCACGCCCTGCGCCCTCGCCCGGGGCGGAACGCCGGTCGGCGGCATCCCCACGGACCTCTTCGGCCAGCCGCGCGACCCGAGCAAGCCGACCATCGGCGCCTTCGAGTTCACGGCCACCACCTGCGAGTGACGCCGCCCGGGCCGGGCCGTCCTCGCCGGTCCGGGGCTGCGCGCCCGGGCGGACTGGGCTAGAAAACCCCTCCCCATGGCCGACCGAAAGACCCCGCGCGAGATCCTCTCCGCCGCCGGAAAGCTCGACAAGGACGTCATCGCGGTGAAGCTCCGCGGGCGGACGGTCGATCTGCACACGCCGGTGGACGCGACGGCGGCCGAGCTCGCGCCGATTCACGCGAAGGACGCCGAAGGGCTGGCGGTCATCCGCCACTCGACCGCCCACGTGATGGCCGACGCCGTACAGCGCCTCTTCCCGGGGACGAAGGTCACGATCGGCCCCGCGATCGAGGACGGCTTCTACTACGACTTCGACAAGCCGAGCGGCGCCTTCACCGACGAGGACCTCACCAAGATCGAGCAGGCGATGGTCGAGGTGGTGAAGAAGGACACGCCCTTCCGCCGCGCGGTCGTCACGCGGCAGGAAGCCCGGAGCATGTTCTCGGCGATGGGCGAGACCTACAAGCTCGAGATCATCGACGCGATCCCCGAGGGCGAGGAGGTGAGCGTCTACCGGCACGGCGCCCCGCCGAACGAGTGGATCGACGTCTGCGAGGGCCCGCACGTGCCGTCGACGGGTTTCCTCAGGGCCGTGAAGCTCACGCACGTCGCGGGCGCCTACTGGCGCGGCGACGAGCGCAACCCGATGCTCCAGCGCATCTACGGGACGGCGTTCGCGAGCGTCGACGCGCTCGAGGAGCACCTGCGCCTTCTCGAGCAGGCCAAGCAGCGCGACCACCGCAAGCTCGGCAAGGAGCTCGACCTCGTCATGTTCCACGAGGTCGCGCCCGCGATGCCGTTCTTCCTTCCGAAGGGCGCGTACGTCTACAACCGGATGATCGGCTACATCCGCGACCTCTACGAGCGCGAGGGCTACGAGGAGGTCGTCACGCCGCTGGCCTACGATCCGTCGCTCTTTCTCACGAGCGGGCACCTGCCCAACTACGAGGAGAACATGTACCGCCTGGTGACGGCGGACCTCCTCGACGAGCTCGCGCCCGCGGGCAAGGCGGTCGACGGCGCCGCCGTGGCGGCGGGCATCCGCGAGCGCTCCTTCGCGCTCAAGCCGATGAACTGCCCGAGCCACTGCGCCATCTTCGGGGCGCGCAAGCGCAGCTACCGCGAGCTCCCCTGGCGCGTGGCGGACTTCGCGCGCCTCCACCGCTACGAGCGCGGCGGCGTGGTCCACGGCCTGGCGCGCGTCCGGAGCTTCGCGCAGGACGACGCGCACGTGTTTTGCGCCGAGGAGCAGGTCACCGCCGAGATCGAGAAGTTCCTGCGCTTCTTCTACGGCGTCTACAAGGCGTTCTCCTTCGAGTCGATCGACATCAAGCTCGCGACCCGCCCCGAGAAGCGCATCGGCACGGACGAGGCGTGGGATCGGGCCGAGCGCGCCCTGGCCGAGGGCCTCGAGCGCGCGGGGCGGAAGTTCGAGCTCTCGCCCGGCGAGGGCGCGTTCTACGGGCCCAAGATCGAGTTCCACGTGAAGGATGCGCTCAAGCGCTCCTGGCAGCTCGCCACCCTCCAGTTCGACCCCAACCTCCCCGAGCGCTTCGGCCTGCGCTTCACGGGCGAGGACGGCAAGGACCACCAGCCGGTCATGCTGCACCGGGCCATCCTCGGGAGCATCGAGCGCTTCTTCGCCGTCTACCTCGAGCACTGCGGCGGGAACTTCCCCACGTGGATCGCCCCACGGCAGGCCGTCGTCCTCACCGTCAGCGAAAAGAGCGACGAATACGCCCGTCAGGTGGTCGAGCGCCTGAAGGCCCGGGGTATCCGGGTCGACGCCGACCTCTCGAGCGACAAGCTGGGGGCCAAGATCCGCTCCGCCCGGCTCCAGCGCTATCCTTACATGCTGGTCGTCGGCCCGAAGGAGGCTGAGGCCGATTCGGTCGGCGTCCGCTCCCGGGACGCCGGGGAGCTGGGGGCCATGAAGGTCGAGGAGCTGGTGGCGCGGCTATTGACCGAGAGCGCCCCGCCCGGGGAGACTCGATAGGTCGGAGAAACCGCCCGGGCGCGCAGGTTCGCGCGGCCGCCCGCGGGAGCAGCACCACTCATACACGGAGGTCAAGAAACGAAATATGGCAATGGGGCATTCCCGGTTTGATCCGCGCCAGCAGCAACGCGGCTTCCAGATCCGAGTCAATCACCGAATCCGAGTTCCCGAGGTCCTGGTCATCGGTCCCGACGGCGGAAAGCTCGGAGTGCTGCAGACGCACGAAGCATTGCGCATGGCGCAGGAGCAGGGGCTCGACCTCGTCGAGATCAACCCCAAGGCCGACCCGCCGGTGTGCAAGATCCTCGACTTCGGGAAATACAAGTACGAGGAGAAGAAGAAGGCGGCGCAGGCCCGGCGAAACCAGGCCGTGGTCGACATCAAGGAGATCAAGCTCCGCCCGAAGACCGACGACCACGACATCAACTTCAAGATCCGCGCGGCGCGCCGCTTCCTCGAGGCCGGCCACAAGGTGAAGTTCACCGTCCGCTTCCGCGGGCGCGAGATCACGCACCCCGAGAAGGCGCACGAGCAGATCGACATCATCGTGAAGGCGCTCGAGGACGTCTCGAACCTCGAAACGCGCCCGATGATGGAGGCGCGGGCGATGTCCGTCATCATCGCGCCGAAGCCGGCCGTCATGCAGCGCGTGCAGCAGCAGCGGGCCGCCCTCGAGAAGGCGCGCCAGCAGGCCGAGAAGGAAGGCAAGCCGATGCCGCCGGCGCCGTCGTCGCTCCAGCTGCCTGAAGACGACGATGATGACGACGATGACGACGACGACGAGGACGAGGACGACGCCAAGGAAGAGTCGGCGAACTAGCCGGGCACTCGGGGCATGAAACGAGGCGTGTTCCTGGCGGTGGTCGTCGCGGGCTCGGTGTCCGCGGCGACGGCCGCCGCCTCGCTCACGACGAGCGAATCGGCCGAGGTGCGCGGGTACGTCGCGAGCGAGACGCACGCCGACCGGCTGCGGGCGCTCGTGGCGCGGCCCGATCTCACCGCGGCCGAGTCGGCCGAGGCGATGTCCGGGGCGCTCGCGGGCGAGGCGCTCGACGACCGGCGAATGGCGTTCCTCGTCGACGTCGTGCAGGGGGGGCCGACGCCTGCGTCGCGCCCCGTGCTCGCGCTCGCCGTGGTGAGGGGCCTCCTCGCCCGCGTCGAGGCTCTCTACGCGCAGCACCCGGCCGATCTCGCGCAGAGCCGCGCGCTCGACGAGGTCGCGCGCGCCTACGCGCTGGTCGCCGGCGAAGGGTCGGGGGCCGACACGGGCGTACCGGCAGGGACGCGGCGGGACATCGCCAACGCGCTGCGCGAGCACTTCGCGCACGAGGCGGGCGTCCTCCACTTCGACGTCGCGGTGGCCCTCCCGGTCGCACGGCTGCGGGCGCAGGCAGCCGTGGCGCTCCTCGACGCGCTCCCCGGCGGGCCGATGCGCCGGGTCGACGCCGCCGACGCGCTCGGGCTCACCGGCGCTCGACGCGCGGCGCTCGTCGAGACCGGGGTCCTCGTCGCCGACGCCACCGGCAACGACGCGCGCGTCGCCGAGCTTCGCGATCTCCTCGGGCACTTCCCGGGCGTCCCCGAGGGGCTCGAGGCGCTCTTCGTCGGGGACGCGCACGCCACGTTCCGCGGGAACGGCGTCGTGCTCTCGACCGACGATGCGCCGCCGGGCCTGATGGCCGACGCCTCGTCCCCCTGGGCCCCCGAGGCCGCGCCCCCCGCCGTGCAGGCGGCGACCTTCGCCGTCGCCCGCGGCCTCGCCGAGGCGGTCGTCCGCCGCGCGATCGACCACCGCCCCACGCTGCGCGTGCCCGTCGAGCACGACGGCCTCGAGGCGGTCGCCACCGCCGTCGCGATGCTCGCCGTCGATCCGCGTCGCACGCTCCTCGTCGCGGGCGTGCGGTCGCTCGCCCACAAGAACGACATGCTCGCCGCGGTGAGCGACGCCGTCGGCGCGCTCGCCGCCTTCCCCTCTGCCGGCGCCCGGCCAGCCGACGGTCTCGCGATCGACGTCGGGCGCGCTCGCATCGCGCACGTCTCGCTCGAGTCGAGCGGCGTCGCCTCGGCGTTCCACTTCGAGGGTCACCAGTGGCGCGTCGACCGCGATCCCGCGGGCGGCGTCACGGCCCTGCGCCGCGACGGCGCCTCCGTCACGCCTGCGATGTTCCCGGGCGCGCGCGTCGCGGCGACGGCGTCGGACGCGTGGAAGGGCGAGGGGCTCGTCCTCGCGCGCCTCGCCGGCACACCCCAGGCGGCCATCACGGCGGGCCCGCGCGTCCGTCTCGTGGGGACCACCGTCCGCGACGCCGTCTCGGCGCCCGCCCCCGGCGACGACGTCGCGGTCGACGCCGACCTCCACGTCGACGGCGGTCCCGCCGGCGTCGTGCTGCGCGCGCTCCCCGGCACGTCCGGCTTCAGGGGCGCCTCGGTCCTCGTCCTTCCCGGCTCGCCCGCCCACGCCGTCGTCGTCGTGGGCGACGGCGCCGGGACCGACCTCGCCGCGTCTCCCGTCGTCGACGTCCCTGCCGCGGCGACGTTCCACGTCCACGCCGTCGTCCGTGGCGACCGCGTCGAGGCCACCGTCGCCGGCGTGCCCCTCTCCGCGTCGCTGCCGAAGGACCTCGCGCACGGCGACGTCGCGCTTCGCGCTTATCCCGGCGTCACCCTCGAAGCCTCCGGCTGGCGCGTCGCGCGTCCCTGAGCGCGCGCCGCGCTCCTCTCGGTCGCCCGCGCGGCCTCGCCCGGCCACCGGCCGCGCGCCCGCTCACCCGTTCGCGAGGGCCGCAAGCGCGTCGAGCGAGTTGCCCGTCACGCGCATGACGCGCCAGTCGTCCATCGTCCGCGCGCCGAGCGACCGGTAGAACGCGATCGCCGATTCGTTCCAGTCGAGCACCGACCACTCGAACCGGCCGCACCCCCGCTCGCGCGCCACCCGCGCGAGCGCCGCGAGGAGCGCCTTGCCGTACCCCTTCCGGCGGTGCTCGGGGAGGACGAAGAGGTCCTCGAGGTAGACCCCGGGCTTGCAGAGGAACGTCGAGTAGTTGTGGAAGAAGAGCGCGAACGCGACGACGGCTCCCGCGTCGTCGACGAGGAGAACCTCGGCCCGGGGGCGCGCTCCGAAGAGGTGCTCTCGGAGATCCCCCTCGGTGCCCACCACCTCGTGCTCCAGGCGCTCGTAGCGCGCGAGCGCGCGGATCAGCCCGAGGATCGCGGGCACGTCGTCGGGCCGGGCAGGGCGGATCATCGGTGCAGTGGGGAGGCTACCGCCTTTGACGGCCGCCCGGCCCGTGAGTAACGCTCTCTGTCCCCCGATGACCGCCGCCGTCCCCTCCTCGCGCAAACTCCGCATCCTGGTCGCCAAGCCGGGCCTCGACGGCCACGACCGCGGCGCCAAGGTCGTCGCCCGCGCGCTGCGCGACGCCGGCTTCGAGGTCATCTACACGGGCCTGCACCAGACGCCCGAGATGGTCGCGTCGGCCGCCATCCAGGAGGATGTCGACGCCGTCGGGCTCTCCATCATGAGCGGCGCCCACAACACGCTCTTTCCCGCCGTCATCGACGAGCTCCGCAAGCGCGGCGCCAACGACGTCGTCGTCTTCGGCGGCGGCATCATCCCCGAGGCGGACCACGATCGCCTCAAGGCCGCGGGCGTCACCGGCGTCTTCACGCCGGGAACGACCCTCGAAAGCATCATCCAGTGGGTCCGGACGAACGTGCAGCCGAGGAGCTGACGCGGTACCGCCTCGGCCCTCGCGAGGCGACGTTCCGCGCCCGCGCCGCGGCCCTCGTGACGGCGTTCGGGCAGCTCGCGCCCATCCTGCTCGCGGTGGTGCTGGTCGAGCGCCTCGGATGGGCGCCGGGCGGCCCGTTCTGGGCCGTCGTCCTGGTGCTGATCGCGCTCGTCGTCGTCCGCGCCGGCGTGGGCTACGGCCGCCTCCGCCGCAAGCTCGCCGCGCTGATCGTCACCGCGAGCGCCGACGACATCCACGTCGAGACGACGAGCGACGGCTACTCGATCGCGCGCGCGAACGTGGCGCGGATCGTCGAGGTGGACGGGCGCCTGGGAGGGCTCCGCGTCGAGTCGCTGCCCGACGCGCGGTCGGGGGTCGTCTACGAGGCGAACGTGCCCCGCGGCGGCACCGGCTACGAGGACGTCCGCCGCCTGCTCGAGGAGTGGGCCCCCATCCGGCGGCGCAGCCGGCGCGGGCCAGCGGTGCGCCTCGCGATCGGCGCCGTCGTCGTGGCGGCGATCTTCTTCGTCCCGTTCCTCCTCGAGGACTTCGTCGCCCGATCGAAGGTCGTCGCCGCCGCGCTCGTCGCCGGCATGTGGCTCGTCACGCGCATGGTCCTGCGGCGGCGGTGATCACGGCCCGTAGAAGTAGTAGTCCGCGCCGTACGGCACGTCGCGCGTCGCGCCTGGCGTGCACCCTCCCGCCGGGGCGACTCCGCCGTCGGTCCCGACCCGCTGCACGTAGGCGGTACGCGCCAGCGGCCCTTCGCCTCCGTGGTCCCTGGCGCCGAGGAGAAGCCACGGGACTGCGCCCGCGCCGCCGTCGGGCGTGAGCGCGGCGGCCTTCGTCGCGATCACGTACGCGCCGTCGGGTGCTTGCCACTCGGGCGCTGCCCCCGCATCGCTCGCGAAGTGGCGTGCGACGAGCTCCCCGTGGCAATCGCGGAGCTCGGCGCGGGGCCCCGTGAACGTCCATCTCGCGCCGCCGTCCGCGGCGGCGGTGCAGGCGTAGCTCTGTGTGCCCGTCGCGGAGCCGTGGAGGAGCACCCCGCCGTGCGGGGGAACGAGCGAGGGGTCGACGTGGGGCGCGGCTGCCCAGGCGTCCGGGCACGCGCCCGCCGCCGGGGCCGAGGAAGGCTCCGCCGCGCGGCAGCCGGCTCCGGCGACGAGCCCGAGGAGCGCGACGAGGAAAGGGCCGAGGACGGCGGCGGATGTGCGCACGTCGCACATCATGGCCCCGGGGACGTATGCTCGGGAAGGTGTCGCGCATGCGGATCGAGAACGTCGCGCGGGCGGGCCTCGTGGTCTCGCTGCTGTCCGGGTGCTCCAGCGCCGGCTCGGCGCAGTCCGCGCCGGATGCGTCCGTATCCGATGCGGGCGACGCGTCCTCTCCGCTCGATGCTCCGAGCGGGGACCACGCGTCTCCCGAGGGCGCCCCCGGCGACGCGAGCAACGCGGGCGACGCGCAGGGGAGCACGGACGCCGGCCCGCCCGACACCGGCCCTCCCGCGGTGCGGCGCATCGGCCGCTTCGACCTGAGCGATCCCGCGCAGCCTTCCGCCGAGTGGTCCGGGAGCGCGATGGAGGCGATGTTCACGGGCACCTCCGTCGCGGCCACCCTCGGGGGCGCCAGCAACTACTTCGCCGTCCTGGTCGACGGCACCGAGGAGCCGGTCACCGTCACCGACGGCGGCTCGTCGTACGCGCTCGCCGGCGGCCTCGCGCCAGGGACGCACCACGTCCTCGTCTTTCGCCGCGACGAGGCCTTCGACCAGCCGTCGGCGCTCGTCGGCTTCACCTTCGGCGACGCGGGCGCCCTCCTGCCGCCTCCGGCGACTCCCGCGCGCCGCATCGAGGTGATCGGCGACTCGATCACCGCGGGCTACGGCGACGAGTGCACCAACGCGAGCCAGTCCTTCAGCGCGGCGACGGAGAACGAGTACCTCGCCTACGGTTCGCTCACGGGGCGCGCAATGGGCGCCGACGTTCACGTCATCGCCTGGTCGGGCAAGGGCCTCTACCAGAACCTCGACGGCACGACGACCGAGACGATGCCCATCCTCTGGCAGCGCACGCTCCCGACCGACGCCACGAGCACGTGGGACCCGTCGTCGTGGATCCCCGACGCCGTCGTCGTCAACCTCGGGACGAACGACTACGGCGCCCCCGGCGCGGACCCGACGACGAGCTTCACGAACGCCTACGTCACCTTCGTCACCCAGCTCCGCGCCGTGTATCCCTCGGCCCACTTCTTCCTCTGCGTCGGCCCCATGCTCGGGGGCACGCAGTACACCGAGGCCCAGGGCGCCATCCAGAGCGTCATCGCCACGCGCGCGTCGGCCGGCGACAACGCCCTCACGTCCGTGTCTTTCCCGACGCAGGACTGCAAGAGCGACGGCTCGGGATGCGGCTGCGATTACCACCCCAGCCCGGCGACCCACGCCGCGATGGCCCAGGTTCTCGAGGCCGCGATGAAGAGCGCGCTGGGCTGGTAGACGCACTCCTGGCGCTCCGGCGCACCGCACGCGGACCTGTCCCGGGACACCCCCCGACACCCCCGCGACAGGGCCGGGACACCCGGCACCTGCTCCTTTTCCGGCGTTTTCGGCCTCGGCGCACCGGCACGCCCGTCGCAGTCGGGGGCGCCATGCGCCTCGTCGTCCTGCTGCTCGTGTCCACCCTCCTCTTCGCCGTCCATGCCGTCGCGTGCTCGTCCACCCCGTCCAATCCGCTCGCCACGGCGCCGCCGTCCGTCGCGGTCGCGTCCCCGTTCCTCGGCATCCGCGACCCCGGCGCCGATCCCGCCGTCGTCCTGCTCGACCTCGACGGCCAGGGCGTCTGCGCGGGCGCGCTCCTCGCATCCGACGTCGTGCTCACCGCCCGCCGCTGCGTCTCGATCCTCTCCGGTCCCTACGACTGCCCCGCCGGCGGCCCCCAGGTCGCCGACGGCGTCGACCTCACGAACATCCGCGTGCTGACGGGCGACCTCGCGTCGACCGCCGTCGAGAGGGCCCGCGGCCGCGCCGTGCTCCTGCCGCAGGGGGACGTCCTCTGCGGGGCCGACGTGGCCCTCCTCCTGCTCGATTCGCCCATCGACGACGTCGCGCCCCTCGTCGTGCGCCCCACCGGCGCCGCCGTCGGCGACCACGTGCGCACCGTCGGGTTCGCGTCCGGCGCGAAGGTCGTCCGCGACCACGTCGCCGTGAGCGCGGTCACGCCGGTCGAGATCGCGGTCGCCGAGGCCCCCTGCGACGGCGCGTTCGGCGGCCCGGCCATCGACGAGGGCACCGGGCAGATCGTCGGCGTCCTCGCGCGGGGCGGCCCCTCGTGCGGCGCGAGCGACGCGTACGACGTCGACACCCGGACCGACGCCTACGCCGATCTCGTGGCCGAGGCGCTCGCCGAGGGGACGCAGAGCCACGAGGCCTACCAGGCCAAGGAGAAGAAGAGCCCCGTCGACGTCGGCGCCGACTGCTCCGCCGGGAGCGACTGCGCCGCAGGGGCGTGCGTCTCGTACGCCGGGTCGCAGTACTGCACGCGCGGATGCGACGCCCACGACACGTGCCCCACGCACTACCGCTGCATGGGAGGCGACGAGGGACGGTTCGCGTGCGTGCTCGAGTGAGTCTCGTGCCGGTCGCGCGCGCACCTCGGGCTGCGACGCCGCGCCCCGTCAGTCGTGGCCGAAGTCGAACGCAAAGAGCACGGTGAGGGTCCCGCTGAGCGACAGGGGAGCCGAGTCTGCGCCCACCGGCTCGGGGCAGGCCCCGGCATGGGCGACGCAGTACGTCCGGTCGTTCAGCGGGATGGTCATCCCGAGGCTCGCGCGCGCGGCGAGCTGGCGCGTGACGTACCAGGAGAAGTGGCTGACGTCCGTGACGAGGAACGTGACGGGCGCCGGGTGGCTACCGGGGACGATCGTCTTGGTGAACGAATCGGCGATCCCCACGCCTCCGCCGAAGCCGAAGTTCCCGAAGCGGCCGTCGAGCAGGAGGTTCGCTCCGAAGCTCCAGGGGGCGTCGGCGACCGGCGTCCCGAGGAGCGCTTGCACGACGACCCACCCGCCGAGCATCCGGTTCTCGAGGACGAGGGCGAGGTCTCCTTCCGGTGCGCCGTAGCCGGTCTGGATCCCGATCGCGGGCGGGCGGAGGATCCATGCCGTGTCGGAATCCACGCCGTGCTCGGGCCGGAGCTCGTACGGAATGGGTCCCGCGGGCGTGGCGGTCTGCGGTTCGTCGATCGGAGCCGGGGGAGCTGCCGCGGGTGGGGGAGGCGCCAGCGTGAGAGGTGGAGCCGGTGGCGGGAGGGGGAGCGGCGGAGCGGCCGGCGCGCCGACGGCGGGCGGCGCGACGGGGGACGCCAGCTCCGACCACGCGATGCGACGCGTGGCTCCCGTGGAGAGGCGGAGGGTCACGTGGTCGTCGAGGAGGTACTCGACGATCTCGCCGGTGACGGTCGTGCCGTCGCGGAGCGTGACGGACTGCGTCTGCTGCGCCTCCGCGGTCTGCGCGAACAAGACCGCGAGCGCTGCCGCGAACGAGACGCGGAGGGCCCGCCGGCGGAGGCGAGAGGGGGACGCGTGGACGAGGGGAGGGCTCATTGCTCGGGGCACGTGAAGTCGAAGTGGCCGACGAAGCGGTGGGCCTCGTCGGGTGCGTAGCAGTCGACGTCGGCGGTACCGCCGTAGCTGGTCACCCAGGGGCCGCCGTTGACACGCGTCGAGTAGGCGCTCGCCGCATGCACCGCGAGGACGCGGCAGTGCGCGGCGGGGACGACGAGGGGCGCGCCGTCGCGCGCGCTGAGGTCGAGGACCGTGAGCTGGAGCGGCCGGTTGCCGAGGACCGTCGGCGTGGTCTCGCCGGGCGTCTGGAGATCGATCGACACGTACCGGATCGGATCGGCGCGGCTGCTCATCACGAGCGAGCTCGGGTCGGCGGTGCACCGCGTGGGCTCGAAGGTCCAGGTCCCGAGAGGGGTCGCGTTCGAGGTGAGCGTCCCGGCGAGGTGACCGCAGCCGAGGAGGGCCGCGACCGCCGGGACGGAGAGCATGCGCGCCTTCGTCACCGGCACACCCCCGCGCCGACGACGCCGTGGACCTGACCGCCCGCCGGCGTCGCGCAGTCCACGCGCAGGCCGATGCCGCGATCGCCGTAGACGAGCGACTGGGTGCCCTCGTGGATGGTGCACGTGGGCCCCGCCGCGAGCGCAACCTCGCGGCCGTTCGCGCGGTCCGCGAGCACGAGCTGCACGGGCGCCTGCCCCGCATGCATGACGCGGAGCACGAGCCCCGGGTGCGCCGAATCGAGCAGGTCGAGCGCGCCGTCCTCCTGCGCCTTGCACCCGTCCGGCGCGAACACCACGTCCCCGAGCTCACCGCCCGACGTCACGAGCTTCCCCGCCATCGCGGCCGACGGTCCGCCGCACCCCGTCGCGCCTGCGAGCACGGTCAGCGCAGCCGCGAGGGCCACCCCCCCCCGCCTCGCTTGCGCACTCCCTCGCGACGGCTTCCCCTCGCGCGCGCTCCGCGTCCTCATTCTTCGCACCCCGTCGTCTGCGTCTCTCCGCCGTCGCTCCCCGAGGAGAGCGTGCACCTCCCCGGGGTCGTCTCGCTCGTGGCGCTGCACCCTCCGCCCGGGCACACGAACGTGCAGCTCCCGGCTCCTTCTGCGCAGTCGAACGCGCACCCGCCGCCCTCGCATTCGATCGAGCAGTCGCCCGGCCCCTCGCACCCGCATCCGTCCCCCGCGGGGCAGGGGTAGGGCGCGATCGACGCCGGGCAGATGAGCGTCCCGTAGCCGTCGTCGTCGCCCTCGTCGTCGCCTTCGTCATCGCCTTCGTCGTCGCCCGCGGAGGCGGAGACGTCGACGACGACGCTGGTCGGGCAGTAGGAGATCTCGCCCTCGGTCGACGTGCAGCCCCCCACCTCGCAGGAGAGCTCGCCGCCCTTGGCCGTGCACCCGCCGTGCGGGCAGTCGAAGTGGCAGTCGCCGGCGCCCGAGCAGTCGAAGTTGCACCCCGTGCCCCCGCAGTAGCGCGAGCAGTCGTCCGCGCCCGAGCAGCTGCACGTCCCGCCGCCGCTGCAGCGGTCCACGTTGCAGCCCCCGAGGCCGACGCCCAGGGCCATCGCGATCACCGCAGCCGCCGCCGCCCCTCTCGTCCGTCCCCGCATCCGATCGCCTCGATCCCCCCGACGCTCGACTCCCCACGACTCTAAGTTCGCAGCCTCTGCCAGGGGAAGCCGTCACCCGACGAGCCGTCCGCTGGAAGGCCCGAGCGCCCCTGGATTCGCAACCGGGCGTCGACGCGCGCGGGCGGGCGAGAGCCCGGCAGGAGCCCTCTCGACCTACCTCGCGGGCACCGTGGTGGTCCTCGACGCTGCCCTCGCCACGTGGCGGGGGCCCGCTTGCGCGGCCGGCGGACCCCATGACATGGTCCGAGCCTCCCCATGGACTTCGAGCCGTCCGAGCACCACCGCCTTCTCCGGCAGAGCGTCCGCGACTTCGCGCGCGCCGAGATCGCCCCCCACGCGCAGCGCTGGGACAAGGAGGAGCGTTTCCCGAAGGAGCTCGTGCCCAGGCTCGCCGAGATGGGCCTCCTCGGCATCCGCATCCCCGAGGAGTACGGCGGCTCGGGCATGGACACGACGAGCTACGCCATCTGCGTCGAGGAGATCGCGCGCGTCGACGGGTCGATGGCGCTCACGGTGGCGTCGCACAACGGCCTCGGGACGGGGCACGTGCTCTCGTTCGGGAGCGAGGAGCTCAAGCGCCGCTACCTCCCCAAGGCGGCGACGGGCGAGTGGCTCGCGGCGTGGGCGCTCACCGAGCCGGGGAGCGGGAGCGACTCGGCGGCGCTCCGGACGACCGCGCGGCGCGACGGCGACGGCTGGATCCTCGACGGAACGAAGACGTTCATCACGCAGGGGTCGGTCGGGGGCTTCTGCGTCGTCCTGGCGCGCACGAACACGGACGTGCCGAAGCAGCGCGGCATCACGGCGTTCGTCGTCGAGCACGGGACGCCCGGGTTCTCGGCGTCCAAGCACCTGCTCAAGCTCGGGTGCCGCGCGAGCGACACCGCCGAGCTCACGCTCGACGGCGTGCGCGTCGGCGACGGGCAGCGCGTCGGCGAGGTCGACCAGGGCTTCACCGACACGATGAAGATCCTCGACCGCGGGCGCATCTCGATCGCGGCGATGGCGCTCGGCCTCGGGTACGGCGCGCTCGACATGGCGACGCGCTACTCCAAGGAGCGCAAGGCCTTCAACAAGCCCATCGCCGACTTCCAGGCCATCCAGTGGATGCTCGCCGACGCCAAGACGGAGCTCGACGCGGCGGCGCTCCTCACGTACCGGGCAGCCTGGCTCGCCGACGCCGGCAAGCGCTTCTCCGAGGAGGCGGCGATGGCGAAGCTCTTCGCGAGCGAGGCCTCGACGCGCGCGTGCAACAGCGCCCTCCAGGTCCACGGTGGCTACGGCTACGTGCGCGAGTTCGACGTCGAGCGCCACCTCAGGGACGCGAAGATCTGCGAGATCGGCGAAGGCACGAGCGAGGTCCAGCGCATGGTCATCGCGAAGCACGTTTTGGCGCGCTGAGAGCGAGACGAGATAGAGAAACAGGAAGGTCAGAAGATCAGAAGGGGGGAGGGGGATCGGGGGGAGGGGGGCTCGGTCGCGAGGGGATGGGGCGCGGTCGCGGGGGGATGGGGCGCGGTGGCGGGGGAGGGGCCGGCAGACGCGGGGGAGTGAGCGGCGGTCGCGGGGGGCCGAGGGGCGGTAGCGCGGGACCTAGGCTTGGTTTCGCGGAAGTGAGCTTCGGTAGCGCGGGACCTAGGCTTGGTTTCGCGGAAGTGAGCTTCGGTATCGCGTGACCTACGCTTGGTTTTGCGGAAGTGAGTCTCGGTATCGCGAGACCTACGCTCGGTATCGCGAAAGCGAGACTCGGTATCGCGCGACCTACGCTCGGTATCGCGAAAGCGAGACTCGGTAGCGCGCGACCTAGGCTCGGTTTCGCGAAAGCGAGCCTCGGTATCGCGCGACCTACGCTCGGTATCGCGAAAGTGAGGCTCGGTATCGCGCGACCTCCGCTCGGTATCGCGAGAGCGAGCCTCGGTACCGCGCGACCTACGCTCGGTCTCCCCAACGCGAGCCTCGGTACCGCGTCACCTCCCCCCACTCGCCCACCCCCGAGGCCCGCTCCCCCACCCCCGCGCCCCGGTCCCCCACGATCTCCACCCCCTCACCCGCGATCGACCCTCGCTCCCGTCCAACCCACCCTCACTGGGGCCCCACCCCCCCACACCTTCTCGCCTTCCCGCCTTCCTGTTCAATCCTCTCCCTCTCCTCTCCCCCGAGCGTGGCACCCCGGACCTGCACGAAGTTGCAGCGGTCCACCGAGGCTCGTACGTATCGAGAAATATTGACTCTCATGGCGTGGACCCATAGCTTCGGCCTTGGTCGTGGGAAATCGTGGCAAGAAGTACCAAGCCCCTTTCCTGCGCCTGAGGTGAAGGCGAGCGGTGTTTCGCGGGCGCTACGAGCACTCGATCGACGCGAAGGGACGCACGAGCGTCCCTGCCCGCTACCGGGATGCCCTCAGCGCGGCCGGAGAGCGGCGCATCGTCCTGACGAGCGCCCTCGACACGTGCCTGGTCGCCTACGCGCCGTCCGAGTGGGCCGCCTTCGAGGAGAAGCTGTCGCGGCTGCCGCAGTTCGACCGCGCCGTCCAGAAGCTCCGGCGCATCTACGTCTCCGGCGCCGTCGAGTGCGAGTTCGACGACGTGGGGCGCATCCTCGTGCCCCCGACCCTGCGTGACCACGCCGGCCTCAAGAAGGACGTCCTCTGGGCCGGCGCCGGCCGCTACGCGGAGCTCTGGGACAAGGAGTCCTGGCAGCGCGCCTTCGAGACCACCGACGACGAGAAGCGCGACATCGCGACGCGCCTCGCGGAGCTCGGGCTATGAGCAACGCGCAGCTCGCGCTGCCGGGCCTCCTCGCGGCGGATTCGACCGTCGAGTGGGTATGGCGCGACGACTTCGACGAGGTGAGCGACGTGAAGCGCTTCGAGCACGCGACCGTGATGCGCGACGAGGTCGTGCGGAGCCTCTCGCCCCGCGCCGGGGGGACGTACGTCGACGCGACGCTCGGCGGCGCCGGGCACTCGGTGGCGCTGCTCGAGGCCGAGCCGCGCGCTCGCATCGTCGGGTTCGACCGCGATCCGGCGGCGATCGCGGCCGCCGAGGAGGCCATCGGCCTGGTCGCCGACCGGGTGACGCTCGTCCGTTCGCCGTTCTCGTGCGTGCGCGAGGAGCTCGCGGCGGCCGGCATCGGCCCCGTCGACGGCCTCGTCGCGGATCTCGGCGTGAGCTCCCCCCAGCTCGACGAGGCGGAGCGCGGCATGAGCTTCCGCCGCGAGGGGCCGCTCGACATGCGGATGGACCCCGACAGCGGCGAGACGGCGGTGGAGCTCATCGACCGCCTCTCGGACGACGAGCTCGCGGACGTCATCTACCAGTTCGGCGAGGAGCGCCGCTCGCGCCGCATCGCCCGCAGCATCAAGAAGGCGCTCGCCGCGAACGAGCTCCGTACGACGCTCGATCTCCGCCGCGCCATCGTCCGCGCCGTGGGTCCGGCCCGCGTGGGCGGCGTCGACCCGGCCACGCGCACGTTCCAGGCGCTCCGCATCGCGGTGAACCGCGAGCTCGACGAGCTGACGACGCTCCTCGCCTCGCTGCCGGACGTCCTCGCCCTCGGTGGCGTGGCCGCCATCATCAGCTTCCACTCGCTCGAGGACCGCCTCGTGAAGCGCGCCTTCCACGCCGCGGGATGGGAGCCCCTCACGAAGAAGCCGCAGGTCGCCACCGAGGAGGAGCAGCAGCGAAACCCGCGTTCGCGCAGCGCGAAGCTCCGCGCGGCGCGCCGCGTCCCCGTCGAGGAGGATCGATGAGCCGCCCGCGCTACGCCTTCCTGCCGATCTGGACGCTCGCCATCGCCGCCACCGTGAGCGCGTTCGTCGTCCACCTCGCCCTCCGCGGCAAGACCGTGCAGCTCGGCTACGAGCTCGGTCGCGCGCGTCAGGAGCAGTCGCGCCTGCGCGAGGTCAAGCGCGTCCTCGAGCTCGAGTCGGCCAGCTACAAGACGCCCGAGCGCGTCGAGATCGTCGCGCGGACTCTCCTCGGCATGGAGGTCCCTCCGCCCGAGCGCATCGTGCCGCTCGCGCCGGCGCCGCACGACGACGACGCCGTCGACCGCACCGTCTCGCGCAACGGCGGCTCGGGCACGGGGACGCCGCCGTGAGGAACCTCGACTCCCGGCGTGCACGGTGGATCCGTACGCGGATGGGGGTCCTCTGCGGCATGATGGGCCTCGCCCTCGGCGGGATCGTGTCGACCGCGTGGCGCGTGCAGGTCGAGGACGGCCCGGCGTGGCGTGACATGGCCGAGAAGCAGCGGCAGCGGCGCCTCCACGTCGAGCCGAAGCGCGGGACGATCTACGACCGCAACGGCACGCCGCTCGCGGTCAGCATCGAGGTGCCGAGCGTGAGCGCGGACGTGGTCGAGATGCTGCGCACGGTGGACGGCAAGGTCGCGCAGGAGGCAGCCCTGCGCGACGCGTCGCTCCGCATCGGGCAGGCGCTCGGGATGACCGCGCAGGAGGTGTACGCGAAGCTCGAGCCGCGTCACCGCTTCGTCTGGATCAAGCGGCGGGTGAGCGGGGACGAGGCGACGGCCGTGCGCGCGCTCGGCGACGGGAAGACGCAGGCGCACCCCCTGCGCGGCCTGAGCATCGAGGGCGAGGGGCACAGGTACTACCCGGGGCGCGAGCTCGCGGGCTCGGTGCTCGGGTTCGTGGCGCCCGACGGGCAGGGCAAGGACGGCCTCGAGCTCGCGCTCGACGAGGACCTCCGCGGCAAGGTCGAGGACGTGCATGGCCTGCGTGACCGGAGCGGGCGGCTCATCTTCGAGGGGGCGACCGAGAGCCACGCGCTCCAGGGCTACGACGTGACGCTGTCGATCGACGAGGGCATCCAGCACGTCGCCGAGGCGGAGCTCGACGCCGCGATGCGCACGTACGAGACGAAGGGCGCCTCGCTCGTCGTGGAAGACCCGTCGACCGGGGAGATCCTCGCCCTCGCGAGCTCGCCCGGATACAACCCGAACGACTACTCCGAGAGCGACCCCGACGCGCGCCGCGACCGCGCCGTGACCGACCGCTTCGAGCCGGGCTCGGTCATGAAGACGTTCACCATCGCGACCGCGCTCAATGCCGGCACGCTCAAGCCGACGGACATCATCGACTGCGAGCACGGGAGCTACCAGGTCGGCGGCATCCGCGTCCGCGACGCGGAGATCAACGACCTGCTCTCGCCGACGCAGATCCTCGCGCGAAGCTCGAACATCGGCGCACTGAAGATCGGTCTCCAGCTCGGCGAGCCGGCGCTCTACGCCGCGTTCCGGCGCTTCGGCTTCGGCGAGGAGACCGGCCTGCCGCTGCCCGGGGAGGCGAGCGGCGTGCTGCGCCCGCGGGGCCGCCCGTGGGTCGAAGCCGAGACGGCCACGGCGAGCTTCGGGCAGGGCATCTCGGTCACGACGCTCCAGCTCGCGATGGCGATGGGCGCGATCGCCAACGGTGGCAAGCTGCTCGAGCCGGTGCTCGTGAAGGCCGTGCACGACGGGCAGGGCGAGACGATCCGCGAGAACGGGACGCACGTCCGCCGCGAGGTCGTGAGCGGCGGCGTCGCGCGCACGGTGGCCGAGATGCTGACGGCGGTCATCGCGCCCCCGCCCGAGGGCACGGCGCCGGAGGCGGCCATTCCCGGCTTCCGTGTGGCCGGCAAGACGTCCACTGCCCAGAAGGTGGACCCGGCCACGGGCAAGTACTCGATGGAGAAGTTCACCGCGGTGTTCGTGGGCTTCGTGCCGGTCGACCACCCGCGGATCGTCGTCGCCGTCGTCCTCGACGAGCCGACCATCGGGCACTATGGAGGCGATCTCGCGGGCCCGGTCTTCCGCCGGGTCGCGGAGTCGAGCCTGCGCTACCTCGGTGTCACCCCCTCGTCGAGCTCGGCGAAGATCGTCGCGGTCAAGCGCGAGGGCGACCCTGCCGATGCGACGCTCGCGATGATGAAGCCGCCGGGCGCGCCCGCGTTGCCCGCGGCGCCGGCGCAGAGCGCTGCCCCCGTCCTTCCGGCAGGGCCGGTTCCGCCGGGGACGGTGCGCGTCCCCGACGCGAGCGGGCTCGCGGCGCACGACGTCGTGGCGTCGCTGACGAAGGCCGGCCTGATCCCGCAGATCGAGGGCTGGGGCAAGGCCGTCCGGCAGAACCCGCCGGCCGGGGTCGCGGCGCCGAAGGGGAGCGCGGTGCGCGTGGTGCTCGAGCCCGCGTCATGATGGGAGCCGTGGGCGGCGAGAGAGACCCCGCAGGACTGCGCCTCGACGAGCTGGCGCGCGAGCTTCCGATGGCGGCCGACGTCGAGGGCGACGCGGCGGTGCGCGTCTCGGGCGTGCGGCACGACTCGCGCGCGGTCGAGCCGGGGGACCTCTTCGTCGCGCGCCGCGGCGAGAAGGCCGACGGCGCGCGCTTCGTGGCCGACGCCGTCGCGCGCGGGGCGTCGGCGGTGCTCGCGTCGCGGGGCGCGGTGGACCCGCGCGTGGCGCGCGTCCCGGTGCTCGCGGTGGACGATCCCGCGACGGCGCTCGCGTACGCCGCGTCGGCCGTCTACGGGCACCCGTCGTTCGCGCTCGAGGTGGTCGGCATCACCGGGACGAACGGCAAGACGACGACGGCGCACCTGGTGCGGGCCGCGATCGACGGGGCGATCGGGCGCCCGAGCTGCGGCGTCCTCGGCACGGTGGGAGCGTCGTTCGACGGGTGGGCGGCGCACGCGGAGCACACGACGCCGGAGGCCGACGAGGTGGCGCGGACGATGGCCGCGATGCGGGTGCGCGGGGCGTCGCACGTCGCGATGGAGGTCTCGTCGCACGCCCTCGAGCTCGGGCGCGTGCGCGCCGTGCGCTTCCGCGTGGCCGCGCTGACGAACCTCACGCAGGACCATCTGGACTTCCACGGCTCGATGGACGCCTACGCGGCGGCCAAGACGCGCCTCTTCACGGAGCTCGGCCCGGGGGCCGCCGTCCTCAACGTCGACGACGCCTTCGGCCGGTCGCTCGTCGCGCGGGCGAAGGCGCCCGTGGTGCGGGTGAGCGCGCGCCCTCGAGCCGAGGCCGGCGCCCGCGCCGATTCGGGCGCCGCTCTCGCCGCCGACGTCTTTCCCCTCGAGCTCCGGCTCGATGCGCGCGGCATCGCGGCCACCGTCCGCACACCCACCGGCGACGTCCCCCTCGCCTCGCGCCTCGTGGGCGCCCACAACGTCGAGAACCTCCTCCTCGCGCTCGGCATCGCCTTCTCCCTCGAGCTCGACGTCGCCCGCGCCGCCGAGGCCCTCTCGCGGGAGCCCGGCGCACCGGGCCGTCTCGAGCGCTGCGACGCCGAGGGGGACGACGTCACGGTCCTCGTCGACTACGCCCACACCCCCGACGCCCTCGCCCGTGCGCTCGACGCCGTACGCGCCGTCGCCACGGGCAAGGTGTGGTGCGTCTTCGGCTGCGGCGGGGATCGCGATCCGACCAAGCGCGGGCCGATGGGCGAGGCCGTCGGGCGCCGCGCCGACGTGGCCATCGTCACGAACGACAATCCCCGCACGGAGGACCCGGTCGTCATCGCCGAGGCCGTCGTCGCGGGCGTACGGGCCGCCGGTGCGAGCCCCGAGGTCGAGCTCGACCGGCGGAAGGCGATCGACCTCGCGGTGCGTTCGTGCAGTGCAGGCGACGTCGTCCTGGTCGCCGGCAAGGGGCACGAGGACTATCAGATCGTGGGAACCGTGAAGCACCCCTTCGACGACCGCATCGAGACGCGCCGCGCGCTGGCCGAGCGGCGTCGTGCGCGCGGGGGAGGCTAGCCTCGTGGCGACCCCCATCGCTCCGAACCGGGCGTCGTTCGACGCAGCCGCGGTGGCGCACGCGACGGGCGGACGCGTGGTCCGGGCGAAGGCGGGGCGCGTCGCGACGGGCTTCACGACGGACAGCCAGGCGGTCGTCGCGGGCAGCGCGTTCGTGGCCCTGCGAGGGGAGACGCACGACGGGCACGGGTTCGTCGGCGCGGCGGTCGTCGCGGGTGCGGCGCTCGTCGTGGTCGAGCGGGGCCGTGCGCCGGACGAGACGTCGGTCGACGTCGTCGAGGTGGAGGACACGCTGGCGGCGTGGGGAGCGATCGCGCAGGCGCACCTCGCAGCGTGGCGGTCCGGGCGACCGGACGCGCGCGTCGTCGCCATCACGGGGAGCGCGGGCAAGACGACGACGAAGGAGCTCTGCGCGGCGCTTCTCCGGACCGTCGGGCCAGTCCATGCGACGGCAGGGAACCTGAACAACCGGGTGGGAGTGCCCGCGGTGCTGCTCCAGCTCGACGCGGGGCACCGCTTCGCGGTCGTCGAGGTCGGGATGAGCGTCCCCGGCGAGATCGCGGCCCTCGCCGCCCTCGTCGCGCCCGACGTCGCGGTCGTGACGAACGTGGGCCTCGCGCACGCGGGCGGCGTCGGCGGGCGGCTCGAGGACGTCGCGCGCGAGAAGGGCGCGCTCTTCGCGGGCTTGCGTGCGGGCGGCGTGGCCGTCGCGAACGCGGACGATGCGGCCGTGATGGGCGAGACGAGGCGGGTCCCTGCGGGCACGCGCGTCGCGACGTTCGGCGGCCGGTCGTCGACACCAGGACGAGCCGGAGGAGACGCTGTCGCCTACCGCCTCGCCTCGCGGGAGCCGCTCGGTCTCGACGGGTCCCGCCTGACGGTGGACCGCCCCGGCGGCGAGCCCGTCTCGCTCGTGCTGCCCATCCCCGGCGAGGCCGCCGCCATCGACCTCGTCGCGGCCCTCGCGGCCGCGGAGGCCGCCGCAGCCGGTCCGGTCGACGCCGCCGGCGCGATGCGCGCCCTCGGCCCCATCGCGGGTCGCATGCACGTCCGGCGCGGGCACGGGATCACCGTCCTCGACGACGCCTACAACGCGAACCCGGGCTCGATGCGCGCCGCCCTGGGCACGCTCGCCGAGTGTCCGGGCTCACGGCGCGTCGCCGTGCTCGGCGAGATGCGCGAGCTCGGCCCGGCGGGCCCCCGCGAGCACGCCGTCCTCGGCGACGCCGTCGCCGACGCGGGCGTCTCGCTGCTCGTCTCGTGCGGCGGGATGGCCGACGCCATCGCCGACGCGGCCCGCGCGCGCGGGGTCGACGCGGTCAAGGCCCACGACGCTGCCGAGGCGGCCCGCGTGGTAGCCGGGCGCGTGCTGCCCGGCGACGTCGTCCTCGTGAAGGCCTCCCGCAGCGTCGGCGCCGAGCGCGTCGTCGCGGCCCTGCTCGACTCCCCGGAGATCGCTCGTGATGCACCGGCCCCGCTCGAAGGAGCTCGCTGAGTGCTCTACGAGCTCCTCTTTCCGCTGCGCCACGACTCGGAGTGGCTCGGCTGGCTCAACGTCCTCCGGTACGTGCCGTTCCGCACCATCGCGGCGACCGTCACGGCCATGCTCCTGGCCTTCATCCTGGCGCCCTGGTTCATCCGCGAGCTCCAGAAGAAGCAGATCGGCCAGGTCGTCCGCGACGACGGCCCCGAGACGCACAAGATCAAGAGCGGCACGCCCACGATGGGCGGAGCGCTCATCCTCCTCAGCGTCCTCGTCCCCACCATCCTCTGGTGCGATCCGCGCAACGTCTTCGTCTGGGCCACGACGGCCGTCACCGCCGGCTACGGCGTCATCGGCTACCTGGACGACTACCTCAAGATCAAGCTCAAGAACCCCAAGGGCGTCCCCGGGCGCTACAAGCTCCTCGGCCAGTTCGCCATCGCGGGCGGCGTCCTCGCCTACGCCTTCCTCGCGAAGGACCACCTGCCGCAAGACTGGTGGGAGATCCGCTTCAACCTGGGCATCCCCTTCGTCGCGTTCTCGAAGCACCCCATCGTCCTGCCGGCGTGGATCTACCTGCCCTTCGTCGTCCTCGTCGTCGTCTGGACGTCGAACGCCGTGAACCTGACCGACGGCCTCGACGGCCTGGCCATCGGCCCGGTCATGATCAGCGCGGGCACCTACCTCGTCTGGGCGTACCTCGCCGGCGCCACCTTCGGCATCGCCCACGTCGCGCAGCGCTTCGTCGTCGCGCGCTACCTCGACATCCCCTTCATCGCGAGCGCCGGCGAGCTCTCCATCTACTGCGGGGCCATGGTCGGCGCCGGCATAGGCTTCCTCTGGTACAACACGTACCCCGCGCAGGTCTTCATGGGGGACGTGGGGTCGCTCGCCCTCGGCGGCGGCCTCGGGATGTGCGCCGTCTTCACGAAGAACGAGCTCCTGTCGGCCGTTCTGGGCGGGATCTTCTTCCTCGAGGCCGTCAGCGTGGTCGTCCAGGTGACCAGCTACAAGCTCACGGGAAAGCGCATCTTCCTGATGGCCCCCATCCACCACCACTACGAGAAGAAGGGGTGGGCGGAGCCCAAGATCATCGTCCGCTTCTGGATCATCTCCATTCTCTTGGCACTCATGAGCCTTTCGAGCTTGAAGTTGCGATGAGGAGGTCGCGGCCCCGTTCCCCCGGGGCGCGACGAGCCGGAGTCGATGCAGTCGGAGCTGTCGGGCAAGCGCGTGGTGGTCGTCGGGCTGGGTGCCAGCGGCGTGGCCGCGGTGCGCCTGTGCCTCCGGCGGGGTGCGCGCGTCGTCGCGACGGACGGAAAGCCGCGCGAGGCGCTGAGCCCGGAGGCCCTCGCGCTCGAGGGGCAAGGCGCGCGGATCGCGGCCGGCGGGCACGCGGAGGCGGGCTTCGAGGCGGCGGAGGTGGTGGTGGTGTCTCCGGGGGTTCCGCCGCTGGCCGAGGTCGCCGCCGCCGAGGCGCGCGGCGCGGCCGTGTGGGGGGAGATCGAGCTGGCGGTCCGATCGATGGCGCACGCGGCGCCGGTCGTCGCCATCGGCGGCACGAACGGCAAGAGCACGACGACGTCGCTGATCGGGGCGATGCTCGAGGCGGCGGGCCAGCGCGCGTTCGTCGGCGGCAACCTCGGCGAGCCCCTCGCCGACCACGCGGACGAGTCGTTCGACGTGGTCGTGCTCGAGGTGTCGAGCTTCCAGATGGAGCGGGTGGACGCGTTCCGGCCGCACGTCGCCGCGCTGCTCAACGTGACCGACGACCACCTCGACCGGTACGAGAGCTTCGACGCGTACGCCCGCGCCAAGGGCAACGCGTTCCGCCGGCAAACGCCCCATGACTGGGCGGTGGTTCCTGCGGGAGATGCCGTCTGCGCGCGGCAGGCGGCGCGCGGCAAGGGGCACGTCGTGACGTTCGGACCGGGCGGCATGGTCGACGTGACGGACGACGCCGTCGTCGACGCGCGCACCGGCGAGCGCTTCGCCCGCGACGCGATGGCGCTGACGGGCGGACACAACGGGCTCAACGTCGCCGCGGCGATCGCGTGCGTCGTGCCGCTGGGCGTGACCGCGGCGGTCGCGCGCGAGGTGCTCGGGACGTTCCAGGGGTTGCCCCACCGCACGGCGTTCGTCGCCGAGGTGCGCGGCGTCCGGTTCTACGACGACTCGAAGGGCACGAACGTGGGCGCCTCGGTGACGGCGCTCGAGGGGCTGCGCGAGCCGCGCGCGGTGCTCGTGGCGGGGGGACGCGACAAGGGCGGGAGCTACGCGCCGCTCGCCGAGGCGCTCGCCCGCAAGGGCCGCGCGGTCGTCGTGATGGGCGAGGCGGCCGACGCCATCGCCCGCGCCGTCGGCGACCGGGTGCCGGTGAGCCGCGCGCGCGACATGGACGAGGCGGTGCGCGCCGCCGCGTCCCTCGCGAAGCCGGGCGACGCCGTCCTCCTCTCGCCGGCCTGCTCGAGCTTCGACATGTTTCGCGACTACGAGCACCGGGGCGACGAGTTCGCGCGCGCCGTCCGCGTCCTCGCGAAGGAGGCCGCCGCGTGATCCTCAAGAACGTGCGCCGCACCGTGGGCGAGCAGCTCGTCGCGCCGCTCGACGCCCGGCCCGTCGTCGCCAGCGCCGCCGGTCCCGTCGACCCCGTCCTCGCCGCGACCGTCATCGGCCTCGTCGGCTTCGGCGTCGTCATGGTCTACAGCGCGAGCGCCGTGCAGGCGACCGTGCAGTACCACGACCCGCAGTTCTTCCTGAAGCGCCAGGCCATCTACGCCGTCCTCGGCCTCCTCGCGACGTGGGCCGCGAGCCGCATCGACTACCACCGGCTCTACAAGCTCACCTACCCCGTCCTCGCCATCGTCGGCATGCTCCTCCTCGCGTGCGTCGTCGGCTTCGGGCACTCCGGCGGCGGCGCCGCGCGCTGGCTCTCCATCGGGCCCATTCACGTGCAGCCCGCCGAGATGGCGAAGGTCGCCTTCGTCATCTGGCTCGCGTACTCGCTCGCGAAGAAGGCCGACCGCATCAAGACGTTCACCGTGGGCTTTCTCCCGCACCTCATCGTCGCGGGCGTCTACATGCTGCTTTGCCTCAAGCAGCCCGACTTCGGGAGCGCGGTCGTGCTCCTGCTCCTCACGTTCACGATGCTCTTCATCGCGGGCGCCAAGGTCGGCTACATCCTCGGCGCGTCCATCCTCGGCGCGGCGTTCGGCGCGGCGGCCATCCGCTTCAAGGAGTACCGCTACGAGCGCTACCTCGCCTGGCTCAACATGGACCAGCACCGGCAGGACCTCGCGTACCAGCCGTTCCAGAGCGTCATGTCGTTCGGCTCGGGCGAGACGACGGGGCTCGGCATCGGGCGCGGCTTCCAGACGCTGTACCTGCCGGAGGCGCACAACGACTTCATCGCGGCCATCATCGGCGAGGAGCTCGGTTTCCTCGGCGTCGCGTCGCTGTGCGCGGTCTACCTCCTCCTCGTCGCGCGCGGCGTGCGAGCGGCGCTGCGTGCGCCGGACGACTTCGGATCGTTCCTCGCGTTCGGCCTCTCGACGATGTTCGGCGTGCAGGCGCTCGTGAACCTGGCGGTCGCGCTCGCCGTGCTCCCGACGAAGGGCCTCACGCTCCCGTTCGTCAGCTTCGGCGGCTCGTCGCTCCTGGTGAACGCGGTCGCCGCAGGCATCCTGCTCAACATCTCGCGACAGTCCGGCGACGTGGCTGCCGACGCGACGCCGGCGACGCCGGAGGTCGATGCGCACTCGGAGACGCAGCTCGAGCTCCCCGCCGAGCCGGTGGCCGAGCAGGCCGGCGAGCTGCAGCCCGAGCCGGAGGCGGCGCCGTGACGCGGCCGGCGATCCTCGTCGCGGGCGGAGGGACGGGCGGGCACGTCTTCCCGGCGGTAGCCGTGGCCGAGGCGATGCAGGCGATGGCCGACGTCGACGTCGTCTTCTGCGGGACGGCGCGCGGGGTCGAGGCGCGGGTCGTCCCGGCGCGCGGATGGCGTCTCGAGCTCGTCGACGTCGAGCCGATGAAGGGCGGGGGCGCACGCAGGGCCGTCCGTGGCGCGTACGTCGCGGCGAAGGCCATGGCGAGGGCGGTCCACGTGGTGCGGTCGGTGCGACCGCGCGCGGTGCTCAGCGTCGGCGGGTACGCCGCCGGGCCCGTGACGCTCGCGGGGGCGCTCCTCGGCGTTCCCGTCGCGCTCCTCGAGCCGAACAACGTGGTGGGCCTGGCGAACCGGCTCCTCGGGCCGTTCGCGCGCCGGGCGTACGTCGCGTGGGACGAGACGGGAGCACGCTTCCGGGCGAGCGCGCGGCGAACGTACGGCGTCCCGCTGCGGGCGGGCTTCGGGCCGCGGCCCTACGCGGCGCGCGGGACGCGGAGGGTGCTGGTCCTCGGCGGGAGCCAGGGAGCAGCCGCGCTGAACGAGCGCATGCCGCAGGCGGTGGCGCGCCTCGGCGACGTGAAGGACGTGGAGGTGACGCACCAGGCAGGCCGAGACCGTGACGGATCCGTCCGGGCGGCCTACGAAGCGGCGGGCGTGGCGCGCGTCACCGTGGTCCCCTTCATCGACGACGTCGCGGGCGCGCTCGCGGACGCGGACCTCGTCGTCGCGCGGTCGGGTGCCGGCTCGGTCGCCGAGCTCACCGCGGTCGGGCGCGCGGCCATCCTCGTCCCTTTCCCGCACGCCGCCGACGACCACCAGGCCCGCAACGCCGAGGCCCTCGCCCGCACCGGCGGCGCCCTCTGCCTCCGGCAAGAGGTCGCCGATCCCGGGCGGCTCGCGCGCGAGATCGCGCGCCTGCTCCTCGACGACGCTGCCCGCACCGCCATGGCCGACGCCTCGCGTGCCTGCGGCAAGCCCGGCGCGGCGCGCGACGTCGCCGCCGATCTCCTCGCCCTCGCGGGCATCACGCAGCGCCCGCGCTCCGCGACGAACGGCGCGACGCGGGGCGCCCTCGGCTCAGAGGAGGCGCACTAGATGTTCCGCGGGCGCGTCCGGCACGTGCACTTCGTCGGCATCGGCGGGATCGGGATGAGCGGCCTCGCCGAGATCCTGCGCACGCTCGACTTCGACGTGAGCGGCTCGGACCTCAAGCCGAACGAGAACACGCGCCGCCTCGAGGGCCTCGGCGTGAAGGTCTTCTTCGGTCACGCGGCCGACAACGTCACGGGCGCCGACGTCGTCGTCTACTCGAGCGCCATCGACCCCCGGAACCCCGAGATCGCGCGCGCCCGCGCCCTCGAGGTGCCCATCATCCCGCGCGCCGAGATGCTCGCGGAGCTGATGCGCGTCCGCTACGCGATCACGATCGCCGGCTCGCACGGCAAGACGACGACCACGTCGATGGTCGCCACCGTCCTGCGCGCGGCGGGGCTCGACCCGACGGTGGTCGTCGGAGGCAAGGTCAACTCGCTCGGGACGAACGCGCGCCTCGGCGAGGGGGACCTCTTCGTCGCGGAGGCCGACGAGAGCGACGGGAGCTTCCTCAAGCTGACGCCGACCATTGCCGTCGTGACCAACATCGACCCCGAGCACCTGGACCACTACGGGACCCACGAGAAGGTGAAGGACGCCTTCGTGCAGCACGCGAACCGCGTCCCCTTCTACGGGCTCTGCGTCATGTGCCTCGACCACCCGAGCGTGCAGGAGGTCCTCCCGCGCATCGACCGCCGCCACGTCACGTACGGCGTCTCGCGGCAGGCCGACTACCGCGCGCGCAACGTGCAGTACGAGGGTCTCGCGACGCACTTCGACGCGTTCCGGCGCGACGCGCCGCTCGGGCGCTTCGTCGTGCACATGCCCGGCGCGCACAACGTCCTCAACGCGCTCTCCGTCATCGCCGTCGCCGACGAGCTGGAGGTCCCGCTCGACGTCACGCGCGACGCGCTGGCGTCGTTCCACGGCGTCCAGCGGCGGTTCACCATCCTCGGCACGCCGTCGATCGAGCGGAACGGAAAGCGCGGCGAGGTCATGATCGTCGACGACTACGGGCACCATCCGGCCGAGGTCGAGGCGACGCTCGACGCCGCGCAGCGCGGGTTCGACCGCCGCGTCGTCGTCGCGTTCCAGCCGCACCGCTACACGCGCACGAAGCTCCTCTTCGACGAGTTCACGCGCGCGTTCAACAAGGCCGACCTGCTCTTCGTGACGGACGTCTACGCGGCGGGCGAGGCGCCCATCGAGGGGGCGACCGGCGAGTCGCTCGCGAACGGCATCCGCGCGCACGGCCACCACGGCGTCACCTACGTGAAGGACAAGAGGCGCGTCGCGCAGGCCCTCTGCGACGTGGTCGAGCCGGGCGACATCGTCATCGCGCTGGGCGCGGGGGACATCAACGCGAGCGCGCGCGAGCTCCTCGCGATGCTCGCGCCGAAGGAGGCACCGTGACCCCGGGCAATCGCCGCGTGCGCCTTCCGGAAGGGCCGCCGCCGCCCACCGCCGCGGCCACTCCGCCGCGCACGCCGTCCCGCTGGCTCTCCGCCGTGCGCTCGGCGCTCGGGGTCCTGCTCGTCGGCTCGGCCGCCCTCGGGGTCGCCTGGACCGCGCGTCGCCACGTTCTCACGAGCCCCCGCTTCGCCGTCACGGAGATCGACGTCGTCGGCAACGACCGGCGTCCGGCCGACGTGGTCGCCGCGGAGAGCGGCGTCACCGAGGGAGCGAACGTCTTCTCGCTCGACCTCGACGCGGCGCGGTCGCGTCTCCTGGCCGACCCGTGGATCGCCGAGGCTCGGATCGCGCGCCGTCTGCCGGGGACGATCTTCGTCCAGGTCGAGGAGCGCAAGGCCGCGGCCCTCGTGACCCTCGGCGACGTCTACCTCGCGACCTCCGACGGCGAGCCCTTCAAGCGCCTGGAGGTCGGCGATCCCACCGAGCTGCCGCTCGTGACGGGCCTTCGCCCCGAGAGCCTCGGCGACGATCGCGAGGGGACGACGCGCACCATCCGCCGCGCGATCGACCTCGCCGCGGAGTACGAGCACGGCGGCCTCGCGCGCCGCGCTCCGCTCGAGGAAATCCACGTGCAGACCGACGGCACGTTCGCGATCGTCGTCGGCAAGGGCGCGATGCAGCTCGTCCTGGGCGGCCCACCGTTCCGCCGCAAGCTCGATCAGGCCACCCGCGTGCTCGCGGAGCTCGATCGCCGAGGCGCGAAGGCCGACGCCATCATGCTCGACAACGACGCCCGCCCCGAACGCGTCGTAGTCCGCATGCGGTGAGTTCACCCGGTTGCACGGCGGGTGGCGCGCCTGGAGATCGGAGAGGGGGAAACAGGAAGATCAGAAGATCAGAAGGGGAGAGGGGGTTTTCACATGGCTGCACGGGGGGGAAGGCGCGGCTGCACCTGGGGGAGGGAGGGCCAGTTCGGGGCGTGCCTTGCGGGCAACGAGCTTGCCCTCTCCCGTGTCCCTCTCACCGGTGCACGTCGGCCTTCCCCCCCGTGCAGCCGGCTGAAAACCCCTCTCGCCTTCTGATCTTCTGATCTTCCTGTTTCCCCCTCTCCGGAGTCAGAGGGGCTCAACCGCCCTGGCAGGCGGTGGGGCTCGGGACGGTGCAGGTGCCGCTGGTGCTCGCGGCGCCGGAGGTGACGCAGACGGCGCCGACGTCGCAGTAGGGGCCGTTCATCGTGTCGCACGGAGAGCCGTCGGTCGCGTAGGGCGAGCACGTGCCCTCGTAGGTCGGGGCGTTCGCGTCCTTGCAGAGCGAGCCGGGGCCGGAGCACGCGACGAGCTGGGAGTCGACGACGCCGCAGGCGGCGTTCGGCGCGGCGAAGGAGACGTTCGTGCACGTCATCCCCAGCGGGTCGCAATAGATGCCGTGAAGGTTGTCGCACTCGGCGCTCGACTGGCACGCGGTGCCGGCGGGGCTCGGCGCGGTGCACGCGCCGCCCTTGCACCCGAGGTCCGGCCGGCACGGGTGGCTCGCGTCGCACGACGCGTTCTCGGCGCCGTACTGCGTGCACACTCCCGTGACGCACGAGAGCCCGTACTGGCAGTCGTCGTCGTCGACGCACGAGGCGCCCGCCGCCGTCGGTTCGCCGCAATGCCCGCACGTCCCGTTGGCCGGGATGTGGCAGACGGCGCCGGTGCACTGCGAATCGCTCTGGCACGGGTTGCCGTCGCCCAGCGTGCCCGGCACCGTGTGGCACGCGCTCGGCGGGCTGCGCGAGAGCACGTCCGCGCACGTCGCTCCCGGGATGGCCTGCGCGCAGGCCTCGATCTGGTCGGCCGTCTCGACGGAACCGGGCGCGCCGAAGCTCGTCGTGAGCACGAGCTTGTACCGGGTCGCGCACGTCGCGACGTCGCCGTAGCCGAACGTCACGTAGGCCGGCGCGCAGGCCTGGGCGCGGCTGCAGTACGCGTTCGCCGCGTCGGTCATCGCCTGGTCCGAGGAGACGCCGCCGGAGATGGAGGAGGTGCTGCCGCTGCACGCGGCCAGGGCGGCTGCGCACGCGAGGGAGGGGAGGGTGGCTCGTGTCTTCACGTGCCCACCGCACAGCATTCTGCGTGCCGGCTGCGAACGCCCGCCTGACGCGAGGATCCGTGCGACGTGTGAAGTCCCGGTCACGCCCCCGGCGCGAACTCGAAGAGCCGGGGGGAGCGCGCGGCCCCAAGCAACGAGAATTTGGCCCACCTCCGGGGGGCATGCGATTGCGGGAGCGATGAGCGCAGCGTCTTCGCAGGGCGAGATCGTCGTCGGTCTCGACATCGGGACGACCAAGGTGTGCGCGGTCGTCGCCGAGGTCGACGCCAGCGACGGCATCACCATCCTCGGAGCCGGGCTGGTCCCCTGCCGCGGCCTCCGCAAGGGCATCGTCGCCAACATCGACTGGACCGTCCGCTCGATCAAGGACGCCATCGAGAGCGCGCAGACGATGGCCGGCGTCGAGATCCGCACGATCTACGTCGGCATCGGCGGGAGCCACGTGCGTTCCTCGGGATCGGACGGCGTCGCCGCGATCGCGGGGGGCGAGGTCACGCGCAACGACGTCGAGCGCGTCCTCGAGGGGGCGCGCGCCATCCCGGTCGACGCGGACCGGCAGATCCTCCACGTCCTCCCGCGCGAGTACATGGTCGACAGCCAGGACGGCATCCGCGATCCCATCGGGATGGCGGGGGTTCGCCTCGGCGTGAAGGTGAACCTCGTCACGGCGGCCACGAGCTGCGTCCAGAACGTCATCCGCTGCGCCGAGCGCTGCGGGCTCACGGTCGCCGACGTCGTGCTCCAGCCGCTCGCGAGCGCCGAGGCCGTCCTGAGCGACGACGAGAAGGAGATCGGCGTCGCGGTCGTCGACATCGGCGGCGGGACGACGGACCTGCTCCTCTACGTCGACGGCGGGATCGCGCACACGAGCGTCATCCCCGTCGGCGGCAACAACATCACGAGCGACATCGCCGCGGGCCTGCGCACGCCGATGGCCGAGGCCGACCGCCTGAAGCGCCTGTCCGGCTGCGCGCTCGGGCGCATGGTCGCGGACGACGAGGAGATCGAGGTCCCGGGCGTCGGCGGCCACGCGCCGCGCAAGACGGCGCGCCGCGTCCTCAGCGACATCATCGAGCCGCGCGTCGAGGAGATCTTCGCCGTCGTGCGCAAGCGCCTCGAGGACACGGGGATGATCGAGCAGATGAGCGCCGGGGTCGTCCTCACCGGCGGCGCGGTGCTCCTCCAGGGCATGAGCGAGTTCGCCGAGGAGATCCTCGGCATGCCCGTCCGCATCGGGATACCCACCGGCATCAAGGGCATCACGCAGCTCGTGCACGGGCCCGAGTACGCGGCGGGCGTCGGTCTCGTGAAGTACGGTGCGCGCGCCGTCACCGAGGCGTCGCTCGTGCCGGGCATCGCGTCCGTCCCTCCGCCGCCCCGCGCGCGCGCCATCTCGCACGTCTCGCACGTCTCGCACGACGAGATCCTCGAGGCGAAGAGGGGCGGCTTCTGGGAGTGGCTCAAGGCCGCGTTCTGATGGCGCCCGCTTCGCATGCGCCGTCCGGACACGCCGACCGTGGGACGGTCGGCTCTGTTCAGACGCATGCAAATGTCAGTGTGGGACACGCTCCCACGAAACGAGTTCGGTAACTTGGCTTGGCTTCGCGCAGTCCCGTAGAGGCGAGGGAGAGGACGATGGGAGGAACAGGGCGATGAGCTTCTCGATCGAGTTTGCAGACGAGCAGCAGCAGTACGAGGCTCGCATCAAGGTCGTCGGCGTGGGCGGCTCCGGCGGCAACGCCGTCAACACGATGATCAACTTCGGCCTCGAAGGCGTGGAGTTCATCGTCGTCAACACGGACGCGCAGGCGCTCAACTCGAACGCCGCGCCGACCAAGCTACCCATCGGCTCGACCATCACGCGCGGCCTCGGGGCCGGCGCGGACGCCGACAAGGGACGCAAGGCCGCGCTCGAGGACGTGCAGCGCATCAAGGAGCTGCTCTCGGGCGCCGACATGGTCTTCGTCACCGCTGGAATGGGCGGCGGTACGGGCACCGGCGCGGCGCCGGTCATCGCCCAGATCGCCCGCGAGGAGGGCGCGCTCACCGTGGGCGTCGTCACCAAGCCGTTTCTCTTCGAGGGCCGCCAGCGCGCGCGCCGCGCGGAGATCGGCCTCGCGATGCTGTCCGAGCAGGTCGACACGCTCATCACGATTCCCAACCAGAAGCTCCTGCTCCTCGGGGACGACGACCTCACGTTCATCGACGCCTGCCGCAAGGCGGACGAGGTGCTCTACCAGGCCGTCAAGGGCATCAGTGACCTCATCACGCAGAACGGCATCGTCAACGTCGACTTCGCCGACGTGAAGACCGTCATGAGCAGCATGGGTCGCGCGCTCATGGGAACGGGCGTCGCCAAGGGCCAGAACCGCGCGCGCCTCGCCGCGGAGATGGCCGTCACCTCTCCGCTGCTCGACGACATCAGCGTCGAGGGCGCGACCGGGGTCCTCATCAACATCGTCGGCGGCCCGGACCTCAAGATGAAGGAGATCCAGGAGGCCGCGAGCCTCGTGCAGGAGCAGGCGCACGAGGACGCGAACATCATCTTCGGCGCGAGCATCGACGAGACGCTCGGCGAGAACGTCAAGGTCACCGTCATCGCGACGGGCTTCGACGCGGCCGAGCGCGAGCAGGCCCTCGAGGCCGCCGCGCAGGCGCCGCGCCAGACGCTCGCCCCGCAGACGCTCCCCTCGTCGCAGCCGCGCTCCTTCGCGCAGCCCGCGCCCTCGCAGATGCGCCCGACCCTCGACAGCATGGTCGTCCCCGCCTCGCGCCGCCCCGCGCACGCCCACGAGGCGCGCACGCAGGCAGCCCCCTCGCAGCAGCGCCCCGTCCTCCGCGAGCGACCGGTGCAGGATGCCTTCCCGCACCTCGACCACGACTGGGACGTCCCCGCCTTCCAGCGCAAGCAGCGCTGAGCGATCTTCGAGAGCTCGCCTCGCTTCCTTGTGACCCCCGCCGGTTCCTCCCGTCGCGGGGGTTCTTCTTTTCCGGCCGCCTCCACGCGACGTGGCCGGCCGCGGATCGGGGTACCATCCCCCGCATGCGACTGGTCCCGGCGCTCTCCCTCGTGCTCCTCGCCGGCTGCGCGGCGACGGTCCCGCGCGCGGAGCTCGATCGGTGCACCCTCGGCGTCGCCGACGGCAACGACGCGATGCCGATGCGGCAGGGCGCGGCGTGCGCGTCGGTCGCCCGGAGGCTCGCGGCCGACGAGCAGACGGGCGCCGCGCTCGGCTACGCGCGCAAGGCGTGCGACCTCGAGGACCCCCGCGGCTGCGAGCAGTACCTCGCGCTGGTCCGCGGGCAGTCGACCGTGAGCACCGACGAGCTCCAGCGGGCTCGGTCCGCCGGCGAGAAGGCATGCGCGGGGATGGTCATCGCGATCGACGGCGCGACCGACGCGCGCCCGACGATCTGCGCGCGGACGGCGGAGCTCTACCAGGACGTGAAGCCTGCGAGCCCCGAGGACTCGGGTCGCCTCTTCGCCCGCGCATGCAAGCTCGGCGACGACGCGAGCTGCGCCAAGGCGCGCTCGCTCGGCGTGAGCCTCACCGACACCTACGGCCTCGGGCCGAAACCCCGGCCCAACGGGCCCGCCGTCGCGCAGCCGCTCCCGCCGCCCGGCCCTCGACCGCCGCTGCCCGCAGGTCCGCCGCCGGCCCCGGTCCCCGCGTGCCACGAGATGCGCACGTGCGTCTCGCTCGACGTCACGCAGCGCAACTCGATCGAGGTCGTCGGTGCGCTCGAGAACCATTGCGACCGCGCGGTCGCGTGCACGTGGTGCCCGGCCCACCGCGACCAGATCGACAAGGGCGCCTGCCACACGGCGAACCTCGGGCCGGGGGAGAAGCGCGCCGGCCGCGAGGCGGGCCTCTGGTACGAGGGCTACGACTCGATGGCGTACGACTGCATCGACGCGAACGACGCGAAGGGCTGCCTGGGGATCTGACGCCCGTCGCCCTCGCCGGCGCGCCGCGCGTCTCACTCCGCGCCGAGCATCACGACCCGCGTCCCCAGGGCCTCCGCCTCGCGCAGCACCGTGCTCGCGCCCTCCGCTTCCGACGCGAAGACGACGTGGTCCGCGGCGCCGATCCAGGCGAGCGACTCTTCGCGCGGCACGACGCCCACGAAGCGCGCATCCACGCCGTGCGTCCGCGCGAGCGCCTCGAGCCGCGCGCGTTCCGGCCCGTCGCCGACGACGACGAGGGCGTCCACCTCGCGCGCTCGCGCCACGTGGATGATCGCGCGGTCCACCCGCTTGCTCGGGACGAGCCTCCCGACGCTCACGGCGATGCGCGCCCCCGCGAGCTCGCGCTTCTTGCGCGCGACGGCGTCGCCCACCGCGGGTACCTCGAGCGCTGCGGGCCGCACGACCGCCATTCGCTCGACCCGCGCGCGCAGCGGCGACGCGAGCGACGCGAGCAGGGCGTCGCGCAGCGCGTCGGAGACGAAGCGCCACTCGACCGCCCGCGCCGCGATCGCCCCGACGATGCGCGCCCGGATCGCCGCCGGCATCGCGGCGAGGAGGCGCACGTCGCCACCATGCGAGACGACGACGAGCTCGGCCCGGGAGGCCGTCCCCACGGGCCACGCGCAGGGGACGGCCCAGTGCGCCACGACGCGCTGCGCATCGATCCGTGCAACCCTCCGTCGCGCCGCGAGCACCCAGGCCAGCGCCTCGAGCCCGCGCGCCGGGTTCTCCCGGAGGCGCGCCGCCACGCCCGGCCAGCCGAACGCGCCGCCCGGCCCTCTCGCGCGCGGAGCGACGACGACGACCTCGTGGCCTTCGGCCTCGAGCGCATGCGCCTCGGCCCGGACGAAGTGGCCCGACGGGTCCCCGTCGCGGGCCGGAAAGCTGGTCGTCACGAGGGCGATGCGCATGAGACGCATGGAAGCCTACCCCAGCGATGGTAATGGACTCCCGATGGCATCTCCCTCCGTCTCCTTCCCCGGGCGCGTCCTCTTCCTGACCGAGGATCCCGCGCTCCTCGAGAAGCAGCTCGCCGGCGAGGACCTCGCGTTCGACGCGGAGCGCCCGCTCCTCGGCAGCATCTCGACCGACGAGATCACGCCGGGCTGGGTTTGCTACTACTACGACGAGACTCTCGGGCGGTACTCGCTCGTCGGTCTGCGGGGCGGGAAGGTCAAGCCGGACGCAGTGAAGGGCGGCGGCTTCTCGGTCGTCGTCAGCGGCACGTCGAAGGGGTGCGGCTCGTCGCGCGAGCAGGCGCCCTACAGCGAGGTCGCCGCGGGCATCAAGCTCGTCGTCGCGAAGAGCATCGAGAAGATCTACCGCCAGAACGCGCAGAACATCGGCCTCCTCACGAGCACCGACCTCTCGCTCGTGCCGCGCATCCAGGCGGGCGAGTCGATCCCGGTGAGCGAGTTCACGAAGGGGCTCGACCCGATCAGCGCCGCCATCGTCGAGCACGGGGGCCTCTTCGCGTACAACAAGGCGCGCCTCGCGGGAAAGACGACGCCGCCCGCGCTGGCGACCGCCGCGCGGCCGATGACCCTCTGCGAGAAGATCCTCGCTGCGCACGTCATCGTCGACGCGCGCACGGGCAAGACGGGCGTCGCGGCCGCGAAGCCCGGGGACGCATTCTTCGCGCGATGCGAGGTGCGCTTCTCGCACGAGTACGTGACGCCGATGGCGGACGCGCTCTTTCGTCAGGGTTTCGGCCCGGACGCGAAGGTGACGGAGCCCGAGAGCGTGTTCGCGTTCCGCGACCACCTCACGTTCCTCGACCTCATCATGCCGAAGGCCCACAAGGACATGGGGCTCGACGTGCAGGCGCGCAAGCTCGCGACGGTGCAGGACGACTTCGCCAAGCGCGCGGGCGTCCGCGTCTACGGCGAGGTGCACCGCGACGGGAAGCTCGTCGGGTCGGAGGCCATCTGCCACAACAAGGTGGTCGAGGAGCTCGCGCTCCCGGGGCAGCTCGTCATCGGGACCGACAGCCACACGTGCATGGCGGGCGCGCTCGGGTGCTTCGCGTTCGGCGTCGGCTCGACGGACATGGCCAACGCGTGGATGACGCGCGACGTGCGCGTGACCGTGCCCGAGACGGCGCGCTTCGAGCTCACGGGAAGGCTGCGTCCGGGAGTCTGCGCCAAGGACGTCATGCTCCACATCCTCGCGCAGCCGTTCTTCAAGGGCGGCGACGGCATCGGCAAGGTGCTCGAGTTCGGCGGCGACGGCGTCAAGCACCTTCCGCTCGACGAGCGCGCGACCTTGACGAACATGGCCGTCGAGGCAGGGGGCTTCACCGGGATCATCGAGGCGGACGAGGTGGTGGTCGACTACCTCGTGAAGCAGCGAGGGGCAAAGGCGGACGACGTGCGGGCGCGCATCGTGAAGGCCGACCCGGGGGCGACGTACTGCGCGACCTTCACGATCGACCTCGCCGCGATCGTGCCGATGGTGGCCACGCCGGGCGACCCGCGCAACGGCGTGCCGCTCGAGACGCTCGCGGGGCCGGTGAAGATCGACATCGCGTACGGCGGCTCGTGCACCGGCGGCAAGAAGGCCGACATGGACATGTACGCGGCCGTCCTCGGGGACGCCGTGAAGAAGGGAAAGCGCGTCGCGGCGGGGGTGCACTTCTACCTGCAGTTCGGGTCGCAGGACATCCGCCGCTACGCGGAGGAGAAGGGCTACCTGAAGGTGTTCGAGCAGGCGGGGGCCGAGCTCGTCGACCCATCGTGCGGCGCGTGCATCAAGGCGGGCCCCGGCTCGAGCGACTCGCCGGACCAGGTGACGGTGAGCGCGCAGAACCGGAACTTCCCCGGCCGGAGCGGCCCCGGAAAGGTGTACCTCGCGAGCCCGCTCGTCGTCGCGGCGAGCGCCATCGCGGGGCGTATCGCGCTGCCCGAGGAGATCTGACGAGACCACCGTTTCCCTCGACGATTCCCCTGTCCCGCGCTACTCCTCCGCTCCCCGTGAACGCCTCCGCACCGACCATCCAGCCGAACTCCCACGTCACGCTCGACTACGAGCTCCGCGACGACGAGGGGGAGCTCATCGACGCGAGCGCGGCCGAGGACGGCGAGCCGATCGAGTACGTCCATGGCTACGGCATGCTCGTCCCGGGGCTCGAGGCGGCGCTCGTGGGGCTACGCGTCGGCGACGAGCGCGACATCGTCGTGCCGGCCGAGGCGGCGTACGGCGAGCGGGACGAGTCGCTGGTCCTCGAGGTCGACCGGAGCGAGTTCCCCGACCCCAAGGCCGTCGCCCCGGGCGACGAGTTCGTGGCCGAATCGCCCGATGGCGACGAGATCGCGATGAACGTGGTCGAGGTGAAGGACGACGTGGTGGTGGTCGACGCCAACCACCCGCTGGCGGGGATGACGCTGCGCTACTCGGTGAAGGTCCGCGAGGTGCGCGAGGCGACCGAGGACGAGATCCAGCGGGCGGCGTCGGACCTGGACGAGGCGCACGAGCACGTCCACGGCCCGGACTGCGACCACAGCCACGAGCCGGTGGGGCTCGGGAAGAAGCTCAACTAGCCGAGGGCTCGGGAGGCTGCGGCAGTCCCCACGAAGGACGGCCCCCAGCCGAGCCGTGAGCGAGGTTGTGTGCCTGTGCTATCAGGCACGGGCACCCAGGGAGAACGCACGACCATGGCGACCGGAAACACCAAGACCATCAACTCGTGGGAGTGGGACGTCCGCGTCCGCGAGCGCAACGTCGGCAAGGGCATCTTCGACGAGAAGGACATCGAGAAGCACCTCTCGCAGCTCCCCGACGTGGCCGATCAGGCCGAGTCGATCGCCATCGCGCAGCCCGCTCTGGGCGGGCGCGAGGACTGAGCGGCGAGGGAAGTCGTGGAGGAAACGGCCCCCCACGTCGACGTCGATTTCACGACGTTCCTCCTGTCGCTGAGCCACTCGGCGCTCATGCACCTCGGCGAAGCTCCCAACCCCGAGACGGGCGGCACCGAGAAGAACGTGCCGCTCGCCAAGCAGACCATCGACCTCATCGCGATGCTCGAGGACAAGACGAAGGGCAACCTCTCGGGGGACGAGGAACGCCTGCTCGGGCAGATCCTGTTCGACCTGCGGATGCGCTACGTCGAGCTGACCAAGGCCAAGTGAGCATGAAGTGACGGTCGTGAGCGCCGTATCCACGACCGGGTTGCTCGTGCGTGCCCTCCGCGCCGCGCCGATCGCGCTGCTCTGCCTTCTCGCGTCCGCGGGCTGCGACCGCAAAGGGTCGCCCTTCGCCGACGACGGCGGGGTCGTCGTGCCCCCGGGGGCGACGGTCGTCCCGAACGCGCCCGCCCCGCCGCCCGCCACCGTCGCGGCCACCCCGCCGCCGCCGCTCCCCGCCGGGGGGCTCTCCGTGGCCCCGGTGAGCTTCGCGCCCATCGCGCGGATGGCCGACCCGAGCGTCGTGACGATCACCACGGTGGGCGTCGAGGAGGAGATCTCGCCCTTCACGCACCGCCGGCGCCGCGCGCAGACCGAGGGCCTCGGGACGGGCTTCGTCATCGACAAGGCGGGGATCATCCTCACGAACAACCACGTCGTGAACAACGCGCAGGCCGTCGAGGTGAAGCTCTCCGACGGGCGCACCTTCGCGGGCAAGCTCGTGGGGACCGACCCGCCGACGGACATCGCGGTCGTCCGCATCGACACGAAGGACCTCCGGCCGTTGCCCCTCGGGGATTCCGACGCCATCGAGGTCGGCGACTGGGCGGTCGCGATCGGGAACCCGTTCGGGCTGTCCCACACGGTGAGCGCCGGGATCATCAGCGCGAAGGGCCGTACGAAGGACGACGTGCCGCTCGATCCGGCGGGGTACTACGACTTCCTCCAGACCGACGCGTCGATCAACCCGGGCAACTCGGGCGGCCCGCTGCTCAACCTCCGGGGCGAGGTCGTCGGAATGAACTCGGCCATCCGCGGGGGCGGCGCGCAGGGCATCGGCTTCGCCATCCCCATCAACATGATCAAGCAGCTCCTGCCCATGCTGCTGCGAGACGGGCACCTCACGCGGAGCGCCCTGTCGGTGCGCATCAAGGACGTGCGCGAGCTCTCCCGCGAGGAGCGACAAGCCCTCGGCATCACGGTGGAAGGGACGAGCGGCGCGGTGCTCGAATACGTGACCCCCGGGGGCCCGGCGGACAAGGCGGGGCTCCTGGCCGGGGACGTCATCGTGGCCTTCGAGGGGCAGCCCATCGACCGGTCCTCCAGGCTCCAGTGGCTGGCCAGCACCACCGGGGTCGGCCGCACCATCACGGTCCGCGTGATGCGCGAGGGCAAGCAGTTCGACCAGAAGGTCACCCTGGGTCAGCTCCCCGACCCGCCCACAGCCCCCGGCCCCCGCTAGCCGAGCCGTTCCCGTGCTACTCGCACGGGTTCCTAGCCGAACCGACTCGTATTACCGTAGGGCCGTGCCCGGGAACCCCTCCGCTCGACGCGCGCGCTCGGTCGACGATGGGGCCGGCCCGCGGAAGCCGAACGCGCCTCCCTCGGCGCCGCCGGTGAATACCCCCGCCCCGGCGGCGTCCAACCTGAAACAGGACAGGGCACGAGAAGCGGAGGAAGACCGTGCGCTTATCGCGAAGGCGCAGGCCGGTGACATGGGGGCATTTCGACAGCTCGTCGAGCGCCACCAGCGCCGTGCGTTCGCGATCGCGCTTGCCCTGGTGCGCGACGAGAACGACGCGCGCGAGCTCGTGCAGGACGCCTTCCTGCGCGTCTTCAAGAACCTCGCCGGTTTCCAGGGCGGGTCGAGCTTCTTCACCTGGCTCTATCGCATCATCACGAACCTCAGCATCGATCTCATCCGAAAACCGGGAAGGCAGACGACCGACCTCGAGGAAGCGCGCCTCGAGAGCGACGACGGAGCCGACCTGGACTTGCCGTTCCTCGGCCGGATCGACGGCGCGGACCCGGTCGACGTCGTGCGTCGCGGCGAGATCGCCGCGCGCCTCCAGACGGCGCTCGACGCCCTTCCGAGCTATCACCGCGCCGTCATCGTCATGCGCGAGATCGACGGCCTCAGCTACGAAGAGATGGCGCAGGCCATGAACGTATCCAAGGGCACGATCATGAGCCGCCTCTTCCACGCACGCCAGAAGCTCCAGCGCGCGCTGGCCGACTGCTACAAGGAGCAGGTCGGTGCGCGTGCGTCGGGCGAGGTGCAGGCTCCGCCGAGCGAGCCGGCGAGGGAGCCATGAGCCTCTCGCGCGAGAACCTGATCGACCTGATGGCGCTGGCCGACGGCGAGCTCGAGGGCGACGAGCGCGCCCGCGTCGAGAAGCTCGCGGCGGGGAGCGACGAGGCGCGTCACGTGGTCGAGGCGATGCAGGGGTCGGTGCTGGGCGACTGGCTCGACGAGATGAACGCCGGGAAGCTGGCGGCGGCCGACGGCATCGCCGAGGCCGTGATGGCGAAGATCGCGGCCGACGCGACGGGGCAGACGGGCGGGCAGGGCGTCGTGCGCCTCGCGGACGCGCGCGCGAAGCGGTCGAAGGCGCCGCTCTACTTCGGGATGGGCGTGGGCGTGCTCGCGGTGGCGGCGGCCATCGCGCTCTACGCACGCTCGGGCGACGCGCCGGACGTGCCTCAGGCCCCCGTCGCGAGCGTGACGCCCCCGCCGCCCGCGCCGACGGCGCAGCCCGTCGTCGCGCCCGAGCCCACATCGTCGGCGCTGAACGAGGTCGCGCAGCAGGCGGCCAACGCGGGGCTCGGCGTGGAGGTCGACGAGATCGACTCGCCGGCGCACGACGTGACCGTCTTCGAGATCCCCGGCGTGGGCGTGGCGGCCGCGGCGGGGCAGGCTGCTCCCTCGAGCGTCGTCATCATGATCTCCGACGAGCCGGGGAAGCCGTGATCCGCGGCTCTCTCCTCGGGGCGGTGCCGTTCGCCGCCGTCGCCGCCTTCGGCGTCGCTGGAGTCACTCTCGCTGTCGCCGGGGCGGCCCGTGCGGCGGCCGGCCCGACCATCGAGCTCAGCGTCATCCAGGCAACGCACACCGACGGCGGCGTCGCGGTCGACCCGCAGATCCACGACCTGCCGCAGACGCAGGAGCCCTTCGCCCGGTACAACGTCTTCCGCCTCCTCGACCGCAAGCAGATGCCGCTCGACATGGCGAAGCCGGTCCTCTTCTCGCTGGTCAACGGGCGCACCGTCCAGATCCTCCTCGGGGGCGTCTCCGACGCGGCCGAGCGCCGCTACCAGCTCGAGGCGCACATCAGCGAGCCCGGCAAGGCGGACTTCCTCAAGGGCCTGCACGTGACCGCGAGCGAGAACCAGGCGTTCTTCGTCGGCGGGCAGAGCTACCAGGGCGGGACTCTCTTTCTCGAGCTGGTCGTTCGTCCGTGAAGCGCTGACGCACGAGCGGAGAGAAGAACACCGGGTTTTCGGCCCTTCCGGGGGCCTCGTGGTAACGAGGGGCTTCGATGTTTTCCCGCAAGGCGGATGGTCCGCTCTCGGTGCAGATCCCGTCGTCCGCCGAGGACAGGCCGTCCTGGTCGCGCGTCGGCGTCATCGCCGCGGTCGGGTTCCTCGTCGGCGTGGCGTGGCCGAAGCTCGCCGGCGTGCGCATGGGGCCGAGCCTGCCGGAGTCCGCGTCGAGCGTCGCATCCAGCGCGCCCGGCGCGCCCGCGCCGGCGGAGGCACCGACCGGCGCCGCGGGCCCCGGCCCGTCTCCGTCCCCGACCGTCCCTGCCGTTGCCGCCACCCCCGTCGGCGGCGCCTCGGTCCCGGCGCCCTCCGCGGCCGCTCTCCCCGTCAGCGTGAGCGTCGGCCACGGCGTCGTCTTCGCGTGCAAGTCGTCCGACGGCGACGCGATGAAGGGCGGCGACTGCGGGTCGCTCCCCGGCCTCGACGGCATCGTCATGCCGCGCCTGCGCAAGCTCGCGGAGTGCCCGGACGCGGCGGCAGCGAGCGGCAAGCTCCACCTCGTCGTCCACGTCGACTTCCCGCGCGGAGGCCTGCGCGTCGACCTCGGCAGGGGCCACGCCGTCAGCGCGCCCGAGGCGCTCCTCGCCTGCGCGAAGGAGGACATGAAGGACACGGCAGTCACCGGCGTCCAGCACGACAACCCGCGCTACAGCGTCGCGTACTCCGTCACGTTCGCGGGCGGGGCCCCGGCGCCCGCGGCCGGCGTCGAGGGCGCCTCGCCGGCTGCGTCGCATGCGCCCTCGGCGGGGGACGGCTCGTCCGCGCAGATCGTCTGGGAGGTCGCGATCATCCGCGACGCGCCGAAGACCGGCAAGGTCGTCGCGCGCCTCCAGCGCGGCACCGAGATCCACCTCGGCGCGCCGAAGGACGGCTGGTACCCCGTGAAGTTCGGCGACGGCTTCGCGAGCGACGGCTTCGTCTACCGCGGCGCCATCGGGCGCTGAGGCCCGCCGCCCGGGCCGGCGCGAACGCAGGCGCGCTCAGAACGGAACGCCCTCGTCGGGCTCGCGCTCGTCGTCCGTCTCCGCCGCGTCGGTCGCGAACGGCTGCGTCTTCGCGCGGCCCTCGGCGTCGACCGCGAGCAGCTGCTCCACGCGCTTCTCCGCCGCGTCGAGCCGCTGCTGCGACACGCGCGAGAGCTTCACTCCCTCCTCGAAGAGCCGCAGCGACTCCTCGAGCGGCATGTCGCCCTTCTCGAGCGTCTGCACGATCTCGCCGAGGCGCTTGATGGCCACCTCGAACGACGGGCCGCCCGCGGCCGACGCGGCCGACGTGGCCGACGTGGCCGACGTGGCCGACGTGGCCGGTGTGGCCGGCGTGGCCGGTGCCGGAGGTGACGGCGACGCGCCCGGCTCGGGCGGGGAGGGGCTCTTGCGGTTCATGGCGGACCCGGCGTCCATAGCACCGCGGCGCCGCGCGGGAACCCCTCGGAGGCCGTCGAGTCAGCGGCCGTCGAACGCCGGCGGCCGCGCGTCGAGCCGGAGCTGCGCGTCGCCCGGCGGCATCCCCGGCACGAGCGCGTAGCCGTCGTCGTCGAAGACGACCGGGCGTGCCATTCCGTCCTCGCCCACGATCGCTCCCGTGAGGTCCTTCGGGCGCGTCGCGCCGTCGGCCGCCACGACCCGCAGCCACGCCACCTCCTGCCCGGCCGGCCGCGGGGGCTGCCGCCCGCCGTCGAGCGCGCGTTGTGCCTCCCTCCGGGTCACCGCGTCGGGCTCGAGTGACGCCGCGAGCTCCAGCGCCTGCCGCCGCGACGGCGCGTCCGCGTCCTCTCCCGTCCGCGCCGCGAGCGCCTCGACGAGCGCGCGCCGCACCTCGGGCGCCGGCTCCCACGCGAAGGCGCCGCCGAGCCGCCCCGTCACGTCGCGCGACGCGCTCGCCGCGAGGCCCCGCGCGACGTGCGCGCGGATCCACGGATCGTGCGACGCGAGGAGCGCGTCCACCCGCGGCGCGAGCTCCTCGTCCGCCCGCTGCGCGAGCGCGAGGGCCGCCAGCGGAGCGTCTCCCCCGCCGCCCTGCGCGCGCTCGAGGAGGACCGCCGTCGGCACGCGGCCCGCGGGATCCCCCCCGGCGAGCCCCGCCGCGAGCACCACGCGCGTCGCCTCGTCCGTCTCGACGCCCAGCCGCGCGAGGAGCGTCTCCGCCGCCGTCGCGACCGGCCCCGCCGCCATCGCCGCGGCTCGCCGGACCCGCGGGTCCGCGTCGTCGAGCGCCTTCGCCAGCGGCCGCTCGCCCAGGACGACGAGCGCCTCCACGCCGACGGCCCGGTCCGCCCCGTCCGCCGACGCCGCCAGGGCCGCGAGCAGCGCGTCCCCCCGGCTCGTCCGCACGCCGCGCGCCATCCTCCGGACGAAGTACGCGCGCGCCGCGAGCCGCCGGGCGCCCGGCGCCGCCGACGCCGCCATCGCCTCGATCGCCGCCTGCGCCGCGGCGCTCGGCGAGCGCGCGAGCGCCTGCGCCGCATCGCCCGCGAGCCTCGGGTCCGCGGCGAAGCTCGCGAGCGCGGTCACCGCCGAGGGCGCCGTCTGCCTCCCGAGCGCCGCCACCGCGAGCGCCCGGAGCTCCGGATCGGCGGACGCCGCCGCGCGCGCCGCGAGGGCCTTGGTCACGCCCTCGTCCTGCACCGCGCCGGCGAGGCGAAGCCCGTCGCGCGCCGTCGCGTCGTCCCCGACGAGCGCCTCGATCGCCTTCGCCGCGTCGCGCGCCCCGAGGTGCGCCAGCGCGTCGGCTCCCGCCACGCGCACGCGCGGCTCCTTGTCCTTGGCCGCCTCGCGCGCCGCGTCGAGCACGCGCGCGTCACCCGCCAACCCGAGCGCCGCGATGGCCGCCGCCCGCAGCCCCGGGTCGCTCGCGTGCACCGCCCCGAGGATCGCGTCGAGCGACCGCAGATCGCCCGACTCGAGCGCCAGCGCCACCGTCGAGGCGGTCGTCAGCGCCACGCCGCCGAGCAGCCCCGCCGCCGGCGGGTGCGCTGCGATGGCGTCGAGCGCGGCCTGCTGCCCCGGGCCGTTCGAGCGCCCGATCGCCACGAGCGTCTCGAGCGCTGCCGCGTCCCCCGACGCCGCCAGGGCCATCGCGGCCTCCTGCCGCGCGCGGAGCACGCGCCCCACGCTGTCGGCCTCCTCGGCCGCCGGGTCCTTCGCCTGCGCCTGCGACCCTCCGCGCGGCGTGAACGCCTGCGCCGACTCCTTGAGGAGCGCCTCGAGCGCGGCCCGCGCCGGCTCGCGATCGATCCACGACGCCAGCGCGCGCACGACGACGAGGAGCGCCCGTGGATCGCTCCGCGCCATCCCCTCGAGCTGCGTGCCGGGCAGCCCCGACGCCGCGGCCCGCTCGAGCAGCGCGAGGGCCTCGGGAGTCCGGGTGGCGGCGACTCGCTCGAGGCCGCGCAGGCGCTCGTCCGCATCCGGACTCCGGAGCAGGCGCGCGGCCACGTCGAGCCCGAAGCGCCCGCGGAAGTCGGCGTTCGGCGCCTCGGCGGCCGGCGCCGGGAGAGGGCGCGGCTGCACCAGGGCGGGCGGCGAGAAGGGGGGGCGGGCGAACCCGCGCCGGGGCACCGGCTGGAGCTGCGGAGGAGGCTGGAGCTGCGGCGGCGGCTGGAAGTGCGGGGGCGGCAGGGGCCGGGGCTGCGGCTGCGCAAAGGCCGGGGCCGCGAGGCCGAGGCCGAGCAGGAGAGGGAGGAGGGCGAGGAGGCGAGGGAGGCGGGGGCGGGCGCGGGCGTGGGCGTGGGCGCGGGGGCGGGCGCGGGCGTGGGCGTGGGCGCGGGCGCGGGCGTGGGCGCGGGCGCGGGCGCGGGCGCGGGCGCGGGCGCGGGCGCGGGCGCGGGCGCGGGCGCGGGCGCGGGCGCGGGCGTGGGCGTGGGCGTGGGCGCGGGCGCGGGCGCGGGCGTGAGCGCGGGCGTGAGCGTGGGCGCAAGCGTGGGCGCGGACGCGAGCGCGGCGCCTGACGCTCACTTCTTCTCCGGCTTCGCGGGTGGGGCGGGCTGGGTCTTCTCGGGGAGCGGGGCCGCCGCGCGGGGTTGCCCGCTCAGCAGGACCGCGAAGCCCACACCTGCCGCGGCGCTCGGCTGCTGCTTCACCGCGTCCCACCCCACGGCCTCGGCCGCGTTCGTCCGGTGCGTGTACGTCGCGATCCGGTTGGCCACGAGGAGCGCTCGCTCGAGCGACGCGCGCTGCGCCTCCTCGGGCGTGCCGGGGCCCGGGCGCGCGCCCACGGCGAGCGTCCAGTCGGGCCGGCGATTGAGCTCGAGCGCGATCGCGCGGAGCGTCGTCGCGCTCTTCGGGTCGACGGCGAGCGTGTCGCCCGTGCCCGTGAAGAGCACCGGCTGCGCGACGCGCAGGACGACCGCGTTCTTCACGACGTCCACCGTCACGAGCGGCCGCCCGCCCTCGTCGGGACAGCCGTCGTCGTCCTTCACGCCGTTGAAGACCTCGGCCTCGTTCGGGCACTGGTCGACGTCGTTGTCGTACGTGTCGCCGTCGCGATCGACGCTCGGGCAGCCGTTCTTCGTCGGGTCGGTCGACGGCTCGCCCTTCACGTGCGGGCACGCGTCGTCGTGGTCGGGGATGCCGTCGCCGTCGTCGTCCGGATCGGGGCAGCCGTCGAAGTCCTGGAAGCCGTCCTTGTCCTCGGGCTGGTCGGGGCACTTGTCCGCGTCGTCCGGGATGTCGTCGCTGTCGCGATCGTTCGACGTCGGCGGGCAGCCGTTCTTCTTCGGGTCGTCGCTCGGCGGGCCCTTCTCGGCGGGGCAGGCATCGACGGGATCGGGCACACCGTCGCCGTCGGTGTCGGGCGCGGGGCAGCCGTTCTTCTTCGGGTCGTTCCAGCGGACGCCGGGGACGAGCGGGCACGCGTCCTCGGTGTCGAGGATGCCGTCGCCGTCGGCGTCGTCCTCGGGGCACCCGTCGTCGTCCTGGATGCCGTCCTTGTCCTCGGCCAGATCGGGGCACTCGTCCCGGTCGTCGGGGATGCCGTCGCCGTCGCGGTCGTGCGCGCGCGGCGCCCAGCCGAGGGCGACGACGCCGCGCACCGCGGGAACGCCGAACGCGTGGTCGAGCCCCACGTCGACGCCGGCGAGAATGAACGCGTCCTTGTAGTGGCCGAGCCCGACGCGGTCGTCGGCGGCGACGAGCACGGGCGACCCGGCGCCGAAGTCCGACGTGCCGGGCCCCGCGAACGCGCCGTGGAAGGCGAGCTCCCACGACTGGCGGTCGTCCTCGTCGAGCTTCGGGAAGACGCCCTTCGGCCGCAGCGTCGCGCCGATGGACCACGGGATGACGTCGCCGAACGTGACGCCGCCGAGCGACGCGTCGGGCCAGGTGACGTCCTTCGTGCGGAGCGTGTAGCCGGCCGTAGCGCGGAGAGCGCCGACGCCGACCGCGTACTCGGCGAGGAGGCGCAAGGAGACGGTGGTCGACGCCTCGTCGAGGAAGCTCGCGCGATCGCCCGACGGGAGCTGCACGGCGCCGAGCGCGGCCAGCCCGAAGCCGAGCGGCACGCCGTGCGGATCGTTGCGCACGATGGTGCCCTTGCCGAGGATCGACACGTCGCCGATGCCCGCCGCCGGCACGCGTCCGCCGCTGGCGACCGTGGCGGGCAGGCCGCTCGTCCCGTCCTGGAAGAGCAGGACCGGCACGTCGAGGCCGACTTCCGCGCGGTCGCCGAGGCCGAGGGCCGCCGTCACGTCGGTCGTGAGCTGGTGCCCGACGGGCCGGTAAACGACGGCGTTCGACGAGGCGTCGCGCAGCGCGACCGGCTCCTGCGCGTACGAGAGCCAGGCCGCGACGTTCCACTCCCACGCCCCCGGCTCCTGCGTCGGCTCGAGGACGAGCCCCGCGGCGGGGTCGGGCGACGGCTTCCACGTGCGCGCGTCGAGCGACGGCAGCGTCTGCGCCGCGGCGGAGGAGGAGAGCAGGACGAGCGCGGCCGCGAGCGCCGGCGTGGTGCGGAAAGGGAAGGGCATGAGCGGGAGGGGGAGTGGGCAGAGTAAGCGAGCCGGCGCCGGAGTGGCCACTGGGAGAACGAGGAGGAGAGGAGACGGAGCGGAGAGGGAGAGCCGCAAAGCCGCGAGGCCGCAAAGGGAGGGGGACCGGGCGCGGCGCGACGCCGTGCGGAAGGGCTGATCCGGGGCGGACGAGGGGCGCGCACGGGGGGGCGAGCGATGCGCAGGAGCGAGGATGGGGCGCGCAGGGGCCCGTGAACGACGCGCCGGGGTGCGCGAGCGATGCGCGGAGGTGGGGATCGCGCGCGCCGGGGTGCGCGAGCGACGCGCGGAGGTGGGGATCGCTCGCGCCGGGGTGCGCGAGCGACGCGCGGAGGTGGGGATCGGTCGCGCCGGGGTGCGCGAGCGATGGGCGGGGGTGAGGATCGCGTGCGGCGGGGTGAGCGAACGATGCGCCGGGGTGAGGATCGCTCGCGGAGAGGTGCGCGAGCGATGCACGGTGCGGAGCGTCGCGGGCACCGGCGACCGCGAAGAGTGCTCCGGCCCGATCGAGGCGCGGGTGGAGGACGGCGAAAAATAGTTTCCCTGTCGTTTCCGTCACTTGGCCAGATCGATCCGTTTTTCTTCGTCGCGCGACGGCGAAAACCGGGATCGGGCGGGACTGTGTCTATAGGAGGGGAGAAAACGGCAGGCGCAAGCCCACGGTTCACCGTGGGCCCAGGCCCAAGGCACTCCCTGCCGGGAGCATTCCGCTCTCGTCGGTTCGCCGGTCAGGCGACGTGTGCGCCCCTCCCGGAAAGGAGAACAATTGTCATGTCCAGCATTCCGATCCGATCCAGGGCGACGGCCTTGGCGGCACTGCAGGCGCTCGTCTCGGGCCTGCAGACGCAGTTCCCCAGCGGGCAGTTCACGTTGGAGAACACGCAGCTCAGCACGCAGGATCTCGTGACGCTCTTCCAGGGCGTCATCGACGCGATCCAGGCGCTGATCGCTGCGGAAGCGGCCTCCAAGGCGGCGGTGGCGAACGCGCGGAGCACGGTGGCGAAGGCGAGTCCGACGATCTCGGCTTTCCGGCGCAACCTGCTCTCGATGTTCGGCAACGCACCGACGGTGCTCGCGCTCTTCGGGCTGAAGCCTCTCAAGGCCAAGGCTCCGATGAGCACCGAGCAGCGGGCGGTCGCCGCGGCGAGGGCGAAGGCGACGCGCGTAGCGCGTGGGACTGTCAGCCGAAAGGCCAAGGCAGCCATCAAGGGCAACGTGACAGGCGTGCAAATCACGCCCATCACGGTGACCGTGACGCCGGATCCCGCGCCGACTGTGCAGCAGACGGCGGCACCTCCGCCCGCTCCCACCACGGGAACGAGCGGGAAGTAGCCGTCGTCGCGGTGCGCGCCGCCGCCCGGGGAGCCCGAGCACCTCCCCGCACGGGCGTCGAACGCGCAGACACGAAGGGGTCCGGGGGGCGCCACGAAGAGGGGCGCTCTCCGGGCCTCGCTCTTGATCGCGCCCGCCCGTCAGTTCGCCGCGTCTTCGCCCGCGCCCGCGCTCACGCCCGCGCCCGCGCTCGCGCCCGCGCCCGCGCTCGCGCCCGCGCCCGCGCCCGCGCCCGCGCTCACGCCCGCGCCCACGCCCGCGCTCGCGCCCGCGCCCGCGCTCACGCCCGCGCTCGCGCCCACGCCCGCGCTCACGACCAGCGGCGCGGGCTCCTCGACGCGCTCGCCCACGCTCACGCGCTGCTTGCCCTGCCATCGCTTGATGGCGCCCGACAGGATCTCCCCGAGGAGCGTGCGGTAGTCGATCTTCGCGCCGTTCGCGATGAGACAGAGATCGCTGTAGTCGGGCGTGAGGCCCGGCAGCGGGTTCACCTCGAGGACGTAGACCTTGCCGTCGGGCGCGATGCGCAGGTCGACGCGCGCGACGTCGCGGCAGCCGAGCGTCATGAACGTCGTACGGCAGGCCTTCTCGACGGCGCGGAGCTCGTCCTTCGTCAGGTTCGCGGGGCACTCGTAGCGGACGTGCTCGGGCCAGTGCTGCTTGCACTCGTAGTCGTAGACGGGCCGGTCGTGCTGCTTGAGGAACACGACCTCCATCGGCGGAAGGACGCGCGGCCGCTTCTCGCCGAGAAGGCCCACCGTGAGCTCGCGCCCGACGATGTACTCCTCGACGAGCGCCGGCTGCCCGTAGCGGTCGATGAGCTCGCGCGCGACCTCGCGCAGGCGCGCCTCGTCGTCGCAGACGCTCTTCTTCGAGATGCCCTTGCTCGTGCCCTCCTGGTTGGGCTTCACGATGACCGGGTAGCGGAAGGGGCGGAGCTTCTCGCGCCCCGTGACGAGCACCTGGAAGGCGGGCGTGTCGACGTCGACCAGCAGGCGCTTGGCGAGGGCCTTGTCGAGGCAGAGCGACAGCGTCGCCGAGTCGCTCCCGGTGTACGGGATGCCCCGGAGCTCGCAGAGGCTCGGCACCTGCGCCTCGCGGCTGCGGCCGGACATCCCCTCGGCGATGTTGAACACGACGTCCACGTTGCTCGCCATGAGCGCGCGCGGGAACTCCTGCGTCGCCTCGAGCGGCACGACGACGTGCCCGTGGCTCTCGATGGCGGTCGTGATCGCCTGGATGGTCTCCGGCTCGTCGTACTCGGCCTCGCGGTCGTCGCCCGCGCCCGAGTCGATGCGCTTCATGTTGAACGCGAGCCCGACGCGCAGGCTCGTGCGGCGCGCGCGCGGCGGGCGCGGCTTGGTCCCGTCGAGCATGGGCGTCAGGCCGTGCCGCTTCGCCGCCGACCGGAGGACCGCGAGGACGGTCGCGTCGTAGTCGAAGCCCGCGGCGCGCGTCGCGGCGAAGAGCGCGCCCTGCGCGTCGAAGCTCGGGATGGCGGTCGTCGAGAGGAACCAGACCTCGCCGTCGGGCGCGACGCGGAAGTTGAGCGCCGCGACGTCCCGCAGCGCGAACGCGGCGAGCGTGCGGTCGGCCAGATCGCGCAGGCGGTCGCCGACGTTCGGCGGGAGGCGGGCGGGCGCGCGCCGCTCGACGAAGCGCGTGTCGAGGTTGGCGAGCTTGTAATCGAAGATCTCGAAGCGGCGCGGGTAGCCCGCGTCGACGATCGTCTCGACGGGCGCGAGGCGCGGCAGGCCCTCGACGAGCACGACACGCACGTCGACGCCGGGGACGTACCGCTCGACGAGCGCGCCGTCGGGGTACTTGGCGAGGAGCTCGTCGAGCACGCGCCCGAGCGCGAACGGGTCCTCGACCACGCTGTCTTGCCCGATGCCCTTGCTCGAGCCCTCGAAGTTCGGCTTCACGAGCACCGGGAAAGGCAGCTCGTCGAGGCCGCCGCTCTTGAGCATCTCGCGCGTGACGAACCGGCCGCGCGGGCTCGGCACGCCCCAGCCGGCGAGCTGCTTCTTCGTGAGGGCCTTGTCGAGCGTCACCGTGAGCGTGTACGCGTCGCTCCCCGTCGACGGGATCCCGAGCTCCTCGAAGAGCGCCGGGTAGAAGGCGCGGCGCGACTTGCCGCGGTGCCCCTCGGCCAGGTTGAACACGATGTCGGGCGCGAACGCCTCGAGGCGCGTGACGAGCAGCGAGGCCGGCCCGGTCACGTCGACGGGCTCCACGCGGTGCCCCGCGCGCGCCAGCGCCCGCTCGACGCCCGCGATCGTCTCGGGCGGGTCGAACTCGGCTTCTTCCTCGGAGTCGGTGACGCGAAGGTTGTACGTCAGCGCGATGCGCATCGAGCGCTATTCAGCATCACCGCTCGCCGCGCGCAATGGTGCCAGGGCCGGCAGGTCGTGCTCCATGCGGAGGCGCTTGGCCTCGAGGTAGCGCGCCGAGTGCTTGTTCGGGGGGACGACCACCGGGACGCGCCCGGTGACCTCGACGCCGAGGACGCGCAGGGCGCGCACCTTCTCGGGGTTGTTCGTCATCAGCCGCACGCTCGCGACGCCGAGGTGCGCGAGCATGTCGCGCGCGACGTCGTACTTGCGCGCGTCGTCGGGGAGGCCGAGGAGGCGGTTCGCGTCGACCGTGTCGTGCCCGCGCGACTGGAGGGCGTACGCGCGGATCTTGTTGGCGAGGCCGATGCCGCGCCCCTCCTGCCGGAGGTAGAGCACCGCGCCCGCGCCGGCGTGCGCGACGGCGGCCATCGCCGCGTCGAGCTGCTCCTTGCAGTCGCACTTGAGCGAGCCGAACACCTCGCTCGTCATGCACTCGGAGTGCACGCGCACGAGGACGTCCTCCCGGCCGTGCACGTCGCCGAAGACGAGCGCCACGTGCTCGCCCGGGAAGACGTGCGTCTCGAAGTCGCCGTGCCGCGTGGGCAACGTGGCCCTGGCCGGGGACTCGGGAGGCTCGTGGGAAGGCTCTGTCTGTGTTTGAGGCCGGATCACCCGCGGGGGGACGTGCATCTCAATCTCCGGTGCGCAACCTAGGGACGAGTCGACTCGCCGTCAAATTGCCTCTCTCCTAGGATGCTGAGCGCGCGCTCCGGGTGGCGCCTTCGCCACGGCAGAGGCGCGTGAGCATCTCCTCGAGGATGGCGTCGGCGGCGCGGCGGGAGCTCTTCAGCGCGACGTCGGTGTCGGCCAGGACGAGCATCCACCGCTCGACCTCGCGCGGCTGGACGGCGCGGGCCTTCTGGCCGAGGTCGCGCGCACGGTAGGGCTGGAAGACGCCCGCGCGCCGCGCCGCCTCGTCGGGCGAGGCGCCCCCGAGGACCGCGGCCTGGTAGCGGGCGAGCTGCCGGATGCTCCAGGCGAGGGCGCCGAGCAGCGGGAGGCCTCGCTCGCGCGGATCGTAGGCGTCTGCGAGCGTTCGGAGCGCCCGCCCGAGGTCGCGCGCGCCCACGGCGTCGACGAGGTCCCAGGTGTCCGAGGTGCGGACGCGGGCCACGCACGCGCCGACGGCCGCCTCGTCGACGGGGGCGCCCGGCCCGACGTAGAGCGAGAGGCGCTCGATCGCGTCGTCGACCGACGAGAGCTGGGGGCCGGCGAGCGCGGCGAGGAGCTCGGAGACGTCGCGGTCGACGTCGTGGCCCTTCGCCGCGAAGCGTCCGGCGATCCAGTCGGGGAGCGCCCGCGCGTCGAGCGGGTCGCACACCACGATCCAGCCCTGTTTGCGGGCCAGCTGCCCGAACTTGCGGCGGCCGTCGAGCTTCGACGAGACGATCACCATGCACGTCGAGTCGACCGCCGCGGCCGCGTACTCGGCGAGTCGGTCGAACGGCGAGGCGTCGGACTCGCGCCCCTCGCCCGCGTCCCACCGCTCGGCGCCGCGCACGAGGACGAACCGCCGCTGCGCCATCATCGGCACGGTGCGCGCCGCCGCGATGACGTTCTCGACGTCGCCCTCGCCCGCCGTGAACTTGTCCTCGTTGAACGCCGCGACGCCGCCCGCGAGAGAGGCCTCGCGCAGCGCCGCCACGACCTGATCGCGGAGCAGACGCTCTTCGCCGGCCACCACGTAGAGGGGCCGGAGCTTGCCCTGCTTCGCCTGCTGGATCGCCTCGTTCGGCGTCACGTCGTCCCGGTCCGCGCTCTCAGCCGGCCGCGCTGCGGCGCCGCGAGATGCGGAGGAGCGCCAGCCCGAGCCCGAGCAGGAGCGCGCTTCCCATCGCGAAGGGGGCCGCCCCTTGCGACTCGAGGCCTGCCGCGATGCATCCGCACCCGCTCGGGTGGTCCTTCACGCCCTCCTCCTCGGCCGTCTTGTTGTACGCCGAGTCGGGGATCATCGAGCCGCCGTTGCCGACCGGGGCGACGTCGCCGCTGGGAACGGCGGCGTTGGTGTCGTCGTTCGATGCGACCTTCGCGCCGCCATCGAGCCCCGTGCTCACCGACTGGATGTCGACGCCCTTCTTCTTGGTCGACTTGGCGTCGCCCGAGAAATCCATCGCCCCGCGGTAGACGGGCGGGTTGTCGCCCTTGAGGACGAGCTTCTGCGCCCCGCCGACGTCGCCGTCCGGGCCCGAGAGCGAGACGAGGTACTCGCCCGCCTCGAAGTACCCGCCGTCGCGGCGGAGGTCGAACTCGAAGTACGTGGACTTGAAGACCTTGCCGCTCGCGTCGGCGAAGTCGACGTCCATCGACTGGATCTGCTTGGCGGGCGTGTCCTGCACCATGCGGTGGTGCACGGGGTCGGCGCCCTTCTGCATGATGGCCCGCTCGTCGACCGCCTCCTTCGAGAAGGTGAAGCGCATCGGCGTGTGCATCATCGGCGGGGCCCGGGGGAGATCGATGCGCACCTTCACGTGCCACTCGCCGCTGCTCTCGGTCACGTCGGTCGTCTTGATCGAGAAGTTCCCCCCCGCCAGCGCGAGCGGCGCGACGAGCACCGTGGTGACGAGCGCGAGGAGGCCGACGAGGAAGTGGCGAAAGGAGCGAACGGAGTGGACGGAGCCTACGGAGCCTACGGAGCCTACGGAGCCTACGGAACGAGGGTTCATGGCGCGGTTCCTGTGCGCGGGACCTTACCTCGACTTGCTTGCCCGCCGCACGCGGATGCGTCCGGGCGCGCGCTGACGCGACGCCCCATCCCTCGCGTCCTTCCCGCTGCGCTCGGAGCGAAGGCGCGCCTCTCCTACATGGGCGCATCGGCGCACGGCTGGGGCTTTGGGCCGAAACTGCCGCGCGGGACCGTCTCGCGCGTCGCGTTGACACGCTGAAACGCCCCAGGCACACTGAGATCGCGGGTGCCTATGCCTCCTGGCTAGGGCCTGCTTCGGGAGCGTCTCCAATGACCGAGCGGGCGTCGGTGGCATCGGTATCGAAGAGCACGGGAGCTCCCGATCCGCTCATCGGGCGCCTCATCAACGATCGTTTCAAGATCAACGCATTGATCGCGCGTGGCGGGATGGGCAAGGTCTATCGCGCGGAGCAGGCCCCGCTGGGCCGCGTGTGCGCGATCAAGGTCCTCAACCCGAACTACGCGGGCGAGCACGATCCCGAGTTCCACAAGCGCTTCTTCCTCGAGGCGAGCATCGCGTCGAAGCTCACGCACCCGAACACGGTGACGATCTTCGATTACGGCCGCACCGAGGACGACATCTATTACATGGCGATGGAGTACCTGGAGGGGCACACGCTCCACCGGGCCATCCGCGAGGCAGGGCATTTCCCCGAGGAGCGCGCCGCCCACGTCGCCCGCCAGATCTGCCGCGCCCTGCGCGAGGCGCACTCGCTCGGCGTCATCCACCGCGACCTCAAGCCCGCGAACATCTTCCTGGTCGAGCACGGGGACGAGACCGACTTCGTGAAGGTCCTCGACTTCGGCCTCGTGAAGAACGTCTCGGGCGACGGCAAGGGCGAGGACCTGACGCAGACGGGCCTGTTCATGGGCAGCCCGAAGTACATGGCGCCCGAGCAGATCCGCGGCGACAAGGTCGACGCCCGCACGGACATCTACGCGCTCGGGATCATCCTCTACGAGATGATCACGGGGAAGGTGCCGTTCGACCGCCCCAACAGCGTCAACATCCTCATGGCGCACGTGAACGAGGATGCTCCTCCGCTGAAGACGATGAACCCGAACGTCAACGTGACGCCGGCCTTCGAAGACGCCATCGCGCGCTGCATCGCCAAGGACCCGGATCAGCGCTTCCGGTCGATGGACGAGGTCCTCGCGGCGCTCAAGCGCATCGGCGGCGGCGCCCTCACGGCCACCATCAGCGGCGTCGGGACGGGCGAATACCGCTCGCTGTCGGGCTCCGGCAGCGGGCCGCAGGTGACGGGGAGCTCGAACGGCGTGAGCGGGGCCAACCCCGCGTTCCTCTCGCCGTCCGCGAGCGATCCCGGGAGCATCCCGTCGCCGCTCTCGGTGCCGAGCGACTCGCCCGCCGCGGGCGCGCCGCTCATGTCCCAGGCGCCGGGCAAGTCGGGCTCCAAGGGGATGCTCGTGGCCGCCGTCGTGGGCGCGCTCGCCATCGCCGGGATCATCGGATACGTCGCGCTCCGCCCGAGCAAGCCCGTGACCGCGGCGGGCCTCGCCGGCGGCAACCCGACCGGCGCCCCGACCGACACGGTGGCCACCCCGGCGACCGGCCCGACCGCCGCAGCGCCGACGGCCCCCCCGGCCCCGATCGCGCCGCTCTCCTCGCTCGTGAAGGTTCGCGTGAACTCCGACCCCGACGGGGCGAGCGTGAAGGAAGACGGCGTGGAGCTCTGTTCGAGCACGCCGTGCGACATCCTCTACAAGGGCTCCGACGCCGACCCCGCGCGCGAGCACAGGCTCACGCTGTCGCGGAGCGGCTACCGCATGGAGACGAAGAGCGTGAAGGTCGGCGATAGCCCCTTGACCATCCGGCTGACGCCCGCCCCGGTCTTCAACGTGCGGCCCGCCCCGCAGCCGAAGAACGACACGGCGCCCGTGCCGACCGGCTACAAAAACGACATCCCCTACTGAGCGCACTGAAAAGAAGACGCCGCCGTACCGGCTGATCTATCCTCGCGATAGCGGTGCCGGGACTTTCTTCGATGCGCCCGACGTGCGGACGCTCGCGGCGAGCCTCGGGATGACGGGTGCGCAGCCGGGCCTCACGACGTTCCTCACCGGCGCGCCTTCGGTTCACTCGACGGAGCGCGAAACGTGGCTGAACGAAACCTCGCCAGGATCGTCGCCGGGCTCGTACTCGGCGCTCTCGTCGTATGGTCGGGCAGCGCGCTCGCCGACGAGCGAACCGAGGCCCGTGCCCACTTCAAGAAGGGCATGGCGGAGATCGCCGACGGCAAGTACGACCTGGGCATCGAGGAGCTGAAGAAGGCCTACGACATCCTTCCGCACCCCAACGTCCTCTACAACATCGCGCGCGCGTACGTCGACCAGGGCGATCTCGAGAACGCCGTCGCCTATTACAAGAAGTACCTCGAGGGGAACCCGAAGGACCGGGACGAGGTCGCGCAGATCGTCGCCGCCCTCGAGGCGCGGATCCGCAAGCAGCAGGCGGAGCTCGTCGAGGCGCAGCAGGCACAGACCCCCACCGGCCCGACGCCGGGGGGCCCCGGTGCGACGCCGGGTGGGCCCACGGGCCCGGGCGCGGGCACGCAGCCCGGAGGGGCGACCGGGCCGGGTGGTGCGGCGCGGCCGGGGGCCAGGCTCCCGGGCGAGTCGGCGGCGAACCTGCCCGAGGGCGCGCTGAAGACCGAAGAGGTGTTCGAGGAGACGGTCGTCACGGCGTCCAAGTCGGCGCAGAGCCCCCTCGACGCGCCCAACTCGACGTCGATCATCACCGAGCAGGACATCCGCCTCTCGGGCATCACGAAGATCCCCGAGCTGCTCCGGCGCCTCGCCGGCGTCGACATCATGGAGACCACCGGCTCGCAGACCGAGGTCTCGCTGCGCGGCTTCAACCAGCGCCTGTCGAACAAGGTGCTCGTCCTCGTCGACGGGCGCAGCGTCTACATCGATCTCATCGGCGCCACCTTCTGGGCGACCCTCTCCATCGGCGTCGAGGACATCGAGCGCATCGAGGTCGTCCGCGGCCCCGGCTCGGCGCTCTACGGCGCCGACGCCTTCAACGGCGTCATCAACATCATCACCAAGGCGCCGGGCGAGGGAGGCAGCGGCTTCTCGGTCGGCTACGGCGACCACAACACGACGCACGGCACGGTGTACGCGAGCGGGAGAGACAAGGAGATCGCCTACCGCGTGTCGGCCGGGTACGACTACCTGCCGCGCTGGAGCGAGGAGGTCCCCAACGGGCGCACCGACGTGAGCCTCTTCTCCAACGACCAGCAGACCTCGCAGCGCACCGAGCGCATCGACGGCACGGTGACGCGGCAGTTCGGCAAGGACGTCACGGTCGGCCTGCAGGGCGGCTACACCGGCGGCACGGCCGAGATCCTCGGCATCGGCCCGATCAACGACATCTTGCTGAACCCCTTCACGGTGGGGGACGTGACGCTGTTCCTCCACTCGAAGCACTTCGAGGCGCGCACGTTCACGAACATCCTCCGCGGCGAGAACGGGATCAACTCGGCCTACCTCGGCCAGACCAACCTGCCCGGGCACTTCAACCTGGCGGTGATCGACGGCGAGGTCCAGTACATCGACCAGTTCCCGTTCGGCCCGAACGTCGACAACGACCTCCACGTCGGTGCCGCGTACCGGTTCAAGTCCGTCTCGTGGACGTACCAGGCGAGCGACGAGACGGAGAACCACGTCGGCTTCTTCGTCCACGACGAGGCGAAGCTCGGCAGGCACGTCGCCATCGTGGCCGACTACCGCGCCGACTACGTCCCTTACCTCGACCGCATCGTGCAGTCGCCGCGCGCGTCGATCCTGTTCCACCCGAGCAAGCAGTCGACCATCCGCGGGATGGTCGGCACGGCGTTCCGGACGCCGACGTTCCTCGAGTCGTACCTCGGCATCCCCGTGCAGCTGCCGCTCACGGGCGCGGGCCTCATCTCCGAGGGGCAGCGCTCGGACAACCCGAGCTTCAAGGTCAACCCGGAGCAGATCTTCACGACCGAGCTCGGGTACCTCAACTCGGACAGCGACTACTTCACGTTCGACAGCGCGTTCTTCTACAACCACGCGAACAACCTCATCGAGCTCGCGCCCAACCGCCCCGTCACCCTGGGCGACGTCGCCAACCCCGCGGTGCCGACGGCGCCGAACCCGGAGTCGGGCCTCTACCCCGTCTTCCTCGGCGGGTTCGAGAACCAGTGCCAGACGTACAACGTGTACGGCGCGGAGCTCGGCCTGCGTACGTTCCCGATCGAGGGTCTCGACGTGTACGCCAACGGGACGCTCATGAAGGTCGACGAGGACCAGAGCGGATGCACCCCCGCCCAGCTCGCCCTCCTCGCGAACGACGCGCGAACGAGCGCCTTCAAGCTGAACACCGGCGTCCAGGTCCGTACGAAGATCGGCTTCGACGGCTCGGTCGACTTCCACTACGTCACGCCGCAGACCTGGGCCGAGCAGATCGAGAACGTCCAGCAGCAACGCATCAACTACCAGTCGTTCTACCTGCCGTCGTACGAGCTGCTCAACGCGTCCATCGGCTACCACTTCCTCAAGAACCAGGCCGAGATCCGCGGCGTCGGCTTCAACCTGCTCGACGACCAGCACCGCGAGCACCCCTTCGGGCAATGGATCGACCGGCGTCTGATGGCGCTCTTCTCCTACAAGTTCTGACGAGGCCATGAGCATGGGACCCACTCGCCTCTTCGTAAGGCTCGCGCAGACGGCCCTCGTCGCCGCTGCCGTTGCCTGCGGCAACGTGCCCGACGACCCGGGCGCGCGCATCTTCGCGCCGGCCGGGGTCATCCAGGGGACGGTCCTCTACCAGGGCCCGCACCCCTGCTCGTCGAACGGGCACATCGTCGGCAACGCCATCCTCCTCGTGTTCGATCGCCGGAACCCGCCGCCGCCGAACGGCCTGGCGACCCTGCCTGCGAACTTCGCCGACGTGACGGGCGACACGCTCTTCAAGAACGAGCCGCGCTACACGGGGACGGACGTCTACTGCCCGCTCCAGCACGGGTTCACCGACACCATCACCGTGAGCGCCCCGTTCTCCGTCTCGCCGCTCGGCACCACCCTGCCCGACGGCACGATCCAGGGTGCCTCGTACGAGATCGAGGGGTTCTTCGACTACACGGGCGACTTCCTCCCGACGTTCAAGATCCGCGAGCTCCCCGAGGCGACCGACATCGGCGGCGGCGATCTCGACACGGCCGACGCGCTCAAGCCCATCAACCAGGGCAACCCGAACTACCAGCCGCATTTTCTCCCCGTGAACGTCGGCAATCCCGAGCCGCTCCAGGCCGGGCAGACGATCCCGACGTACGACATCCCCTCGAGCGGCTACCTGACGAGCAACGTCGTCGTGTCGATGGGCCAGGCGCTCACGCTCACGCGTCCCTACCTCTATCCGCAGGGGATGACGGTGACGCAGTCGCCGTCGGACGGGAGCCTCACCACGGCGGTCGTACAGTCGTCGGACTGCCCGCTCGGAGACCCTGGGTCGGGCAACCCGGACACCTGCCAGGTCCAGAACAGCACGGGGTCGACGATTCCGAATACCGTCGAGACGTCCGCCGACTTCATGCCGGTCCTGACCATCCCGGCGGACATCGGCGCTCTTTCTGCGCCGGCGGTCACCATATCGACGGCGTCGGCGCAGGACGCGAATACGTTCGAGGCGATCCTGCCCCACCTGACGCTCAAGTTCGGCGTCGCGCCGCCGGAGGTCGCGGCGGCCGTCGCAACGGGGCCGACGGACCCGTTCCACTTCCAGCTGAACCCGACCGGGCCCGAGGGCTCGTTCTCCGTCTGGCAGAACCAGTACTTCGACCCCGGGATGCAGAAGTGGTTGCCGCTGACGATCCCCGAGGGGGTCATCCCGATGCTCTGGCCGGAAGTCATCCTGTCGAAGCTCGTCGACAGCACCCCGCCGTTGCATGACGGGACGAACGGCGGGCCCATCGATCCGGCCAGCCTCACGGCGCAGGGGGCTGCGGGGCAGCCGGTCGTCATCATGGAGGGCATCACCTTCCTGACCGCGCAGCAGAACAACCCCCTCGGCGGGCAAGGCCAGTCGGACACGCTGTTCAACACGGTGCTGGGGCAGGGCATCAGCAGCCTCTCGTCCTTCACGCCGGGCGCCGACGACACCCTGGTCAACGCCGACGGCACACCGCACGTCTTCCAGCAGGACCATCTCGTGATCGGCTTGCGCCCGGCGGTCATCTGCTTCAACCACCTCTTCGACACGCCCCCGGCAATCGACCCGCGCGGCGTCATCGTGACGCCGCAGTCGGGCGCGCCCCAGGCCACCTTCGCGGGGGGAGGGAACGTCAACCCGGTCATCCCCGCGGACCTCCTGACGAACGCAGACCAGCCGCAGACGGCCCCGCTGGGGTCGAGCCCGAGCACGCTCACCGGCGTGCAGACGCGCGGTCAGGTCACCAACCTCGTGAACGGCGTCATGTACGGGTGCCTGCCGCAGGGCCGCTACGCCATCAACGTCGTCTACCCGGACGGCCAGGCGTGGACGGTCCCGAACGAGGCGGGCGCTTGCTCGGGTGCGGAAGGGACGACGCCCTACAACGGGGTGACGCAAGGCCTCACGTGCACCATCAAGCCGCGCCCGGTGCTCTACTCGCAGGGCAACCGGGCGGTCGTCGAGATCGTCGCGCCGACGAACGCGCAGAACTGCGTCACGGCGAACCCGGAGACGGTCTACGGCACGTCGTCGAACCCGATCGCGGCCGACAACATGCCCGCGAACACCGCAGCCTACGCCACTCCCCAGGAGTGCAAGGTCACCACCCCGTGAGCGAGCCTCAGACGAGGTCGAACGGGTACCCGCCGTCGACGTAGGTCTTGCTGGCGACGGCCTTGCGGAGCTCGTCGTCGTTCTTGTCGACGGCCGCGACCACCTGCGCGAGGCGGCGCTCGGCGGCCGCGACGAAGATGCTCGTGAGGTCGATCTCCCTTCGCGCCCCCTCCTCGCCGCGCTGGGCGATGGCGCGCGTGGTGCGCGTGATGACGGCGGCGATGGCGTAGAGGTCGATCGCCATGTCGGCGGTGCGCTTCTGCGTGTACTGCATCTCGGCGATGTCCCGGCCGTGCTTGCGGAGCACCTTCTCGGCGCCGCGCGCGAGCTCCTGCACGTACTCCTCGAAGACCACCGCCTCGCGGTTGAGGATGGGGTGGTGGCGCGTCATGCGCTCGCGCCCGAGGACCGACCGGGCCCGCCGGACGGCGAAGTCGCTCAGCAGGCCGAACCCCTTGATGGGTTCTCGCATCGCGCGGGCGACGTCGGCGAGCTCCCGCCCGGGCCCCTGCATCCCGGAGAGCGCGATGAACGCGCGCAGGATCTCGTTGGTCCCCTCGAAGATGAGGTTGATGCGCGCGTCCCGGAGGAGCCGCTCGTAGGGGTACTCGGCCATGTAGCCGATGCCCGCCGCGATCTGGAGAGCCTCGTTGACGACGCGCCAGCACGTCTCGCTCCCGTACACCTTGCAGATCGCGCTCTCGACGCTGAAGTCGTCGACGCCCCCGGCGTCGACGATGCCGGTGGTCAGGTACGTCATGCACTCGAGCGCCCAGGTGTCGGCCATCATCGTGGCGATCTTGTCCTTGATGAGCCCGAACTCCCCGATGGGCCGCCCGAATGCGCGCCGCTCGCCGCACCGCTCCACCGCCATCTTGACGACGCGCTTGCACATCCCGAGCGCGCCGCTCGCCAGGCCGAGGCGCCCGCCGTTCAGGACCTCCATCGCGACCTTGAAGCCGCGACCCGGGTCGCCCAGAACGTTCGACGCGGGCACGAACACGTCCTCGAAGAACACCTCGGTCGTCGAGCTCCCGCGGATGCCGAGCTTGTGCTCCGGGGGGCCGCTCTTCACGCCCCATCCACGCTCGACCAGGAACGCGGTGATCCGGGGCTTCACCCCCTCGTCCGCGGGGGACGTCCGCGCGAACACCGTGAAGAGGTCCGCGAAGCCGCCGTTCGTGATCCAGATCTTCGATCCGTTGAGGACGTACCCGGCCCCCCGCGGCTCGGCGCGCGTCTGGATGGCGGCCGCGTCGCTCCCCGCGCCGGGCTCGGTCAGGGCGAAGGCGGCGACCATCTCGCCGGTCGCCAGGCGTGGCAGGTAGCGCGCCTGGAGCTCCTCGTTCCCGAAGAGGAGCAGGGCCTTCAGGCCGATGCTCTGGTGCGCCGCGACCGTGACGGCCACGCTCGAGTCGAGGGCTCCGAGCTCCTGGAGGACGCGCGCGTAGCCCGTCTGCGTCAGGCCCGCCCCTCCGTGCGCCTGGGGGACGATCATCCCGAACAGGCCCAGCTCCTTGACCCCCTTCAGGACCTCGTCCGGGATGCGCTGCTCGCGGTCGATGGCGGCCGAGTCGACCCAGAGGTGGAAGTACCGGCGGACCCCGTCGAGCAGGGCCCGCAGGGAGTCGACTTCTTGGGCCGGCGGCTCCGGCCAGGGGAAGATGAGGCTCTCGTCGATGATTCCGAAGAAGAGGCTCTTCATGAACGACTGCTCGCGCATGGCTGGCGACGATGCCACGTTTTCGCGTTGCGGGTGGGGGTTCGCGTTGCTAGCCGTAAGAGGAGGAGGCCGGTGACGCGTAGGCTCCAGCGGTTCCAGCACGTGCTCGAGGTGGCGCGGGCCCGGCGGGGGGCGGCGTTGATGGGGGTCCTCAACGTCACGCCGGACTCGTTCAGCGACGGCGGGCGTTACCTGGCGGCGGAGGCGTGGCGGACGCGCGTGGACGAGCTACTGGCGGAGGGGGCGGATCTCGTGGACGTCGGCGCGGAGTCGACGCGGCCGGGGGCGAAGGCCGTCCCCGCGAGCGAGCAGATCGAGCGGGCCGTCGGCGCGGTGCGGTACGCGGCCGAGCGGGGGGCCTGCGTGACGATCGACACGGCGGACCCGGAGGTGGCAGCCGCGTGCCTCGACGCGGGCGCGTGCGCGGTGAACGACGTGTCGTGCCTGCGGCGCACGGAGCTCGCGACCGTGGCAGCCGCCAACGGTGCGGCCCTCGTCCTGATGCACGCGCGCGGGACGCAGGAGGACATGCGTGGCTACGGGGCGGTGCCCGACGACGCCTACGGGGACGTCGTCGAGGACGTGCTCTGCGAGTGGGAGGAGGCGGCGGCCCGGGCGGTCGCCGCCGGCCTCGCGCGCGAGGCCCTCGTGCTGGACCCGGGGCTCGGCTTCATGAAGAACGCCCGCCACAGCCTCGCGCTCCTCCGGCGAACCAGGGAGCTCGTGCTTCGCGCCGGCGTCCCCGTCGCCGTGGGCGCCAGCCGCAAGTCCTTCCTGACGGTCGTCGACGGCGGCGCCGCCGCGAAGAGCGCTCCCTCCGAGCGCGTCGGCGCCTCGATCGCCGCAGCGCTCCACGCAGCACAGGCCGGCGCGGCCGTCCTCCGCGTCCACGACGTTCGCGCGACCGCCCAGGCCATCGATCTCGACGCCACGCTCGCGGGCAGGGGGCCGTAGACCATGCTCGAGGGCTTCCTTCACTTGTTCGCGCGTCGAAGCTTCATGGCCGTCCTCACGGACGTCGCCGACATCCTGGTCGTCACCTACGTCATCTACCGCGTCCTGCTCGTGCTGCGCGGCACGCGCGCGATGCAGATGGGGATGGGCCTCGGCGTCATCTTCCTCGTCTACGTCGTCTCGAAGTGGGCCGGGTTCGTCACCCTCTTCAACCTGTTCAACGCGCTCCTCTCGAGCATCATCCTCATCGTCGTCGTCGTCTTCCAGAACGACATCCGCCGCGGCCTCATGCGCGTCGGGTCCCGCGCGTTCTTCGCGGGGCTTGCGAGGCAGCAGGAGAGCAAGGCCATCGACGAGGTCGTGGCCGCCGCCACCGAGCTGGCGCGCCACCGCATCGGCGCCCTCATCGCGTTCGAGCAGGAGGCGAACCTCGACGAGTTCGTGGTCGGTCAGGGGACGGCGCTCGACGCCGCCGTGCAGCGCGAGCTCCTCGTCGCGCTCTTCCTCCCCGAGAGCCTCAACAAGCTCCACGACGGCGCGGTCGTCATCCGCAACCTGCGCATCGCGAAAGCCGGCGTCTTCTTCCCGATGCCCGACACCAAGGTGATGGACAAGTCGCTCGGCTCGCGCCACCGCGCCGCCCTCGGCATCTCCGAGGAGACCGACGCGGTGGTCGTGGTCGTGAGCGAGGAGCGCGGCAGCATCGGCTTCTGCTTCAACGGCAACATCGTCACGAACCTGGACGGCGCGTCGCTCCGGCAGGCGCTCCTCGGGCTCTTCGGGCAGCGCGCCCGGACGAAGCGCGCCCTCAAGAACGCTGGCAAGCGCGGCACCGGGGCCGTGACGCAGACCGGGACCGGGAGCTTTCGCGTGAGCATCCCGCCGGCGAGCGGTCCGCCCGCCGAGTCGACGCGCGAGGCGCCGCGCGAGGGGACCGGCTCGCACGCGATGCCGCCGCCCCGTGCCGAGGCGCCGCCGAAGAGCGAGAAGGACCCCGGCCCCGTGGGGACGCGCCCCATGGCCCCCGCGAAACCCATCGAGACCCCCATCTCGTCGAAGGCGCCCGACGTCCCGGCGCGCCCCCGGGAGGAGTGAGCCGTGGACATCGTGGGCATGCTCCGCCGCTGGGTCACGGAGAACCTCAATCTCAAGCTTCTCTCGTTCGCGTTCGCGCTGGCGCTGTACTCGTTCGTCCACTCGTCGCAGGACGCGCAGCGGTCCATCCCCATCAACGTCGTCGTCCTCACGCCTCCCGAGACGGCGAACCGCACGCTGATGACGTCCATCCCGGCCCAGCTCCGCGTCACGGTGCGCGGCCCGCGGTCGACGCTCGACGACCTGCACGCCGACGACATCAGCAGCATTCACGTCGACGTCCGCAACGGCAACGAGACGCGCGTCGTCTTCGATCCGTCGATCATCCCGGTCCCGCCGGGCATCAAGGTGGAGCAGATCGACCCGCCGGCCATCGACCTCGTGTGGGAGGACGTCGTCGTGCGCGACGTCCCCGTCGAGGTGGGCGTCGTGGGGACGCCCGCTGCAGGCTTCATGGTCAAGGGTGCCCCCACGGCGGATCCCCCGAGCGTCCGGGCCCACGGCCCGAAGAGCGAGGTGATGGTCCTCCAGCGCGCGCGCGCCGACGCGTTCGACGTGACGGGCCTCACCGACGGTAAATACCAGCGGCAGCTCGCGATCGAGCGGCCGCTGGGTCGCGTCGTCTACGACGCGATGAGCGTGCAGGCTTCGGTCGAGATCGGCCGCGAGGTCGCCGAGCGCCCGTTCCAGCGCGTCGCCGTCGCGGTCATCGGTCACACCAACGCCAAGGCGCAGCCCGCCGAGGTCGACGTCCGCCTCGCGTGCCCGCCCGAGGTGGTGCGCGCGCTTCGCCCCGAGCAGATCGTCCCGCGCGTGCAGGTCACGGCCACGAGCGACCACGGCTCCGACGCGCTCCCGGTGCAGCTCGTCATCGACCAGTGCGAGGTCCACGTCACTCCGCCGACCGTCGTCGTCCGCTGGTGACCCCGTACCCCCGTGGCGCCGTCAGGGCGCCGGCGCTGCCCGCATCCACTGGTCGCTCGAGCCGAGGAACTCGCCGCGGCGCATGGCGGCGAGGCGCGCGAGCGTCTCCTCCCGGCGGACGAGGCCGAGCGCGCGCGCGATGCCCTCCGCGTCGGCGTCCGTAGGACGGACGGGGACCGTGCCCTCCGGCGTCCAGCGAACGAGTACGTCCGCGACGAGCGGGGAGGGACCCGCGGCAGGTGTCTCGAGCGCCGGCGAGTGAGCCGCCGGGTGGAACGCATCGCCAACCTTCCAGCCCACGGCAGCGCGTACGAGGCAACCGGCGGGGAGATCGCGTTCGAAGAGCTCGCCCACCGCTCCGCTCGCGTCGAGGTCCACCGTCGAGGAGCGCGGCCCTTCCCAGGTGGGAACCACCACGAGGAGGCGCACGACGAGCGTGCCCGCGGGGTCTGCCGCGCGGAAGGAAGCGGCGGTCGTCTCGCGGACCTCCCAGTAGACGTAGAGCGTCGTCGGATCCACCGGTATGGCCACGCACTCGTCGACGTCGTACCGGGGGGGGAGCGGCGCGTCGTCGAGCATGTGCATGGGCTCGGCGGGTACGGGCGGGGGCCGCAGCAAGGTCGGGAGCTGGTCGGGCTCGACGGCCGGGGGGTCGCCGTGGGCGTCCTCTGCCTCGGGGGGCATTCGCGGTGGAGGGACGGGAAAGGTCTCGTCTCGCAGCTGGCCGAGGAGGGCGCGGGCGGCCGCGTGCTCCGGCTCGCGGGCGATGACGCCCTCGAGCGTGTCGATGGCGCGACCGCGGTGGCCCTGCGCCGCGTAGATCTCGGCGAGGGTGAGCGTCGGAAGCGCGGCGGGCGCGCTCTGTCGTGAGGAGGACGGAAGCGGGCCGCCGATCGTGCGCAGGCGGTCGGCCGCGTCAGGGAGGTTCAGCCCGCGCTCGATGACGCGCGCCACGAGATCGCGCGCGACCCCGAAGAACCCGCGGGCTCTCTTGCGCGCGGCGACGTCGGCCGTCGTCCGCAGGAGCAGCTCGTCGACCAGCTCGGGTCGCGTCAGGATGCGGGCGCGCGCGACGCCAGCCTGCTCGGCGCGCGCGATGAGCGCGTCGCGATCGAGGCGTTCGAGCTCGGCACGGTTCATGGGGCGCCTAGTCTACGACCATCGCCAGCCTGCGCCGCGCCTCGAGGCAGTCGAGCAGGATCTGCTCCTTCAGCTGGTCGAGCCCGTCGAACTTCTGTTCGCCACGCACGCGCGCGACGAGGTGGACGCGCAGCCGCTCGTCGTAGAGGTCGCCGGCGAAGCCGAGGAGGAACGTCTCGACCGTTCGCTTGCCGTCCCCGGGCGTCGCGACCGTCGGTCGCACGCCGATGTTGGTGACCCCTCCCGTGAGGGGGCCGACCTCGCCGTCCGGGAAGATCTGGTCGACGCGCACGGCGTAGACTCCGTCGGGCGGGAGCATCTCGACGACGGGCGCAAGGTTCGCCGTCGGGAAGTTGATGGTCCGCCCGCGCTCGTCGCCGTGGACGACGGTGCCCGAGATCGAGTGCGGCCGCGCGAGCACGGCCTTCACCTCGTCGAGGTCCCCCGCCGCGATCGCCTGGCGCGCGCGCGTGCTCGAGAAACGGCCCTTCGCGTCGCTGGCGGTCGCGTGCACGCGCACCTCGAAGCCGAGCTTCTCGCCCAGCGAGCGCAGGAGGGCGAGGTCGCCGGCGCGCCGCGCGCCGAAGCGGAAGTTCTCCCCCACGACGACGATCTTGGCCTGCAGGGCCCCGGACACGAGGTCCCGCGCGAAGCGCTCCGGCTCCCACGCCGCGAACGCCGCGTCGAACGCCCGTACGTACATGCGCTTCACGCCGAGCGCGCCCACGAGCTCGGCGCGGTGCTCCAGCGTGGTGAGCATCGGCGGCGCCCCCGGCCCGACGATCGCCGCCGGATGCGGATCGAACGTGAGGACGCTCGGGACGAGCCCCGCCTCCCCGGCCACCCGGACGGCCTCGGCGAGCACTGCCTGATGGCCGCGGTGAACGCCGTCGAAGTTGCCGACGACGAGCACGCACCCTTCCTCGGCGATCGGGCCGGGAGGGGTCGCGTCGTCGAGGGCGCGGAGCGCGGCGGGCTGCGACATCGGGCAGCCAAGGAGTAGCACGGAGAAGGGCTAGACCGTCGAGGCTGCGGCGAGCAGCACGCCCTCTCCCTTGCGTTCGTCCTTCTCCACCCGGCCGTCGCGCAGGGTCACCACCCGCGGCATGATCGCCGCCAGCGACGGGTTGTGCGTGACGACGACGATCGTCGTCCCCCGCTGCTTGTTGATGGCGAACAGGAGATCGTGGATCTGCACGCTCGTCGCCGAGTCGAGGTTGCCCGAGGGCTCGTCGGCCAGGAGGAGCTTGGGCTCGAGGAGGAGCGCCCGCGCGAGTGCGACGCGCTGCTGCTCGCCTCCCGAGAGCTCGCCCGGACGGTGGAGGACGCGCTCCTTGAGGCCCACCTCTTCGAGCAGGGCGCGGGCGCGGCCGTCGAGCTCGCGCTTGGAGCGGCCCTGGACGAGGCCCGGCATCATCACGTTCTCGACGGCGTTGAACTCGGGCAGGAGGTGGTGAAACTGGAAGACGAACCCGATGGTCCGGTTGCGGAGCTCTGCGAGGCGCGCGCTCGGCAGCGCCGTGATCTCCTCGCCTGCCAGGCGGATGGACCCGCGGGTGGGCACGTCGAGCGTCCCGATGCAGTGAAGCAGGGTCGACTTGCCCGCCCCCGACGGGCCGACGATGACGAGCATCTCCCCTTCGAGGATTTCGAGGTCGATGCCACGCAGGACCTCGAGGGTCCGGCCCATGTGCCGGAACGACTTCTGGACGTGGGTGGCGACGACGATGGGGGAGGGCACGAGCGACCACGGGAGTAGCACACGGAAGGGGTGGAGTATGCCGCCGATCTTGGCTTTTCCGGCCGCCAGGCGCTGCTAAGGTGAATACGGGGCCGGCCTGGTCGGGGCCGCGCCGAGGGCTCGCCCATGATTCTTCGCGCTTCGAGTATCGTGCCGCGATCCGTTCGCGGCGGCTTCGTCACCCTGGTCTCCGTCGCCCTGCTCGCGGCAGCATGCGGCGGTGGGAGCAGCGGCTCCGGCGGGGGTGGTTCCGGTAGCAGCTCGGGCGGGGGCGGAGACTCGGGGCTGCCGGCGGACGCGAGCAAGGGGGACTCGTCGACGGCGCACGACTCGGGGCCGTTCGACGCCACCACGGGCGCCGACACGGGCTCTCCGGCCGAAGCCGGCGGCGGCGACGACGCGAGCTCGGGCGACGGGGGCGACGCCTCCTTCGCGTTCGACGGGTTCGCGCACCTCGACGGCTACAGCGAGGCGTCGTACTGCCCCGACGACGACGGCGACGGCTGGACCATCTGCGCCGGCGACTGCAACGACCACGACTCGCTCGTGAACCCCTGCGCGTTCGACACGAACGACCCCAGCGATCCCGTCGGCAGCGACGGCATCGACAACGACTGCGACGGGCAGGTCGACAACCTCATCACCTGCGAGAGCGGCCTGACGGCCGGCCACGACACGACCCCGGGCGACTACGCGCATGCGTCCGATCTCTGCGACAACCCGCTGTGCCCCCGGCTCACGAACTCGCTCTGGTACGGCACGAACCTCGCGAACGCCAAGCGCGTCACGGGGCACATGGGGGCCGGCACGCAGTTCGCGCCCCACCAGGGCTCGTTCATGAGCTTCTTCTCGACGGGCAACGCGCAGGACGAGACGGACGCGCCGACCTACGCGACGTGCCCGGGCACCGACTTCGACTCGACGTACACGAACCCGATGCCGCTGACGGCCGCGCAGAACCTGAACCTCTGCGGGCAGGGCGCCGACGAGTCCACGGTGGCCGTGCACGACTACACGGAGCTGCGGATGACCATCAAGGCCCCGGTCAACGCCGGGTCGTTCACGTTCGACTTCGCGTTCTTCAGCGAGGAATACCCGGTCTACGTCTGCCAGGGGTACAACGACACGTTCCTGGCCATCCAGACGTCGCAGCAGTTCCCCACGGGCTCGCAGATCGCGTTCGACGCGAACGGCCACCGCGTCAACGTGAACAACGCGTTCTTCGAGGACTGCAACTCGTGCACGAACTGCGTCGTAGGCCCGTCGGGGCAGACGATCGACTTCACGCACACGTGCGCGAACCCGCTCACCACGCTGAACGGCACGTTCTACGAGAAGCTCATCGCCAGCTCGAGCAACCCGCCGTCGCAGTGCAACGAGAGCAAGGGCAGCGGCGGTACCGACTGGCTGAAGACGACGTCTCCCGTGCAGCCGGGGGAGACCTTCACGCTGAGCTGGATCCTCTTCGACGAGTTCGACGGCATCCTCGACTCGGCCATCCTGCTCGACCACTTCCGCTGGCACTCCACCACGCTGGGCAGCCCGGTCACCGGACGCTGAGAGGGACGCACGATGCTTCGCTCGCGTGACGTGGGAGTGCTGGTCGGAGTGGGCGTGGTGGCTGCTGCCGCGCTCCAGGCGTGCGGCTCGAAGGGCGGCTCCTTCGCGGCGGGCGACGGGGGGTTCCCCACGCCGGACGCGACGGCCGACACGGGCGGCAGCGCGGAAGCGGGGGCGGACGCCTCGTCGTCGGGCGGCAACGATGCCGGGTGCATCATCTGCGGGGACGGCGGAGGGTCGAGCAGCAGCGGCGCGGCGCCGAGCCCCATCCCGACGACGTGCGCCGACTCGGTGAGCCGCAACAGCTACATCGGGTGCGACTACTGGCCGACCGTGACGTTGAACCCCGTCTGGCCGGAGTTCGACTACGCCGTCGCGGTGTCCAACCCGCAGACCGGGCAGGCGACGGTCACCGTCACGGGCGGAGCGCTCACGTCGCCGATGACCGTGACGGTACCGGCCAACCAGGTGCAGGCGATCACGCTGCCGTGGGTGACCGCGCTGAAGGGGCCGACCTTCGATCAGAACACCGCCGTGAGCGACCCCGGGCAGAGCCGCATCGTCGCGGGCGGCGCGTACCACCTGACGACCGACGTCCCGGTGAGCGTGTACCAGTTCAGCGCGCTCGAATACGAGATCGACGCCGGGACGAAGGACCCGGACGGAGGAAGCTGCCCGGGGGAGGGCGACGCCGGTGCCGGGCCGCACTGCTACTCGTACTCGAACGACGCGTCGCTGCTGCTGCCTTCGAACGTCGCGACGGGCGACTACGGTGTGCTCGCCTGGCCGTCCTTCGCGGCGACTCCGGGTTTCCTCGCCGTCGTCGCCACGGCCGACGGCACGAACGTCACGGTGTTCCCGTCGGGTCGCGTGCAGGGCGTCCCCGACGCGGGCCCGCCGCTCATGGTGCGCGGGGACTCGTACACCTACGAGCTCGCGAAGGCGGGCGACGTGCTCGAGATGTTCTCCGACACGGGCGACATCCACACGCCGGTCTACACGCAGGATCTCTCGGGGACGATCCTCGAAGCGGACCACCCCGTCGTCACGTACGGCGGGCACGGGTGCACGTTCATCCCGCAGGACAAGAAGGCGTGCGACCACCTCGAGTCGAGCATGTTTCCCGTGCAGTCGCTCGGAACGGATTACATCGTGACGATGCCGCACACGCCCCACGGCGAGCACCAGTGGGTGCGCGTCATGGCCTTCTACGACAACACGAAGATGGTCTTCGACCCGCCCGTGAGCGGTACGAACGGAGGCGTGCTCGACACGGGGGAGGTGCTCGACCTCCCCGACGTGTCGCAGGCCTTCGCGATCCACGCCAACGGCCGCATCTTCGTCGCCCAGTACGAGCTCGGCGAGTTCAGCACGCTGCCCGACGACGCCGGCGTCCCCACGCCCGACCTGGGCGACCCCAGCGAGTGCCCGGCGATCACGATCTCGCAGTACCGCTCGACCTACAGCTTCCTCGCGCCGAGCAGCTACGCCGAGAACTGGATCGACGTCGTCGCGCCGACCGGGGCGACCGTCACGCTCGACGGCACGGACATCCCGGCCTCCGCGTTCCAGCCCGTGGGCAGCCAGCCGTTCGCCGTCGCGCACCAGCAGCTCCCCACCGCCAAGCAGGGCCACTCGATCACGAGCGCGTCGACCTTCGGCCTCTACGTCTACGGCTACGGGTCGCGTACGAGCTACATGTACCCGGGCGGCCTCGATCTGCGCGTCCAGTACGTGCCCCCGCCTCCGGCGCAGTAGCCACGCGCCCAGTGGCTACTCGTAGCGGAGACCGTCGACCGGGCGCACCTCGGCGGCCTGCCTGGCCGGGTAGTACGTCGCGATGGTGCAGATGATGAGCGCAGCCACCGTGACGGCGAGGTAGTCCCAGCCGCTCACGTTGATGGGCAGGCGATCGATGTAATAGACGTCCGGGTCGAGGCGCAGACCGAACCACGAGAGCCCGGTGCACATCGCCACGCCGGTGGAGACGCCCAGCAAGGTCCCGATGCCGCCGATGATGATCCCCTCGGCCATGAACGTGCGGAGGATCGTGCCGTTGGTCGCGCCGAGCGCCTTGAGGATGGCGATCTCCTTCGACTTCTCGGTCATCATCAGGAGGAGCGTGCACACGATGCAGAAGCTCGCCACGATGATCGCGATCGAGAGGATGAGGAACGTCGCGATCCGCTCCAGCTTGAGAGCGCTGAAGAGGTTCTTGTTCATCTCCCGCCAGTCGCGGACGCGGAGCTCCGGTCGCGCGATGGCCGCCGTGACGGCGGGTGTCAGCCGATCGGCGTTCTCGGCGTCGTCGACGCGCACCTCGATCGCGCTGATCTGGTTGGGGGCCGCGAAGTAGCTCTGCGCCTCGTCGATCGTCGTGTAGACGTGCGTGGCGTCGTACTCGTACATCCCGCTGTAGAAGATCGCCGCGATGCGGAACTTGCGCGTCTTGGGCAGGACCCCCATCGGCCCCAGGTCCCCGAGGGGCGACACGAGCGTCACCTCGTCGCCGACGTAGACGTGAAGCGTCTTGGCGAGCTCGCGACCGACGACGAGGCCAGGCCGCACGGGCGCCTTGCCCACGACGGCGGCGACGGCGGGGTCGAGGTCGTCGCCGAACATCGGCAGATCCGGCCCCTTCGTGTACTCCTCGCCGCCCGGGCCGATCCCGATGACCTCGTCCGCGGGGACGTGCTGGAGGAGCTCGGGGTTCTCGAGGTACCCGAGCTTGTCCTCCATCTTGACCGGTGCCTCGATGTTCTTGCGGAGGTCGATGACGTTGCCGATCGTCTTCGGGTCGATGCCGTGCACGATGACGCCCGCGAGGTTCGACGAGCTGTTGGCCATCACCTCGCCGGCCACGATCGGAGAGGCTCCGACCACGCCCTTGACCGCGCGCACCCGTGCCAGCGTGTCCTCGTAGTCGCCCCACGGGGCCTGGCTCGTCGTGTCGACGACGATGTGCGCGTTGTTGCCGAGGATCTTGCGCTTGAGGTCCTGGCTGAAGCCGCCCATGACGCTGATCGCACCGGAGAGCGCGAACGACGCGAGCGCGACCGCGAGGATCGACAGCATGCTGATGAGCGTGAGAAACCCGCTCTTCTTCGCCCGCACGTGGCGCGCCGCGACGTACGACGAGAAGGACCCGTTCTCGAGGCGGTCGAGGCCCCAGGGCATGAGGGCGACGACCGTGCCGACGAGGAAGAGCACCCCGGTGACGATCGCGCTCGACCGGACCAGCATGTCCCGCAACGTCCACGCCGAGCCACGCAGGACCGGCAGGCGGCCCGTCCAGTAGGTCACCGCGACGAAGAGCGCGCCCAGGCACGCGCACACGGTCTGGAGGATCCCACGCGTCCGCTCCTTGCGGCCGAAGTCGATGGCCGCGCGCCAGATGAGGAAGGCGATCGCCGCCCCGACGAGCACCGAGCCTCCGAGCACCAGCGGCAGCGAGAACGGCTTCACGTGCGGGGGGCGCCCTGGCCCGTCTCGGGCCGCAGCAGGGGGAAGAGGATCACGTCGCGTATCGACGCCGAATGGGTCAGCGCCATGGCCAGACGATCTATTCCCAGCCCGAAGCCGGCGGCGGGGGGCATGCCGTGCTCGAGGGCGCGGATGTAGTCCTCGTCGAAGTCCATCGCCTCCTCGTCGCCCCGGGCCTTGCGGGCCACCTGGGCGCGGAAGCGGTCGGCCTGGTCGTCGGGATCGTTCAGCTCGCTGAAGGCGTTGCAGAGCTCCCGCCCGTGCACGAAGAGCTCGAACCGGTCGGTGAGCTCCCGGTGCGCGTCGTTCCGGCGGGCGAGGGGAGACACCTCGAACGGGTAGTCCTTCACGAAGACCGGGACCGAGCGCTTGCCGTCGTCGCTCCGGTAGTCCTCGGGCAAGAACGGCTCGACCAGGTACTCGTAGAGGCAGAAGAGGCGCTCGCCGTCGTTGTCACACTTGGCGAGGCCCTTGCGGAGGTTCCCCCAGTCGAGCGCCTTGGCGCGCGGCGAAGAACGCGCCCACTCCTTGATGCGGTCGACGAAATCGGCGCGGAGGAGCTCGACGAGCGCCATGCCCCCGCGCTCCTCGACGACCGAGAGCCACTCGGGGATCGCGGTCCGCTCGGCGCCCGCCGCGACGGCGCGGTCCATGGGGATCCGCACGAAGGGCTGGTCGAGCGTGAAGGGGCGCGCCTCCTTCCACGTCGCGTGCGCCGCCGGCATCGCCGCGGCGAGGTGCGCGTCGACGCCGCGGAGGAGGACCTCGGTGAAGTCCATCAGGTCGTCGTACGTCGCGTACGCCTGGTAGAACTCGAGCATCGTGAACTCGGGGTTGTGCCGCGTGCTGATCCCCTCGTTCCGGTAGCATCGCCCGATCTCGTACACGCGACCGAGGCCGCCCACGAGCAGGCGCTTGAGATAGAGCTCCGGCGCGATGCGCAGGTAGAGGTCCATGTCGAGCGCGTTGTGGTGCGTGACGAAGGGCTTCGCCACGGCGCCCCCGATGAGCGTGTGCATGGTCGGCGTCTCGACCTCGAGAAAGCCGTGCTCGTCGAGGATCGTGCGCAGCGCGCGGACGACGTGGCTGCGCGCACGGAACACGTCGGCGACGTCGGGGTTGGCGACGAGGTCGACGTAGCGCTGCCGGTAGCGGAGCTCGACGTCGGTGAGCCCCGCCCACTTCTCGGGCAGCGGGCGGTAGGCCTTGGTCAGGAGGCGGATCCGCTTCGGATCGACCGACAGCTCGCCGCGCTTGCTCGCGGTGAGCGTCCCCTCGGCCTCGATCACGTCGGCAACCTCCACGTCCTCGAGGCGGGCGTACCCCTCGCCCATCGCGTCCTTGCTGGCGAGCAGCTGGATCTGCCCCGTGCGGTCTCGCAGACCGAGGAACGAGAGCCCACCGGTCGAACGGAGCGTGACCACGCGGCCCCGCACGTGGAACACGCGGTCGCCCGCGAGGGCACGGACCTTCGCTTCCTCGTAGCGGCCCGCGGCGTCGCGTGCCTCGTCCGCGACTGCTCGCACCGCGCCTACGTCGGTCGTCGAACCCCCGAGGCGCGGCCGGACGTCGTTCGCGAACGGGTTCTCGCCGCGGGCGCGCACGCGCTCGGCCTTCGCCCGGCGCGCGTCGATGATCGCCTGCTCGGCCGAGTGCCCTTCCCGGTCGGTGTCGGGCACCCTCGTCGTCCTGCCGTCGTCTGCCATGTCCCTCTCCCGGCCCGATCAGGGCGCGTCGGCTTCCTCGGCCACGCCGCCCTTCCGGAGCGTGCCGCCGGCCGCGGCCAGAAGGTACGCCTCGATGAACGGATCGAGGTCGCCGTCGAGGACGGCGTCGACGTTGCCGTTCTGGTGCGAGGTGCGAAGGTCCTTCACCAGCCGGTAGGGCTGGAGCACGTAGCTTCGGATCTGGTTGCCCCACGCGATCTGCGTCTTGCTCGCCGCCTGCGCTGCCGCGATGTCCTCGCGCTTCTGCTGCTCGACCTCGTAGAGCTTCGCCTTGATCATCTTGAGTGCCATGCGCCGGTTCTGGAGCTGGGAGCGCTCGGCGCGGCAGACGACGACGATGCCGCTGGGGATGTGCTTCATGCGCACGGCCGTCTCGACCTTGTTGACGTTCTGCCCGCCCTTGCCGCCGGCGCGCATGGTCGTCGTCTCGAGGTCCTCGTCCTTGACCACGATGTCGATCTCGTCCTCGATGTCGGGCACGATCTCGACCGCGGCGAACGCCGTCTGCCGGCGGGCGTTGCCGTCGAACGGCGAGATGCGCACGAGGCGGTGCACGCCGTTCTCGCTGCGCAGGTACCCGAAGGCGTGGTCGCCCGCGACGCTGAAGCTCGCCCCGTCGATGCCTGCCTCGTCCCCCTCCTGGTAGTCGACGATCTCCGTCTTGTAGCCGCGGCGCTCGGCCCAGCGCAGGTACATGCGCATCAGCATCTGCGCCCAGTCCTTGGCGTCGTTGCCGCCGGTGCCCGGGTGGATGCTGACGATCGCGTGGGCGTGATCGACCGGCCCGGAGAGCATGCGCGAGAGCTCGGCCCCACGGACGCGCGTCTCGAGGGGTACGACCTGCGCGCCGGCCTCGGCGATCGTCGCCTCGTCGTTCTCGGAGGCGCCGAGCTCCAGCAGGACGATCGCGTCGTCGAGGTCGCGCGTCAGCTTCTCGATCGCGACGATCTGCTGCTCGATCCCCGCGCGCTTGCGCGTCACCACCTGCGCCTTCTTCTGGTCGTCCCAGAAGCCCGGAGCGAGCGTCTGCTGCTCCAGCCGGTCCACCTCGGCCTTCAGCTTCGGCAGGTCAAAGATGCCCCCTTAGCGCCATGAGGCGCCGTTGGAGGTCGGTCAGCTTGTCGCGGGTCTCGCTGAGCATCGGGGGAAGTCACCCACGTGTAATGGTGGGGTCTCCGGGGGTCAAGGCGGGGTTTGACGCCCGGTGAACCAGCCCGCCGTCAGGACGTCCAGGGTGGCCCGTGCTTCGGCCGCGCGGAGCGTGGCGGCTCGCTCCTCCGCGCTCCCGCTCTGCGCGTCGCGCCCGTCGAGGACGGCCTTCTCCCACGTGAAGAGGACCTCGAGCGTTCGTGTCGCGATCCGGGTGCGGGCGTCCAGCCGCTCGAGGCGGACGCGTTCGAGGGTGGACTCGTCGCCGGCATAGAGGAGGCGATCCAGCCGCCAGGTGAGCCGCAGCTCGAGGACCATGTTCGCCCCCACGGCGTCGTAGAAGTTCGCGGTGTCGGACGCGGCGACGGCCGTCGTGTGGTCGGCGTCCTGCCAGAGGCGCATCGCCCGCATCCGCGTCTCGGGGAGCAGCGCGCTCGCCCGCGCTCGCCCGATGAGGGAGTCGATGCGGAGGTCGTCCGTACCGAGTCCCGAGGCGACGAGCGCGGCGTTCACGCAGTCGCGCGCGAAGCCTGCCGACACGAGCTCCGCAGGGACCGTCGCCGGCGCGGGGGCCGGGGCCGGGGCCAGAGGAGGAGGCGGCGGCGGTGGAGGAGGAGGGAAGGTGGGGGGCAGCGCCGCAGGAACCGGGACGGACCGCGGGGGGCGAGGGCTGCCGCGCGTCGGATCGGCGATCCGGTGGACGGGGCCCACGGCGATGCGGTCGAGGGCGAGGCCGACGACGACGAAGGCGCCTACGTCGTTCCTTCCCGAGAGGAGCTGGCGCGTGAAGCCCGCGACGCTGACCCAGCTCTGGCCGTGGACGTCCGCGGTGCCGGTGTGACCCCCCAGGTGCATCGCGACGAGGTCCTCCTCGTCGAGGTCCCCGTCGACGAAGGCGTCTTCGCGTGCGTTCTCGCCGTGGTCGAACAGCGGATCGGCACGCGCGAGGCGCGTGAGCACGGCGAGGAGCAGGACGACGACGGCGAGACCGGCGAGCGGGCGGAGGGCGATCATGCGGCGGGCACCATCACGGAGCGTGCCGGCCGCCGGTCGCACGATTTCCCGAGAGGAACGGGGGTCGAGCCTGTCCCGGACGATTTCGGGGGTGGCCCGGGACAGGGCGCCGCCGACTGCCACGCCGCGCCTGGCGCTCCGCGAGGAACCGACACGCAAAACCTCGCGCCGCAGAGACGCGTCGTCACCTCCCGAGGGAGGCCGTGGCAGGAAATGGGGGGTAGCGGTCCTTGTCCGCGGGGGGGGGCGCGCCGCATCCTCGACGCATGACGAAGCGCATCGCGATGCTCGCGTACCCCGACGTCCAGATCCTCGACGTGACCGGCCCGCTCGAAGTCTTCGCGCGGGCGTCCCGCTACCTGCAGGAGCACCACGGCGCACGCGACGAGGCGTACGTCGTGGAGATCCTCGGCCTCGAGCGCGGCCCGTTTCGCACGTCGAGCGGGATGCACCTGCACGCCGAACGAGCGTTCCACGAGGTGCGCCGCGGGATCGACACCCTCCTCGTCGCCGGCGGCCGGGGCGGCCCCCGGTACTTCCGGGAGGCCGACGTCCTCCAGTGGCTGCGCCAGCAGGCCGGCGTGGTGCGGCGCCTCGGCTCGGTCTGCACGGGCGCGTTCTTCCTCGCCGAGGCGGGGCTTCTCGACGGGTGCCGCGCGACGACGCACTGGGAGTCGTGCGACGAGCTCGCGCGGCGCTTCCCGGCGGTGCAGGTCGAGTCCGATCGCCTCTACGTGCGCGAGGGCTCCGTCTTCACGGCGGCCGGCGTGACGGCCGGGATCGACCTCGCGCTGGCTCTCGTCGAGGACGACCTGGGGCGAGACGTGGCGCTCGGCGTGGCGCGAGCGCTCGTCGTCTTTCTCCGCCGGCCGAGCGGGCAGGCACAGTTCAGCGCGCAGCTCTCGCAGCAGCTGGCCGAGCGCGAGCCGCTGCGCGATCTCCAGGCGTACATCGTCGACCACCCACAGGCGGACCTGTCCGTCGAGGTGCTCGCGCGACGGGTGGGCATGAGCCCGCGCAACTTCGCGCGCGTCTTCACGCGCGAGGTCGGGACGACGCCGGCCCGGTTCGTGAGCGCCGTGCGCGTCGAGACGGCGCGGCGCCTGCTCGAGGAGTCGGTGGACGACGTGGAGGCGGTCTGTGCGCGGAGCGGCCTCGGGTCGGCCGAGTCGATGCGTCGCGCCTTCGTCCGGGCGGTGGGGGTCGCGCCCAGCGTCTACCGCGCCCGGTTCCACCCTCGGGGGAGCTTGGAGGGCGCGCGCGCGTAGTACGCCGCGACCCCTCCACTCATGTCGCTCCGTCCCCTGCTCGCAGCTTCTACCCTGTTCGCGTTCGGTGCGGTGGCGGGGTCCCTGCTCGACGCCCTGCACACCCACAGCGGCACGACCGAGTACGCCCACGTCTCGTTCTTCGCGATGTCTGCCTGGACCCCGCTCATCTTCGGGCTCGTCGGGCTCGCGGTGGGGGCCTCGTACCCGGTTGCCCAGCGTCTCACCGGCCGCAGCCCCGGGAAGGCGCTCACCTGGGCGCAGGCCTGGCTCGGCTTCGCGATCTTCGCCGCGCTCTACGCGGCCAGCGCGTATCTCCCGGCAACGAACCTCGCCAAGCTCGCGGTGCTCGCCCTCGGGGCGGCAGTCCTCTTTCTCTGGCTCGCCCCCACCCGCGTCGCCTTGCTCCTCGCGCTCACGGCGGCCGCCGCCGGCACGCTGTCCGAGGCGGCGCTCGTGCACGCGGGGTTCTTCCGCTACACGCGCCCCGATCTCCTCGGGGTCGCGATGTGGCTGCCCGCTCTCTACGCCGCCGGCTCGGTCGCGTTCGGCGGCGTCGGGTACAAGGTGACCGCCCGATTCACGCGACCGCAGGCGTAGGTTTCGCCAGCATCCGGCCTGCCCGGGCTCCCGTGTGCGCGCCGTCGCGCACCGTCCAGGCCCCGTTCACGAAGACGTGGGCGATGCCCTGCGGCGAGCGGCGCGGATCCGCGTACGTCGCGAGGTCGTGGACGCGCGCTGGGTCGAAGACGACGAGGTCCGCCGCGGCGCCGGGCACCACGACGCCGCGGTCGGTCAGGCCGAGCTTGCGGGCGACCATCCCCGTCATCCGGTGAACGGCCTCCTCGAGGGTCAGCAGGTGCTCCTGCCCGACGTAGTGCTCGAGAACGCGCGGGTACGTGCCGTACGCTCGCGGGTGCGGCTTGCCGCTCCGCATCGGCATGCCGTCCGTGCCGACCATCGTGCGCGGGTGCGCGAGCACGGCGCGGACGTCCTTCTCGGACATCACGTGCGCGATCGACGTGACGGCGAAGTTCTCCTCGGCGAGAACGTCGAGCATGGCGTCGTGGAGCTTCTTGCCGCGCTCCTTCGCGATGGCGCCGATGGTCATCCCCTCGTAGCGCGTCTGGCGTTTCACCGAGCTGATGACGATCGTGCGGCCGAGGACGTAATTCATGATCGGCAGGAGCCAGCGCTTCGGCACGAACGCGAGCCACGGCGGCAGGTCGACGAAGCTGAGCTGCATGTCCTCGGCGTCGCGGACGATGCGCGCCCGCGTGGCGGGGTCCCTCATGCGCTCGTCGAGCTTCTCGAGCGAGCCCTCGAAGGCCCACAGCGGCACGAACATGGCCGACAGGACCGTCGAGCCCGCGGTGTACGGGTACACGTCGCTGTGGACGTCGAGTCCGCGCGCCGCCGCGGCGTCGACCATGGCGAGCGTCGTCTTCACCTTGCCCCAGTTGAGCTGCCCGGCCGCCTTGTGGTGCGAGATCTGGACGCTCACCCCGGCCCGTTCGCCGACCGCGATCGCCTCGGCCACGGCCTCGACGAGCTTGGGCCCCTCGTTGCGCATGTGGGTCGCGTAGAGACCGCGATGCGGAGCGACGACCTCGGCGAGCGCCACGAGCTCGTCGGTCTCGGCGTAGGCGCCCGGCGGGTACACGAGGCCCGTCGACAGCCCGAACGCGCCTTCAGCCATACCCTGCGCGACGAGCTCCCGCATCGCAGAGAGCTCCGTCGACGACGGCGCGTGCTCGGCCATCCCCATCACGGCGCAGCGCACGTTGCCGTGAGGGACGAGGACCGCGGCGTTCACCGAGATGCCGGTCTCCTCGAGGCGCGTACGATAGCGCGAGAGCGTCGGCGAGCAGCGCGCGTCGCCGTCGGACTCGCCGAAGATGATCGGCATGATGCGCGCGTACATCGAGTCCACGTTCGCGTTCGACGGCTGGAGGCCGAGGCCGCAGTTGCCCACCACCTCGGTCGTCACTCCCTGGAGCAGCTTGCTCGACGCCTCCGGGTCCCGGGGCAGCGCGAAGTCCCCGTGCGAGTGCACGTCGATGAAGCCGGGGGCGAGGACCATGCCTCGCGCGTCGAGCACGTCGTCGGTCGCGAGCGACGCGCCGCCCACCTCGGCGATGCGATCGTCCTCGATCAGCACGTCGGCGACGCGCGCGGGCGCGCCGGTTCCATCGACGACCTTCGCTCCGGTCACGAGGAGGCGCCGCGCCATGGGCCCGCATGATACCCGTCGTCGGGACGGGATGGTCCCCCGCCGACGGGGAACGCGCGGCCCGCCGTACGTGCTAGCTCACCCGGCGTGACGAAGGGCTCGATTCGCGTCCGCCAGGCCGGCGGTCCCCTCGTCGTCCGCGAGCGGGGCGAGGTCGTCGAGATCCTCGCCGGCAACGTCGTCCTCCTTTCGTCGGCAGCGCTCGAGACCGAGCATGCGTTCGGTGCTCTCGCGGGCACCCTTGCGGGGGCGGTCCGGGCGCCACGCGTACTCGTCGGTGGTCTCGGCTTCGGCGCGACGGTGCGCGGCGTGCTCGGGGCGAGCCCGCCCGGCGTTCGCGTCGTCGTCGCCGAGAAGGTCGACGCCGTCGTCGATCTCGTCCGAGGCGAGCTCGCCCACGTCGCCGGAAGGCCGCTCGACGACCCGCGCGTGACCGTGCGGTCGGCCGACGTCTTCGACGCCCTCGGCGATGGCGCGCCCTGGGACGCCGTCCTCCTCGACGTCGACAACGGCCCCCACTGGGCGAGCTTTCGCACGAACGCGCGCCTCTACTCTCCGGCGGGCCTCGCCGCGGCCCGGAGTGCCCTGGCCCCCGGCGGTCTCTTCGCCGTGTGGAGCGGCTACCCGGCCGACGGCTTCCTCGCGCGCCTGCGCGAGGCCGGCTTCGCTCCGCGGTGCGTGCCGCTCCTCGAGCGCGGCCGCGTCCGCGCGCGCGCCTACGTCGGTGTATAAACGCGCGGCCCGATGCCGAGCAGCAGCGCCGCCCCGATCCACTCGCCCGCGTTCCGCCTGCGGCGCTTCGCCAACTGGTTCCCCCTCGGCCTCACGTACGCGACCCTCTACATGGGCCGCTACAACTTCAACGTCTACCGCAACCACGCCCACGAGCTCCACGGCCTGACCGATACCCAGGTCGGCACGATCGCCACGGTCGGCTTCTGGGTGTACGCGGCGAGCCTCCTCGTCAACGGCCCGCTCGCCGAGAAGATCGGCGGCCGCCGCGCGATCCTCATCGGCGTGGCGGGAGCGTGCGCGCTCAACCTCGCGATCGCGCTCTTCCTCCGTGGCCCCGCGAACGACGGCAACGTCGTCCTCGGCCTCTCGGTCCTCTACGGCGCGAACATGTACTTCCAGAGCTTCGGCGCCATCTCGGTGGTCAAGGTCAACTCGGCCTGGTTCCACTGGCGCGAGCGGGGGCTCATCGGCGGCGTCTTCGGCTCGATGATCTCGCTCGGGTATTACCTCGCGCTCGGCATCGGCGGCCTCGTGTACGCGCACCTGCCGTTCTGGGCGCTCTTCCTCGTCCCGGCGTGCGTGCTGCTCGTCATGCTCGTCGTCGACGCCTTTCTCGTGCGCGACCGGCCCGGGCTCGCCGGCCACGCCGACTTCGACACGGGGGAGGAGGAGGAGGTGGGCGACGGGGCCGAGGCCGGCGACGCGTCCGCCGAGCTCCCGTTTCGCGAGGTGGCCTCCCGCGTCCTGCGCCACCCCGTGCTCCAGCGCCTCGCCCTCGCCGAGTTCTGCACCGGCATCGTCCGGCAGGGGCTCCTCCTCTACTACGGCCGGTTCCTCGCGCAGGTCCACGGCATCACCGAGAAGGGCACGCCCGTCCGCTACCAGGTCGCGTCCCTCGGCATCACCCTGGGAGGCATCTGCGGCGCGCTGCTGTGCGGCATCCTCTCGGACCGCGTCTTCGGCTCCCGCCGCGCCCCCGTCGCCTTCCTCTTCTACATCGGGCAGATCGTGGCGCTCGTCGCCCTCGGTCTCGTCAGCTCCTCCTACATGGCGGTCGCCCTCATCGGCGTGTCGTGCATGTGGATCTTCGGCGTCCACGGCATGCTCTCGGGCACCGCCTCGATGGACTTCGGCGGAAGGCGCGGCGCGGCGACGGCGACGGGCCTCCTCGACGGCGTGCAGTACCTCGGCAGTGGGCTCGTGGGCTTCGGCCTGGGCTGGCTCATCGACCACTACCACTGGGCCATCTGGCCCTATGCGCTCGTTCCCTTCTCGGCGGTCGGAGGGCTGCTCATGATCGGCCTCTGGAACGCCCGGCCTGCCGCGTCGCATTAGACGCGCGCGATCGGGGCGGGGGCGCCTTCGCAACGCGCTTGCGGTCCAGCTTGTTCGCGCAGTCGGCCTGCGAAAAGTTGTATCCTGGTAGGGATGTCGGCGTCGCATCCACCGCCGGCCGGGGAGGGGGGAGCTCCCGAGCCCTGGGCGGACCGGTGGATCGAGGAGGTCCGCGCGTCCCTGCCGGAGGCGCCGCGTCACGAGCGGCCCGTCGTCGCGGCCCGGCTCGCGGCGATGCTCCTCGTCTGCGCCCGTGACGAGGAGGCGGACGCGGTGCTCCTCGCGGCCCGTCGTGAGGCCTTGCTGTCGCAGGAGCCACGGGAGCTCGCGCGGGTCGAGATCGCGCAGGCCGGCGTCGCCCTCGCCCGGCACGACGACGCCGCAGCGGAGGGCCGGCTCGCCGCCGCCGCCGCGCTCCTGCCGTCGATGCCGCCGAGCATCGCAGGCCGGGCGTGGATCGTCGCGGCGCGGCTCGCCCGTCTCGCCGACACTCCGGCACCCGCGCCGCCGTCCGAGATCGACGGGGTCCCGGACGATCCCGTCGATCCCGACGAGCGCATCGAGCTCGGAGCGGAGCTCGCCATCGAGCGCGCGCGCGTGGCACGGGACGCGGGCAATCTGGCCGGCGCCCACACCGAGCTCGCGAAGGCGCACGAGCTGGTCGAGCTGAGCGGGTCGCTCTTCCTCACGGCGGCCTTCGAGCTCGAGGCCGCGTCGTACGCGGCCGACACCGGCGACTCGGAGCAAGCCCGCGAGCGGTTCCGCAGCGCCATCGACAGGTTCCACGAGGCCGGCCTGCGTCGCGGCGAAGGCCGCGCGATGATCCGCTTCGCCGAGCTGCTGGCGACGCGCGCCCCCCGTCCCGGCGACGAGTCGGCCGCGGCGTGGCTCGGGCGCGCGCAGCACGTCCTCGGCTCCGCGGCGACGTGGCGCGACCGCCTCGCCATCCGCACCGGCTTCCGTGCGTTCGGCCGGCGCGTCATCGACCGCGTGATGACCGAGGGCACCGTCCTGCGTATCGAGTCCTTCGAGAAGGCGCGCGGCTCGCTCGTCAACGCCCTCGCGAACGTCGGTCTCGCCAGCGACGGCGCGCTCGTCGAGCTCGAGGTCGGCGTCGAGCGCGACGGCGCCGCCCAGGGCCTCGCGCGCCACCTCGACGGGGTTCGCCACGCCGCCCGGGACCAGGCGTCCCTGGCGATGAAGGCCGTCGGCCAGCTCGACGAGTCGATGCGCGACCTCGTGGAGCTCATCGGCGCGGCGCTCTTCGAGCGCGATCGCATGCGGATCCTCCTCGACGTCCTCGGCGAGATCGACGCCGCGGCCGACGAGGCTTCCCTCCCACCGGTCGTCGCGTCGCTCGCCGCGCAGCTCCTCGACGCCGATCGCGTCGTCGTCGCGATCGAGCGCGACGGCGTCCTCGAGCCCGTGGCGACCGCGGGGCACGCTCCCTCCGGGGACGCCGACGACTGGCGCGCCCTCGTCGACGAGGCCACGAAGAAGCCGCCCCCTCGCCCCTCCGACCCGGGCCGCCTCTCGGTTCGCTCCGGCGAGACGCTCTGCGGTCCGCGGATCGCCGTCCCGGTACGCGGCCTCGAGGTCAGCGGCGCGCTCTACGCCGACAAGATCGCGCGGTCCGGCCAGTTTCGCGAGCAGGACCAGGCCATCGCTCTGCTCCTCGCCGAGTACGTGGCGCTCGCCTACGGGCGCCTCCGCGCGCGCCAGCAGGAGCGGTTCGCCCTCCACCAGCTCGCCGTGACGCTCGACACGATCCGCGACGGCGTCCTCTCGTGCGACGCGCAGGGGGTGGTCGTCTCGGTGAACGCCGCCGCGGCGCGGATGCTCCAGGTCACGCAGGAAGACCTCCGCGGCGCGCGCCTCGACTCGATCCCGCGCCTCGCCGGCCTCTGGTCGATGCTCTCGGTCTCCGAGCGGCTCGACGGCGCGGTCGTGCGCCTCGGCCACGGCAGCTTCGTCGTCAGCGCGCGCCCCATCTCGGACACGGGCGTCTCCGATCGCGGCTTCGTGGCCACGCTCGTCGAGCTCGATCGCGCCCAGAAGATCGCGCAGCGGCTCTCCGCCACGCGCGCCCGGTACGGCTTCCACGACGTCGTCGGCACGAGCCCGAGCCTCCAGAGCGCGGTCGCCCTCGCGCGGCGCGCCGCCAACATCGACGCCAACGTCCTCGTCACCGGCGAGAGCGGCACCGGCAAGGAGGTCCTCGCGCAGGCGATCCACACGACGGGTCCGCGCGCCAACGAGCCGTTCATCGGCGTCAACTGCGCGGCCGTCCCGCGCGAGCTCCTCGAGGCGGAGCTCTTCGGCTACGAGAAGGGCGCGTTCACCGGCGCGCGCTCCGAGGGCAACCCGGGGAAGTTCGAGCTCGCCGCCGGCGGCACCATCCTCCTCGACGAGATCGGCGACATGCCGCTCGACATGCAGGCCAAGCTCCTGCGCGTCCTCCAGGAGCGCCTCGTCACGCGCCTCGGCGGGCGGAGCGAGATCACCGTCCAGGCCCGCGTCATCGCGACGACGCACCGCGATCTCGCGCAGCTCGTCGACGAGGGGAAGTTCCGCATGGACCTCCTCTACCGCCTGCGCGTCCTCGCCATCGAGGTCCCCCCGCTGCGCGATCGGCCCGAGGACATCCCGCCGCTCGCCGTCCACTACCTCGCGCGCTTCGCCGAGCAGCAGCGCAAGCGCGTCCGCGCGCTCGGCCCGAAGGTGCTCGACGAGATGGAGCGCTACGACTGGCCCGGCAACATCCGCGAGCTCGCCAACGTCATGGAAGCCGAGGTGAGCCTCGCCGCGCCCGACGTCGAGACGCTCGACCGGCTCGCCACGCGGCTCGTGGGCCGGTTCCGCACGAGCTCCGGCGTCGCGAGCACCGGCGAGTGGCGCGCGCTGACGACGTCCCCGGGGGACGTGAGGGCGATCCTGCCGCTCGCCGAGGTCGAGAAGCGCGCCATCCTCCAGGCCATCGAGCGCTCGCAGGGCAGCGTCTCGAAGGCGGCCGACGCGCTCGGCGTCTCGAAGGTGACCATCTACGCGAAGCTCCGCTCCTGGGGCATGCATCCGCGCGACCGCGTCGACGAAGGGCCCGAGGGGCCGACGAGCGCGCGCTGGTCGTACCGCAGTCTCCCGGTGGGCGACGACACCGGTCCGGCGACCCCCGCGTCGGGTACGACCTCGGTCGCCCCGCCGCCGACGAAGCGGACGCCCGGCAGGACCTGAAGGGCTTTCGGGTACACTCGCACGGATGCGTCCTGCCGACCTCCTGGCCCAGATCCCGCTCTTCCAGGGGCTCTCCGACGACGACCGGGAGGCGCTCGCGACGCGCCTCGCCGAGAAGACCCTCAAGGCCGGCGAGATCGTCTTCTCGCAGGGCGAGAAGGGCGCCTCGATGTACGTCGTCCAGTCGGGGTCCGTGCAGATCTACCTGCCCAGCAAGGAGGCCGACAAGCCGCCGGTCGTCCTCACGGAGCTCAACTCGGGCGAGTACTTCGGCGAGCTCGCCGTCTTCGACGACAAGCCGCGGAGCGCCAGCGTGCGCGTCCTGGTCGACGCCGTCCTCCTCGAGCTGACGCGCGAGGAGCTGGGCGAGCACCTCGGGCGATCGAAGACGGCGGCGATGACCATCCTCGCCGAGCTGGCCGAGCGCCTTCGCGAGACCAACGCGATGCTCACGCAGCCGGCCGCGAAGGACGTGGTCAAGGAGTTCGAGGACAACCTCACCTGGGGCCAGCGCCTCGCCGACAAGGTGGCCGACTGGAACGGCAGCTGGGGGTTCATCCTCTTCCTGCTCGGCCTGAGCTTCTTCTGGGCGGGGATGAACCACTGGCTCCCCAAGGCGTTCGACGAGTACCCGTACCAGTTCTACAACCTGGCCCTCGCCATCCTCGTCGCGCTCCAGGGGCCGCTCATCGTCATGAGCCAGAACCGCCAGTCCGCCAAGGACCGCGCGACCGCCGAGACGGACTTCCGCGTGAACCTCAAGAACGAGGTGAACATCGAGCGCGTGCTCGCCGAGCTCGCGGCCCAGCGCGCCGAGACGGGCAAGCGCCTCGACTCGCTCGAGCGCGGCGTCCGCAACGACCGGGTGCGGGCCGAGGTGCCGGCCAAGCTCCCCGGGGGCCCGCTCGGCACCGCCTGACGCGATGGGCACCCGGAGAGGGGAAAACAAGAAGATCAGAAGATCAGAAGCAGTGAGGGGGCTTTGGCATGTCTGCACGGGTGGAAGGCCGGCGTGCACGGGTCCTCCTCTCCGTTTCTCGTCCCGTCCCGGCGGGTGCTAGTAAGCGGGCTGCGATGCTCGACATCCAGTTCATTCGCCAGAACGCCGATCAGGTCCGCGCCGCCATCACGAACAAGCGCCTCGAGGTCGACCTCGACGCGCTGCTGTCCGCCGACAAGGAGCGCCGCGAGGCGACGACGACGCTCGAGCAGAAGCGCGCCCGCAAGAACGAGCTCTCCGCGCAGATCCCCAAGGCCACCAAGGAGGAGCGGCCGAAGCTCGTCGAGGAGGCCAAGCAGATCCGCACCGACATCGAGCAGCTCGAGCCGCGCCTCGCGGAGGTGCAGAAGCGCTTCAACGACCTGATGCTCCGCGTGCCGAGCATCCCCCGGCCGGAGGTCCCCGTCGGCAAGGGCGAGGAGGACAACGTCGAGGTCCGCAAGGTCGGCGCGCCGCGCGCCTTCGACTTCACGCCGAAGGACCACGTCGAGCTCATGACGGGCCTCGGCTTCGTCGACTGGGACGGGCCGCGCAAGTTCGCGGGCGGCCGGTCGTACGCGCTCGTCGGCGACGGCGCGCTCCTCGAGATGGCGTGCCTCCGCCTCGCGGTCGACACGCTCGTCGGGCGCGGGATGAAGCTCGTGCTCCCGCCCGTGATGGTGCGCGAGCGCGCGATGACGGGGACGGGGTTCTTCCCGCTCGGCAAGGAGGAGGCGTACTCCATCCCCGCCGACGAGCTGTTCCTCATCGGCACGAGCGAGGTGCCGCTCGTCAGCCTCCACTGCGACGACACGCTCGACGCCGAGCGCCTGCCCATCAGGTACGCGGGCCTCTCGCCGTGCTTCCGCCGCGAGGCCGGCGCGCACGGCAAGGACACGAAGGGCCTCTACCGCGTCCACCAGTTCACGAAGGTCGAGCAGGTGGTCTTCTGCCTGCCCGACGAGGCGGTCGCCGAGAAGCTCCACTACGAGCTCCTCGGCAACGCCGAGGCGATCCTCGCGAAGCTCGAGATCCCCTACCGCGTCGCCATCGCTTGCACCGGCGAGATCGGCCTCGGCCAGACACGCAAGCACGAGGTCGAGTCGTGGATGCCCGGCCGCAACGCCTACAGCGAGACCCACTCGTGCTCCACGCTCGGCGACTTCCAGGCCCGTCGCTCGAACATCCGCGTGCGCCTTCCCGACGGCTCGCTCGGCTACCCGTACACGCTCAACAACACCGCCATCGCGAGCCCGCGCATCCTCATCCCGCTCCTCGAGAACCACCAGAACGCCGACGGCTCGGTCACCCTGCCGAAGGCGCTCGTCCCCTACATGCTCGGCAAGGAGAAGCTCTCGCCCGCGAAGTGAGGTCGATCGACCGCGGCGGAGGGGTTCTCCCGCGCGGTGGATGGTCTCCAAACCGCGGTCGTGAGGCTCGCCATCGGGGCTGATGGCCGCTGAAGCGCGGTCCTCAGGCTCTCCGGCGCGATCCAGCTCGATGAATCGCGGTCGACGGGCCATCCACCGCGATTGCACCTCGGTAAGTCGCGTTCACCGGGCCATCCACCGCGATTGCACCTCGGTACGTCGCGTTCACCGGGCCACCCACCGCGATTCCACTTCGGTCAATCGCGTTCACCGGCCCATCCCGCGCGATTGCACCTCGGTAAGTCGCGTTCACCGGGCCACCCATCGCGATTCCACTTCGGTCAATCGCGTTCACCGGCCCATCCACCGCGATTGCACCTCGGTCAATCGCGTTCACCGGGCCACCCATCGCGATTCCACCTCGGTCAATCGCGTTCACCGGGCCATCCACCGCGATTCCACCTCGGTCAATCGCGTTCACCAGCCCATCCGGCGCGATCCCACTCCGATCCGTCGCGATGACCCGCCCGTCCACCACGCCGGCGCGGCTGCCGACCCCGCGACGAGCCCCTTTCCCTGCGGAACGGCCCTGCTATGCTCCGCGCCCCCGTCGGGAATTCCCCAGGGAAACCCCGCGGTTCGTGTCTGGTGCGGTAGCCAAGTGGTCAGGCAGCGGATTGCAAATCCGTTACACGTCGGTTCGAATCCGATCCGCACCTCCGAGCGTCCGATCGCGCAGGCAGCGTGCTTCTGACGCCGTGCGAGGCGCGCCTCACTCGAAGTCGCGTCGCGCTTCCTCCGCCGCGGTCCAGAGCTTGGCGAGCGGTATCTCCAGCCCCGGGAAGCTCGCGGGCGCGAACGAGGCGTCGCCTTCGAGCGCGTCGGCGATGGAGTAGTGGCCGTCCTGGAGGACGAGGCGCTCGAGGGTGCACGCTTCCGGGTCGACGACCCAGTACTCCGGCACGCCGATCGACGCGTACCAGTTCATCTTCACGACGCGGTCGTAGCGAACGCTGCTCGGCGAGACGATCTCCACGGCGAGATCCGGATGTCCTTGCGAGATGCCCTGCCCCTGGCCGCGGCGCACGCGGCCCGCACGGAAGAACTGCACGTCGGGCATGACGCCGCGCGTGTTCGTGATGCGGATCTTGTAACCGGATCCGAAGGTCGTCCCGCCGCCGTGCGCCTCGGCCCAGCCCTCGAGATGGAAGATCAGCCGCGCGACCAGGCGCTCGTGTTCCGGCTTCGGCACCTCGACCTCCACGAGCTCGCCGTCGATGAGCTCCCGCAGGTCGTCCTCCTCGAGCGCGACGAAGTCGTCCCACGTGTAGGGGCCGCGGTCGCGCGCGAGATCGGGCATGCGGTGAGTATGGGACATGACGAGCGAGGACGCAGCAGAGCCAGAGTCGTGCCGCGCGGCGGGGCCAGAGATTGTGCGGAGTTCGAGGGGGCCGGGGGTGTCCCCGGACGAAATCGGGGTGTCCGCGGAATCCGCGGACAGGGGCGCAGCCTTCGGCGATCCCTCGACGGCCCGGCTACCATCGCTTCCGTGCCCACCAGGCAGCGACCTCCCGAGCTCCCCGACGAGGTGCGCCTCGAGCTGCAGCCGCTCGCGACCCTCGACGGCGCCGACCTCGAACGGGTGCGCCTCGAGGGCTGCGCGCTCGGCGAGCAGCGCGGTCGTCGCATGCGCCTCGAGGCCGCGCGCGTCACGCGGTGTGGGTTTGCCGGGAGCAAGGTCACCGAGCTCGCGTGGATGGACGTCGCGTGCGAGCGGAGCGATCTCTCGCTCGTCGAGTGGCCCAGGGCGCGGCTCACGCGCGTCGTCGTGAGCGACTGCCGCGCGACGGGGGCGCGGTGGGTCGAGGGCGAGCTCGAGGACGTGCGGTTCGTCGCGTGTCAGCTCGAGTGCGCCGTGTTCACGGGTGCGCGGCTGCGGCGCGTGACGTTCGAGAAGTGCCGGCTGCGCGACGCCGACTTCGGTGGAGCGGACCTCGCGGGCACCGTGTTCGACGCGTGCGAGCTGCACGGCGTGGACCTCACCGGCGCGAAGCTCGCGGGGGCCGACGTGCACACCTCGGAGCTCGTCGAAGCCAGGCTCGAACCGCGCGACATGAAGGGGCTCGTCGTGAGCCGGGAACAGGCCGTCGCGCTCGCGAGGCTCATGGGCGCGGTGGTGAAGGAGGAGTGATGTGGTCTTCGGTCGCCTCCGGAGCGCTACCAGCGACCGACGATCGAGGCGGCGCCGCCCGCCATGCCGGGGAGCGCGGTCACGCCGACCTGCGCGCCGGAGCGTCGCGGTGCCGTGAACCAGAGTACCGCCCCCCCGGCGACGGCGGCGAGGCCGGCCACGAACGCGATGGTGGCGATGCGCCCGTCGTCGAGCGCGTCGTTGCGGAGGGCCGCGCCGGCGACGGTGCAGCGGTTGCCCGGCTGGCACCCGCTGGAGTTCGACTGATCGAGCTTCACCTTCGTCGCGATGCCGAAGCCCGCCCCCAGGCCGACGAAGACGACGCCCGCGGCGGCCGACGCGACGGCGGCGATGCGCTGCCCGCCCCACCTCGACGCGGTCGTGTGCGACGGCGTCGGCTCTACGGGAGGCGCGGGTGCAGCGCCGGAAGCGTCGGCGCCGGGCTCGGCGACGAGCGGCGGGATCGTCAGCGTCGTCTCGCCGGGCACGTCACCGGCGACGAACGAGGTCTGCCATCGCCGCTTGTCGGGCGCGATCGCGACGACGGTGTGCGCGCCGGGATCGACCGGCACGGGCGCACCCCACTGGGCCTTGCCCACCGTCTCGCCGTCGCGGACGATCGCCAGCCCCTCGACCGCGGCCGCCGGCGACACGACGATGGTGAGCCTGTGGAGCCTCGCCTCGAGAGCCTCGGCGCGCGTGCGAGCGACCTCGGACCGGTTGTCTCCCGCGCGTGCCGCGACCTGCTCGGCCTCGCGGTACTCGGCCCATGCGCTCGCGGGCTTGCCGGCCTTCTCCCAGCAGCTCGCGAGGTGCAGCATCACGCCGATCCCCGGGTCGAGGCGCAGGCTCTCGGCGTACTTCGGGCACGCCTGCGCGTAGCGGCCCTGCTCGTCGAGCGTGTGGCCCTCCTCGTAGAGCGCCTCGGCGGCAGCCTTCGCGTCCCCCGCGGGGGCCTGGGCTCGCGCCGCGCAGGGCGTGAGGATCGCCGCGCATGCGACGAGCGCCGCGACCGGCGCGCGCTTCACTTGCGCCCCCCGAAGTCGCGATCGTCCTGCGAGGTGTGCGCGGCCGCGGGGCCCGCGCCCGCGGGACGTGTTGCGGGGGCGTGCGATGGGCGGCCCGACGGAACCGGGGCCTGCGTCGAATGCGGCGGCGCGGCGCTCTCGACGGGCGCGAGCACGGCGGGCTCCGTGGACGCGGAGGTCGCGGGGCGGTCGGGGCCCGCGACGACGGCCGCCGGAGCCGTGACCGGGACCTCGGCAGGGGCGAGCGCCGGCGGCGGCGCGGCCGAGGTCACGGGGGAGGCACCATGCGTGTCTCCGCCGGACAGGCCCACGACGAGCGCGGCGCCGACGACCGCGGCCGCGACGGCCCCGAGGCCCGCGAGGACCCAGACGTACGGACGGCGCACGAGCGGTACGGACGCCGGGACGACCGCCCGAGGGTCGGGCAGGACGAGGAGCGGCGCGGAGGCGAGGAGCTGCCGCGACGGCGGAGGCGCGTCGGGCGGGGGCTCGGTGTAGTTGGACGATGCGGTGGCGGCCGCGCGGATGCGGGCCAGCCGCTCGGGGCCGTTCCGCGTCGCGAGCGGCGCGAGCGCCTCGGCGAGCGCGACGACGGTCGGGAAGCGCGCCTTGCGGTCCTTCTCGAGGCAGCGGAGCACGATGGCGTCGAGCTCCCGCGGTATGCCGGGCTTCACGACCGACGGGCGACGCGGGAGCTCGGTGAGGATGGCGCTGCAGAGCCGGGGAACGTTGGCGGCCTGGAACGGGAGCTCGCCGGTCACGAGCTCGCAGAGGATGACGCCGAGCGCCCACACGTCCGTCGTGACGTCGATGTCCCCCGGCGTCTCGAGCTGGTCGGGCGACATGTACGCGGGCGTCCCCTGCGTCGTCCCCGATTGCGTCATCCGGTGGAGCTTGGACTCCTCGAGGATCGACTTGGCGATGCCGAAGTCGAGCACCTTGACGACGTGGCCGCCCGACTCGTGCTCGGCGAGGAAGAGGTTCGCGGGCTTGAGGTCGCGATGGACGATGCCGAGCGCGTGCGCCGCGGCCACGCCCGCGCAGGCCTGGAGGACGTAGTCGATGGCGTCGGCGGGCTCGAAGGGCCCCTGCTGGAGGACCGCCTCGAGGTCGGACCCCCGCAGGCGCTCCATGACGATGAACGGCGGGGTCACCGTGGAGGGCGACACGTCGTAGACGCGGACGGCGTGCTCGCTGCGGATGGCGGCGGTCGCGCGCGCCTCGTCGCGGAAGCGCATCGAGACCGAGGCGTAGCCTGCGAGCTCGGGGCGCAGGATCTTGATGGCGACGGTCCGGCCGAGCTCGAGGTGGCGCGCGAGGACCACGACCCCCATCGCTCCCGACCCGAGCGTCCGCTCGACACGGTACCGCCCGTCGAGCACGACGCCGGGCACGATGGATTCGTGCTCGGCTTCCACCGGGGCCGATCCTTGCAGCGGAGCTGCGGATTGTCGAGCGGTGGCCCAGGCCGTCACGGCAGGTCGAGCGTCGCGGCCGCGCTGCCGCTCGCTCCTCCCACGGTGCCCCCGCCGCCTGCCGCTCCGAAGTGGAGCGCCGTGGCGGCGTTCGTCGTGACGACGGCCCCGCCCCCCTCGACCACCGCGTAGGAGCTGCCGCCCGTCCCACCGCCGCCCTGGCCGCCCAGGGCACCCGGGCCGCCCGGAGACGCAGGACCGCCGACGCCCGCCATGAACGCAGCCGGATCGCACGAGCTGTTGCAGAGGGTGCCGCACGACCCGGCGTCCGTCCCCCACTCCCCCGGCCCGCCCGGACCCGGCTGCCCGCCCGGGCCGCCGTTGCCTCCCTGGCCGCCGTTGCCCGCCGTGAACACCCCGCCGGTCACGTTGACGACCGCGCCCCACGCGAAGAGGGCCACGCTGCTGCCGGCCGTCTCGCCGCCCGCTCCACCGAGGCCGCCCCCTCCGCCGCACCCGGGGACTCCGGCGTCGCCGCACGACGAGCCGTTCGCCTTCGTCGTGCAGCCGAGGAAGGACGTGCACGAGACGCACGCCACGCACGAACCCGTCGTCTCGGGCCCCGGCGAGCCCGTGGCGCCCTCGCCGCCGGGCGTTCCCGTCGTCGGCACGGAGCCCTGCGACGACCACCCGGCGTCCGCGCCCGAACCCAGCGTGCCGGCCGGCACGCCGGGGCCTGCGTCTCCTGCCGCGCAGACGCCCGTCCCGGGTGTCCCCGCGTCGCCGTTCGCGCCCGTCGCGCCGTCGCCCCCCTTGCCGGCGGTCACCGCGACGTCGACCAGCGTGAGGACGGTCGTCGAGCCGCGCGCGAAGATCCCGTAGACCGTCTCGCCGGCGGCGCCTGCGGCGGGCGTCTGCACGGTGAGGGTCTGGAGGCCGGCGTTGCCGCCGAGGGTGTCGGCGAGGACGGCGGGGCTCGTGGGGGACGCGATCGTCACCTCGGCGTGCGGCGTCGCGTTGCACGTCGTCGTCACGACGCCGTTGCCCACGTCGAGCCCGCCGACGAGCGTCACGCCCGGCAGGAGCGTCACGGCCTCGGCGTACGTGCCCGCGGCCACGTACACGTGCGTCTTCGGCGGAGCCGCGGACACGGCCTGCGCGACGCCGTAGTGGAGGGTCTTGCACGGAGCGGCGACCACGCCGCACGACGGAGCGTCCGTGCCGTTCGCCCCGTACACGAGGACGCCGTCGCTCACGTCGACGACCACCCCGCAGGCGGAGTCCCCCGCGTCGGCGTCGGTGGCCCCGGATGCGTCGGCCGCGTCGACGGAGGTCTCGGGAAGGCTCGCCGCGTCACCCGCCTCGCCGGCGTCGGCGGTCGTCCCGTCGCCCGTCGAGGGCGCGTCGGTCGTGGTGGCGTCGCTCCCGCCGTCGGCGGCGTCCGGCGCCACGCTGCCCTCGACGGAGGCGTCGCCGTTGCTCCCGTTCGCCGCGTCGGGCGCCGTCGCGTCGCCCGCGTCCTCGTCCCCGATGACGATGGGATCGCCCACGCCCCAGAGCGCGCTGCAGCCGGCGAGCGCAACGCAGACGATGCCGAAGGCGAGGCGCCTCATGCCCTTCGAAACGCTATCATCCGACCAGTCCGCCAGCCATGGGAACTATCCCCATCCGCCCAGTCCGGTGGGGGGCCGCCTCCCATGTGGGAGTGGGCGGCGTGGGAGGAGGCGGCCGCGTGGGCGGCGTGGGCGGAATGACCCCGGTGCACGGCGTGCTACCTGAGGCCGGGAGCCATGCGCAGGCGTCACGTCTTCACGAGCTCGATCGCGCTGTTCGCCGCGGGGCTCGCCTGCGGCTGCGACCGGGACGCGGCCGTCGACGCGGTCGTGGACACGACGACCGACCGGCGCGTCTGGCTCGAGGACGCGCGGAAGATCTCCGCCGCCCTGCCCAAGCGCATCGGAGACTTCGCGCCGAGCGACGGGGCAGACCCCTTCACGACGACCTTCGGGACGGGGCCCGTCTTCGGGTCGAGCTGCACCTACGAGCACGATCGCCAGCAGCTCGTCGTCCGCGTCGAGAGCGGCAACATCCGGGCACGTGCCGCGGCGGCGCTCGACGCGGGGGCCGGTGGGCGCGTGCAGACGGTGCACGGCCAGCCCGCCGTCGTCCGGTGGGGCGACGTCACGCGCGTGGCCGAGGTCACCTTCGTCGTCGCGCGGCGCTACCTCGTCGAGGTGCGCCTCGTCCCGGCCGACGGCGACGCCGAGGCCGTGCGCCTCGCCGAGGCGCTCGACACCCGGCCGTTCGAGTCGCTCGTGCTCGAGGGAACGCGCGCCCCCTGACGCACGCCGACGGGCCCGGGGGCTCTCACATCTCGTCGCTGGCGGGCGGCGGGCGGAGCGACAGCGGGTTGTGCGCCGCCTGGCGCTTCTCGAGGAACGTATGCGCGAGGAGCAAGAGGGGGGGCTGCACCGCGCGGGCGACCACCGCGACGAGGAACGCACCGCCGATGACGACGACGGCGAGCGGCTTCTGCGTCTGCGAGCCGATGCCGGTCGAGAGCGCGGCGGGGAAGAGGCCGATCATGGCGACGAGCGTCGTCATGAGGCACGGGCGGAGCCGCTTCTCGGACGCCTCGCGCGCGGCCTCGTGGATGGGCAGGCCCTCGACGTTTCGCAGGCGCTGGAAGTACGTCACGACGAGGATCGCGTCCTGCACGGCGATGCCGAAGATGGATATGAACCCCATCGCGGCGGACACCGAGAAGTGGATGCCCGTGATGAGGAGCGCCAGCACGCCCCCCGCCGTGGCCACCGGGATGTTGAAGAACACGATGAGCGAGTCGACCCAGTTCTTCGTCGCGCTGTAGACGAGGAACCCGATGAGCAGGAGCGTCACCGGCAGGATCATCTTCAGGCGATCCTCGGCCTCCTTGAGCTGGTTGATCTCGCCCGCCCAGTCGAGGTGGGAGTCGTAGGGCAGGTGCACGGCGGCGGCGATCTTCGCGCGCGCCTCGCCGATGGTGCTCTCGAGGTCGCGCCCGCGAACGCTGAACTTGACCGGCGTGTAGCGCTGGCCGTCCTCGCGGTAGATGTTGCTCGGGCCCTCGTTGACCTGGATCTTGGCGATCTGCCCGAGCGGGACGTTGCCCCCCGCGGGCGTCGAGATCGTGAGCTCGCGGATCGACTCGAGCGAGCTCCGGTACTGCGGCAGCCAGCGGACGGTGAGGTCGAAGCGCTTCTCGCCCTCGAACACCTGCGTGACGGCGAGGCCGCCCATCGCGGCCTGCACCACGGCCTCGACGTCTCCGGTGTTGAGGCCGTAGCGCGCGCAGGCGACGCGGTCGGGCGTGATGACGACGCTCGGCTGCCCCATCGAGCTGAACATCCCGAGGTCCTTGATGCCGGGCACCGTCGCCATGACGTCGACGATGGCGCTCGCGTTCTTCTCGTTGAGCTCGAGGTCGTTGCCGAACACCTTGACGGAGTTCTCGCCCTTGACGCCGGAGACGGCCTCCTCGACGTTGTCGCTGATCATCTGCGAGAAGTTGAAGACGACGCCCGGGAAGGCGTCGCTCAGCTCCTTGGACAGCTCGTCGGTCAGCTTGTCCTTCGTGAGGCCGTGCGGCCACTTGTTGAAAGGCACGAGCGGCGCGAAGAGCTCGATGTTCTGGAAGCCCGCGACGTCCGTCCCGTCGTCGGGGCGCCCGAGCTGCGAGACGACCGTCTTCACCTCCTTGTGCTTGCGCGTGTTCTCGTCGCACGGCTCCTTGCCGTCCTTGGGGCACCCGCGCAGGATGTTGCGGATCTGCCCGACGTACTGGCTCGACTGCTCGAGCGAGATCGACATCGGCAAGGTCGCCCGGATCCAGAAGTTCCCCTCCTCGAGGTGCGGCATGAACTCGCCGCCGAGGAAATGGAACGAGAAGACGCCGAGCAGGACCGGCACCATCGCGACGACGAGGACGCGCCTCGGCGCCCGCAGCGCGAGCGCGAAGAGCGGGCTGTAGACGCGGTGGAGGACCCGCATGACGAACGGGTCCTTCTCCTCGCTCTGCGCGGGCACGAACTTGCCCGCGAGGACGGGCGTGAGCGTGAGAGCGAGGACGATGGCGCCGCCGATCGCGAAGGCGTACGTCATCGCCATCGGCGAGAAGATGACGCCCGCGACGCCGGTCATCGTGAAGAGCGGCAGGAACGCGACGCCGATGATGAGCGTCGAGAACGTCATCGGCCCGGCGACCTCGCGCGAGGCCTGGAGGATGCGGTCGGGCATCGTGCCCTTCCCGTGCGGCCCCAGGTGCCGGAAGATGTTCTCCATCATGATGACGGTGGAGTCGACGACGATGCCGAAGTCGACCGCGCCGAGCGAGATGAGGTTCGCGGGCGTGTCCGTCCCCACCATCCCGCAGAAGGCGATGAGGAGCGCGAGCGGGATGTTCAGCGCCGTGATGATCGCCGCGCGCGTGTGACCGAGGAAGAGGAAGAGGACGAACGAGACGAGGAGCATCCCGACGACGAGGTTCTCGAGGACCGTGTGGGTCGTCAGCTCCACGAGGTCGCCGCGATCGTAGTATTTGACGATGTCCATCCCCGGCGGAAGGATGTGGTTCTGCCGGATGTAGTCGACGCGCGCGTGGATGCCCTCGAGGGTCGGCTGCGTCTCGCCGCCGTAGCGCATGAGGACGACGCCCTGGACGATGTCCGGATCGGCGTCGTGGCCGACGATGCCGAGGCGCGGGGCGAACCCGACGTCGATGTCGGCGACGTCGCGGACGCGCGTGGGAACGCCATGCTGTGAGCTCACGACGACGTTCTCGATGTCGTGGACGTCGCGGAGCAGACCGATGCCGCGGACGGTGTACGCCTGCTCGCCCATGACGAGGCGCTGGCCGCCGACGTTCTGGTTGGCCGTCTGGATGCCCTGGATCAGCTGCGAGAGCGTGATGCCCTGGCCGCGCAGGCGGTAGGGGTCGACCTCGACGTGGTACTGCTTCGTCTCGCCGCCGAACGACACGACGTCGATGACGCCCTTCACCTGCTTGAACTGCCGCTCGAGGATCCAGTCCTCGGCGGTCTTCAGGTCGCGCGTCGTGTAGCCGTTGCCCTGCACCGAGTAGCGGAACACCTCGCCGATGGCGTTCCACGGCGAGATCGTCGCCTGCATGTTCGGCGGGAGCTGGGTGAAGCCGAGGCGGTTGATGACCTCCTGGCGCGCCTTCTCGTAGGTGCTCGACCAGTCGAAGTAGCACTTCACGTCGCTGAGGCCGAAGAGCGACTGCGACCGCGTGTGCTCGAGCCCCTGCATGCCCGCGAGGCCGATCTCGAGCGGGATGGTCACGTAGCGCTCGACCTCCTCGGCGCTCCAGCCGTCGGGCTGGGTGATGATCTCGACGAGCGGGGGGACGGGGTTGGGGTACGCCTCGATGTCGAGCCGCGAGTACGCCGTGAGACCCGCGATGACCAGGCACGTGGCCGTCGCCAGGATGATGAACGGCATCTTCAGGGCGAATTCGACGAGCCTCTGGATCATGGGGCGCGGCGCAAGCTAGTCCGTGGCGGCGGGCAGATCGAGAGTTTCGCGCGAGAAAACGCCGCCTTCCGTGGACGGCGCAAAGGCGTGGTACGAGGGGACGGGGCTGGACGTCCCGCGCGGGCAAGCTCGGCGCCCTCGGGCGGGGCGAACGATCCCGACGCAGCGCTGCGAGAGGTCGCTCACCCCGGCAAGAGCTCCCTGAGCTCGCCGAGCCACGGCTCGTAGCGCCGCCAGCGCTCGACCGACGTCCTGTAGACGGGCTGGCGCGCCTGCCAGCGGCTCGCGGTCTTCACGCTGTCGGCGTTGCGGTCCGGGCGGAGGCACGCCTCGTCCCACGGCAGGCCGCAGAACTCCACCAGCCTGCGCGCCGTGTCCTCCGGAGCCGCGGTGGCCTCCTCGTAGTCGACGTCGAGGAGGCGATCCGCGGGAACGACCGCGCGCCAGTGGTCCATGAGGCGCAGGTACTGCCGGTAGTAGAACGCGAGGTCCCCGCGGTCGCTGGCGAAGCCCCAGTTGGCCGCGAACTGCGTCTGGTACATCGAGAGGCACGTGTCGAGCGGGTTGCGCCGGCAGTGGACGAAGCGCGCGCGCGGGAAGAGCGCGTGGACGAGCCCGAGCCAGAGGAAGTTGAAGGGCATCTTGTCGGTGACGCGCAGCGCGCCCGGCCCGATGACGCGCAAGAGCGCCAGGTAGTCGCGGCGAAGGCCGGGAGCGGCGGCGCGCAGGGCGTCGTCGCCGGCGTCCACCAGCGAGCGCGCGTGCTCGTTCCAGTAGGGGAGCTCGCCGCCGCCTGCCACCGACGGGTGCGCCGAGATCATCCGCTCGATGAGCGTCGTGCCGGACCGGGGCATCCCGAGGACGAGGACCGGGGTCTCGTCGTCGGTCCCGAGCGGGGCGTTCTCGTCGAAGAACGCGCGCGTGAAGCGCGCGGCGAGCCGGTCGACGCGGGCCGCGAAGTCGGCGCGGACGAACGGCGCGAGGCGCTTGCGCACCGTGTTCGCCGCGTCGAACTGGACGATGGCGGCCCCGGGGTCCTTCAGGTCGTCGAGGGCCTTGCCCGCTGCGAAGTGGAGCGTCATCCGGTGGCGGTCGGGCAGGTCGCCCGCGTCGATCCGCGCGACGATGCGCGCGAGCAGGGGGCGGTCCTCCTCGCCGAGCTTCTTCGAGGTCGCGAGGCCGGCGTACGACGTCGCCTGCCGCGGGGCGATGGCGATCGATCGCTCGAAGTGGACGGCCGCCTCGTCGAAGCGCCCCTCCTCGGCGAGGAAGAGGCCCAGCACCAGGTGCACCTCGGCGTCGTCCGGCGCGCGCGCTGCGAGCTCGCGCAGGCGCTGCCCGGCCTCCTCCCGTCGCTCCTGCACGACCAGGCCCTTCGCGCGGCAGAGGAGGCCCTGCGTCGTCGCCGGCGCCGCGGCGTAGGCCTTCTGGTACGCGGCGGCGGCCCCCGCGTAGTCGCCGCGCGCCGTGAGGATGTTGCCCACGTGCGTGTGGGCCTCGGCGAGCTTCGGCGCGAGCGAGGCTGCGCGGCGGTAGCTCGCCAGCGCGCCCGCGTCGTCTCCCGTCTGCTCGAGGGCGAGGCCCATGCCGTAGCTCGTCGCGCCGTTGCCCGGCCGGAGCCCGTCGGCCCGGCGCAGGGCGGCCAGCGCGTCGGGGACGCGGCCGAGGGCGAGGTAGGCCATGCCCAGATCGTGGAAGAGCGCGCCGTTTCCGGGCGCGAGACGGACGGCCTGCTCGAGCGCCGCGGCGATGCGCACGTGGTCCCCCGCCTGGATGGCGCGCTGGACTACCTGGAGAAGCTGCGCCAGCGCTGGCGAAGCCGTTGCTTTCGGGCCGGGGCGGGCCATCGCGGGAGCATACGACAACGGAGAGTCACCGCCGTTCGCCGACCGCCGGCGAGGGAGTGAGCGGCTTGACGAAGCGGAGCGCGAAGCGGTCGGCCGTCCCGCGCTTCCCCGCAGCCTCCGCGGCGCTCGGGGACGCGTTCCAGTCGCGCGGGTCGGACGGGTTGCGCAGGAAGCTCCCCTCGCCGGCGTAGCGGAAGCCGGCGTCGACCACCTCGGCCTTCACGACGGCGTCGTCGATCCGGTGGAGCGTGCCCGTGGCCGCCACGCCGCTGCCCGCGGCCGCGCTCGTGTCGATCACGACGTACGAGCCTCCGGGTCGCAGCGCGTCGAAGACGTGCCCGTTCATCACGGCGCGGTTGGTCTTCGTGTCGACGACGTCGTGGTAGATGAGGTTCATCACCACGAGGTCGAGGTCGGACGCCTCGGGCGGCAGAGGGTCCTCGAAGGGCCGCTCCGCGCGGATGACGTTCGGCCCGGCCATCGCGGCGTGTGCGAACCGCTCGCGGAGCGCGTCGGCGAGGAACGGCAGCCACGTCGGCTCGTTGTGCATGTAGACGACGCCCGTCGGGCCGACGGCGCGCGCGAGCAGCTCGGTCGTGTAGCCGGGGCCCGCGCCGAGGTCGGCGACGCGCATGCCCGGGCGGACGTCCAAGAACGCGAGGGTCTCGGCGGGGTGCCGCCCGGCGTCGAGCGATCGATCCTTCGCGGTGCGATCGGGCGCGGCAACGAGCTCGTTCCACGTCGCCGCCGTGGAGATCGGGCCGCGCAGCGCAGCCCCGTTCGCGCCGTCCGTGGGCGCGACGTCGGCTGCGGCGACGCGGAGGTTCGCGAAGCGGCCCTCCCTGCTGTCCACGAGCAGGCCGACGCCGCCGTGGTCCGGCGCGCGGAGCCGGCGGGCGACGAGGCACGGCCGCGTCGCGCCGTTCACGAAGACGGCCACCCGCGCGGCGTCCACGACGACGTGCACGTGGAACCACCCCGCGGGGTCGGGCGCCGGGTCGATCGCCGCCTCGAACGCGCCGGGGGCCTGCGCGCGGAGCTGCTCCCACGGGTGATCGGGCCACGCGACGTACTGCACGGCGTGCGCGCGCAGCTGGGGGTCGGCCCCGACGAAGCGGAACGGGCGAAAGTAGACGGCCTCGAAGCTCCGCGGGTCGGTCACGCCGAACGCGACGCCCAGGAAGCTCGGCGTGTCGGCGCCGCGCCCCTTCAGATCGACGTCGATCGTCCCCGCGACGAAGCGCTCCCCCTCGACCAGCGCCATGCCCGCGTTGCTGCCGGGGCCGTCGCCTCCGCGCGGAGCCATGCGGACGACGACCCGGCCGTCCTCGCGCGAGACCACGGGGTCCGTGTTGATCGCGGTCCACGCGCGCGGATCGCCGATCTGCGCGACGTCGGGCGCGCGCACCGCCGACCCTCCACCGGCCCCGCCGCACGCGACCAGGACGCACAACGCGCCGGGAGCGAACCTCATCGACTCGAACACACCGCATGGCGAGGCGTGCGCCTAGGACGAAGCGTCCTCGCATCCTGCCAACGTCGACGCGGCGGCGAACGGCACGAGGGAGAGCGTCGGACGGAGCCCGCGCGGCTCGCGCTCAGTGCCCGCAGACGCTCGGCTCGCCGCCTCCGCCGCAGACGTCGGGCGCGGTGCACGTGCCGCACTGGATGACGTTGCCGCAGCCGTCGCCGTTGGCCCCGCAGTCGTAGCCGAGGTCCTGGCACGTGCGGGGGACGCACGACCCGGCGTCCGGGTAGCCGCACTGGCCGAAGACCCCTCCGCCGCCGCAGGTGTCCTTGCCCGTGCACGAGCCGCACTGGAGCTGGCTGCCGCAGCCGTCGCCCGCCGGGCCGCACGCGATGTTCTGTTCCTGGCACGTGCGCGGCTTGCAGTTCTGGGGCGGCGGCGGCACGCACGACGCCAGGTCGAAGAGCATGAACTCGAGCGCCTTCTCCTGCGCCGTCAGCGGGTCGGGCGAGCACTCCGCGGGGAACGTCGTGTCGTCGGAGAGGCCCGCGTCGCCGACGTTCGCCGTCCCGCTCACGTGGAAGTCGGTGTAGACGACGCGCCCGCACTGCTGGGTCGCGGGCTCCCCCACGGGCGTGAAGAACCCGAGCTGGAGCACCTGGCCGGGCGCGGTGATGAACTGCTCGGTGGGCGGGACGACGCCGACGACGTCGTCGCGCACGTTCTGGAGGGAGATCTGGTCGGGCCCCGAGAGCGCGCCCACGTTCTGGAGCCACGTCGCGAGGCTCTGCCCCTCGACGAACGACGTGTCGATCGAGCCGACGAGCGTGTCCGGCCCGTTGCCGTCGGGCGCCCAGTCGGCCGCGCCCGAGAAGGGCGCCACGTTGTAGAGCCAGAAGTAGCTGTAGTGCGTCGCGAAGACGCGCCCGCCCTCGCTCGTGTATGCGACCAGGTTCTGCTGGTCGGCGGGGGGTTCGGGCGTGTCGAACTGCCCGTTGCAGGGGAAAACGACCATGTCGTAGAGCGCGAGCGCCGCGGGGTTCGCGGTGAGCTGCGAGGAGGGCGGCGTGCCGGGGCCGACGCTCGAACCGTTGTCCACGTACACCTGCACGCGCCCGCCGCCGGACGGGGTCGTGAACTGGGCCTGGTCGATCCCCATCTTGAGCAGGACGCACTCGGTCTGGTCCGCCTCGCCCGTCGCGACGGCGATGAGCGGGATGTCGCCCTCGGAAGGGTTGCGCGGCAGGCGCGTCAGCGACGACGGGAGCGCCGTGGTCGCGCAGGCCGCGACGTTCGGGATGGTGACCTGGCGGCGCCACCGGCCCAGCTGGATGACGAGCGGGATGTCGGCGCCTACCGGGACGTCGGTGAGCGTGAAGGTCCCGTCGGGGGCAGTCTGCGTGGCGACGAGCGGATTGCCCGTGACCTCGCCGCCGCACTGGCTGCACTGCACGCCGGCGCTGAACGGCGAGACGGGCGCGTTCGGGACGTACACGATCGCGTCGTAGACGGGGTCGGGCGTGCCGTACTGCGGCAGGGTGCCCGCGACGACCGTGCCCGTGACGGTCGTCGTCCCGGAATCGCACGCGACCTGCTGGAGGCAGAGCCCCGTGCAGGGCAGCGGGTTGCCGCACTGACCGTACGCGCCGGACCCGCCGCACGTGTCGGGGTACACGCAGATGCCGCACTGGAGCACGCCGCCGCAGCCGTCGGCCGCAGGGCCGCAGTCGAAGCGGAGATCGGCGCACGTCTTGGGCTTGCAGAGGGGACCGCCGTCGGGGCCGAGGCCCTGCCCGCCGCCGCACTCGCTGAAGCCGCCCACGCCGCAGATCTCCGGCACGGGGCACGCGCCGCACTCGATGACGTTCCCGCAGCCGTCGCCGTTCGAGCCGCACACGTACCCCTCGGCCTCGCACGTCCGCGGGGTGCACCGCGCGAGGGTCACGTCGGGCGTTGCGTCGTGGGTGACCGCGTCCGGGCGGGCGTCGATCGCCGCATCGGGCGTGGACGCGTCGGCGGGAGGAGGAGGAACGAGCAGCCCGGTGCGGCTCCCGCACGCGTGAAGCAGCAGCGCGGCAGCGGCGGCGGCGACCAGGACGCCGGCGCGGCGCGCACGGAGGCGACCGTGTGGTTCCATGGCCCTGGGGAACATCTACCACGGCTGGCGAGACCCGCCGAAGGGACGAGAGCGGTCGGGAGGGGACGCCGTGCGGGGCCCGTGCAGGGATCGGATCGGTCCCCGGGGATCCCGAGGATCCGCAGCGCCGCGCTGCGCGCGGGAGACTTCGCAGCAGGCACGCGGGGATGCGCGGCGGAATGCAGGTTGCTCTGCGAGGTGTCCATGCCGAGCAGCGTGCGGGCGGGGATCCTGGGCGTCGTGGTGGCCGGGATGGCCGTGACGGGGGTGGCCGGCTGTGCGGCCGCGGGGGCCGCCGACGACGGCGCCTTCGGCGCGTGGGACGAAGCCGGGTCCGGAGCGAGCCACGACGGCGGGAGCTCGGTCGTCGACGCGCGCGGAGGCGACGAGCACGTGGCGCCCGTCGACGCCGGGCCCGACGCGCGCGCGACGAGCGACGCGGCAGGAGAGCCCGACGCCGACGGAGCCGCGCCGACCGACGGACCGGTCGACGCAGCCGCGGACGCCCCCGACGACGCGCTCCCCGGGGACGCTTCCGCCGACGTCGCAGCCGACGCGCCGGCGACGGGCTGCCAGTACACGACCGTGTTCCAGCAAGCCGGCCCCGTGCTCACCGTCGGCAGCGACGTCGGGCAGGTCTACTACTGGTCGACGCAGCCGCTCCCCGACGGCGGCGGCTTCTACTGCATGAAGGTCGACTTCGACATGCAGACGGCCGACACGCTCGCCGGCCTCGGCGGACCCGACGCGGGGTGCCCCATCTACACCCTCGTCACGGGCATCCACGGCACGGGCCCCAAGGGCACCCCGCCGTCGCAGTCGAAGCTGATGGCCGGCGCGCTCTTCAAGTTCTACACGACGAGCTGCGCGCCCGGAACGCACCGCATCGAGCTCGACACGGCATGGAGCGGCGACACCGTCGAGGGGCCGTGGAACCTCGGAGACACGTTCCACTTCACGATCGAGGTGAAGCCCTACACGTCGACCGTCACGCTCACGCAGAACGGCGTCGCGATCGGGCCGACGATCACCGCCAGCATCACCGGCGCGACGGTGGCGGACACGGTGAACCCGAAGATCGACTTCGGCGATCCCGCGAAGGGCGGCGGCTCCAACTGGCCGAACTACGGCGCCGTCTACTCGAACGTCGTCATCCAGGCCGACGTCGCGCCGTGAGCGCGGCTCAGAAGAGGTGGCTGACGATCGCGCTGACGCCTGCGCCGCGGCCGACGATCGAGAGCCCGACGGACGTCGTGCGGGGTGCGTCGGACGCGAGCCACAGCCAGCTCGCCGCGCCGAGCGCGACGAGCCCCGCCGCGCCGAGCACGTCGCCCACGACGAGCTTCGTCCGCGACGAGTCCACCTGCGCGTCGGAGCACGCGTGCTGCGGGGCGCAGGAGCCGGCGAGCTGCGAGCGCTGGTCGAGGCCGGCGATCCAGAAGGCGGCCGCACCGCCGATCGCGGCCAGCCCGGCCGCCCCCACCGCGATCGGCAGCAGCGGCATCGCGTGGTGAGCTCCTGCCGCCGCGCCGGTCGTGTCGGGCGGCCCGCTCGGGCCGGCCGCCGGCGCCGCGGCGGCGGCAAGGACCACGGAGACCAGCCGGTCGTGCTCGCCCTCGCCCACGACGAGCGACCGAGCGACCCACAGCCCCGCGCGCGCGAAGCGGACGGCGTGCGGCCCCGGATCGACCGCCACCGGCCGCCCGTCGAGCGACGTCGCGACCACGCTGCCGTCGACGCGCACCTCCACGTCGCGCACGTCGTGGCCCTGCGCGTCCACGGCGCGGAACACGAGAGACGGCAGCGCGTCCGCGACCTGGGCCTCCCACTTCGTGCAGTCCGACCGAACGAACGCCGGGCACGTGTCCGCGGCGCAGGCGGCGAGCTGCCGCTTGCTCTCGAGGAGCTTCCCCTGGAGCCGCAGCTTCTGCGCGCTCTCTGCGGCCGACATGCACGTGTCCGACGCCTGCGTCTCGGCCGATCGTGCCGGCGGCGCGAACGACCACGCCGCCGTCGCGAGGAGGATGGCGAACGCGTGCCCCTTCATCCGCCGCATTCGCGCTTGTAGTGGCGGATGCCGTCGCGGTCCATGGTGAACGGTGGATCGCAGTCGCGTCGCGGCGCCTTCACGGGCCCGGAACCGGCCTGCTTGGGCCGCGCCGTCGCGAACGCGGAGGCGCTCGGCTCGGGCGCCGAGGAGTCCGGCGCGGATGCGGATGCGGACGCCGTGTCCGTGGGAGGAGCCGGGGCGAGCGTGTCCCCGGAAGGAGGTGGCGTTCCCGGAGGCGGCGACGTCGTCGCGCTCGTCGCGCTCGTCGAGGCAGCCGGGGAGGTCGTCGCAGTGGAGCTGCTCCGGCCGAGCGCGACGGCGACGAGCGACGCGGCGGCCACGACGCCCAGGGCCACCGGCACGAGCCGGCCCGGACGGAAGCGCGTCACGGGCGTGGGGCCGAGCCCCTTCGTGAGCTCCGTCTCGCTGCGCGCGGGCGACGCACCGGCTTCCGCCCCGCGTGACGGCGCAGGGGCGGGAGGCGTCGCGCCCAGCTCGATCGCGCCGATCGACTCGGTGAGCGTGACGAGCCGTTCGTGCGCGAGCTCCTCGACCCAGCGCCCCACCTCGGCGGGACCGGCCGGCGGGACGGCCTCCTCGAGCGCTCGGGCCATCGCGCGGGCCGTCGCGAACCGCGCGCCGGGGCTGCGCGCGAGCGCCTTCGCGACGACCGCGTCGAGGCCCGGCGGCAGGTCGGCCGCCCACCGGCTCGGCGGATCGAGCGTCGCGGTCATCACCCTGTCGAGAAGCGCCCCCTCGTTGTCGGCGATGAACGCGCGCCGCGCCGTGAGCGACTCCCAGAGGACGAGCCCCGCCGCGTACACGTCGGTCGCGCGCGAGACCGTGCCCCGGATCTGCTCCGGTGCCATGTACGCGAGCTTGCCCTTGAGCTGCCCGCTCCGCGTCGTGGGCTGCGCGCGGCTCGCGCCCTTCGCGATCCCGAGGTCGATGACGCGCGCGACGCCGTCCGACCCCACGAGGACGTTCTGCGGGCTCACGTCGCGGTGGACGAGGCCGAGCAGCGCGCCGTCCTCGCCGCGCGCCTCGTGGACGGCGTGCAGTCCCTCGAGCACGTTGCACATCACCGCGGCGACGACGCGCGGCGACGGCGGCGGTACCGGCGCGCGCGACTTGCGGAGCAGGTTCGAGAGCGGCTCGCCGTGCACGTACTCCATCACGAGGAAGAGCTCCCCTTCGAGGGAGACGACGTCGATGATGGGCACGACGTTCGGGTGCCGGACGCGCGCCGCGAGCCGCGCCTCGTCGAGGAACATGACGGTGAACTCGGGGTCGCCCGCGAGCTCGGAGCGGAGGCGCTTGACGGCCACCGTGCGGGAAAACCCCGCGTCCGCCGTCATCCGGGCGAGGTGGACGGACGCCATACCCCCCGAGGCTATGGGCGGGTCGTAGAGCGTGTATCGCCCGAGAGTCGTCGATCGACCCAGCAACGCCTCGAAGCTAGCAGACGGCTACCCGCAGCGCTTAAGCTACGCGGCGATGCCGGATCCGAGCGACGATCGCACCGTGGCCCAGCCGCGGAGCACGCGCGCGAGGGGCGTGGGAGTCTCGTTCTCCCTGGCAGCAACCGAGGGACCGGATGCCGGCCGCGTGTTCCCGGTCGGCGCGGGCGACGGACTGCGCGTGCTCCTCGGGAAGGGCCCTGCCTGCGAGATCCTGCTGTCCGATCCCGAGGTGTCCCGCCGGCACTGCGCGCTCGAGATCACCGGCGACCAGCTCCGCCTGACCGACCTCGGCTCCACCAACGGGACCCACGTGCAGGGCGTCTGCGTCTTCGACGCGCTCCTCTTCGGCGGCGAGACGCTTCGCGTGGGCCAGACGGTTCTCCAGCTCCAGCTGGCGGCCGCGACCCTCCCGGCGCGATCGGAGCGCACGTCCTTCGGGCGCCTGCTCGGCGCGAGCTCCGCGATGCGCGCGCTCTACCCGCTCTGCGAGCGACTGGCCGCCTCGCAGGTCCCGGTCGTGATCGAAGGCGAGACCGGGACGGGCAAGGAGGTCCTCGCCGAGGCGCTGCACGAGGCAGGTCCCCGCGCGAGCGGCCCGTACGTCGTCTTCGACTGCTCGGCGGTCCAGGCCACGCTCGCCGAGGCGGAGCTCTTCGGCCACGAGCGCGGCGCGTTCACCGGGGCCGTCGGCACGCGGAAGGGCGTCTTCGAGCTGGCGCACGGCGGGACGCTCTTCATCGACGAGATCGGCGATCTCGAGCCGAGCCTCCAGCCGAAGCTCCTGCGCGCGGTCGAACGAGGCGAGGTGCGGCGCATCGGGGGCAGCCAGTTCGTGAAGGCCGACGTCCGCGTCCTCGCCGCCACGCGCCGCGACCTCGATCAGGAGGTGACCGCCGGCCGCTTCCGCGACGACCTCTTCCACCGCCTCGCGGTGACGCGCATCGAGCTGCCGCCGCTCCGCAAGCGCCACGGCGACGTCCCTCTCCTCGTCCGCCACTTCTGGCAAGAGATGGGCGGGGACATCGCGGCCCTCGCGCCGGACGTGGTCGCCCGGTGGGAGGCCTACGACTGGCCAGGCAACGTGCGCGAGCTCCGCAACACGGTGGCGCGCATGCTCGCCGTCGGCGACGCCGCGCCGAACCGGACCGGGGGCGCGCCCGCGGCCGCGGGTACCGACGCGCTGGAGGAGGTCCTCGCGAGCAAGCTGCCGCTCCCGGTCGCGCGCCAGAAGCTCGTGCAGGAGTTCGAGCGGCGCTACGTCGAGCGCGTCCTCGCCGAGCACGGGGGCGACACGGCCCGGGCGGCGCAGGCCTCCGGCATCGCGCGCCGCTACTTCAACCTGATCCGGAGCCGCCGAAGGTAGCTCGCGAGCGCGGCTCGGCGGGCGTCGCCCGCTCAGGGCGCGCAGCAGACCGTCGACGGCGACGTGCCCGCGGCGCCGCCGCTCGGGGTGCTCACGGCGCCCCCGCACGTGCCCGGGGTGAACGTGGCGTTGCCCTCGAGGCCCGCGGGCAGGCTCTCGGACTGGCACGCCGTACCGAAGGGCACGGGCGAGACCGAGGTCGAGCACCCTCCCGTGTACGGCGTGATCGACCCCGTGCACTTGCTGCCCGTGACGGTGCACGCGGAGCACGCGCCGCAGGCGCGCGAGTCGTCCACGCCGGCGTAGAAGACGTGCCGCGCCGTGTAGGCGCTGCCGGTGGGGCACGGCACCTCGCCCGCCGAGAACACGCAGAGGCTTCCGTCGAACGGCACCGGTGGCGCCGGGACGCAGGTCCCTCCCCCGGCGCACGCCGCGGGTTGCGCGGGCGCGACCGAGCATGCGCGGCCGATCTCCGACCACGCCGCCGTGGGGACGTCGCTCGAGAGGGTCGGGCTGCACGTGCCGCCCGTCGCGTAAGGGGCGGTCACCGCGAGGTACACGGGCGAGGGACACGAGGTCGTGAACTGCGAGCAGGTGCCGTTCTCGACGCTCACGGGCCCATCGCACGGCGTCTGGCACCCGGGGTCGTCGTAGAGCGTGACCGACGCGTTGCCGCAGCTCCCTCCCTGCGGCGTCCCGCAGTCGCACGTGCACGTCGCGGCGGGCGCCGAGAGCTGCGCGAACCCGTCGAGCCCCGGCGCGGGGTACGCCCCGGGGCAGGCCGGAGGCGACGCCAGCGGCGGCCCGACCTTGTCGTAGAGGATGGCCGGACCGGCCCATCCGGCGGGAACGGCCGGGGCGCATGCGAGGCTCGCGCTCCCGCAGGGACCGGAGGGTGCGTCGCTCCCGTCGGCCGCCGCACCCTCGTCGGAGGCGTCGGCGCCAGGGGCCGCGTCGGAGCCCGCGTCGGGACGGCCGCCCGTGAACCCGTCGTACGAGGTCACCAGGCTGCATGCCGCGAGCGCCACCCCGAGGGTGGCCAGCACCCCGCGGGACACGCTCGTTAGCACGGTCTCATGCTAGCGCGTGCGCCGCCGTCAGGTACATTGGCTCCCGGCGTGGCCTCGAACGACCGCATCACGATCCCGACGGACATGAGCGCCACCGCCCGCGCGAGCGAGCGGCTGTTCGAGGCCGCCAGCAGCGACGTCCGCGAGTCGATCAGCCCGCGGTCCATCCCGTGGCTCGTGATGGTGCACGACGACCTGCTGACGCTGCCGCTCGACGGGCGCTCGGGCTTCGTGCTGTCCCTCGTCGACGGGCGGTGCACCGTCGAGATGATCCTCGACGTCGCCGGGCTGCCGGAGGACGACGTCATCGACATCCTGCGCCTCTTGCGCGACCTCGGGGCGATCGAGCTGCGCGACGATCCCAAGTCGGCGTAGCGCGCGCCGCCAGCCGCGAAGCCGCGAGCTCGGGGATCGAGCGGTGCGGGCCGGGATCGAACCGATCCCGCTTTCCCCGCCGGCCCCTCGTGTCCACGGCGAAAAGCGCCCGCGCGCCGCAGGTCCGCGTCTTGCGAGGCCTCGCGGCATGGCGTGGCGGCAGGCAATGGGCGTCGTCGCGGTGGGCCTCCTCGCGGGCTGCTCGAGCGGCTCCGAGGGAGGGCACGGCTTCGCGACGGACGGAGGAGGCGCGCTGCAGGGCGAAGCCGGAGCGGAGGGGGCGTCCCCGTCCGGACCGGACGGAGGGGCCGGAGCGACCGACGCGGCGAGCGACGCCTCGGGGCAGACGGGTCCGGGTGACTCCGCCGCACCCGACGTGGCGCCCGTCGAGGCCTCGTCGGCCGCACTCTCTCCGGGCACGTCCACGCTCTCGCTCACGATCGCCGGCGTCGCGCGCTCCGTGCTCCTCCACGTCCCCGCGCACGCTGGGCCGATGCCGCTGGTCATCGCGCTCCACGGCGACGGCGACACGAGCACGAACTTCGTCTCGTACGAGGGGCTCACCGGCGACGCGGACGCCGACGGCTTCGTCCTCGCGGCGCCGCAGGGGATCACGCGCGAGGTCACCATCCACGAGTCCGGGCAGGCCGTGCAGACCATCCCTGGCATCGACTGGGACCCGTACAACTCGATCGCTTCGGACGGCAGCATCGTCAGCGACGACAACGAGGACGTGCCGCTGCTCGACGCGATCCGGACGCAGCTCGTCGCCTCCGGGTCGATCGATCCGCACCACGTCGTCGTCTACGGCTACTCGCAGGGCGGGTACCTCGCGTTCCGGTACGGCATGTCGGCCGGAGCGAGCGTCGCGTGCGCGGCCGTCGTCTCGGCGGCGACGCCGCTCCCGGGCACCACGCTCATCGAGAAGGCGCCCCGCAAGACCCCGGTGTTCCTCCAGATCGGCACGGCGGACGGGGCCTATGCGGCGGCCCAGCAGACCGAGCAAGAGCTCACGCAGAACGGCAACCCCGTGCAGTGGGTCGCCGTAGAGGGCGCGGGTCACGTCCCCCCGCCGGGGGACCCGAAGGCGCCGCTCGCGTGGTGCCTCCAGCAAGCCCTCCCATGAAGGCTCAAGCGATCGTAGTATCGCGAGCCATGTCCTCCCTCCACTCGCGCATCGCCGACCTCACTTCGAAGTTCGCCATGGACGTCATGGCGGCCATCCGTTCCGCGTCGCTCGACGAGCTGACCGGCGGGGGCGGCGCTCCTCGTCGTGCCGATCACGCTGGCCGCGCTGCCCGCGTCGGTCGTATCGGCCGCGCTGGTCGCGTCGCCGCCGATGCGGAGGCCCCCGCCTCGCGTCGCGCGCGCATCGTCAACGGGCGCCTCGCGCGCCGCTCGGGCGACGAGATCGAGCGCACCCTGGCTCTCGTCACCGCCGCCCTCGGGGCAGGGTCGATGCGCGCCGAGGAGATCGGCAAGCTCCTGTCCCTCGACAAGCGCGAGCTCCCGCGCGTCCTCGCCCTCGGCCTCAAGACGAAGAAGCTCGCGAAGAAGGGCGCCAAGCGCGGGACCACGTACAGCGTGCGGTAGGGGCCGATCGCCGGGCTTCGCGTCGCCCGCGCCGCGGGTTCGTGCACGGAATCGAACTCCGTGCCCGATCTCCCGATCGCTCTAGCTCGTTTGCCCTCCCGCTACGTCTTCTTCACCAGCCGCTTCACTCCGCTCTTCGCCGCGACCACGACCACGTCGGCCCTCCCCACGAAGAGCCCCGTCTCCACCACCCCGGGGATCCCCTTCAGCGCGCGATCGAGCGCCCCCGGATCTTCGATGGGGCCCGTCTTCAGGTCGTAGATCACGTTGCCTGCGTCGGTCCTCACCTCGGCGCCGTCCTTCACGCGGAGCACGGGCGTCCCGAGCATCTCGAGCTTCGCGCGCGTCGCGCCGTGCGCGAACCGCAGGACCTCGACGGGGACGGGCCAGCTCTCGCCGAGGCGCTTCGAGAGCTTGCTCTCGTCGACGATGATCACGTTCCGGCGTGCGGCGTAGTTGACGATCTTCTCGCGCGCATGCGCGGCCCCGCCGCCCTTGATCAGGTCGAGGCTCTCGCTCACCTCGTCGGCGCCGTCGACGTTGACGAGGATGTCCCACGGGCCCTCGTCGCCGAGCAGCTGGATGCCGAGGCTCGCCGCGAGGGTGCGCGTCGACTCGCTCGTCGGGACGCCGACGAGCTTGCGGCCGGCGGCGACGAGCGGCGCGAGCTCCTCGACGAAGATGCGGGACGTGGACCCGCTGCCGAGGCCCACGATTCCCGCTCCGGGGAGCTCTTCGAGGGCGGTGCGCGCGGCGAGCCGTTTCATCTCCGTGCTGTCGGTCATGGCGGGCGCAGCCTACCGGATCACTCGGCAGGCGAATCGCTCGCCGCGTCCGTCGCCGCGTCGCTCGACGCGTCCGGCGGCGTGGGCACCTCGCCGTCCACGCACCCGATCCCGCCGCAGCCCTTGAACGGCCCGAAGGTGCCGCTGCTCGGGCACGTGAAGAGCGTGCACGACCCTTCGTCGACGAACGTCGTGCCGGGCGTGCACGGGCACGGGTCGAAGCACGGGCTGCAGCCGACGTCCTTGAGGACGACGTCCTCGGGGGGTGCTGCCTCCGGGCATCCGTCGCCCTGGCACCAGTCCACCCCGCCCCAGATTCCGTCGGAGGGGCAGGTGTAGGTGCCGCACGCGGCCGGGGAATAGAACGAGTCCCCCGGCTCGCACGCGCATATCTGCCCGCAAGGACTGCAGGTTCCGGAGTCGAAGTCGATGCCGGAGCCGTCGTCGGACGAGCCGTCGTCGGACGCGTCCACGGGAACGGCCATCGAGTTGTGGGGCCGGTTGCTGCACGCGATCCAGGTGAGACCGCAGACCGCCGCGGTGGCAGCAAAAGAGGGAAAACGGCGCAAAACCATGGGGATCAGCGTAGTGCGCTCCCGCGGAACGTCACCGCCTTGACGTAGATCCATGCGCCGGATCACGAGCGCATCTGAGGGGATGAAAAATTACAGTCCCGCCGGCCTGCCGTTGCTGTGAAGCAAGGTCCCGTTCGTTTTCCTCGGCCGGTACCCCCCGGTACGGTACTCGGGCCCCGGGGGCTAACCGTCGAAGCCGGAGCGAAGAACTCCGGCGACGCCGTGTGTGGCCACTTTGTCCGACTCCGACCGTTTTCGAAGCAGGAGACCTCATGCGTAGGCTCGTTCCGTATGTGATGGCGCTATTGCCGGCGATTCCGCTCCTCGTCGGCGGCTGCGAGGATGGTCCCAATCAGACGTACAGCCCCACACCGGCGGGCGCGCAGCTGAATGGGTCCAATGGGACGGGGGGCCTCGGCGACGGTGGCGCCTTCACCGGCAACGGGACCGAAGGCTATGACGCCAGCTTCGGCGGCACCAACGCCAACGATCTCTGCACCGCGGTGCAGGAGAAGGCGATCTGGACGAACCTGTTCAACGCTCCCATCGGCCCCCCCGGCATCGGCGGCGGCATCGACGGGGCCGGCGGGTACAACAGCGACTGCTCGGAGAACTACACCCCGGGCCAGCCGTACACGTACGACCCGACGAAGGAGAGCTGGACGAACTGCACGGTCGAGCAGGCGGAGGCGATCCTCTGCCAGGGCACGGCCGACAGCATCTTCTACGGCATCACGACCACGCTGGGCTGGGGCGAGCAGCTCGAGTTCAGCGTCGAGTACAACTCGGCCAACCGCATCATCACCGACCTCCTGATGACGACGGGGTTCGCGGGCAGCGTGACGGCGACGTCGTCCGACGGGAAGACGGTCTACACGATCGGCCTCCAGAACACGCCGATGACCAAGTCGGTCAACGGCGGCGCGCCCACGCAGATCATCCTCGACTGGACCAACCAGGCGTCGATGAACGCGATCGCGAGTGACCTCTACGACGCGCTTCGCAACACGTTCGAGCCGTACCTCCCGGCCGAGACCGACTGCACGACCACGGGTCACTGCATCATCGGTAACAACGGCAACCAGGGCGGGTACATCTGGATGGTCCCCCTCGGCTTCATCCCGTTCGTCAACACGACGCTCGGCACGCCGCAGGTCAACAGCACCATCGGCCTGATCGACATCCAGGTCCTCAAGATCCTGCCGTTCAGCTACGGCACGACCATGATGCAGATCGACGCGGCCGGCGTCGGCCCGACGAGCACCAGCACGTTCTCGGGCTCCACGTACACGGGCGGGACGTGCACGTACGAGCTCGGCATGGACTACTCGGACTTCCAGAAGAACTGCGTCCAGGTCTACAAAGACGCCGCGAACAACACCACGGCCCAGAACAAGCTATTCGGCGGCATGAGCCACGGCGACGAGAACTACACGTTCGACGTCCTCGGGATCGACCCCCAGTTCGTCGCGTCGTCCCTCGCACCGAACAAGGTCATCGGCGACACGGACCAGCCTGCGCCGGGAGACAAGGCCTTCCAGCTCGAGGTCGACCAGAACGTGCTCGGCGTGATCGGGAACGACTTCGCGAACAACGACTCGAGCCAGAAGCAGGACTTCCACGGCATCGGCCTCGTCTCGCTCGAGTGGGCGAACCTCGTCCAGCAGTACATGAAGAACAACTACGGGGTCACCTCGGACCTCGGTGATCCGGGCTGCATGGCGAACCCCGTCGCGCCCGGGAACGGCAAGGTCTGCTCGGGCGTCGAGGGCATCGTCACGAGCGCCCCGGTCGCGTCGATCACCCTGCCGCAGATGGCGGCCAACGCCCTCGGCCCGGCGGCCATCTCGATCGCCTCCAACGCCGTCGGCGCGGGCCTCAAGCCGGGCACCTGGTACCAGCTCTTCTGCGCCGACGGCGCAGGACTGACGCCGTCGGGCAACCCGAACGGCTACCAGAACTGCTTCGGCGGCACCCTCGGCTTCCCGACGCCGGGCGGCACCGAGGCGGCCTACTACTTCGACACGATGCAGGATGCCGTCGCGGCGTCCTTCGGCAACAACCCCGTGCCGACGACGCTCGCGAGCCGCCGGTTCTACTTCCAGCAGTGGGTCTACGCGTTCATCAAGTACCTCCAGGTCGCGAACAACCCCAGCGTGACGCTCGCGATGATCGACGCGGCCCCGATCGACCAGAACGAGCTGTTCTTCGACTCGGACGGCGGCGGCTTCGAGGCCGCGGAGTACGTCTACCGGAACCTCGTCAACTCGCAGAACCAGCCCCCGCTCGATGTCCGGGTGGACGTCAACCTCACGACGTCGGTCATGAGCGACTTCGTGTTCTCGCGGTACAACTTCCGCGGAGAGAACCTGCTCTACGAGACGACCCAGACCGTCCCCACCGACAAGCCCGGCGCGGAGCCGCTCTACCTCATCAACCTCGCGGGTAGCCCGGTCCTCGTGAACACCTACGGAACGATCGCCTGCGCCGAGGCGACGGCCCCGACCAAGGGCTGCACCACCGTCGGCACGCTCGACCCGCTCACGGGCAAGCCGCTGTGGACGGGGTACGACCCTGCCTTCGGCCAGTCGTGGCTGAACCTCGCGATCCTCGGCAACGCGGCCTCGCCGTCTCCGCTGACCATCGACGACACCGACTACGAGCTCATTCAGAGCGCGATGGCGACGGTGCCGGTCTGGAGCAATCCGTACGACCCGACGACGGCGACGGCCAACGACAAGACGGTCAGCGCCCTCCTCCCGTACCTCCCCATCGGGGCGGGCACGGGCATCCCCGTCACGATCGACGGGTCGCGCGACAAGCTCTACAACACGAACTCGCTCTCGCTGAGCGGCATCACGTTCGCTGCCGACGTCGACTGGGAGTACGTGGCCTTCGCCAACGGCAGCACGACCCAGAACCTGCCCGTCATCCGCGGCATCGAGAGCTCGGACTACCTCGGGCTCCTGCCGTTCTGCGCCGAGCCGAACGCCACGGGCGGCACCGACGTCCTCGCCATCCGCATGTACATGGACGGGCAGGACATCCTCGACTGGATCAGCGCGCACCCCAACGCGACGACCGACTGCCAGATCGAGATCAAGTACAGCATCTACGGCAACTACGCCGACTACATCTCGTCCCTCGCGAACGGCATCCGCGTCGGCCTGAACGCCGGCTTCGGCGGCTCGGTCGTCACGGACGGGACGGTCTTCGACGCAAACATCGTCCCCAGCCTGGGACAGTGACGCTTGGTCCACGGAGCAATGAAAACAATGAAAACGTTCAAGCTTCCCACTGTCCTCGCCGGCGCACTGCTCGTCGTCGGCGTCGGAGCCCTGAGCTCCGCATGCGTTGCGGATCGCCCGTCACGTAACGGCGTCTTCAACGAGAACCAGTACCTCCGCAAGGACTTCCTCATCGAGAACACGGACACGAACGGGAACAACCCCGGGACGGATCCGGGCTGGCTCGTGCGCGGGACGGTCACCGAGACCTCCACGCCGAACCTGCTGGGCAGCGCCATCGACGTCTGGGCGGGCGAGGAGGCGCAGGTCAACCTCGTGCGCTTCCGCGTCACGTCCGACAAGCTCCAGATTCTCGACCAGGTCCAGTTCTCGAACCCCACGGCGCCGGACCCGACCACGGGCGACTCCGCGGGCGGCCCCGCGGACACGACGGGCGTGACGGACACGATTCTCAACGCGTGGCCGGCCACCAACGTCGACCTCAAGTACCGCGTCAACCTCGACGGCGAGAAGACGAACTTCTACGAGGAGAACCAGGAGCTCGACTGGCAGGTCCGCCAGTGGGTCAAGGTGAACTTCGACAAGAACGACATGAGCGACCTCGCCCCCCTGGGCGTCAACGTGAACGAGCTGCTCGGCCAGTGCGCCGACACGGTCGACGCGTCGGCGACGCTGGTCGACGGCAGCTTCAACGTCGAGGGCGCGGGCGACAGCGACCCCTCCAACGACTACTTCGAGTTCACGGTGCAGGTCTCGCTGCCCATGTCGTTCACCGGAACCAACGGCCCGACGTGCCTCGCTGCCTACGGCCCGATGCTGGCCAACGCCATCCGCGTCGGCCACACGAACGTCACCGTGAACCTGAAGTACTCCTTCAAGCGCGCGACGCCGGCGGCGCAGCTCACGTACCAGCCGTGGGAGATCGACGAGAAGGACCCGATCCACCACAAGTACGGGCCCTTCCTCTGGACGGTGTGGAACCGCGACAACGAGACGCAGCTCGTCGCAGCGCAGCAGCTCGTCGGCCGGTTCGACCCCGCGAAGCCCATCGTCTGGTACTTCGACCAGAACTTCCCCGAGTACTACAAGCCGATCTTCCTCGGGACGAACGGCCACCCGGGCATCGCCAACGCGACCAACAAGGTCCTGACGGCCTCGGGCGCAGCGGCGAGGGTCTCGGTACTCAACTACAACGACGCGACTACCTACGGGGACGCGGCGGGTCCCGTGCGCCAGTTCGGCGATATACGGTACAACTTCCTCCGCTGGGTCTCCGACCAGGACGCGCAGGCCTCGTTCGCCGGCGTCACGATGCCGGGCTTCGACCCGCGCACGGGTGAGATCATCAACGAGGGCATCGAGTTCAACGACTTCGCGGTGAAGGACTACTACGTCCAGCGGATCGACGCGTTCCTCACGTCGGTCGGCGCGAGCGGCGGCCTCGGAAACGGCAACTGGCCGAGCGGCGCGTGCTCCAACGGGCAGACGAACCAGATCGTCAACCAGACGGTCACCGACGTCCACAACGCGAGCGACACGCTCTACAACAAGATGCAGCTCTACCTCGGCCTGCATAGCCAGACGAACCCCGACGACGACCACCTCGGCCCGTCGGACTTCGTCGCGACGCAGGACGCGGACTTCTACCGCGCGTACTACACGCTCGTGCCGTACGAGTTCTTCGCCGACCCCGACGCGAACCAGTTCGTGACGCGCGAGGGCGGTCAGGGCGTGTACGGCCCGGCGAGCGTGTGGAAGTGGCTCCAGAACGAGGTCGTCTTCCAGAACCTCACCGCCGAGATCAGCAACGGCCTGACGCCGGACCCGGCGGGCGGCTTCAGCTACGACACCACTGCCGACTACGGCAACTCGGGCGTCCAGAGCTCGGTCGCCATCGCCAACGCCGTTCGCAACGCGACGGTGGGCCACCAGCAGTGGATGAACGCGCAGACCATCATCGACCACGACCTCCACAAGGACGTCCCGGGTGCCTTCGCGCTCGAGACCGTCATGGAGCAGGACGCGCAGCAGTGCGTGAACGGCCAGTGGCAGACGCAGGACCAGTGGGTCCAGCACATCATCGACACCTACTGGCAGCAGGTGCTCTGGCACGAGTTCGGCCACAGCATGGGCATGGAGCACAACTTCGCCGGCAACCTCGACATGCCGAACTTCGTCACGCAGCGTGACTCGAGCGGCAAGGCGCTGACCGACAGCAACGGCAACACGCTCTACAACATGTACTCGAACTCGGTCATGGAGTACTCGGCCGAGCCGGCGCGCCTGGCCTGGGTCGAGGACTGGGGCACCTACGACAAGGGCGCCATCGCGTGGATCTACGCGAACAACGGCAGGCAGCCGGACGACACCGCGAAGGACGCGGCGGCCACGGCTTCGAAGGCGCTCTCGGGCGAGGTCGCCGGCACGGCGGCTGGCCAGGAGTACCCGTACAAGGACCCGATGGGCTTCTGCGCGGCCAACGACCCGGACTGCACCGCCGGCGCCGAGCGCCAGTTCCTCTTCTGCGACGAGACGTACCTCACGTACTCGCCGATGTGCCGCCAGGGCGACCTCGGCGTCACGCCGAGCCAGATCATGGCCAACTCGATCAACGACTACGAGTGGCAGTACCAGTGGCGCAACTTCCGTAACTACCGCAAGGTCTGGGACGAGTCGGGCTACGCCAACGCGGTCGCGGGATACATCGTCGACCAGAACCGCTTCCTCTCGCAGTGGATCTTCGACTGGAACCCCGGCGAGATCGCGACGCTCCTCTACCGCGTCGGCCTCACGCCCCCCGCGGGCGCCCCGTCGGCGGTCGACTACTACGCCCAGCTCACGCACAAGTTCCTGGTCGAGATGTCGAAGACCAACCAGATGGTGGCGGCCTTCGCCGAGGCCATCATCCAGCAGGCCGCGGGCGAGCGCCCGTACGCCACGGTGTACGACAAGTTCTACGGGGACGTGACCCAGCAGGGCATCATCCTCGACAAGTACTTCGCGATGCAGAACTTCGTCGGGCTCTGGAACAGCGACAACTACGACCAGAACCAGGCGGGTGCCTACATCTCCTCGTGGGGTGACTTCGACTTCGACGACTCCTACCAGGCCGTCTCCGAGACGGCGGTCGCGTCGATGATCGGCTCGCAGTACGCGGTGTACCCGTACTTCATCCCGACGGCGGTCGCGCTCTTCGGGCAGGACACGCACAACCCCGCCTTCCTCGGCGGTGGCGGGCGTACCGAGGCGAAGGACTGGATCGGCGGCTGGACCTTCTGGCGCGAGCAGGACCTCGTCGACTTCTTCAGGAACATCGCGGTCCAGAACGACCTGTGCGCGGACTTCACGTCCTGCACGTACGACGTGACCGACCTGACCACCGTGCCGAAGGACCCGAACGACGCGCACTTCACCGGTCCGGACGGGCTCGTCTACATCTACATGTGGATCCCGTCGCGCAACGAGTACGTGCTGGCCCGTCAGGACCGCAACATCTCGACCTACAAGCAGATCCAGATCTACAACACCGACATCATCTTCAACAAAGACGACGGCACCGAGGGCGCCTACGGGTTGGAGTACGCGATCAAGTACACGATCGACGCGTACAACTACTTCGAGAGCGGCGACTCGCAGTACGCGCCGGCGGCGACCGCTTCGCAGTAAGCGACCGCTGACACGACTCGAGCCCCCGGGCGCCTCGCGCGCTCGGGGGTTCGTCGTTTTGTGGCGGGGCGTCCCGTGGGCGGTCGGGGTTACGCTACGACGGGAACACGCGATAACGACCCATGGCGAGACTCCCTCTGCACGAGTTCATGGCAGCCGTGCACGGGCGCATTGCCCTGCTGCGAGGCGAGCTCCAGGCAAGCGCTTTCACGGTTCTGGAGAGCATGCCGGAGCCCAGCGCGGAGCTCGCCGGAGAGGTGTACGTGCGTTCGGTGGGCACGACCGTGAAGCTCGTGCGCGGCAGGGCCGACCACATGTACGAGCCCGAGGGGCTCCACATCCGCGATCGGGGGCTGGCCGCGGGTTCGTCGGCGCGTGACGCGCTCTTCGACGCGATCGCGCTCCAGCTCCCCGCCGGCTCCAGGGTGTTGAACGTCGGGGCGGGGGGAGACGCCGCGCTGGTGCAGCGGTTTGCGCGCGCAGGGCACGAGGTCGTGTCGACGGACTTCGCCGAGAACACGGTCCGGGCTCTCGCCGCGCGGGTCGCTTCGCCGACGTTCGCGTGCGACCTGGTCAACCTGGGCCGCGTCCTCCCGGAGCCCGTCGACGTGATCGTGGGCAACTCGGTCCTCGGCTACCTCGAGCCCTCGAAGGTGGACCGGATCGTGCGCGCCCTCCACGAGTCGATGACGCTCGGGGCCGTGTTCACGTTCGACCTGGCGCCCCACCCGGCATACTTCGACTTGCTCGAGGAAAAGAAGCGCGACACCTGCGTCAACGCAGGCGGCGCCGACCCCGCCAAGCTGCTCGAGCTCGTGCGGAAGTACGGGGCGAAGCACGGCCTCGGGGCGATGGCGTACCACGTGGCCTGCCGGAACCTGGCCGCGAAGCTCGCCGTGGTGAGCCTTCTCCGCACCCGGTTCGCCAGCCTGGGTGCCCGGTGCGCTCCGGGGGCGGTGATGGTGAAGAGGCTCGCGTCGCTGACGCTGCGCGTGTCGAAGAGCTTCGACCCGATCCTGGAGCTCGTGCACCCCGAGACGGCGTACGACGACGCGGACGCCTACCTTACGGGGTTCATCCAGCGTGCCCCGCCCCCGCGCTTCGACCTGCGCTACGTCGACCGCGTCACGGGCGAAGCGCTCGCGCGGGCCCTCGGGATTCACCGCGGCGCACGCGAGGACCCGTGGCTGGTGGCCGAGCACGTCGCGCGGTTCCAGGACGCGGCGGGCCTGCCTGCCGAGGTGCGGGACGAGGTGCTCGCGGACACGATGCCCTCCAGGTACGCGACGAGGATCGAGCCCTACCTCGCCGGGAGGCCGATGCCCGAGAGAGAGCCACTCCCGAAGGCGGTCGCGTTCGACCAGACGTGCCACTGCTGGGTTCTCGACGGGGCCCTACCCATCGACGTTCACGAGGCGGACCGCCGGATCGACGCGATGTACGCCAGCGCTGCCGCCGAGCCGGTCCGCAAGGCGCCGGCCAGCGAAGAGGACCGGCGAAGGGAGCGCAACCAGCGAAAGCGGGACCGGAAGGGCGGGCGGTGACGGGTGGCCGTGATCGGGTCCGCTCACCAGGCGGACATGGCGGCCGACTGGTAGGGCCCCTCGAGCAGGTTGGGGCCGACCGCGGCGAGCATCGTCCAGCTCGCCCCGTCCCAGGTCCAGGTGGCGCTCGAGTCCCCGCTCTGCGCAGCGGCGTAAAACACGACGGCGCCGTCCAGCGTCGCCACGAGGTTGGGCATCGGAAAGAGGCCGTGGGGGGTGATCGGTCCCGCGACCGCCAGCTGCGTCCACGCCGTGCCGTCCCACGTCCAGGTGTCGCCGAGGGTGGTTCCGGACGCGTCGAGACCGCCGTAGAGCACGAGCTTCCCGTCGAGCATCGCCATGGAGGCGCCCGCGCGGGCGCTGGGCCCCTGGACGTCGAGCTGCTTCCAGCGCGAGCCGTCCCACGTCCAGGTGTCGCCGAACATCGTGCCGCCCCGGACCGCGATGCTTTCGTTCTTCCCGCCGAAGAGGATTGCCTCGTCGCCGAGCGTCGCCATCGCGGGCTTGCCGCGCGCGCTCGGCCCGGGCACGTCGAGCTTCGTCCAGGTCGCGCCGTTCCAGGTCCACGTCTCGTCGTTGGCGCCCTTGGAGGTGATGCCGCCGAACAGGACGACGGTGTCGCCGAGCGTCGCCATCGCGGCCGATTCGCGGTTGATCGGGCCGGAGCCGACGGACCGCTGCGTCCACGAGTGGTCGTCATAGGTCCACGTCTCGCCGAGGAGACCGCTCGCGGGGGCCAGGGCGCTCCCCCCGAAGAGGACGGCCACTCCGTTCAGCCGCGCCATGCTGGCGTTGTCGCGCGCGGGCTGCGGGCTGGCGACGTCCTTCTGGGTCCAGCTCGTGCCGTCCCACCCCCAGGTGGAGCTCAGGAAGTTCGGGGCAGAGACGCCCTCCCAGCCGAGCACCACGACGCCGCTGGGGCCCGTGGCGACGCAGCCGCCGTCGACGCAGCTCTGCCCAGCGGGGCACGCGCAGGGGCCGTCGAGTGCCGCGTCGGCATCTACGCCGGCATCGGGACTCGACCCCGGTCCGGCCCCGAACGTCTCCAGGCCGGTTCGCGCCCCGCAACCGGCCGCCAGGGCGACGAGTGCGGCCCCGACCATCGACGTCGAGCGCTGCATGGCTCGATTGTAGCGCCTCCCGCGGCGTCAAGGGCAGATCGGGCCGCGAACTGATCTGGCGCAATCGCCCGTGCTTCAGGCGATCGCCGGCGCCGCGATGGGCCACGCGGCACCCGCTACCGACGGTCGGACCGGGGGACGGCGTCTTTCGGGCAAGCCCAGGATGGCGATCGAGTCCGCACCGTTTTCGACGGTGTGGTCATCGGAATGCGTCTCCAGGTTCGTGGAAATGCGCTCCAGTTCGAGCGAGCGCGCCTCCAGGTTTCACGAATGCATCGCGGGGATTGTCGAAAGTGGCGCTGGGCCCACCTCCTTCGTGGCTGTGAGGACAGAAGTCCTCGTTCGGAGGACAGAGAGGCTCGCGGGGAAGACAGAAAGACTCGTCCGGACGACAGAACGACTCGTCGGGACGACAGAAAGGCTCATGCGAAGGGCAGAGCCTCTCGCGAGGAAGCCGGGAATCTTCACGGAGACCGTAGGGGCAGTCGCTCGCTTCTCCGGACGAGGCGCGAGTCTTTCCGGAAGTCGCGCCAGGAGCTCGCGACGCCGCTCCATGTCTCCCGAACGCGTCGTTCTCCGTGCAGAACGGCTCGCGAGGAAGGAGAGCCTCGCCATTCGTTCTCGAGAATGGCGAAGCAGGAACGAGAAACCGCACGACGGCCTTTCCGAGCGAGACGCTCTGACTGGCCAACGCGTCATTGGGTTCGCAGACAGCGACGGTCGATCGAGTGAGAGAGGCGTTCGGAAGCGTGAGCGACTCTGCCGGGACTCCGAGAGGCTCTGTGAGATCTCCGAAAGGCGCGGACGGAGCTCCGAGCGAGTCGGCGGGAGCTCAGGGAGAGCCGGTCTGCCTTCAGAGAGCGCGGGCCGGACTTCCGCGACGACGGCCCTGTCGATAGTGATCGTCTTCCTGACGACCGAGCGGATCGTTCGTCCCTCCTGGCGTGCCTTTCGGTCGAGATCGAGCGATGTTCTGCGAACCTCGTGGATGCCCGAGCGCTTCCAGTGAGAGTGACTGTCGAGCGAGTCGCACGTTCTGCCATCCCAGCGACGCTCCCGGTCGACATGGAGCAACAGTCTGTCGACCGAGAGCGGAGCGCTGGAGACTGCGCGTCGCGCTCTGCCGACAGCGCGCGCGTGTCTGTCGTCGGAGAGGGCAAGCCGGTCGACCTCGTGGTGCGTTCTGCACACAGAGCGCCCCGCTCGGCCGACCTGCCTGCTCGCCCTCATCGCTTCGTGCCTCCCTACCCTCAGGCCGATCGCGGGCGAGACGGATCAGACGGATCAGACGGACGAGCAGGGCCACTTCGCCCGCGTTTTTTCGCCTCGCCGCGTGCGTCCTGCGCGTCGTCAGAGGCCTGGCTTCGACACCTTCTTGATGACCGACGTCGCAGTCGCAGCGGACGGGTCGTCCGACACCCAGTACAGGTAGCAGTCGTCGGAAGCCGGACCGACGTACGCCGCCTCACTCGCGACCGTTACCTCGTTGCCACCCCCCACCGGAACTGCGTTCACCGAGGTGTACGGATCGAGCCAGTACGCGTACGCCGCGTCCACGGCGACACCGCCTGCTGCATATCCATGGCCCAGCACGACGGGCGAACCGCCCGCGAGTGGAATGCGGTTCAAAGTGGCGCTGGTCGCGCTTCCGCCGGGGCAACTCGGAAGCGACCCCGCGTCGGAGCATACGACTGCGTCGCTCGTCCAGTAGACGCTGGACGGGTCGACAGCCATCCCCGCGATGCCGGGCTGCTGGGTGGCGAGCGTCACCGGCGCGGCTCCGTCGAGCGGCACGAGGGATAGCGTCTGCCCGACAGCCGATGCTTCGTACAGGTTGCTGGCATCGGTGACCCACAACCCTTCCGGAAGGCCAGAAGCAGCCGTCGCCACCTGGCCACCCTCTACCGGCACCGCGAGAAGCGAAGCGGCATTGGTCGATGTCGAGACCGAGAGCCAGTAGACGGAGCCCGCAGAGACAGAGATCCCGACCGCGAAGTCTCCGTCCGGGCTCGACGCGAGTACGGTGGGCGCGGCCCCATCCTTGGAGACGCGGTTCACCTGCGTTCCGCTCACGAAAAAGACATGCGTCGCGTCCAGGGCCAGTGGCATCGATCCCACGGTGCCACCCGTGCTCTGGCCTGCCGCGTGTGCAACGCTCCCAACGGAGCCTCCACTCACGGGCACCCGGCTGATGTCGCTCCCGTCAGACCAGTAGACGTAGTCGCCGTCCGAAACGAGATACTGGACGACGACGTCCTGAAGCGAGGCCAGGACGACGGGCTGCGGCGTCGGCGTGCAGGTCGTCGCACCTACGGAATGCGATCGCGGACTGCCGCAGCCCGACAGAGCTGCCGCCATCCCCAGGACCAGCCTGAGCGTCCGCTTCGCCGCGAGGGTGGTGTGACCCATGGCTCGCCCCTCAAAGCGTACCAGAGCCAGATCACCAGCTCGCACGGGGACGCGGACGAGCGCCGCTCGTAGCGGGCGTGGCCTAGGTTGCGCGAAGGTCCTTGACCGGTAGGCTTCGACGGAAATGAAATCGGCTGGGAGACTCGATGCGCGCAACCCCTTTCCTCCACACGCTCTTGGCCGCTCTCCTCGCGGTTGGATGCGGTGGTTCTGCGCAGCAGCAATCCGGCAACCTCAGTGCGCCGGACGGTGCCCTCCCGGATGGACCCACGGACGGCGGCGGCGGTGCGGATGTCGGAGCTGAAGAGAGCGTTGCCGAAGATGCGTCGCCTCTGTGCTCGACAGATGGCGGCGTTCGAACGCTCGTCACGGGCCCGCAAGGAGCGCAGCGGATCGCCGTCGACGCGAGCTACGTGTACTGGGTGAACAGCACGGGCAGCCTCGAACCGGGCGACGCTGGGCCCGGGGGGCAAATCATGAGGTGTGAAACGTGCGGCTGCGCGGCGCCGACGGTGCTCGCCACAGGCACGGCCCCCGGGGCCATCGCGGTGGGCTCGACCAACGTCTACTGGGCCGACGGAAACATCATGACCGTCCCGATCGACGGTGGTCCGGCAACCGTTCTTGCGGGCGCCGAGGCGCGGGACATCGCCCTGGATGCGAATGCCGTGTACTGGACGGATCGCAACGCGATCATGAAGGTCCCTTTGGGTGGTGGAGCGCCCGTCGAGTTGGTCGGGAACCAGCCCAATCCGGGTGCTCTCGCCGTGGACGGCGCCTATGTGTACTGGGGCGATGCGTCCTTGGCCTCGATTCAAAGGGTAGGGGTGACCGGCGTGGATTCTCCCGTCACGCTGGCGCAGGCCGTTCACCCCTCGGACATCGCGGCGGGCGCCGGGGTGGTGTTTTGGCTCGACGTCGAATCCGGCCAGAAGGACAGCACGGTGCTGTCCGTCTCGGCCGGGGGCAGCCCCGTCGTCGTCGCCAGTGGCTTCGACGGCGGCAGCAACATCGCGCTCGACTCGTCATTCGTCTCGTGGACGAGCTCCTATGCGGTCATGGCAGCGGACCGACAGACCGGCGCTGTCGTGACCGTGTACCCCTCGGCGCCCACCGAGGCGCCCTACGGGGTGGCCCTCGATGGGTCCGATGCCTACTGGACGGACTTCATCTCCGGGTCGGTCATGAGGGCGGCGCTGCCCTGAGCCGAAGGAGCTCGTCTGCATCATCACCGGCCGGCACTCGCCGTACGAGCTTCAGTCGGGCAACGCGAAGTCGAAGACGTAGAAGTGCTTCTTCTCCACGACGTTGATGGCCATCTCGCCGGACAGGCCCGCGAGCTCGCCCGTGCCCGAGTCGGGCGCGACGACGACCGTGAGTGATTGCGCCGTGCGGGTCATGGTCCCGTGATGCACGAGAAGGAACGAGCCGGCACGGCCGCAGAGCGTACCGGTGACCGTCTCGAGGGCGACGTAGACGCGCGCGCCGTTCGCTTCCACGCCGCCGGCCATCATCTGACCGACGCCCGTCGCGTCGAGCTCGCCCGCGAACCGCTTGTCGATCGACATGCGCATCAGCGGCTCTCCTCCGGCGGAGACGGGCGACACCTTGACGTCGAACGAGCCTTGGATGTGCTTCCGCATGGGGGCTCGCGGATAGCTCTCCCCTGGGTCCCCGTCCAGGGAGCAACGCATCTCCACCCCGCCGCATCGAACGCATCGCCATGGAGATCGAGGCCGTCGACGTCGCGCTCGCGGTCGTGCGCCTGAGCGGCCTCGCGATGGCGGCGCACGGCGCGCAGAAGCTCTTCGGGTGGTTCGGCGGACACGGTGTGGCCGCGACGGGCGCCATGTTTGCCAAGATGGGGTTCCGGCCCGGTCCGCTCTTCGCGTTCGCGGCCGGCGCGGGCGAGGCGCTCGGCGGCCTCCTCGTGTTTCTCGGCCTCGGGGGTCCCGTCGGTCCGGCGCTCGTCCTCCTCGTCATGATCGTCGCGGCGCTCACCGTCCACGTGCGCAACGGCTTCTTCCAGTCGAAGAGCGGCTGGGAGCTCAACCTGACGTACGGGCTCCTCGCCATCGCGGTCGGGTATCTCGGCCCCGGAGCCCTCTCCGTGGACGCCGCCCTGGGCCTCCACGTTCTGGGCGGCGCGACGCAGGTGACGGCGGCGTTCGGGGCTGCGGTCGTCCTCGCGCTGGCCAACGTCGCGATGAAGCGGTCCCCGCCGCCCGCGGCGCCGAAGCCGGGGTGACGGGCCTACCGCCTCCCTCCGTTTCCCCCAAGCGTCAACATTCTCCCGCGTGACGTTCCAGACCGTCGAGGCAACCGTTCCAGCCTTGCTCGTGCGAATCGCGCACGCCCTCGCTCGGGATCTCCTCGTGGACGACGATCACCTCGGTCGCGTCGGCGCCGCGCGGCTCGAAGCGCACCGTGACGAGGGACCGCTCGTCGGCGCCCATGCTCCACGTGTAGACGAGGCGTCTCGGCGCATCGACCACCCGGAACTCGCCCACGATGGCAATCTTGCCGCCGTCGGGCAGAAGGTTGTCGATGCGATAGTGACCGCCCACCCGCAGGTCCACTTCGGCGCGCGAGCACGTCACGGGTCGAGGGCCCCACCAGGCGACCAGCTCCTCGGGGTCCGTCCAGGCCTGGAAGAGACGCTCCGGGTTCGCCCGGATCGTGCGGCGAACGACCAGGGTGACGGCGCCTCGGCCGCTCATCGCGTGCTCTTCTTCGCGTTCGCGTTCGCGTTCGCGTTCGCGTTCGCGTTCGCGCCGGGCGCGGGTCGCCCCTCGACGTGACACGCGAGGGCCTCGAGCGTGTCTTCCCAGAAGGGGCGATACGTGGCGAGGAACGCGAGGGCGCCTTCGAGCGGTCTCGTGTCCAGATGGCACCGGTGGTACCAGCCGTCGCGCTCGCGACGCAGCAGGCCGGCGCGCTCGAGGACCCGAACGTGCTTCGACACGGCCGGAAGCGTCATCGCGAAGGGCTCGGCGAGGTCCGTGATCGAAGCCGGCCCGCGTGCGAGGCGGACGAGGATGCGACGTCGCGTCGTGTCCGCCAGAGCGGAGAACACTTCGTCGAGCCGTGCATCTCCCGCGCGTCTTGACATGCGACGAGGAGGACTATACCAACTGGTTCACCGATTTCAACACGACGACGGAGGCCGAACATGTCCACCATCCATCAGGAAGTGAACCTCGACGCAGCCCCCACGCACGTCTACCAGGCCCTCGTGGACGCCGAGCGCTTCGGCGAGGTGACCGGCGCACCCGCGTCGGGCGACTCGAAGGAGGGCGCCTCCTTCTCGGCCTTCGGCGGGCACATCACGGGGCGTCACGTCGAGCTCGTCCCCGGCAAGCGCGTCGTTCAGGCGTGGCGCGCAAAGACCTGGCCGGAGGGCGTCTACTCGATCGCGCACTTCGAGCTGCAGACGCAGGCCGGCGGCACGCGGCTCGTTTTCGACCACCAGGGCTTCCCCGAGGACATGAAGGACGCCCTGGCCCAAGGCTGGCAGTCCAACTACTGGGACAAGCTCTCCGCCGTGAAGTGAGCCCCCGACTTCGCGCGCCTCGCTCCTCGCGTCACCGCCCCAGCGTCAGGCTCACCAGGCTGAACGAGTCCATGTCCTTGCCCGCGAGCGCCGGGAGAAGCGCGCTCTCCGGCGCGTCCCCGTCCGACGAGAACACCGCCCACAGCGTGAGCCCGTCGGCGCTCGTCCAGGCCTCGACGAAGTTCACGCCGAGCGAGTCTCCGTGGCCCGGGGTGTACGTGTTCGACCCGAGATCGCCGAAGCCGCCCGTTCCGTCGGCGTTCGTGTTGCCGTAGGCGACGGTGCTCCACGGGCCCCACGGGTTGGCCGACTCGTAGAGGGCGACCTCGGCGACCTTCGGGCCTTGCGCGACCGCCACGAGGAGGCCGAGACCCGGGTCGTAGACCATGGGGCCGAGGCCCATCGGTCGATCATTGCGGTCGGTGAAGATGGGCTGCGCGTCGGCGTCGTTCGCGGACCAGACGGGCGCGCCGGTCGCGTCGAGGCCGGCGTAGTACGTGTACGAAGACTGCGTCGTCATCGCGTCCTTCGGTGCACGCATCAGGTACGTCGACGCCGGTCCCGGCGTGGGGGTCGCGCTGAACCATCCTCCGGCGGGGCTCGCGGTCATGTAGACGAAGGAGTCGAACGCGGCGGAGTTGCCGCGGCCGAAGTGGACGAAGCTCGTTGCGCAGAAGGTCCCGTGCGTGACGTTGCCCTGCGCGTCGGCGGCGCAGAAGTCCCACGAGGAGTCTTGCCACGAGTACGCGTTCCCGATGGAGGAGATGATCTCGTAGTGGTTGGGCGATCCGGACGGCCCACCGGTCTCGCCGCTCCGGTAGATGCCGCCGAGCGCGTAGAAGTCGGCGCCGACGGCGAGGACCGAGCCGGCCTTGCCGTTCAACGTGGACGGGTGCGCGCCGTTCAATCCGCCGTAGACGTTCGAGGCGTCGCTCGTGCTCGCGACCGGGTCGCTGCCCGTGAGGCGCGCGATGCCGAAGCTCGTCCTGCCGGAGGTGTCCGAGCCGAAGAAACCTCCACCGTCGCCGAAGAAGAGGTACGTGCTCCCGTCGGCGCCCCACGTCGACGGCCAGAGGTCGCTGCCGTCTTGCTGGTTGTACCCCGCCGCCCAGTTCCACGTCGCCGAGTGGACGATCGTGCTCGGGCAATACGGCGCGTCGCCGTCGGCGGATGCTGCCGCGGTCGTGACGGAGAGCGTGCCGGAGGCGAGGCTCTGGCCGCTCGCCCCGCGCGCGGTGACCTCGTAGGCGTACGCCGTCGAAGGCGCGACCGTCCCATCGGAGTACTCCGTGGCCGGGGTGGTCGCGAGGCTCGTGCCGCCGCGCGCGACGTCGTACGAAGCGGCCCCGGCGACCGCCTTCCAGGACAGGCCGACGACCATCGCCGTCGCGCAGCGCGTCTCGACGACGAGCGCGACGGGCGCGTCCGGCGCGCTCGAGCCGGAGCTCGCGTCTCCCCTGGTCACGCCGTTGCCCGCATCCGGCACGGGCGACGCCCCCGCATCGCGGGACGAGGACGACGCGGACGAGGATGGACCGCCGCAGCCAGGGAGTGCCAGCAAGAGCGCGACGCACGCCCGCGACCGCATCATGATCGTCACGCGGCCTTCCGACGCGAGGACGCGCGACGACGCTTCGCCAGAAGCGCGCAGCCGACGACGAGACCGAGGAGCGGCGCCATCCCGCTCCCGCTCTCGTCACCAACCGTGCAGCCGCATCCACCGGACGAGCCTCCCGGCGCGGCGCCGTTTGCGGTCCCTCCGTCCGCGCTTCCGGGAGCCCTCGTCCCCGTGCCGGCATCGACTCCCGGCTCACCACCAGCGGGCCCCGCGTCGACACCACGCCCTCCATCGGCCCCGCTGCCTGCATCGGACGCTCCCGCGGTTCCACAGTCCTGCGCGCAGTTCGCGCTCGTCTCGGCCCCGTCGCAGACGCCGTCGCCGCAGTGGGGGAACGGCGTGTCGTCGAAGGTCCCGTCCTGGAACAGGCTCACGGCGTTCGCGTAGGTGACGCCGGCGTCCGGCTCCGTCCCGCCGCTGCGGTACACGTACCAGGCGCTGGCGTTGCCCTCGTCCGCGTACCACCCGAGCGCGGCGGCCTCCACGTTCGACGAGTCGGTCGACGAGACGCCGACGGCGCTGGGTGCCCAGTCGCCGCCGACGCCGGCGATGAGGACGTTCTGCGAGCTCTCGACGGCCGCCCAGGTGACGCGGCACTCGGTCTTCGTCTCGAGGACGCGGACGTTGCTCGCCTTGGTGATCTCGACGAAGTCGTCGCCCTCGCCGTGCTCGAAGTTCGGCCCGTAGAGGGTCAGCGGCGTCGTCGTGCCGTCGACGAGGAGGAAGCGGAAGGCGGGGTTCGCGACCCGCGTGTTGTCCCCCGACGCTGCCTGCTGGAGGCCGTAGAACTTCCCGCCGCCGTTGCCCTCGACGTGCACGAGGCTGCGCCCCGCGGTCGCGGACTGGGACGTCGTGCTCCAGTCGGGCTCGAGGTTGACGTTCGCGTGGTAGAGGACGGAGCTTCGCCCGGCCCGCCAGTCGAACGCCGAGAGGTAGCTCTGCGCGTAGCCGATGCCGTCCTCGTCGTCGTTGGGCAGGACGATCTGGAGATCGCCGACGAAGGTCTTGCCCGTGGCCGTATCGGCCGTCTGGACGAAGGGCGCGAAGGTGCCGGAGGGCGCCCACGTGCTCGCCCAGAGCGTCGACTTGGGGCCCGGCACGCCGAAGAGGCGCGTGTCGGGGTGGAGCGTGAGCGTGCCCGAGACGAGGTAGTTGCCGCGCGGCAGGAAGACGGCGTCGCCATGGCCCTCGCTCTGGTCGATCGCCTTCTGGAGCGCAGCCGTCGCGTCGGTGTTGCCCGTCGGATCGGCGCCGGCGGTCGTCGCGTCGACGACGCCCGGATCGGTGAACCAGGGCAGCGGCCCCGGGAGGTGGCGGATCACGAGATCGCCCGGAGGCGCGCCGGCCTTCGGCTGGACCTTCGTCAGGCCTTTCTGGCCCATCGTGCCGTCGATGAGGTCGTAGCTCGTGTTGGGCGCGTAGTCGGCGCCCGTCACGGCGGTGTTCGTGTACGCGTACTCGGTCACGAGGTCCATCGAGCCACTTCCGGCGACGGCGCCGCCCGCCTGCGTGCCGCTCTCGACGAGCGCTCCCGGCGTCTGGACCCACACGTTCTGGACGACGAGGTCGATGCCGTCGGGGTTGGCGATGGCGGGGGACGCCCCCGCGCCCATCGTCACGTCGCCGTCGAGCAGGACGACGCTGGCGAGCTGCGGCACCCCGTTGAACGGAGCCATGACGACGCCCGAGCCCGTCGTCTCCGCGATGTGGAAGCCGGCGATGGCGACGGCCCCGTCGGCCGAGAGCGACAGTCCCGCCTTGGACTGGTTGGTGAGCGTGATCCCCGCGAGGCTGCTCGTGCCACCGTTGTCCATGAGGATCCCGTACTGTCCACCGTCCACGCTGAGGTTCACCCAGTCCGAGGTCGCCGGTGCGCCCTCGATCCCGGCGTAGCCGCCCCCGGCGTGGACCGAGACGTTGGCCATGTAGCTGTACTGCGCCGAGAAGAACTGCACGCCGATGGCGCCGGCGTTGCCCGTGCCCAGATCGAGGTCGACGTCGCGGATGACCGCGTACATGAGGCAGTCGGCCGCGCCCACGGTCGCGTTGACGTACTGGGCCGCGGGTCCGTCATCGACGAAGTGCACGGCGGGCTTGGGGCTCGACGCGTCGCCGAAGCCGGCCGCGGAGTCGGCCAGCTTGAGGACCGCGCGCGGACCGCTCGGCGGCCCGACGAGCGTCGGCGCCTGCGCGTTCACCCACTCGTCGTCGTACGCGGAGCCGTTCTTCGCCGCGAGCTGGAAGCAGTACGACTCTCCGCTGCCGTTCCCGTCCTCGGCCCCGGTCAGCGTGTCCGAGATGAGGTACGTCCCCGGCGGGAGGTACGTGGTCATGAGGTAGTCGCGCCCGTCGTCGATGGCCGCCTGGATCGCCTTCGTCGAGTCCTTCTGGCCGGTGGGGTCGGCGCCGTAGATCGTGGCGTCGAGGAAGCCGGCGTGAACCAGCGGATCCTGGGCGTGGCCTTGGCTGACCGTCGGCGGCACGATGAGATCCGCGCGCGCCGCGAGCGACAGCAGGAACGTCGACGCTGCGACGAGGAGGGCGATCGGCTTTCGCATGCGGCCCGGTACAGCAACTCGCGTGCTCGCCGGATCGCCGCGGAAAACGGCGTGCGTCGGCGAGCCCCTGCGATCGGGCGTATGCGTGGGTGCGATCCGCGGGATCGCAGGCTTCAGAACCGGGCCTGGACGAACGCGCTCGTCCCGGCGACGCCGGCCGTGACGGTCGGACGCGTCACGAACAGGATCACGGCGGTGCCCGCCGCGAGGACCGCGACCGCCAGCGAGACGTTCGCCGCCGTGAAGCTGTCGCGGACGGGCTGGACCTGCTCCGGGGAGCACGATCCCTTGCACGAGCCCAGCGCCGATCGCTGATCGAGACCGTGGATGCCGAAGAACGCGAAGCTCCCGGTCGCGGCGAGCGCGATTCCACCGGTCGTCCAGACCGACCAGGGGACCGGACGCGTCGTCGAAGGGGGCGGCGTCGCGGGCTGCTCGGCGGTCGCCGGCGCGGCGAAGACTGCGCCGACCGAGCGCGCCTTCTCGCCTTCGCGCAGCAGCACCTCGGCTTCCGCTCGTGTCCCGTCGGGTCGATCGAAGCGGAAGCGATGGAGGCCGGGATCGACCGCGACCGTCGTTCCATCGAGCCGCTCCGCGATCGGCTGCCCGTCCTCGAAGACGCGCGCGTCGAGCACGTCCTGCCGGTCCGACGTCTTCGCGGCGAAGACCACGGTCGGGATCTGCGGCTCGAGCGTCCGGAGATCGCCGGCGCAGAGGGGCCGCATCTTGACCGGACACGCCTCGGACGCGCAGCGGACGAGTGCCGCGCGCGCCCGCAGGAGGTGCCCCGCCTTCGTCAGATCGGGAGCGTCGGAGAACGCTCGCGCGCAATCGTCGAGGGCGGCTCCCGGGCCTTCCGCGCGGGCCACACCGGGCGCGGCCAGCAACGCGGCGACGATCGACAGGTGCGCGAGCCGAGCGAGCCGCGCGACATGCATGCGGCGAGGATAGCTCCCGCGCTCTCTCGTCAGCAGCCCTTCTTCCAGTGGCGCTTGCCGCTGGCGTCGATCTCGTAGGGCGTATCGCAGTCGATGCGTCGATGCACCGGCGAAGCGGCCGGCGGGTGTGCGGGACGTCGTGGCGCGCCGCCCGCTTCGGACGACGGGGCGACCGTAGCGGACGCCGAGCCGGACGCCGCCGGTTCGGGCGCGGAGGACGCAGGGCTGCTCGACGGAAGAGGAATTGCCGGCGGGAGCGCGCTGTCCGCGAGCGTGGGGCTGGAGGGTGCCGGGGCCGCGCCCGGCTCCGCCCGATGAACCCCCGAGAAGACCAGCGCTGCACCGCCGATTCCCAGGGCGGCGAGCGCGATGACGACCCACGCGGCGGGACGGCGGCGGCGCGCGGAGACGCTGTCGCTGACGAGGCTCGCATCCGTCGTCTGCGTCTCGCCGTCGGCCGCCTTCTTCTCCGGCACGTCGGCCACGACACCGCCGACGATCTTGCTGGCCTCCGACGACGACGCCTCCATGTCGGCCACGTGGCGCGCCCTCTCCTCGAGGATCTGCGTCGCCGTCGCGCCGACCCAGTCGCCGATCTCGCGCGCGGATGCCGGAGCGACCGCGCGATCGAGCGCGACCGCCATCTCGCGTGCCGTCCCGAAGCGATCCGCCGGATCGCGCGACAGCCCCTTGTGCACGACCGCTGCGAGCTCCGGGGTGACCTCCGGCCGCACCGTGGAGATGGGCGGGATGTCCGACTCGAGGATGGCGTTCATGACGCCCGCGGGGGAGTCGGCCCGGAAGAGGCGCCGCCCCGCGAGCACCTCCCAGAGGACCACTGACGCGGCGTAGACGTCGGTACGCCGGTCGACGGCGTGCGCCCGGATCTGCTCGGGCGCCATGTAGGCGGTCTTGCCCTTGATCTGCCCGTCGCGCGTCGTCTGGAGGCGGCCCGCTGCCTTCGCGATCCCGAAGTCGGCGACGCGCGCGACGCCGTCGGCGCCGAGCAGGATGTTCTGCGGCGAGACGTCGCGATGTACGATCGCGAGCGGAGCGCCGTCCTCGGCGCGCGCCTCGTGTGCCGCGTGAAGGCCGTCGAGCACCCCGGACGCGATCGCGATCGCGATGGGGAGCGGCACCGGCCGGGCCGACGCCTGACGCATCACGTGCGAAAGCGTGACGCCCTGCACGTACTCGAGCACGAGCAGCATCTCGTCGCCGGCCGTCACGATGTCGAGGATCGAGACGACGTTGGGGTGGCGGATCCGCGCCGCCAGCCGGGCCTCGTCGATGAGCATCGCGACGAACTCCGGCGCCTTCGCGAACTGCGGGTGGAGCCGCTTGATTGCCACCGTCCGGCTGAAGCCCGCCGGCCCCGTCATCCGCCCGTAGTGCACGGTCGCCATGCCCCCGGACGCGATCTCGTCGAAGAGGAGATACCGACCGATGGCCCGCGCGGGTGAGTGCGCAGAGGGCACGACCCCCTGATGGTACACTATCGCCGGATTGGACGATTCGCGCGACGACCTCTCCACGATCGATCAGCGGCGCTTCGATCCGACGCCGCCGCCGCCGGCGAGCTACGTCGTCGTGGCGACCGCGACGGGCGCCTCGATCACCGTCGACGGCAACACGCCCGGCCGGAGCTACGTGGGCTCCGCCGAAGGGTGCGAGCTTCGCCTGACCGATCGCACCGTGTCGCGCCGGCACCTCGCGCTGGAGCTCGAGGGCACGGGGCTGCGCGTCCTCGACCTCGGCTCCACGAACGGGACGTTCGTCCACGGCGTCCGCATCCGCGACGTCCTCCTCGGCGGAGGGGAGACGCTTCACGTCGGCGGCGCGGTCGTGCAGGTCGAGCGCCGCGCGGCCGTCCCCGCGAGCCTGCCCCAGGCCACGGCGTTCGGTCGCCTCCTCGGGGCGAGCCGCGAGATGCGCCGCCTGTATCCGTTGTGCGGGCGGCTGGCCGCGACCGATCTCCCGGTCCTCGTCGAGGGCGAGACCGGCACCGGCAAGGAGGTCCTCGCGGAGGCGATCCACGAGGCGAGCCGCCGCGCGTCCGGTCCGTTCATCGTCCTCGACTGCACCGCGGTGCCTCCGAACCTCGTCGAGAGCATCCTTTTCGGTCACGAGCGCGGCGCCTTCACGGGAGCCACGTCCCAGCACGCGGGCGTCTTCGAGGAGGCGGACGGGGGGACGCTGTTCATCGACGAGATCGGCGATCTCGAGCTCGCGATGCAGCCGAAGCTCCTTCGCGCGATCGAACGGTCGGAGGTGCGACGGGTCGGCGGCTCGCGCTGGCTACGCGCCGACGTCCGGATCGTCTCTGCGACGCGCCGCGACCTCGACGCCGCGATCGAGGCCGGTCGCTTCCGCGACGACCTCTTTCACCGGCTCGCCGTCGGCCGCATCGAGCTTCCTCCTCTGCGCGCACGCCGCGGCGACGTCGGGCTGCTCGTCGAGGCCTTCTGCCGCGAGCAGGGCGCCGGCCCCGGCGCGATCCCGCGCGAGGTGCTCGCGAGCTGGGAAGACGCGAGCTGGCCGGGCAACGTGCGCGAGCTTCGCAACGCCGTTGCGCGGTACGTCGCGCTCGGCGAGCTGCCGAACCGCTCGGAAGGCTTCGCGCGAGGTCCGGGCGACTACGCCGACGAAGTGCTCGCGGCGAACCTGGCGCTTCCGGTCGCGCGGCAGCGCATCGTCGAGGACTTCGAGCGACGCTACGTGGAGCGCGTTCTCGAGGCGCACGGAGGGAATGTGTCGCAGGCGGCGCGCGCCTCGGGCCTCGCGCGGCGGTACTTCCAGATCCTGCGGAACAAGTACCCAAGGCGGGACCGGTGAGGCACGATTGAGCGGATGACAGGGCTTGGCCGCGCGGGATGGCTCGTCCTCGTGGCGTCGACGGCGTCGTGCGGGCTGGTCTTCTCGCTCGACGGCTACGAGGGCCCGGCGGACGCAAGCACGGACGCGACGAGCCAGGACGGGACGTCGGCGGTGCACGACGCGGGCGGCGAGCCGTTCGACGGCGGCACCACGGACTCGGCGTCGCCGCCACCCGACGGTCCGGGAGTGGACGGCTCGGGGGAGGACGCGGGCGTCGTGGACGCCCCGTCCACGGACGCGTTCGACGCCGGCAACCCGCAGGCGTGCCCCGGGCACCCGACGGCGATCTTCTGCGACGACTTCGACCAGGGGACCTTCGGCGCGAAGTGGAATGCCTCGCCCGAGAGCCTCCAGACGACGCTCTCGCTCTCCGACGCCCAGGCCAGCTCGCCGCCGTCCTCGATGTACGTGTCGGTCTGGGCGGACGCCAGCGTTCCGGAGGCCGTCGGCTACCTCGCCGACGAGATCGACGGCAGCGCACCTTCGACGCTCCGCGTCTCGTTCGACTTCTTCGTCGACGCCATCGCGCTCCGCTCCGCCCAGGTCTCGATCGTCGGCCTGACCGACGGCATCAACGTGGACACGTTCTACCTGCGCATCAACGGCGCGGGCGGGAACGTCAACGTCTTCCAGGTTGGCCAGGACCTCGCCGACGGCGGGGAGCAGTCTTACCCCATCGACGCTTCCGACAGCATCGAGCCGTTCGGGCAGTGGGTGCGCGCCATCCTCGTGCTCAATCTCGGGTCGACGCCGACCTACCAGCTGACGCTGGAGAGGCCGCCGGGAGCCCTCGCGGCGCCGATCACCCCGAGCGTGCCCGTCATACTCGACGTCTCTCCTGCCCGGGTCCTCGCCCTCGCGGGTCTCGAGGCGCTGGTCTTCTCGACCGGCCAGCCGTCGACGTGCTCGTTCTACGTCGACAACGTCGTCGTCGAATCGGAGTGAGAGTCTACTTGAGCCTCGCCAGCCGCTTCTCGAGCGCCTCGCGCAGGTGAGGGTACCCCCCCGTGAGGGGTACCTTGCCCGCGAAGTCGATCGCGTCCTCGAGCGACTTGCGCGCGGCCGCGTGGTCCTTCTTCGCCTCGTAGATGTCGGCCTCGAGGGCGAAGAGGCGGAGCTTGCGCGGGCCGTACGCGCGATCGAGGGCCCGCTTCACGGCCGCGAGCGCGTCGTCGTAGTGCCGGATCTTGAGGTACGCGGTCGCGAGGCGCGCGGGCGGGTTGTAGTCTGCGGGGAAGTCGCGCTCGCTCTGCTGGAGCATGGGGACGGCGCGCTCGGGGGCGCCGATGGCGATGTACGCGAGGAGGCGATGCGCGTCGAAGACCGCGCGGCCCGCGGCGTCGGGGGCGTGCGCGGCCTGCTCGTCGACGAAGGCCGACCACGACTTCGCGACGCGCATGGCCTCGGCCGGCGAATGCCCGGGGAGGTCGCGCAGGGCGTTGACGACGTAGTCGTAGAGATCGGAGCGATCGTCGGCGAGGATCGGCTGCGAGAGGTCCGTCGCGATGCGCTCGCCGAGGACCGCGAGCTCGGCGACGCGCTTGCGCTCGGGGGCCTTGGCCGGCAGGTCCTCCGCGCAGCCGATGGCGGCGCGTACGACGTCGGCGAGGGCCGTCCCCGCGGGGAGCTTCGGCGCCTCGTCCGCCCCGAGGGTGACGCAGGCGGCGAGCTGCTTGTCGTCCTGCAGGCGCGACACGAGGCCGTCGACGGCCTGGGGACGGCGCGGCCAGCCGGGAGGAGCAGCTGCGAGGGCCGCGCGGTACGCGGCGATGGCCTCCTCGTCGTTCGAGGCGGCGCTCGCCTGGTGGCCGCGCAGGAGCGCCATCGCGGCCTCGCTCCCAGCCTCGTTCGGGTGCGTCGCGAGCTCGGCGTCCGGCAAGAGCTGCGTGAGCTCGACGGCGGTGAGCGACCCGGGCCACGCGAGGACGGGCTTCTCGGTGGCAGAGTCGAGGACGTAGAGGGTCGGGAGGACGCGCACGCCGAGGCGCGTGACGAGGGAGGCGTTCTCTTCCTTCTCGGTGTCGACCGAGAGCCACACGAAGCGCGCGGCGAACGGCCGCAGCGCGGGGTCGGGGAACACGTAGCTCTTCATGCTGAGGCACGTGTGGCACCACGTCGCCCATGCGTCGACGAAGAGCGGAACGCGGCGGGCGCGCGCCTCGGCGAGGGCGCGCGGGTAATCGTTCTCGATGAAGGCGAGCGACGCCGGCGCAGCGGGTGGCTCGACCGGAGCGGCCTCCGTGGGAGTGGCGCCGGCCACGGGTGGCGCCGCAGGGATGGGAGCAGCCGACGCCGGTGCGACCGCCGGCGACGGGGCGGCGCAGCCGAGCAGGACGAGCACGGGGACCGCGAGCACAGCCGTTTTCAAGGCCAGCCGAGCATAGCGCGGCCCCTTTACACGCGCCGGGCGGTGATTAATTCATGGGACGTGCCCGCCGCGGGCGCGCCTCTTTCCAGGGGCGCGTGCGGCGCGGGCGCACCCCCATCACCCACGATGCGCACCGGCGGCAACCGTCGCCCGGCGTGCGCCGCGCAGGAGGACTCCATGTTGACCGGTTGGCGAGATTTCGAGCACACGCTTCAGGCCTTCGACCGCCTCCAGAGGCAGTTCGACTCTGCGTTCGTCGAGCGAGGCCCCACGCTTCGAAGGCGCGCGCGCGTCGCCTGGCCCGCCACCAACGTCTTCGAGACGAAGGAGTCGTTCCTCGTGAAGGCCGAGGTGCCGGGGCTCGCCGAGGGCGACGTCTCGGTCTCCGTCGAGGACGACACGCTCGTCATCCGCGGCGAGCGCAAGACGGACGTCCCGGCCGGCTACCGCGTGCACCTGCGCGAGCGCGCGCCCGTGGCGTTCACCCGCAAGCTGCCCCTCCCGGCGCACGTCGACAACGGGGCCGTCACCGCCGTCCTCGACCGCGGCGTCCTCACCGTCACCCTGCCCAAGGCCCGCGAGGCCCTTCCCCGGCAGATCGCAGTCAAGTCAGGAGTCACGTCATGAACGAGACGACGAACGTGCAGCAGAAGAACGGCCACGTCGTGGCCAAGCAATACCAGCGGCGCACCGCCGCTCCCCCGGTCGACGTGTTCGAGAACGCGGACGAGCTGCTCATCGTGGCGGACGTCCCCGGCGTCGCGAACGACGGCATCGATCTGCGCGTCGAGAACGACACGCTGACGCTCGTGGCCCGGCCGCCCGCGGCGGACGTGCAGCGGTCGCCCGCCCTCGTGCGCGAGTTCGACGAGGTCGACTTCGCGGCGACCTACCGCATCCCGGCGGGCATCGACACGGCGGCGATCGCCGCCGAGACCAAGAACGGGACCCTCGTCGTGCGCCTGCCGAAGGCCGCGGCCGCCAAGGCGCGCACGATCGTCGTGCGCTCCGGCGGCAACGACAAGGGCGGCTGAGCGGCGACGCTAGCGACCTAGCGCCTGCCGCGGGACGGTGTCGCGCGCGTGCCCACGGGCATCTGCGCGCGCCCGGCCGGGCGCGGGGTCGTGCGAAGGACGTGCGGCGTGGGCGCGTGCGCCCCCAGTGCGACGGCCGACGAAGGCCGGGCCAGCTGCCTCGCGCGCACCTCGCGCGCGGGAAGGGGGGGCATGGTCACGCGGGTCACGTCGATGCCGAGCGCCGCCGGTGGCGGGCCCATGGGAACGGGGCTCGCCCCGACGCGAGGCTGCGCGCGGGTGTAGGCCCGCGAGTGGCTCGGGATGGCTCCGGCGCGGCTGCCCGGGATGGCGCGCGTGCTCACGTTCGGCCCGACGAACTGCGCGCCTGGCGTGAAGAGCCACGGCTCCGCGGAGCCGAAGCCGATGGCCGTCGGGCTGCCGCCCCACCAGATCCACGAGGGCGCCATCGGTGCCCACCCGACGTAGGCGAACGCCTCGTCGCCCATGCTCCACGAGACCCAGGCGCCGGCGTATTCGCGCCCCGGGATCCACACCCAGTGGCCGCCGCTCCAGGCCCAGCGCCCGTAGTGGAAGCAGACCCACCCCCACTCGTAGTCGCTGACCCATACCGGGCTTCCGTCGGTGTAGTCCCAGCCGCCCGCGGTGTCGTACGGCTCGAAGCTCGGGCCCACCTGCGCCTCGTCGGGCGACCACACGGTCCCGTACGAGGGATCGTCCTGCCAGGTCCCGTACCCGTCGAGCGCGGGCCGGAAATCTGTGAGAGCGCTCGGATCGGTGTCGGCGTACCCGTCGTCCGCGGGGACCGGCACCTCGGTGTCGGGGTCGTCCTGCGAGTACGCAGGGGTGGCCCCGGCGAGAGAGGCAATGGCGCCGACGACCGATGCGAGTGCGAGCGCGCGCACGCGTTTCATGCCTTGAACCCTAGCACCGGCCGGCGCGCATCTGCACCCCGGCTATCCTCGTCCCGGTGCGGACGGCGCCCGACTTCCGTGAGCAGCGCACGCTTACCGACGGGACGCACGTCGTCTTCCGTCACGTCCGCCCGTCGGACGCGCCCGAGCTCCTGCGCGCCTTCGAGCGACTCTCCCCGGGCTCGCGCTACCGTCGCTTCTTCGGCGGGCTGACGAGCCTCACGGGCGACACCCTGCGCTACCTCACCGAGGTCGACGGCCACGACCACGTCGCCATCGTCGCGCTGCACGAGTCGAACGATCTCAAGACCGAGCAGGGCCTCGGCGTCGCGCGCTTCGTGCGGCTTCGCGACGATCCGGACGCCGCCGACGCTGCGGTGACGGTCGTCGACGACTACCAGCGCCGCGGCCTGGGGAAGATCCTGGCGACGATCCTCGCCGAGGCTGCGCGCGAGCGGGGTGTCCGCCGGTTCCGGGCCGACGTCCTCGCCGACAACCAGCCGATGCGCGCCATCATGACCGAGATCGGCGCGACCGAGCGCGGCACCGAGGCGGGCGTCATCCGGTACGACATCGCGCTCGACCTCGCCGAGCCGGCGAAGGACGGGAAGGGAGGGTCGATCGACCGCTTCCTCCGCGGCGCGGCGAGCTCCATGGCCGTCCTCCTGCGTCGCCTCGGGCCGCCCGCTTCCGCCGTTTCACCTGGAGAGGGAGAAACAGGAAGTTCAGAAGGTCAGAAGGGGTGAGGGGGTTTTCAGCGGAGTGCACGGGGTGGAAGGCGCGTGCACGTACGAGAGGGGGAAACAGGCCTCTCGTAGGTGCACGCCGCCTTCCCCCCCGTGCAATCCTGTGAAAGCCCCCCTCACGCCTTCTGATCTTCTGACCTTCCTGTTTCCTACTCTCCCTCTCAGGGCGTGTACTGGTCGCGCTCTTCGACGTTGGCGGCGACGTCCGACTGGGTGAACCACAGCGGGTGGTTCTGGTTTCTTCGCCAGAGCTCCGCTTCGTCGGCGAAGTGGGGGCTCGCGTTGTCCCAGACCTCGCCGCCGGGAAGCACGTTGAAGGGGACGGGGCCGCCCGGGTCCATGTCGATGACGAACCGCTGCGTCGGGCCCTCGCTGTAGGTGAACGTCGCGTCGGACAGGTTCAGCGGGAGCGAGTCGGGCTCGGCCACGTCGATGTTGAACCCGTCGCCGTGGCGCGGGAAGCCGTTGGGGAACGTGGAGTCGCCGACCGGCGGGATCGAGAGCGCCTCCCAGAGCGAGACCAGCGAGTTGAAGCGGAGCGTGTGGAGCACGCCCCAGCGCCACTTCGTCCGGTCGGTCCCGAGCTTCGTGTTCAGGAAGTCGACGGCGTCGAGGAGCGAGGTGACGCTCCGCTCGTCGCGCGTCTCGGTGACGGTCGCGGTCGTCGTGTCGTCGAAGAGGACGCTGTCGCCCGCCGTCGGATCGTACGTCGCGAGCGACGACGGCGTCGCCGTCATGAGGTACGCGAGCACGATCTTCGGGTCGTACGGCGTCCCCTGTCCCACCGTCGCCTGCTCGTCACCGAGCACGGCGATCGGCATGCGCATCATCCACGTGTCGAAGACGAGCGTCGCCTCGCTCGCGGGCACCGTGTCGTCCGACACGAGCGATCCGTCGTCGAGGCTCACGCCGGGCGGCGTGTCGTAGTCGGCCTGGCTCCCCCACTGGACGAGGAGATCGTGGAGCTCCTGGACGTTCGCAGCGCCGTAGCGCGCGCTCGCGACGACCGCCGTGAGGTCCGGGTGCGTGCCGGGCGTCGCCGCCTCGGCCATCGCGTGCTCGAGCGACGTGACGAGGCCCGGCGCGAGCGCGGCCCCGAGCGGCGAGCGCGCGTCGGCCTGGATGGTCGCCATGTCGGTGAGCGCCATCGGGTGCCCCAGGTTCTCGATGAGCGAGTGGATGCGCCCCACGCGGTACCCGGGATCGTGGAAGCACGCCATGTAGATGGGCTGTCCGTTCGGAAGCGTGGCACTCGACGGGTCGTTGTTCAGCGTGTCGCCGACCTGGTCGCCGTTGGCCGTGCCGACGTACCCCTGCGACGGGTTCTTCACGTGCGGGACGAATGCCTCGTCGAGGTACTGCCCGGTCCACTCGGCCGAGCCGTCGCCGGGCTCGACGAAGCAGGGGAGGGTGCCGCTGAAGGACTTCGGATCCCACGTGTACGCGGCCTTGACCCGGAGGGGGATCTGCGACTGCGTCGTGTAGAAGATGTTCCCCGCCGTGTCGGCGACCACCCAGTTCTGCGCGCCCACCGCGAAATCGCGGATGGCCGTGCGGAAGTCCTCGACGCCCGTCGCGCGGAGAAAGCCCGTGAGCACCGCGGGGAGCTCGTTCGTGGGCGTCGACCCGGTCCACTTCACGCTGAGGGCGCCCTTCGTAGGGTCGGGCGGGACGACAGCGTGGTTCACGATGGTCGGCACGATGGGCCCGTGCTGCGGGACGACGAGGACGTCGTACTCGAGCGGCGTCGCCTGCCCGGCGACGGCGATCTCCTCGGTCACCGTCTGGAACGGCACGCTCTGCCCGTTGAAGACGACGCCGCTGCCGTCGGGCGTCAAGGTCTCGCTGTAGACGTCCGTCACGTCGTAGTCGGCGGTCGTCGCGCCCCACGCGATGTTCTGGTTGAACCCGAGGATGATGCCCGGGATGCCGGGGAACGCCGTCCCCTCGACGTGGATGTCCTTGCTCGTGTCGGGCGACGACGGATCGTGCGCGTCGATCTGGACGATCCAGAAGACCGAAGGCGCGCTCAGCGACAGGTGCGGATCGTTCGCGAGCATCGCGTGCCCGGTGGCCGTGCGCGAGGGGGCCACGATCCAGTCGTTGGAGCCCCGGAAGCCGAGGCGGGCCATCGCGTCGCGGCGGGCGCGCGTGGCCGTGACGAAGCCGCCCGCGGCGTCGAGGACGGCCGGGGACACCGACGGGGTGCGCAGCGACCGGCCCGGAGGGGTCGCGCGAGGAGCGCCCAGCGCGCGGGCGCCAGCGACGCCGCCGGGGCCGAGGGTGATGGGGAGCGACATCGTGTGGGACGTGTCGTCGGGGAAGCCGCCGGGCATCGAGAGCGTCGGATCGAGCGGCGCGAAGCGGATCGTGTCGACGAGGAACCCCGCGCGGCTGCTGCTCGACGGGAACGCCGTGCGCGCCGAGTCGGCGAACTGGGTGAGGGCGATCTCGTCGTCGGCCGTGTAGGCGAGGTTCCACTCCTCGAACCGCGCGATGGCCACGCAGTCGGCGCCCGTCCACGGCTCGAACGCGGACTGTCCGATGCCGATCATCGACTTGGGGAGCGACTCGTCGCCGGTCTGGATGCGCGCGTTGAACTGGGAGATGCCGTCGGCGTAGGCGTCGAGATCGGCCTTCGCCTCGGAGTCCGGCGCGAGCGCGTCGTACATCTGCTGCGCCACTCGCTTCAGGCCGATCATGCGCATGGCGATGTCCTGATCGATGAGCCCCGGGTCCGCGTCGCCGAGGAGCTCCGCGGTGCGCCCCTCGGCCGAGCGCCGCACGAGCTCGAGCTGCGCGGTGCGGTCCTTGGCGATCTGGTAGCCCTCGACCCGGAGCGCATCGAGGGGGTTGGTCGCCCAGATGTGCACGAGGCCGTTGTGGTCCCGGAGGACGTCGACCGGCCCGGTGAGGTTCGCGATCTGCGTCGTGTTCGTGACGGCCGGCGTGCTGCCGAAGGGCCCGAGCGAGGGCGGCGCGGACGACCCGGACTTCGAGTGCCCGCAGGCCGCGAGCGCGACGGTCACGGCGATCGCGGGGAACCCTGCGAAGCAGGTGCGGCGTACGAAGCGCGTCATGCCGCGGACGATACCGCAGGGATGGGCCGCTGGCCCGCGCCTACGGCGACGGACCGAGGCTCTCGAGCGTCGCAACTTCGCCCGCGGTGAGGACGCGCTTGAAGATGCGCACGTCGCGCATGCGTCCGGTGTAGAAGCGCTTCGTTCCGTAGCCCGTGTCCTCGTTGTGGTACCCGAGGCGCAGCGTGGTCGTGGCGGCCGCGCCGGGCACCGTGACGGTCGCGGTCGCGACGAGCGAGCCGTCGACGTACACGCTCGCGGACGTCGCGCCGATGGCGACGGCGACGAAGTACTCGACGCCCGCGGCGAAGGCCGCGCCCCCGCCGCTCGTGAACGTGTAGCCGACGTTCTCGGCCCCGAGGACGCCGCCCGGTGTGCCGTCGGTCCACGCGTTGACGCCGATGCCGAAGCCGTAGGCGCCGGCGACGTCGCCGCTGACGGCGTCCGGCGGGAAGGGCGTGATCGCGTACGAGTTGGAGGTCTCGTCGGAGCGCGTGTTCGGGGCGAGCCACGCCGTGAAGGAGACGGGCGGCTGGCGCAGGCCCGCGTCGACGGTCGTGGCGCCGCCGCTCGGCGAGCTCCCGCCGGGGATGAAGAAGTTCGCGCCCGAGCCCCACGTCACCTGCGACAGCTTGATGTCGTAGCCGTTGGCGGTGGAGTCGTGCGCGGTGTCGCCGGAGCTCTCGTCGAGCTTGTACCAGGCGAACTCCGGCGGAGCGACCGAGCCCGAATCGGTCGCGCTCGCGGCGTCGCCGCCGCCGTCGGCGTCGCTCCCCGCGGCGTCGGCGACGCCGACGTCCGGGCCGGCGTCGAGGCCCGTGCCCGTGCCCGAGTCGGCCGCGTCGGGTGCGGACGGTCCGTCGGATGTGCTCTTCGCGTCCGCCGGTGACCCGTCGGCCGAAATCACGCCGCCGGCGTCGGCCATCGCGTCCAACGCGCCGCTCGCAGCGTCGGGCCGCGCCACGTCGAGCCCTCCGCCGTCGTCGGGCCCGATCGCAGTCTCCTCCCCGGAGAGCCCGAGGCCGCACGCAATCGACTGCGCGGCGAGCGAGACCGCTGCGATCGCGACGAACGGCTTGGACCCCCACCGCGGCACGACGAGCAGTGTACTCCGGTCGAGCCCGGCGCGCGGCAGGCGCCTTGCGCCCAGCGTCCGCTGCTGCGCCGCCCCGCGGACCCGGCCCTACGCCGCGAGGGCGGCCGGAGCCCGGTACGGCTCGACGCCGAGCGAGAGGCGGACCTCGTCGAGGGACGTGCTCCAGAGCGTGTCCCACCGGACGCCGAACAGCGGCCGCGCGCGGCGGCCCATCTCCCAGCCGCGGGAGATGGCCTCGAAGCGGGCCTCGCGCTCGCCCATGGCGTAGAGCGCGGTGTTGAGAAAGCCCATGGCGAGGAGCATCCAGGGGAGGCCGCCGGGGGCCTGCGCCGCGTAGAAGGCCTGGAGCCCGAGCTCGCCGGCGACGTCCGCGCGGAAGCCCGTGACGGCGTGCCAGACGTCGTGCGTCTCGTAGAGGTGAGCGCGGACGAATTCGGTCTCGTGAGTGCCCGGAAGCGTGGGGATGGAGGCGGGGTCGAGGCCGTTCGCGCGCATGTGGTCGGCGAAGACGCGGCCGAGGGTGCCTGCGGGAAGCTGCGCGAGGGCGTCGAGGTCGACGTGCAGGCGCGGCCTCTCGCGCAGGGCCTCGGCCCCGACGGGGTCGCGCGCGAAGTGCTGCGCCATCACGGCGAGCACCTCCGTCCGTTTCCTGGTCATCCCGTCGGAGATCTCGAACACGCGATCGAGGTGGTCCGGGTGCTTCACCAGGTCGACGAAGCTCCAGAGGGTCTTTGCGAAGGCGATGCGTTCGCGCACCGCGCCGAGGGCTTGCATCGGGTGCCTCCTTGTTGCAAGACAACATGCGAGCGATCGCTCACATCGACAACTCGCATTCCCCGGAGAGCCCCGATGCCCCGACCGCCGCGCACGTCGCCCCGAAAGAAGCCTCGCCAGCAGCGCTCGCAGGCCACCGTCGACTGCATCCTCGACGCCACCGCTCGCGTTCTCTGCACGACCGGGTACGACCGCGCGAGCACGAATCGCATCGCGCTCGCCGCCGGCGTGAGCGTCGGGTCGCTCTACCAGTACTTTCCCAGCAAGGAGGCGCTCGTCGCGGGCCTGGTCGAGCGGCACACCGGGCAGATGACGTCCCTCGTGAAGGGCAAGCTCGCCGAGGTCGCCTCCGCGCCGGTCGACGTCGCGGTCCGCACGATGATCGACGCGATGTTCGCGGCGCACGCCGTGGATCCGAAGCTCCACAAGGTGCTCATCGAGCAGGTGCCCCGCATCGGCAAGCTCGAGGAGGTGGTCGGCGTCGAGCGCGAGGTCGAGTCCCTCGTCGAGGTGTTCCTCGAGGCGCGCCGCGGGGACATCCGGCGGACGAGGATCCCCGCCGTGGCGTTCGTGCTTTGCCGCGTCGTCGAGGCGGTGACGCACGCTGCGGTGCTCGCCGAGCTCGGGGAGCCGCGCCGGAGCGAGGTGGCCGAGGAGCTCACGGACATGCTCCTCGGGTATTTGCCGGCGCGCGGAGATTGAGGCGTATAATCCAGGGTAGCGTGGCGGACCCCAAGCAACCGACGACCGCGCCGCCGCCGTTCGACCCGGAGGCGTTCGCAAAGAGCTCCGAGACGAACCTGCGCGTCGGGTCCGGGGCGGCGTCCGACATGCGCCGCACCACGCAGATCCTGCCGCCGCCGCCGCTCAACAAGCGCGTGCGGCTGGCCGTGCCGATCGAGGATCTGGAGTGGTTCGAGCTGAGCGCCGAGGCTCGCGGCCTCCTCGGGCGGCTCGACGGGAAGCACACGCTCCTCGAGATCATGGAGGGGAATCCCTCGCCGACCCTGCTCAAGTCCATCGCCGAGCTCCACGACGCGCGCCTGCTCGCATTCGAGGGGTGATCCCCGTCGCCGCCCGGCATTTCGTCACGAAGAAGTTTCACGGATGGACGAGGCCCGCCCCACGGGCCCGATAGACATGGCAGGCGAGGAGAAGCGAAGCCATGGCACTCGCCGCCGAGCTCCCGGACCTCGCCGAAGGCATCGAATCGGTTCGCCCCGAGGACGTCGAGGGCGTCCGGTCCGGCGTCCCCGAGAAGCTCGCCGCCCTTCGCCCGCTGCTGCGAGGAGGCCGGCTGCGCGCCCTCGTCCGGGACGTCGGGACGCTCTTCGAGATCCTCCTCGACCGCTCGTTTCCTCTCCCCTGGCGGGCGACCGCCGCGATCGTCTTCGGCCTCGGGTACTTCCTCATGTCCGTCGACCTCATCCCCGACGTCCTTCCCGTCGTCGGGTTCCTCGACGACGCGGCCGTCCTCGCCGAGATCGTCTACCTCCTCTCGGGCGACATCCGCCGCTTCCGCGAGCACCGTGCGGCCATCACGCTCCAGGCGATCGACCCGGTGCCCGTCGCGCGGTCGCCCGTCGAGCCAGCGCCGGTCGACCAGGCTGCCTAGCCACCCAGCCACCCAGCCGGCCAGTCGCCTGGCCGCCTAGCCGCCGATGGCGCGCATCGACACCGAGGCGGCCGTCTCCTCGGTGCAGCCCTTCCACGTGCGCACGTCCGGCTTGAGGGCCCAGGCCTCGCCGATGGCCTTCACGAGGCCCGGCACGTCGCCCTTCTTCGCGAGCTCCATCCCTTCCACGCCGTCGTTGGTGGCGAGGCAGGGGCGGAGCGCTCCGTCGGAGGCGACGCGCAGCCGGTCGCACGTGCCGCAGTAGGTGTCGGTCGTGCCCGTGATGAAGCCGGCGCGGAGCTTCGGGTCGTGCCGCGCGTGGACGTACTTGGCGGGACCGCGGTCGGGGTCGCGCTCGCCCGCGTCGTCGACGAGGAGGTGCGCGAGGCGCGCGCGCATCTCGTCGTGGCCGACGAGCTTCTCCGCCGGGAGGTTGGCCCCTTCGCCGACGCGCATCACCTCGATGAAGCGCGGGACGATGCCACGTTCCCACGCCCAGCCGACGATCGACGCGAGCTCGTCGTCGTTCTCGCCGCGGAGGACGACCGTGTTCGTCTTGAGCTCGTCGAAGCCGGCGGCCCGCGCCGCCTCGATGCCGGCGAGCACGCGCTGGAGGCGCCCGCCCCGCGTGATGCGCCAGAAGCGCTCCGGGACGAGGGAGTCGAGCGAGATCGTCAGGCGACGCAGCCCCGCGTCACGCAGTGGCCGCGCGAGCCGGTCGAGCAGCGTCGCGTTCGTGGTGAGCGCCAGGTCGTCGACGCCCAGGGACGCGACGTACGCCACGAGCTCCGTCACGCGGGGGTGCAGCAGCGGCTCGCCGCCGGTGATGCGTACGCGGCGAATCCCCGCCTCGACGAGGGCCCGCACCATCACTCGCCATGCGTCGTCGTCGAGCCGCGTCTCGAGGTAGCCGTCGCTCCGCGAGGGGCGGCAGTAGACGCACGCCAGATCGCAGCGGTCGGTGAGCGAGACACGCACCGTACGCGGCTCGACGGGGACGCCCGCGAGCCTCGCGCCCCTGTCCGCGTGCGGGCTCGCCTGCCCCACGATGGGGAGCATGCGGCGCGGCGGGATGACGGCGTTCATGGCGGGAAAACTCGATGGACCCATAGCAAATACGGCTCCCGCCGGCCGCGGTTTCGGACGGTTGTGCTACCCCCTCCCCCATGGGCCCCATGGGCACGCCGGGCGTGTACGCCTTCGAGGCCATCGGGGAGGACCTGCCGCTGCTCCCGCTGGCGGCCCGGCGCGCGCTCGACGTCCTCGGCCGCAGGATGTCGCTCGAGGGATGGCTCTCGCTCTCTCTTCCGGACCGGCAGCTCATCTGCCACGCGGGCACGAAGGCCCTCGTGGGCGCGGACCTGCTTCACGTCGTCGACTCGTCGCTGCCGGCGCCCCACGCGATGACCCCTGCCACCGACCCCGACGAGACGGTCCCGCCGGACACGCTCGTCGCGGCGCTCGGCACGTCGCGCCCGCTGGAGACGACCGTGTGGCGATCGCTCCGCGCGCTCGATCGCTACGCGCTGGTCAAGTATGCCGCACGGGCCGACAAGCTCGCCCCGGCCTACGACGAGATCCTGGCGGGCGAACGCACGATGCCCGTGCTCACGCATCTCTCGGCGTCGGGCGAGGCACACATGGTCGGGGTCGGCGCGAAGGCCGAGACGGCGCGGCGCGCGGTGGCGAGCGCGCGCGTGACGACGACCCCGGCGACGGTCGCGGCGATCGCCGCGGGCTCGGTGGCCAAGGGCGACGTCCTCGCGGTCGCGCGGGTCGCAGGCATCCAGGCTGCGAAGCGAACCTCCGAGCTGGTGCCCTTGTGCCACCCGGTCCGGACGACGCGCGCGGCCGTGGACATCGAGCTCGACGCAGTCGCGGGCGAGGTGCGCGTCCGGGCCACGGTGGAGGCCGTCGACCGGACGGGCGTCGAGATGGAGGCGATGGTCGCGGCGAGCGTGGCGTCGCTGACGGTGTACGACATGGTCAAGAGCGCCGACCGATGGGCGACCATCGAGGGCGTGCGACTCGAGGCGAAGAGCGGCGGCAAGAGCGGCGACGTGACGCGGCCGCGGGAGCGGGCCTAGCGTGCCGGACGCGCCGGGCGAGGAGCGCGTCACGCTTCGCGCCGAGCCGCTGTCGACCGACGCGGCGATCGCCGCCGTCAAGCACGCCGGCGCGGGCGCCGTCTGCGTGTTCCTCGGGATGGTCCGCGACCACAACGACGGCCGCGCCGTCGTGAAGCTCGAGTACGAGGCGTACCCGGCGATGGCCGTCGCCGAGATGAAGCGCATCGTCGACGAGATCGAGCACGAGGTGGAAGGTGTGCGTCTCGCCGTGCAGCACCGGGTGGGAGCGCTGGTCGTCGGGGACGTCGCCGTCGTCTGCGCCGCGAGCGCACCGCACCGTGGAGAGGCCTACCGCGCGTGCCGCGCGCTCATCGACCGGGTCAAGGAACGCGTCCCCATCTGGAAGCGCGAGCACGGCCCCGAGGGGGCCTACTGGGTCGGCTGGGAAGACGCGCGCTGCGAAGGCGAAGGCCACGAGCACGAACACTGACGACGGGCCATCAGCCCGCGCGAGGGAGTATCGTCTGGTTCATGGACGGCGGGGCCTTCCGCACCATCGGCCGCTACGCCCTCTACGGCGCCATCGCCTCCGGCGGAATGGCCACCGTGCATTTCGGGCGCCTGCTCGGTGCCGGGGGCTTCTCGCGAACGGTCGCCGTCAAGCGACTGCACGAGCACTTCGCGCGGGATCCGCAGTTCGTCATGATGTTCATGGACGAGGCACGCCTCGCCAGCCGGATCCGGCACCCGAACGTCGTCCCGACTCTCGACGTCGTGTCGGCCGGCGACGAGCTGTTCCTCGTCATGGAGTACGTCGAAGGCGAATCGCTCGCGCGATTGCTCAAGGCGGCGACCCGGCGTGGCGAGCGTATCCCGCTGCCGATCGCGTGCTCGATCGCGGCGGGCCTGCTGCACGGGCTCCACGCGGCGCACGAGGCCCGCGACGAACGCGGCGCGCCGCTCGGCATCGTGCACCGCGACGTCAGCCCGCAGAACGTCCTCGTAGGCAGCGACGGCGTGGCGCGCATCCTGGACTTCGGCGTCGCCAAGGCGGCGGGCAGCCAGCAGACGACCCGTGAGGGTCAGCTCAAGGGCAAGCTCACGTACATGGCGCCGGAGCTCTTCGGCGGGGCGCGCCCGCAGCGCGCGATCGACGTCTACGCGGCGGCCGTGGTGCTCTGGGAGGCCATCGTCGGCCGCCACCTGTTCGCGGGCGAGACCGATGCCGATACCGTCGGCCGCATCCTCGCCAACCGCGTGGAGCCCGCGAGCAAGCACGTCGCCGCGGTGCCGCCGGAGCTCGACGCGGTCATCCAGCGGGGCCTGCACGCCGATCCGTCGGCGCGCTTCGCGACGGCGAGCGAGATGGCCGAGGCCCTCGCAGCCGCAGCGCCGATCGCGCCTTCTCCGGTGGTCGGCGCGTGGGTGAGGGGGCTGGTCGAGGACGCGCTGGCCGAACGCGCCGTCATCATCGCGGGCATCGAGAGCAACGGCGGCATCTCGCTCCCGGTGCAGGCGGCGGTCCCCTCCGACGAGCAGACGACCACGGTCTCGGAGACGTCGCTCTCGCACACGAGCGATCCGCGCCGCCCGCGCCCGCGGTCGCGGGTGCGTGTACCGCTCGTCGTCGCCATCGGCGTCGTCGCGGGTCTGGCCGCGGGGGCGACGCTGACGTGGCTCGTGCCGCGCACGGGGGCGAGGTCGGCTGCGACCGTGAGCTCCGCGCCGCCGCCGCCGGTGGCTTCGGCCAGCGCTCCGCTTGCGCCCCCAGCCACTGCCGCTCTTCCGCCCGCCGAAACGGACGTTCCCCCCGCCGATTCGTCGCCGCCCGCGGCGTCGACGATGGCGCCGTCGTCCGCACGGGCCGCTCCGTCGACTGCGCCCGTCGCTCGGCCCGTCCACAAGGGTCCGGTGCACTTCGATCGCCCCGACTAGGGCTGCTCGTCACGAAGCGCGACTCAGAACGCGCCGCGAAGCACGGCACGGGCCCCCGACCCGTCGACCGCGGCCCCGGCCTGCACCTTCGAGGACGCGTGACTCGACAGGAGCCAGTAGACGGCCCCGCCCACGCCGACCGCGGCGCCGACGCCGACGAGCGTCGTACCGAGGATGATCCGCCCCCTCGCGTCGTTGCCCGCACCGGCGATGCTCGAGCTCGGGCACACGCCAGAGCTGCAATGGCCCGCCGCACCGTCGTAGTCGGACTGCCCGTCCAGCCGGACGACCAGCCCGGTGACTGCCAGGGCGAGCCCGATGCCCCCGACGACGATGGGAACGAGGGGCGAGGGCCCGGACGTCTCTGCTGCGGGCGGCGGGGGCTCCTCACGTGGCGACGGCTCCGGCGCGACGGCTCGCCATTCGAGGCGCGCGGCCACCTCCTGCTGCTGCCCTTCCGCCGCGTGCACTGATCGCACGAAGGGACCTGCGCCGGTCGCCTCGACGCGCACCTCGTGATCGCCCGGGTCGACGTCGGTCGCCGCGCCGATCGGCACGGGATGGCCGTCGATGGCGGCGTGCGTGTCCCCGCCGTGTGCGGCCGTCGCGGCGTCGAGGCGCACGGTGATCTGCGGAACGCGGCTCTCCACCTTGCCGAGGGCCTGGCCCGCGAGATCCACCACGTCTCCCTCGTGGGCGGCGCGGGCAGCGTCGAGCGACGCTCGGTACGATCGTCTCGCCTCGGAGAGCTGCCCTGCGTGCTCCTCGGCCTCGCCGAGCGTGTAGAGGGCCTTCGGCGAGGCGCGCAGCTCGACCACGCGCCGGAATCGCTCGACGGCTGCCGACCAGTTGCCCGCCGCGGCGAGGTTGACGCCCTCCTTGTACAGCGCGGCCCGGTCGCGCTCGCGATCCGCGCCGGCGGCCCGGAGCGCCGGGGCCTCGGCGAGCAGCGCCAGGACGACCAGGGCGGACACCACGGACCTCACTGGCAGTACCTCGCGTAGAGGTGCATCAGGATGGGGTCCGTCTCCGGCTGGCAGGTGCCGGTCGTGCAGTCGCCGTTGTCGCGGCAGATGCTCCTGTCCGGCGCATTGCAGGTCGGCTGGCAGGTGATGCCTTCTCCGATCCGAACGGCCCCGGCGTCGGTGAAGGCCACGCAACATGCCGCCCCCGCGGCGCAGTCTGCCTGGGTCGAGCACGTCTGGGGGAGCTGCTCGTCGAAGTCGCTCCCGGTCCCGAGGTACGCCCCGCAGTTGGGCCCTCCCACCGCCTCGCACGACGCCGAGGTGTTGGTGTAGTCGCTGCTCCCGTCCGCCTCGATGATCCCGAACACGTCGAGGCAGCACTGGTCACCGCCCGCGGCGTTGCACTGGACCGACGTCGCCGCGCACTGGATGTACCCGTCGGGCAGCGACGCCGCGTCGCTGGTGTCCGGCAACGACGCGGCGTCACTCGCGTCCGGCTGCGCGGGGGCGTCCGTGCCGGAGTCGCCACCGGTCGTCTGGTCTCCGGAGGCATCCTTGCTGGACGCCCCGTCCGTCCCCGCGTCGCCCGGCGCACCGTCCTCGCCCTTCGTCGGGCCGTCGCTGCCCGTCCCGCCGTCGGTCGCCGCCACGGTGAGGACGCCCGGAATGCACGCGCCGAGGAGCATCGGGATCGCGACGAGGGCAGCGCGTCCGGGGGCCATGACGAACATGGTAGGGCATGTGGGGAAGGGGGGCGTCCATGAGCGAGATGGCCACGCGTCTCCGCCGGATGGGCGCGACCGACACCGCGCCGACGTTCACGGGCCGCGCGATGGCGTTGCTCGGCAAATCACCGCCGCGGTCGTCGAAGTGCCCTCAATCGTTTCCGGCGTCGGCCGGGCACGCCGGGATCTCGTCGCACGACCACTCGGATACCCCGCCTCCGCCCGGGCACGTGCAGGCGTCCTGGTACCGGCCGCCGCAGTGAGCGACGAGGACGTAACAGGTGGTGATCGGGCCCCCCGTGGCCGTGGTGACGCTGAAGGGGTCGCATGGCCCCGTCGGCGCGGCCGAGAGGAGGTCGCCCGCCCCGCCGCCGTCGGGCTCGGCCACGTCGCAGACGGGGGTCGGCTCCGGCTCGCCGTACGCGTTGCCGTTGCTTGCGCCGCCGTCGCCGGAGGGGGAGGTGGAGGGGCCGCACCCAGCCAGGAGTTCCATCGCGAGGAAGAAGAGGAGCCGGAGGCCAGAGCGCATCGTGGCGGCGACGAGAGCACGCCGCACGCCGTCCCCTCGAGGCCCGAGACATCGAGAAATCGCGTCGACGCGCGACCGGATGTGAACCGCCTTGGGCAGCGGGTACGACATCGAGATCGGGCCCGGCGACGGGCGATCCTTTCTATCCGCGGGCGAGGTCGTCCGGCGAGTCCCAGTCGCGAAGCTCCGCGGCTTCCTCGTCCGAGAGCAGAAGGACCGCGGACCCGAGGTCGTCGAGCAGCCCCTGGAGGGAGTGATGGGAGGACGCCGCGCGAGCGATGGCCGCGGGCAGCACGCGGGTCACGTCGTACCGCGCGCAGAGGGGCTCCCAGCGGCCGTCGCGACGGGGAGCGACGATGGGCGCGTCGTGACGGAACGAAATCAGACGCTCGACGACGTGGCGCGAGACGAAAGGCATGTCGCACGCGAAGGCGAGCACGGTAGCTTCTTCCGCGCCCGCGCCCGCGCCCGCGCCCGCGCCCGCGCCCGCGCCCGCGCGTTTCAACAGCGAGACGAGCCCTCCGAGCGGACCGATTCCGGGGGGTGCGTCCTTCAGCGACTCCATGCCCATGGACGCGTAGGGCGCGCTCTCGCCGACGAGGACGACCCGGATGCCCAGCTCACCGAGCACCGTGCGCCATCGCTCGACGAGGGTCGACCCGTCCGGCGACGGAAGGAGCCCCTTCGGCTGCCCGTTCATCCGGCGCGCTCGGCCACCGACGAACACGCCGGCGAGCGCGACCGGTTTCACGCGTCGCTCCAGCGGAGGAAGTCGATCCACGCGCCGGGCTCGATCGCGCCTTCGCCGGCCGGCACGAACGCGAGGCCGTCGGAGGCTGCGAGGCTCGTGGCGGCGCCCGAGGACTGGTTGCCGTGCATGCGCGCGGTGAGCTGGCCCCCTTCGAGCTGGAGGAGCGACCGGACGAGCTCGAGCCGATCGGGGGATCGCTTGCGCGCGACGGCCAGGCGCGCGCGCAGAAGCATGGGAGAGGGCCGGGAGTCGCGCTGCATCGCACGGAGGAGCGGCATCCCGAACAGGACGAACGTGACGATCGCGCTCCCCGGGTTGCCGGGGAGACCGAGGACGGAGGTGCGCGCGCTCCGACCGAACGCGAGCGGCTTGCCGGGCTTGATGGCGACGCGCCAGAAGTCGAGCGTCACGCCCGCCTGCTGGAGCGCGGGGCGCACGTGGTCGCGGTCGCCGACGCTCACGCCGCCGACCGTGAGGAGCACGTCCGTCCCGACGAGCGCGCCCTCGATGGCCTTCAGGGTGGCCCGCGGATCGTCGCGGGCGATCGGCGCGACGCGGACGACCGCGCCGGCCTGGCGTGCGAGGGCACCGAGCGGAGCGCTGTTCGACTCGGGGATCGACGCCGGGTCCAGGGGCTCGCCCGGCCGGCGCAGCTCGTCCCCGGTGCACACGATCGTGACGACGGGCCGTCGTGACACGACGAGCTCCGGGCGCCCGAGCATCGCGGCGAGCGCCAGGCCGCCGGGCGTCATGCGAGTCCACGACGGAATGGCGACTGCCTCGGCCGCGAGGTCCTCTCCCGCGCGGCGCACGTGCTGCCCGGGCTTGGGGCGCGTCGTGAAGCGCAGCACGTCCCCCTCCCGCGTCACGTGCTCCTGCATGACGACGGCGTCGGCGCGCTCGGGAAGGGGAGCGCCCGTGTAGATGCGGCAGGCAGCGCCCTTCGCGAGCCACCCGGGGGTGGTTCCGGCGCTGCTCTCGCCCGCGACCTCGAGCTCGTAGGGGCCGTCGGCGGAGAGGTCGCCGCTCGCGACCGCGTAGCCGTCCATCGCGCTGTTGTCGAAGCGCGGGAGCGGCTCGCGCGCGACGAGGTCCTCGGCGAGGACGCGCCCGACGGCCTCGGCGAGGGGGACGCGCTCGGTGCCGAGCTTCGGGACGTCGCCGAGGATGCGCGACCGCGCCTCGTCGAAGCTGAGGAGGTCTTCAGTGTCCATGTTTGCCCCCACGTGCGAGCGCGACGGCGTGCGGCAGGATGGGCGCCAGCACCTCGTCCACCGCGAGGACGACGGCCTTGGGGCTTCCGGGGAGCGCCGCGACGAGCCGCCCGCGGTAGATGCCCGCGACGGCCCGCGAGAGGACCGATCGCGGGCCGACCTGGTCCCACGACAGGCGGCGAAACGCCTCGCCGAAGCCGTCGAGCGTCTTCTCCAGGATCGCCGCGACGGCCTCGTACGTCTGGTCGCGCGGCGCGATGCCCGTCCCGCCCGTCGTCACGACCGCGTCGGCCAGGTCCTCGTCGCACACCCGCGCGATGACCGCCTGCAGCAGGTCCGGCTCGTCGCGCACGATCGTGCGGAAGCTCACCTCGAACCCCGCGGCCTCGAGGCGCTCGCGCAGGCGCGCGCCGCCCTCGTCGTCGACCTTCGTGCGCGTGTCGCTCACCGTGACCACCGCGACGCGGAGCGTGGGCCGCACCTCGTCGTCGCGCTCTCGCAGGGGGGCCACGTCGTCCACGGCTCAGCCGCCCGCCACGGGCGGGATGAGGGCCACGACGTCTCCGTCGGACAGCGGCTCGTCGTCCCCGGCGAAGGCCTCGTTCCGGGCGATCCGCACGTGCCCGCGACGCTCGCGATAGGCCGGATGCCGCGACGCCAGGTGATCGGCCAGGGCGCCCACCGTCCGCGGGCCAGGTACGGCCTCGAGCTCGACCGTCTCCTCGGCGAGGCCCACCGCGTCGCGGAGGCCAGCGAAGTAGAGGATGCGGAGCGTCATCGAAGGACCCCGAAAGAGCAGCATAGCGCTTGTGCGTGGTCCGCTTCCGTTGCAGATTCCACTGCTTCCGTGACCACCCCCGCCAGGCACATCGGCACGTCCGTCCCGCGCAAGGAAGCGCACGCCAAGGTCACCGGGCGAGCGCGCTACGTCGACGACGTCGTCTTCCCCGGGATGATCCACGGCGTGACGGTGCGAAGCTCCGTGGCGCGCGGGCGCGTCACGGGCATCCGCTTCGGCGAGGGCATCCCCTGGGACGAGATCACCGTCGTCACGGCAAAGGACGTTCCGCACAACGTCGTGGCGCTCATCAACGACGACCAGCCGGCGCTCGCCGGGGACGTGATCAACCACCCCGAAGAGCCGGTGGTGCTCCTCGCGCACCCGCGCCGCGCGCTCCTCGAGAAGGCGCGCCGCGCCGTGCACGTCGAGGTCGAGCCGCTGCCCGCGGTCTTCACGATCGCCGACTCCGTCGAGAAGCGCGCGGTCGTCTGGGGCGAGGACAACGTCTTCAAGGAGTACGGCATCGCCAAGGGCGACGTCGACGCGGCCTTCGCCCGCGGCGACGTGCGTGTCTTCGAGGGCGAGTACGAGACGGGGGCGCAGGAGCAGCTCTACATCGAGCCGAACGGCATGATCGCGCAGGTCGCCGGGGACGGCGCGATCACGGTGTGGGGCTCGATGCAGTGCCCGTATTACATCCAGAAGGCGCTGATGAAGCTCTTCGACGTGCCCGCCGAGAAGGCGCGCGTCGTGCAGATGGAGACGGGCGGCGGCTTCGGAGGGAAGGAGGAGTACCCGTCGATGATCGCCGTCCACGCGGCGCTCCTCTCGAAGAAGAGCGGGCGCCCGGTGAAGATCATCTACGACCGCGCCGAGGACATGGCCGCGACGACGAAGCGGCACCCTTCGCGGACGCGGCACCGGACGGCCGTCACGCCGGACGGCCGCATCGTGGCGCAGGACATCGACTTCGTCATCGACGGAGGTGCGTACTCGACGCTCTCGCAGGTCGTCCTCTCGCGCGGGAGCATCCACGCGGCCGGCCCCTACGACGTCGACCACGTCCGTGTGCGTGCCCGCGCGGTGGCCACGAACGCGCCGCCCCACGGAGCGTTCCGCGGCTTCGGCGCGCCGCAGTCCATCTTCGCGCTCGAGCGCCACCTCGACGAGATCGCCCGCGCTCTCGGCATCGCGCCCGAGGAGCTCCGTCGCCGCAACTTCGTGAAGAAGGGGCAGACGCTCGCCACCGGGCAGGTGGTGCGCGACGACGTCGACATGAGCGCGATGCTCGATCGCGCGCTCACCGTCAGCGAGTGGAAGGCCAAGAGCGCACGCTTCGCCGAGGAGAACGCGCGCGGCGGCGGCGCGACCGTGCGCCGCGGCATGGGGCTCGCGACGTTCCTGCACGGCACGGGGTTCACGGGGTCGGGCGAGAAGCACCTGGCGTCGATCGTCGGCGCCGAGGGCCTCGCCGACGGCAAGGTGCGCGTGCTGGCGGCGAGCACCGAGATCGGGCAGGGGACGAGCACGATCTTCGCGCAGATCGCGGCCGACGCGCTGGGCGTCGGGTACGACGACGTCGAGGTCGCGACGCCCGACACGCGCGACGTGCCGAACAGCGGGCCCACGGTGGCCTCGCGCACCTGCACCATCGTGGGCAAGCTCGTCGAGCAGGCGGCCGCGTCGATCAAGGCGCAGCTCCTCGCCGACGGCGCGCTGAAGGAGCCCTACGGCGCGCGCGCCTTCCGCGAGGCCTGCGCGAAGTACGTCGAGGACCGCGGCCGGCTGCGCGCGACGGCCGAGTACAAGCAGCCGAGCCACGTCACGTGGGACGAAACGACGTTCCGCGGCGACGCCTACGGCGCGTACTCGTGGGCCGTCTACGTGGCGCAGGTCGCGGTCGACACGACGACGTACGAGGCGCGGGTGGAGGACTTCTGGGCTCTCCAGGAGGTCGGGAAGGTCATCCACCCCCTCCTCGCGGCCGGGCAGATCGAGGGCGGCGTCGCGCAGGGCATCGGCTGGGCGCTCACCGAGAACTGCGTCTGGAAGGACGGCCGCATGATGAACGACCGGATGACGGACTACATCGTGCCGACCAGCGCGGACGTGCCGCCCATCCGGGTCGTCTTCGAGGAGCGGCCGTACACCTACGGCCCGGCCGGCGCGAAGGGCATCGGCGAGCTGCCGATGGACGGCCCCGCGCCCGCGATCCTCAACGCCATCCGCGACGCGCTCGGCGTCTCGCTGACCCGCGTCCCTGCCACGCCCGAAGCCATCTTCGACGCGATGGAGTCCACCCGTGGCTGAGGAGGCCCGCCGTGGCTGACCCGATCGACCTCCGCGTGAACGGCGCCCCGTGCGCCGTGCGCGTGCACCCGATGCGTCGCCTGCTCGACGTCCTGCGCGAGGACCTGCGCCTGACGGGCACCAAGGAGGGCTGCGGCGAGGGCGAGTGCGGCGCTTGCGCGGTGCTCGTCGACGGGACGCTCGTCGACTCGTGTCTCGTTCCGGTCGTGCAGGTGCGCGGGCGCGAGGTGACGACGATCGAGGCGGGTGCGCTCGAGGGCATCCAGCGCGCCTTCGAGGAGCACGGAGGAGCGCAGTGCGGCATCTGCACGCCGGGGATGATCCTCGCGGCGCGCGAGCTCCTCGCCCGTGTGGCCCACCCGACCGAGGCCGACATCCGCGACGGCCTGGCCGGCAACATCTGCCGGTGCACGGGCTACATCCGCATCTTCGAGAGCGTCGTGAAGGCGATCGAGCTCGCGGGCGGGGACGAAGGCGGCGCGCGGGCCCGCGAGAACGGGGGCGCCCGTGCGGAGTGACCTCGCCGACTTCGAGCTCGTGACGGCCCGCACGCTGGCCGAGGCCCACGAGCGCGTCGCGGCCGGGTACCGCCCCATCGCGGGCGGGACCGACGTGATGGTGATGCTCTCCTCGGGCAAGCTCGCGCACCGGCGCTGGGTCGACGTCTGGGGCCTCGGCGAGCTCCGCTTCGTGCGCGTCGCGGAGGACGCGATCGAGCTCGGCGCGCTCACGACGTACACCGACGTGCGACGGCATCCCCTCCTCGCGGCGGAGCTTCCGATGCTCGTGCAGGCGGCGAGCGAGACGGGCGGGATCGCCATCCAGAACCGCGGCACGCTCGGGGGCAACATCGGCAACGCCTCGCCTGCGGCCGACTCGCCGCCGGCTCTCCTCGCGTACGGCGCGAGCGTCGTCCTCGCGTCGCGACGCGGCGAACGCACGGTGCCCTACGAGGCGTTCCATACCGGCTACAAGAAGACCGTGGCCGAGCCCGACGAGATGGTCGTTCGCGTCGTCGTCCCGCGGTCGAAGGCGCCGCGCGTCCACTACTACCGCAAGGTGGGGCCGCGCAGGGCGCAGGCGATCTCCAAGGTCTGCTTCGCCGCGTGCGTCGAGCGGAGCGGAGCACGCGTGACGGGCGCGCGGATCGCCCTCGGGGGCGTGGCCCCCGTACCCGTGCGCGCCCTCGAGGCCGAGCGGGCGATGGTCGCGGGCGAGCCGCTCCCCGCCGTGAGCGCCGCGCTCGCGCGGGCCATCGCGCCGATCGACGACGTGCGATCGACCTCGGCCTACCGGCGCCGGGTGGCCGACAACCTGCTGCGGGAGCTCCAGAAGCATGTCGCCCTGGCTCCGTAAGCTCGCCGAGCTCGAGGAGAGCGGGACGCCCGCGGCGCTCGTGACGATCGTCCGGTGCCAGGGCTCCACGCCCGCCGCGGCCGGCGCGAAGATGGTGGTCGTCGCGGACGGCAGCTTCGTCGGCACCGTGGGCGGCGGGCACCTCGAGCAGCTCGTGCTCGCGGACGCGCAAGCGTGCCTGGTCGCCGGCGAGCCGAAGGCGTTCCGCTACCCCCTCGGGGCGACCGCGGGGCAATGCTGCGGCGGGGTGGTGGAGACGTTCGTCGACGTCCTCAACACGGGACCGCGCCTCTACCTCTTCGGCGCGGGGCACGTGGCCCAGGCGCTCTGTCGCGTCCTCGCCGGGACGGCCTTCGTCGTCCACGCCGTCGACGAGCGGGCCGAGTGGTCGGACGCGCTGCCCGAGGGCGTGCGACGCCACGCCGTGCCGTGGGACGCATTCGTCAGCGAGGCCGCGTGGGACGAGGCGCGCACCTACGTCGCCATCATGACCCACCGGCACGACGTCGACGAAGCCATCGTCGCCGACGTCGTGGGGCGCCCTGCGCGGTATCTCGGGCTGATAGGCAGCACCGTCAAGTGGCGCCGCTTTCGCGATCGCCTCGAGTCGCGTGGCCTCGCGAAGGAGGCCCTCGATCGCATCAAGTGCCCCATCGGTCTCGACGTCGGCGGCAAGGCGCCGCAGGAGGTGGCCATCAGCGTCGCCGCCGAGCTCCTGTCGGTCCACCATGGGCGCGGCGCGCGGTAGCGGCGCCGACGTCGTCGTCCTCGCGGCGGGGCGGTCGTCCCGGCTCGGCGAGCCGAAGGGGCTCGTCCTCGTCGAGGGGAAGCCGTGGATTTTCCACCAGCTCGACGCAATCGGCAGCCGGCGCGTCGTCGTCGTCCTCGGTCACGACCGCGATCGCTACCTCGCATCCGTTCCGCAGCTCGCTGCGCGCGCCCGCATCGTCACGAACCCTGATCCGGATCGCGGCCCCTTCTCGTCGCTCCAGGTTGGCCTGGCCGAGGTCACGCCGGGCGCGAACGCCTTCGTCCTGCCGGTCGACGTGCCTGCTGCGGGCGAGCCCGTATGGGCTGCGCTCGAGGCAGCGCTCGCGGCAAGGGCGCCCGGCGAGGCCGCGCTCGCGGCAAGGGCGCCCGGCGAGGCCGCGCTGGCCGCGCTCCCGGAATACCAGGGCGGCCAGAGCGACCAGGGCGGCCGGGGCGGCCGGGGCGGGGGCGGTCACCCCGTCCTGCTCGCCGCCCCGCTCGCCGCGGAGATCCTCCGGCTTCCGCCGTCCAGCCGCCTCGACGAGGTGCTGCGCCGGCCCGCAACCCTGGCGTCCGTCCTCCGCATCCCGGTGGCCGACCCCCGGGTCCGATTGAATTTGAACACCGCGGAGGATTGGGGGAAAGTGCGAGTGGGCGGGTAACTTATGGCGCGCGTTCTCGTCATCGACGACGACAGGGAGTCCCGGGAGGTTCTCGAGGAGCAGCTCCGTCGCGCCGGCCACGGAGTGCAGACCTCGTCGACGGCGACCGAGGGCATGCGCATGGCGCGCGAGCGGAGGCCCGACGTCGTCCTGCTCGACGCCGAGCTGCCGGACATGACGCCCGCCGGGGTTTGCCGCGCCCTCGGCGGCGAGATGGCCACCCACGGCGTGCCGGTCATCGCGATGCTCGAGGTGAACCAGGAAGAGGTGGTCGGCGGCGCGGGGGTCGCGGACGTCCTCTCCAAGCCGTTCAGCATGCGCGAGGTCCTGGCCCGCATCGAGGCCTCGCTCAAGCGCGCGCGGCCCGAGGTCGACCCCACGCGCCCCATCGAGTTCGGCATCCTCCGCGTCGACCGCGACGCGCAGCGGGTGTGGGTCGCCGGGCAGGAGCTCACCCTCACGCCGCTCGAGTACAAGCTCCTCGTCACGCTGCACGATCGTCGCGAGCAGGTTCAGTCGCGCGACACGCTGCTCAGCGACGTCTGGGGCATCTCCGCCGACGTGACGACGCGCACGGTGGACACACACGTGAAGCGCCTCCGCAGCAAGCTGGGCGAGGCCGCCGACTACGTGCAGACGGTACGGGGCATCGGTTACAGGTTCGCGGGGTCGCCCGAGCAGCACGAGTGAGCCGGTGAGCGCGATCCGCCGGGCGAGGTCCGAGGGTCGTGGCGCGCTGCTCCTCGCGGCGAGGATCACCCCGTCGCGTCGGCACCCTTCCGGTCGAGGCGCGCGTTCACGTTGGCGCCTACGACGAGCGAGAGGCTCGTGATGTAGAGCCACACCATCATGACGGCGACGGCCGCGAGGCTGCCGTAGTAGAGCGCGTAACTCGACATCGACACCGCGTAGAGGCCGAAGACCCACGACACGGCCAGCCAGCTCCCCACGGCCGCGAACGTCCCGGGCCAGACGCGCCGCCGCACGCCCGCCGGGTGCTCGACCGCGAACCGGTAAAAGCCCGCGAGCAGGACCATCCCGAGCGCGAGGACCACCATGCTCGCGAAGAGCTGCTCGGTCGGCGTGTGGAGCGCCTTGTTGATGCGGCGTTTGAGCGCGCCCCGTCCGCGCGAGAGCGTGCCGGTGTGCGCGACGGTCCGGTCGGGGGGGAAACGACCGGAAGCCGGGGTCGACTGCGGGCCGCCCGCCGGCGCCGAGGACGACGAGGACACGGGCGACGCCGTCGACGCGGTCCCCGAGCTCGGAGGGACGTCGTTGCGGTGAACGACCGCGTCGACCTTCACGAGCAGCCACGCAGCGAGGCATGCGGTCGCCAGCCCGAGGAGCACCCACCCGAGGGCGATGGCGCGCTGGTGGTACCAGGAGCGCCGCTCGACGCGCGCGGCGGCCTCGAAGACGTCCATGAGGCTGTGGAGTCCCGACGACGCCGTCCAGAGGAACCCGAGGATGCCGAGGGGCGCGACCGTCGCGTTGTTCCCCGACATGCGCTCGAGCTCCTTGCGGATGATCTCCTCGGCGGTGTCGGGCACGACGTCGAGGAGCGGCGCGAGCAGCGTGTCGACCCCTCGCGACCGTGCCACGAGGCTGACGAGGAAGCCCAGCAGCACGAGCAGCGGGAGGAGGCTCAGGAAGAACCAGAACGCGATCGACGCCGCCGCCTCGAAGGCGTTGTGGCTCTTCAGGTCCTCCACGAACTCGTTCGAGGCGCGCCAGGCGCGCGTGTACGCCGAGGGATTCGTCAAGGCGACCGGATTCTCGCATACTCCACCCCGTGCCGGACCGGACCGCCCTCGCCGCGATCGCTCTCCTGCCGCTCGCAGCCGTATTCGCGTCGTGCCGCGGCGGCTCACCCGAGGAGGGCTCTCCCTACGCCGACGCGGGGCCGCTCGATGCGCCGGACTTCGTCGACGCGGGCTGCACGGTGGAGATCGACACCCCGCCGCTCGAGGCCCCCACGCACGTCCCCATCGGCACGGACATCACGTGGGACTCGAACCCTCCCTCGAGCGGGGAGCACTTCCCGATCTGGGCCGCATACCAGGCGTACACGTCGCCGGTACCGCGCGGTTATTATGTGCACGACGAGGAGCACGGCGGAGTCATCCTCCTCTACGACTGCCCCGACGACTCGGGCTGCCCGGACGTCGCGGCCGCGCTCCAGGCGGTCTCGGACTCGCTGCCCGACGACCCGCTCTGCACCTCGGCCGGGCAGGGGGTACGCGTGCGGACGGTCATCACGCCGGACCCGCTCCTCGACGTGCCGGTCGCCGCCGCCGCCTGGGGCTGGGTCTACCGCGCGCAGTGCGTGGACCTTCCGTCTCTCGAGGCCTTTGCCTCGCAGCACTACGGGAACGGGCCGGAGGTCCTCTGCGCGAACGGGACCACCGAGTTCTGACGAGGCACCCGTGGCCCAACCCCTCCTCTTCACCGTCGCGTTCCGCAAGAAGATGGCGCAGCTGGCCCAGCGCGACCGCAAGGAGTGGCTCGCGTCCGTCGCGCAGCGGTGGCGCGATCACCCGTCGGCGCAGCTCGAGCAGGAGCTCGGCGAGGTCGCCCGCGGGTGCCGGCTGCCGCTCCGCGACTCCATCCAGCGGCAGCTCGGCCCGTTCGATCCCGTTTATCTGGACGCCCTGGTCGAAATGCCGCGCGAACGCTTCGTCCGGCCCGCCGACCTCGAGCGAAGCGCGGAGGACGCACCGCTGCCGCTCGACGACACAGGCCTCGCGACCATCAGCGCACCCCACGCGTACCTCCTCTCGTTTCGTCTGCTCGAGCTCACGGGGGGGGATCGACTCGTCGAGCTCGGGTCGGGGTCGGGGTACGGCGCCGCGCTCGCCTCGTTCATCGTCGGCCTTGCGGGGAGCGTCCGCAGCTTCGAGATCGACGAGGCCCTCTTCGCCCGGGCCCGGAGCAACGTCGCCGACCGGCCCAACGTCGAGGTCCTCCTGCGCGACGCGATGGTCAGCATGGAAGGGTGGCAGGGTGCGGCGAAGGTCGTGGCGACCTTCGCGCTCGACGCGCTGCCGCAGTCCTGGGTCGATGCGCTGCCCGAAGGGGGCCGGCTCGTCGCTCCCGTGGGAGCGCGCGAGGGTGATCAGCGCCTGGTCCTCGCACGGCGCGAAGGCGGCCGCGTCGTGGAGACCGACCACGGGGCCGTCCGCTACGTGCAGAACCGCTCGCGTCGCTGAACGAAACGCACACGAGCCGTCGGCCCTTCGACGGGAGCGAGCCACGGGCGATCCACCCGCTGGCGCCTCCACGCGCCAGGCTCCTCGGTCGAAGGCCACGGACCGTCCACCTGCGGTGAACGATCAACAGTGATCGTGTTCCGTCCTTGTGTTTCCCACGGTTCGTTGCAGTGTCCGCGGAACCCGGGCCGGTGGCACGGCAAGGGCATTGCGCGGCCCCCATGCGAATCTCCCGCTGGATCGCCGCCGCACTCCTCGCCGTCGTCCCCGCGTGCGCCCCGCCCGCGTCGTCCGAGAAGATTGCCTCCACGGACCCGGGCGGTGCCGCCCTGGGGGCCGTCCCGCAGCTCCCGCACCAGCCCCTCTGCAAGACGGCGGCGGCAGGCCACGCCCGGTGCTTCGCGCACGTCCGCACCGACGCCCAGGGCAACGTCGTGTCGAACGCCACGCCGCAGGGCTACGGCGCCCCCGACCTCCAGTCTGCGTACGCGGTCCCGTCGGGCGGCGCCGGCAAGACCGTGGCGATCGTCGACGCGTACGACGACCCGAACGCCGAGACCGACCTCGCGACCTACCGCGCCACCTACGGCCTGCCTGCCTGCACGACCGCGAACGGGTGCTTCCACAAGGTCGACGAGAGCGGAGGCGTGAACTACCCGCAGCAGGACAGCGACTGGGGCGGCGAGATCTCGCTCGACCTCGACATGGTCAGCGCCATCTGCCCGGGCTGCAACATCCTGCTCGTCGAGACCAGCAGCAGCGACCTCGAGGACCTGGGCACCGGCGTGAACACCGCCGTGAGCCTCGGCGCGACGGCCGTCAGCAACAGCTACGGCGGCAGCGAGGACGCCAGCGACACCCAGACGCAGGAGCAGTACTACCACCACGACGGCGTCATCATCACGGCGAGCTCCGGCGACGGCGGCTACGGCGTGAACTTCCCCGCGTCGTCGCAGTACGTCGTCGGCGTCGGCGGCACGAGCCTCGTGCAGTCGGGCGGCAGCGCACGCGGCTGGGTCGAGGGCGCGTGGGACGGCGCGGGGAGCGGCTGCAGCCAGATCATCTCGAAGCCGTCGTGGCAGACCGACAGCGGCTGCGCCCAGCGAACCGTGGCCGACGTCTCGGCGGTCGCGGACCCCAACACCGGCGTGGCCGTCTACGACTCCTTCGGCGAGGGCGGCTGGATCGTCCTCGGCGGGACGAGCGCCGCGTCGCCGATCCTCGCGGCGGCCTTCACCTTGACGGGCATGAGCGCGCACGGCGTCCAGGCGCTCTACGCCGATCCGTCGCTCGTCTTCGACGCCCAGAGCGGCAGCAACGGCAACTGCGGCGGGTCGTACCTCTGCACCGCGGGCCCGGGCTACGACGGACCCACGGGTCTCGGGACGCCGAACATGACGGCCTGGGTGAGCGGCGGCACCGGCAGCAGTAGCGGAGGGAGCAGCTCGGGGTCGAGCAGCGGCAGCAGCAGCGGCTCGAGCAGCGGGTCCGGGAGCAGCTCGGGCAGCGGCGGCAGCAGCAGCGGCGGGGCGCCGTCGATCTCCGTGTCGCTCGTCTCGCCCGACGACGGCACCACGGTCCCGGCAAACTCGCAGGTGACCCTCGTCGCCGACGTCACGGGCAGCCCCTCCGGCGTCGTCCTCGCGTGGCAGGAGCCGAGCGGCGTCGTCACCGTCGACTGCGCGTCCCCGCAGGCCGGCGTCACCTGCTCGCAGAGCGGCGACGCGTACACGTGGAGCTTCCAGGGTTCGACGGGCGCGCGCACGTGGTCCGTGCAGGCGACCGACGGCGCCGGCAACACCGTCACCTCGGCGACTCGCTCGCTCACGCTCGGCGGCTCGTCGGGCACGTCGGCCACGACCGTCACGTTCGACGCGCCGTCGGACGGCGACACCGTGGCCGTTGGCGACTCCGTCTCGGTCATCGTCGAGGCCGACGCGCCCGACGGCATCAGCCAGGTGTGGCTCACGTGGTCGAGCCCCGCGGGCGATCAGTCCTACGAGCTCCAGTCCATGGGCGGAACGCAGTGGGGCATCGCGCTGCCCCCCATCAGCGGCGCCGGCGGCAGCGGCACGCGGTCGCTCACCGTGACGGCGTACGACCCGAACGACGTCTCCGGCACCGCGACCGAGACGATCAGCGTGCAGTAGCGGCGGGGACGGCGCGGGCGGCCTGGACGGCCTGGCGAAGCTCGGCCTCCGTCTGCTCCTCGGCCCCGACCCAGCGGATCGTGCCCGTGGCGTCGGCCACGAAGGTCATGGGCATCGAGCTGACGCGGAACTTCCCGGCGAGGACGTTCGCGGCGTCGTGGATGACGGGGAACGAGAGGTCGTAGCGGTGGACCACGTCGCTCGCGGTCTCGGTGGACTCGTCCTCGTCGACCCCGACGAAGGTGACGTCGGGGTAGGCCTCGTGGATGCGCTCCGCTGCCGGGAGCGTCGCCTTGCAGGGCTGGCAGTAGTCGGCGAAGAACTTCACGAGCACGGGCTGCCCGGCGAGGACGCCCTTGTCGATCTCGTGGCCGTCGAGGCTCTTGCGGTGGATGTCCGGGAGGTGCGCCCCGAGGAGCGGGTGGCTCGCCGACGACGGGAACGCGGGGGGGCCGCACGCCGCGCCGGCGAGGCCGACGACGGCCAGCGCAGCGACGCGCACACCAAATCGAGAGGAAGACAAGCCCTTTGAGCGCTGATTGCGGATCATCGACCCTGCCGAGAGTAGCTCACGCCAGCTGGATTGCGCCGCGCGTCGAGTCGCGTTTATCGTTGGCCCCGCTGTTGCCACCACAATCTCTGGGAGGACATTCCAAATGAAGCGAACGATCGTTGTGGGCTTGATGGTCGCCCTGACTGGGCTCTTGGCTTGCAACAAGGGGAGCGACGCGGGCAGCAGTGGTGGCAGCGGAGGGGGTGCCGCCGCGAGCGGTGGCGACTCCATCGGCGTCAAGGAGTGCGACGACTACATCAAGATGTGGAACGACTGCTACAAGGACCCGGCGACCAAGGCTGCCGCCAAGCCGGGCCTCGATGCGATGACCAAGGCGTGGAAGGACCAGGCCAAGGACCCGACCACCAAGGCGGGCCTGGCGCAGGGCTGCAAGATGGCCCTCGACAACTTCCCGAAGGCCGCCTGCCACTGACGTCAGCGACTCGTCGTCCCCCGCCCGTTCGACGGGCGGGGGGTCACGGGTACGTGGTGATGCAGTAGGAGAGCTGCGTCTGGTCGATCGTGGGCGCCGGGATGGTGGGCGGCGACGCGAAGACCGGCGGATCGGTGAAGTCGAAGAGGTCGGTCAGGGGCGTCGCGTTCGCGTCACGCGCGGTCAGCGCCGGGATCTTGAACTTCTCCTCGATGAAGCGGGTGATGCTCGTGTGGTCGTAGAGCGTGTGACCCACGTACGCCTTCTTCGCGTAGGGGCTGACGGCGATGAGCAGCACGCGGACGCCGTACATGTCGAAGCCGGCGTCGAGACCGCTGTCGGTCTCTGGCGGCGTGTCGTCGGGCGGGCACGCCTTCGGCGGCGGCACGTGGTCGTAGAAGCCGCCGTTCTCGTCGTGCGTGATGAAGAGCGCCGTCTTCCCCCACTGCGGGCTCGTGGTCACGGCCTGGAAGACCTGGCTGACGAAGAGCTCCCCGCTCTGGATGTCGCCCGGCGGGTGCTCGTCGGTGCCTCCGCCGCCGCTCGACTCGGAGCTGAGGTTCGGATCGACGAAGGACACCTGCGGCAAGGCCCCGTTCTTCGCGTCGGCCACGAACTGCGCGAACGAGGCCGTGACGGTGCGCCCCCAGCGCTTCGCGCCCGCCGCGCTGTAGACGGTGCCCGCGCCGGGAGGCCCGTCCGAGTAGAGGAGCCAGCTCGCGTGGCGCTTCTCGAGCTCGTCGAGGACTGACGCGTCGTTCGTCGGCCACGGGTAGGGCGTGAGGTCCGGGAACCCGTTCGTCGTCAGGCCGAAGCTCGTCGCGGAGATGAGGTAGTCGCGGTTCGTGTACGTCGGGCCGGGCACCGAGCAGTGGTAGTGGTCGGCCATCGCGAAGGTGCTCGCGAGCTGGTAGTAGAACGGCAGGTCGGTCTGGTCGTAGTAGCCCATCGCGCGGTCGCCGTTCCACAGCTCGGCGGCGTCCGGGCCCGCGTCGCGCGGCTGCTGCCAGCCCTGGTTCACCTTCACGAAGCCGTTCATGGCCCCCTGGTCGATCTCCTCGTGCGTGCCGAGCCACTCGTGGTTCGTGTCGAGCGTGCAGGGGTGCGCCTGGTGGTGCCAGGGGACGGTACCCCCGTCGGCCGTCGGGTTGCCCGCGTCGGCCGGCGCGCTCTCGATGTCCGTGCGGTTCGCGTACGCGTTGAGGTGACCGAGGTAGCTGTCGAACGAGTGGTTCTCCATCATCACGACGACGATGTTCTCGATCGGGATGTTCGTGTCGAGCGGGTAGCTCGGCCCGAGCGTGGCCGCAGGCATGTCGCCGCGCTTGTACGTGCAGGCGGCGCGGTTCGAGTCGGCCGTGCCGTCGTCGGGCCGGGTGACGGGCTGGTCCCACGCCGGGGGCGTCGGGACGGCGCCGTCGTCTCCCTCTCCCTCGTCGCTCGCATCCGGGCCGGGCGTGGCGCCGCCGCCCTTCGAGCTGGAGCACGACGCGAAGGCCACGACCGAGGACGCGGCGGCGAGAGCCAGGAGGACGAGGGACCGGCGCATGGGGAGCTCCTTACCGGCCCATCCTTACCAGACCCCCGGACGTCGGCTATATCCGGCCGCGTGACGAATCCGCGACATGCCGGCTTTCGCATGCCCGCCGAGTGGGCGCCCCACCGGGCCACATGGGTCGCGTGGCCGAGCCACGAGGACCTCTGGCAGGAGAACCTCGCTCCGGCGCGGGCGGCGTTCGCGCGCCTCGTCGATGCGATCGCCGAGGGCGAGGCCGCCGAGGTCCTCGTCCCCGACGCCGCGCAGGAGGCCGTCGCCCGCGCGGCGCTCCCGTCCCGGGGCGTCCGGTTCCACCACGTGCCCTTCGGCGACATCTGGCTCCGCGACACGGCCCCCATCTTCCTTCGCGGCCCCGCCGGCGAAGGGGCGACCGTGCGCTTTCGCTTCAACGGGTGGGGCGGCAAGTACGTCCTCGAGCACGACGAGGCCGTGTCGGCCCGCATCGCCGCCGTCGACGGGCGTCGCGCGTTCGAGATGCCCTTCGTCCTCGAAGGGGGCGCGGTCGACGTCGACGGCGAGGGCACCGTGCTGACGACGCGCCAGTGCATGCTGCACGCGAACCGCAACGGCGCCGTCGACGAGAAGATCGTCGAGGGCTGGCTGCGAGACGCGCTCGGCGTCGAGCGGGTCCTCTGGTTCGGCGACGGGCTCCTCAACGACCACACCGACGGCCACGTCGACACCGTCGTCCGCTTCGTCCGGCCCGGCGTCGTCGTCGCGATGGAGGCGCGCGAGGCGGCCGATCCCAACCGCGACGCGCTCGCTGCGCTGGTTCGCGAGGCGGCCGGCCACGGGCTCGACGTCGTGCGCATCCCCTCGCCGGGCGCGGTGCTCGACGCCACGGGCAAGGTGATGCCGGCGAGCTACGTGAACTTCTACGTCGCCAACCGCGCCGTCGTCGTCCCGACGTACGGCTCGCGGTGGGACGACGAGGCAGTCGAGCGGATCGGCGCGCTCTTCCCGGGCCGCCGCACCGTCGGCGTGGACGCGCGCGCCGTGCTGACGGGGGGCGGGGCCTTCCACTGCATCACGCAGCAGGAGCCCGAGGCCGGTCGATGAGCCCGCGCTCGATCACCGTCGCCGGCCTGCAGTGCGCGCTCGGCGGTACGCGCGGCGAGAACCTCTCCAGGGTCGAGAAGCTCGTCCGCGAGGCGGCCGGGCGCGGGGCGAACGTCGTCCTTCCGCCGGAGCTCCTCGAGGGGCCCTACTTCTGCCGCGACGAGAAGCCCGAGTGGTTCACGCAGGCACGCTCCCTCGACGACGACGAGGCCGTGGCGCGGCTGCGGGTCGTCGCGCGCGAGCTCGGCGTCGTCATCCCCGTGTCGTTCTTCGAGCGCGCGGGGCAGGCGTACTACAACAGCGTCGCCGTCGTGGACGCCGACGGCGCCGTGCTGGGCGTCTACCGCAAGAGCCACATCCCCGACGGCCCGGGCTACGAGGAGAAGTTCTACTTCCGCCCCGGCGACACGGGCTTCCGCGTGTGGCCCACGAAGCACGGCACCTTGGGCGTCGGCATCTGCTGGGACCAGTGGTTCCCCGAGTCGGCGCGCGCCATGATGCTCCTCGGCGCCGAGGTCCTCTTCTACCCGACCGCCATCGGCAGCGAACCGCACGAGCCCGATCTCGACACGCGCGATCCCTGGCAGCGCGCCATGATCGGCCACGCCGTCTCCAACGTCGTCCCCGTGGTCGCCGCGAACCGCATCGGCGTCGAGGAGGGCCAGCGCTTCTACGGTTCGTCCTTCGTGGCGGACGCCCGCGGCGACAAGGTGAGCGAGCTCGGTCGCGACGACGAGGGCATCGTCCTGGCGAGCTTCGACCTCGACGCGCTGGCCCGGACGCGCGCCTCCTGGGGCTTCTTCCGCGACCGTCGCCCGGAGCTCTACGGCGTCCTCACCACGGCCGACGGTTCCCGCAAGGTGGGGTAGCTTCTTCCACGCACGCGCCCGCGCGCCCCAGCCTGCCGCGCCCCCTTCGCTGCGAACCATCTTGCGCACCCCGGCATGACCGAAAGGTGATGCCCCGCGCCGGACCGCGGATTAACCTCACCCCGACCCGAGGTCTCCCATGCTGCGCCACAAGGCCGACCGTCGAACGCTTCTCTGGGCCTTCGTGTTCTTCCCCGCGGTGGGCTTCGCCCCCTACGTCGAGCCGCGGCTCATCCCGTGGCTGCTGCCCCTGAGCCTCTATTTCGGGTTCTGCGCCGGCGTCTTCAGCCACAACCACAACCACTCGCCGACGTTCAAGAGCCGCAAGGTCAACGCCTTCTACTCGGCGTGGCTGAGCATCTTCTACGGGTTCCCCACGTTCGCGTGGATACCGACGCACAACCTCAACCACCACAAGTACGTGAACAAGGCCGGGGACGCGACGATCACCTGGCGCTACTCGAAGAAGAACACCTGGAGCATCGCGAGCTCCTACTACTTCGTCTCCGCCTACTGGCAGGGGCCGGTCATCAAGGAGTACATCTCCAAGGCCAAGGCCGGGAACCGCCCGCTCTACCGCCAGATCATCGGCCAGTACGCGACGCTCGCCGGCGCGCAGGTCACGCTCCTCGCCATCGCCGTCGGCGTGACGATGGGCCTCCGGCACGAGATGGGCTGGGCGGGCTTCTTCCGGGGCGCCGAGATCTGGTTCTTCGGCTTCGCCGCGTCGGCCATGTTCGCCAACTGGTCGATGATCTTCATCAACTACATCCAGCACGTGCACGCCGACCCGTGGTCGGAGCACAACCACTCGCGCAACTTCGTCGGCAAGCTCGGGAACTGGCTCGTCTTCAACAACGGCTTCCACACGGCGCACCACGAGAGCGCGGGCCTGCACTGGAGCAAGCTCCCCGAGGCGCACGCGAAGATCGCGCACCTCATTCACCCCGACCTGAAGCAGCCGAGCATCGTCACGTACTCCCTGCGCTCGTATCTGCTCGGGATCTTCAGCGACAGGTACCGGACCCACCAGGTGGGACGAGCCGCATACGATCCCCCGACGGGCGAGGCCATCAAGCTCGAGACCGCGTCGGTGGCAGCCGTCGAGGCGGGCGTCAACGCTTCCATGGCGTAGGGGACCGCCCATCGCCGCTGAACCGCGGTCGAGCGGCCGTCCAGGGCGATTCATCGCCGCTGAACCGCGTCCGGCGGGCCACCCGGTGCGATTCATCGCCGAGTAACCGCGTCCGGCGGGTCACCCAGTGCGATTCATCGCCGAGTAATCGCGTCCGACCGACCATCCAACGCGATTCATCGCCGAGTAATCGCGTCCGACCGACCATCCAGCGCGATTCATCGCCGAGTAACCGCGTCCGGCGGGCCACCCAGCGCGATTCATCGCCGAGTAACCGCGTCCGGCGGGCCACCCAGCGCGATTCATCGCCGAGTAACCGCGTCCGGCGGGCCACCCAGTGCGATTCATCGCCGAGTAACCGCGTCCGGCGGGCCACCCAGCGCGATTCATCGCCGAGTAACCGCGGCCGGCGGACCACCCATCGCGATTCATCGCCGAGTAACCGCGTCTGGCGGGCCACCCATCGCGGTCCATCGCCGAGTAACCGCGGCCGGCGGACCACCCATCGCGGTCCATCGCCGATGAACCGCGGCCGGCGGACCACCCATCGCGGTCCATCGCCGATGAATCGCGGCCGGCGGGCCACCCATCGCGGTCCATCGCCGATGAACCGCGGCCGGCGGGCCACCCATCGCGGTCCATCGCCGATGAACCGCGTCCGGTGGGCCACCCATCGCGGTCCATCGCCGATGCGCTGCCGGTCGGCACTGAGCCTCCAGCCGTAGGGAACCATCCCGAAGATGCCGGGCGGCGACGCGGGTTCAGCGCAGGATGCCTTCGCCATGGACCGCGACGCCCTCGAAGCTTCGCTACTGAATACTGGCTCGCCGGCGCGAGCGTAGATGCCGCGCATGGGCAGGTCGGCAACGCCGACGGAGGCGTGGTGAAGCTCACGCCGAAGTAGAAGGAGAGCATTCTGGAGCGAAGGCACTCGTTCCTAGACGCGATCGAGATTCAAACGGCGGCGGAGCAGCGGCCGGGGAGGACAGCAAGTCCGCTGCCGTCCGTGGCCCGCGCGCGCGTTGACGACGTACGTACGATTCCTTACCCTATCCGTATGCCTCGGCGAGCCACGGTGAAGAAGACGTACAATCTGCCGCCCGAGCTCGTTCAGCGGGCCAAGCGCGTGCTGCACGCGCGCACCGAGACCGAGGCCATCGTGATCAGCCTGGAGGACGCTGTATTCATGTCGGACGTGGAGAAGGCCGTACGGTCGGCCTCACGCGCCCTGCCGAAGTTCCGGCCACTTCGGTGAAGCTTCTCTTCGATTCGTCCGTGTGGATCGACCACCTGCGGTACGGCGCTCTCGACGATGTCATTCCGGCGCTCCGTGGACGCTTCACGTTGTGGCTGGACTCGGTAGTGATGGCGGAGCTATCCGCCGGGTGCCGCTCCAAGCCAGAGCGACGGATCGTCGAGCGCCTCGTCGCCCCGTTCGAGCGCTCGGGTCGCATCGCGACACCCCTTCATGCGGACTTCCGCAAGGCGGCCGCGGCGCTCTCGGCGCTACGCTCTCGCGGCAAGACGCTCGCAAGCCCGGGAGGTGCGCTGCTGGACGCCCTCATCATGGCGATCGCGGGGCGCATGGGGGCACTGGTCGTGAGCACGAACCTGCGCGACTTTGCAGCCCTCTCACCGCAGATCCCCGCCACCTATCATCCTTTCCCGGTGTTCCTGGAGCGGGTGCTCGCCGTTCGCCGGTGACGTGGACCCGTCGTCCGGCGTCTAGAAAGCCCTGAGGGCTCCGCCTCTTCGGAAGGCCTAGCTTCCGCCCCGTGCCCCCTTAATGTCCTTCGGGGTCGCTCCGTTCCCTCGTAGGAGGAGGTCGCGACGATGAGCGGGAACCCTGTCCTGGCCGTGGGCCGGTTTTCGAACGACGCGGAGCGGGGCATCCGCGAGGCGGCCGCCGCCGTGGGGATGCCCGCGGAGTTCGTGAGCCGCGAGGCCGCGCGGGCGGTCGAGGAGGCGCCGAGCGCGGTGGTCCTCCCGATGGGTGGCCGCGGGGCGGCCGAGACGTGCGAGACGCTCCGCGGGCAGGTGCGCCTGGCCGGGGTCCCGCTGCTCGGGCTGACCGAGGAGCGGAAGGACCTCGAGTTCATCGAGCTCTACATGCTGGGCGGGGACGACCTCGTGCGTGAGGGCTCCGCGGACGGCCTGGCGCGCCGGCTGCGGGGGCTCGTCGGGGCGTCGCCGTCGAGCGGGCCACGGCGTCAGGCCTCGACGGCGCTCGTCGCGTCGCCGGACGCCGGCTGGCGCAGCGTGATGGGTCGGGCGCTCCACGCAGGGGGATACGAGGTGCGCTTCTTCCAGAGCGCCGAGGGGCTGGTCGAGGCCTCGATGGCCGACGACGTGAAGGTGGTGGTCGCGGCCTACGACCTGACGGCCGAGGGGGCCGTCGGCGAGGCGGCCCGCGCGCGCGACCTCGGCTCGAAGGCCGCCTGGGTGGTCGTGGCCCCGCCGAAGAAGATGGCCTCCGTGAACGCCGCCGCGGCGTCGCTCCCGCGGGCCGCCGTGGCCGACGGCTACGCGCCCCCCGAGAACGTGCTCTTTCTGGCGAACGACCTGATCGCGTCGCGCGGCACCGACAAGCGCGCCGCACCCCGCCTCCTCTACGGGACCGCCGTCTCGTTCCGCCTCGCGGGGCGCGACGCGGACGACGTGGGCTTCACGTACAACGTGAGCGAGGGCGGTCTCTACGTGCGGACGCTCGCGCCGCTCGACGGGGGCCAGGACGTGTGGGTCGATCTCTGGCCGCCGCGCTCGGAGCGCCGCGTGCGGCTCGCCGGCACCGTGGCCTGGCGCCGCGGGTTCGGTTCGCAGGGCTCGACGGTGCCGCCGGGCTTCGGCGTGAAGATCGTCGACGGCCTCGCGGGCGACCTCGCGAAGTGGCAGGCCGGCTGCCGCGCGTTCGCGAAGACCATGCTGGGCGACGCCGCGTAGAGGCGGGCCCGCCGAGCGGGTTCTGGGCCCGGTCGGACACGGTCGATGGGACGGCTCCCTTTGTGCTTGTGCGGAGGCGGGCATCGGTCCCATCGTTCGGGCCGATGCCTCCCGACCCGCCCGAGGAAACCGCCGCGAAGCCCGACGACGACGACGAGGCCGAGCCGGCAACATCGGTCTCGCCCACGCGGTTTCGCATCGTCGGCGTCGGTGCTTCGGCGGGGGGGCTCCAGGCGCTGGAGACCGTCGTCTCGCGCCTCGGGTCCGACCCGATCGCGCTCATCGTGATGCAGCACCAGGCGCCGACCCTGCCGAGCATGCTGCCCGAGATCCTCGCCCGCAGCACCAAGCTGCGCGTGGTGCGGGCGGCCGACGGCTTGAAGCTCGAGCCGGGGACCGTCTACGTGGCGCCCCCTGGGCAAAGCCTCGGGCTGCGCGGCGACGTGTTCGTGCTCACCGATCAGCCGCACGGGCCCGTCCCCCACACGATCGACACCTTCTTCCGGTCCCTGGCCGGCGCGGCGGCCGAGCGAGCCATCGCCGTCGTCCTGTCGGGTACCGGCTCGGACGGCTCGCTCGGCATCAAGGCCGTCCGCGACACGGGCGGCATCGTCTTCGCGCAGGACCCCGCGACCGCCGGGCAACCCGGCATGCCCCAGAGCGCGATCGACACGGGCTGCGTGGACGCCGTCCTCTCGCCCGAGGACATCGGCGACGAGCTCGCGCGCCTCGGCGCCACGCCCGTCCTGGTCCGCACCGCGGGCCGCGCCGTCACCGAGAAGTCGGCCCTCGCGAGGGTCTTCGTCCAGCTGCGGACCGCGCACGGCGTCGACTTCTCGCAGTACAAGCCCACCACCGTCGAGCGGCGCATCGCCCGCAGGATGGCCCTGCACAAGCTCGAGAGCGTCGACGACTACCTCGCGTTCCTCGGCTCCGACGGCAACGAGCTGCGCGCCCTCTACGGCGACCTCCTCATCGGCGTGACGGGCTTCTTCCGCGACCCCGAGGCGTTCGACCTCCTCGTCAAGAGCGTCTTCCGCAAGGTCGCCGAGAATCGCCCCGCCGAGTCGGCGATCCGCATCTGGGCGGCCGGGTGCTCGACGGGCGAGGAGGCCTACTCGATCGCGATCACGCTGCTCGAGGCGCTCGGCGATCAGGCGCACACCTACCGGATCCAGATCTTCGCGACCGACATCGACGAGGACGCGCTCAGCCGCGCGCGGCTGGCGGTGTATCCCGCGAGCATCGAGCTCGACGTCTCGCCCGAGCGGCTCCAGCGCTTCTTCGTGCGCGTCCAGGGCGGCTACCAGGTCGCTCGGCGCCTGCGCGACCTCGTCGTGTTCGCTCGCCACAACCTCGGCAAGGACCCGCCCTTCTCGCGGCTCGACCTCGTCACCTGCCGCAACGTCCTCATCTACATGCAGACCCCGCTGCAGCGGAAGGTCCTGCGCGTCTTTCACTACGCGCTCAACCCCGACGGGCACATGCTCCTCGGGGCGTCCGAGTCCGTCGGCGACGTGGCGGAGCTCTTCACGCTCATGGACCGGAAGCTCAAGCTCTACGCCCGCCGGAACGTGGTCGACACGCCGGCGTTCGAGCTCGCCCTCCTCGCGCGGGACGCCGGCGAGGAGGAGGGGCCGAGCGCCGCGCCCGATCGGCGGCCGCTCGTGAAGGTCGCCCAGGTGGCGGACCGCAAGGTGATCGAGAAGTACGCGCCGCCGGGCGTCATCGTCGACGAGAAGCTCGACGCCATGCAGTTCCGGGGACGCACGGGGCCGTACCTCGAGCCCGCGCCGGGCGTGGCGACGCTCGGTCTCCTCAAGCTGGCCAGGCCGGAGCTCGTCGGCCCCATACGCACGACGGTTCATGCCGTGCTCGCCCAGAACGTGCCCGCCTCGTCGCCGACCGTCCTCCTGCCGACGGACGAAGGCCTGCGCTCCGTCGTCGTCGACGTCATCCCGCTGCCGGACGAGTCCGGCCGCCGGTGCCTGCTCGTGCTCTTCAACGAAGCTCGCGAGCCGAAGCCGAGCGCTCCGGAGAGCGACGCGGACGCTCCGGCGGACGATCCGCGCGTCGAAAAGCTCGAGCGGGAGCTCGGGACGACGCGGGAATACCTGCAGTCGACCATCGAGGAGCTCGAGGCGGCCAACGAGGAGCTCCAGAGCTCGAACGAAGAGCTTCAGAGCTCCAACGAGGAGCTCCAGTCGACCAACGAGGAGCTCGAGACCTCGAAGGAGGAGCTCCAGTCGACCAACGAGGAGCTGGCCACCGTCAACGACGAGCTCCACAGCCGCATGGGGCAGCTCGGCCTCTCGAACGACGATCTCCAGAACGTCCTCGCGAACGTGTCGTCGGCCGTCGTCGTCATCGGGGCCGACCTGCGCGTGCGCCGGGCCTCGGCAGCGGCCGAGAAGCTTCTCGGGTTGACCTCCGACGACGTCGGCCGGCCCATCGCCTATCTACGCAACGTGATCAGCGCGCGCGACGTCGAGAAGACCGCCGCGGACGCGATCGAGTCCATCCGCACGCACGAGCAGCGCGTCCGGTGCATCGATGGGGGCTGGTACCTCATGCGGATGATCCCGTACCGCACGACGGACCTCTCCATCCGCGGGCTCGTGCTCGAGTTCACGAAGGCGTCTCCCCCCTCGGCGGCCGAGGCCGATCCAGTGCCGCCCGCGGCCGCGCACCTGCTCTCGGGCGTTCCGCAGCCGCTCATCCTGGTGGACGCGCAGCTCCGGCTCACGTGGGCCAACCGCGCGTTTTTCGACGCCTTCGCGGTCAGCCCGGCCTCGGTGGGCCGACCCCTCGTCGAGGTCTGGGGCAGCCCCGACGGACCCGCCGAGCTCTGGACGTTCCTGGACGAGGTCGCCTCCGGGCGCGCCACGCGGGACGTGCTCATCGAACATCCCTTCGGTCGATCGGCAGGTCACCCCGTCCGGCTCTCCGGGCGCCTGGTATCGTCGGAGGACGGTCGCACACGACTGAGCCTCATCACGATCCAGGATGTCTAGATCACCGGCAGGCGATTCTCCGGCTTCGGGCCTCGGCTTCGGGCTGGGCGGAGAGGACCGTGAGCCGGACCAGGAGTCTTCCGCCATGTGGAGCCCAGAAGCCTTTCTCGATCGCAGCCGCGAGGGCACCCACGCGATGCACGCGAAGATCGAGGCGTTCGCCGAGCGCGTGGGCCTCCTGCGCACGCGGCTCGGAGAAGGACGAGAGCAGGACGGCGACGGCGCGGACGGGCACGCCGCGCGCCAGGCAGCCGACGAGCTCGGGCTGGGCATCGAGGAGCTCCGCGCGCAGCGCGACGCGCTCATCGAGGCGCAAGGGAATCTCGAGCGAGAGCGGGCGAAGTACCTCGACCTGTTCCTCCACGCGCCCGACGCCTACGTGACGACCGACGCGCGCGGCCTCATCCTCGACGCCAACGAGCCGGCGGCCTCGCTGCTCGCGCTCCCGCGCGCGGGGCTGGCGGGCAAGCTCCTCATCGGCTTCGTGGCACGGGGCGACACGCGCCACTTCCGCGAGCGCCTGCGGGACGTCGAGGCCGAGACGGGCACGGGGGTCTTCGAGGTGAGGCTCCGCCCGCGGGGCAGGAGCCCCCTGCGGGTGGCCCTCTCGGTGAGCTCCGTGCGCGGGGCGCGCCAGGAGCGCATCGCCTTCCGGTGGACCCTCCGCGCGGCGGAGAAGGGGGAGTCGGCCCGCGGCGATGCGCAGGGTCTCCTCCGGCTCTTCGTCGATCAGCTGCGCAAGCCGCTCACCTCCATCCTCGGCTGGTCACGGATGCTCCGCGCCGGCGAGCTGCCCGCGGGCGAGGAGCGGCATGCGATCGAGGTTCTCGCCGAGGCGGCCCGGGAGCAGGAGCGCTCGCTCGGGCGCCTGCACGAGTTCCTCTTGCTCGCGGAGATCGCGGAGCAAGCGGTGCCCCTCGAGCTCTCGTCGCTCGTCTGCGACGCGGCCCGCCGCTGCGCCGGCCGGCGCCTGCTCACCCTCGAGTGCGACGTGCCGGCCCCCCTGCACGTCGCCGCGCGCCGCGACGCGCTCGTCTGGGCGCTCGATTGCCTCTTCGACGCGGCGTTCGACCGCGTCCCCGGCGGCGGCTCCGTGCGCGTCACCGGTTCCGTCGACGGCTCTCGCGCATCCGTCCAGGTCTCCACGAAGGACACGGCCGCCGTCTGCGAGCGCTTCGGGACGGCCCTCGCCGTCGCGGCGATCCGCGGCGAGGGCGGCGAGGTCGAGCTCTTCCAGGCCGAGGCAGGGGAGGAGCCCGACCCGCACCTGCTCGAAATGCGCATGCCCCTCCTCTAGGCGAGGCGGTCGGACGAGACCCGCCGGGGGATGACGGCGCGACCCACTGGAGCGTACGCTCGCGCGACCAGGAGGTTCGGCAATGCAACTCGGCATGATCGGTCTCGGACGCATGGGCGCCAACATGGTGCGACGCCTGATGAAGAACGGGCACGCGGGGGTCGTCTTCGACCGCTCGCCCGAGGCCGTACAGGCGCTCGTGAAGGACGGTGCGGTGGGCGCGGGGTCGCTGCGCGAGCTCGTCCAGAAGATGCAGAAGCCGCGGGCCGTCTGCATCATGGTCCCCGCTGCCTTCGTCGACTCGACGATCGCCGAGCTCGAGGGCCTGATGGAGCCGGGCGACACCATCATCGACGGCGGCAACTCCCACTACCACGACGACATCGCGCGCGCGAAGCGCCTCACGCCCAAGGGCCTGCACTACGTCGACATGGGGACGAGCGGCGGCGTCTGGGGCCTGGAGCGCGGGTACTGCCTGATGATCGGCGGCGAGAAGGACGTCGTGGCTCGCCTCGACCCGATCTTCAAGACGCTCGCCCCCGGCATCGGCGACATCCCGCGGACGCCCGGCCGCGAGAAGCTCGGCGGCACGGCGGAGCAGGGCTACCTCCACTGCGGGCCGGCCGGCGCAGGCCACTTCGTCAAGATGGTCCACAACGGCATCGAGTACGGAATCATGGCCGCGTACGCCGAGGGCCTCAACATCCTCAAGAGCGCCAACCTCGGCAAGACCAGCGCGCAGCACGAGAAGGACGCCGAGACGACGCCGCTGCGCGATCCCGAGCACTACATGTTCGACCTGAACCTGGCCGACGTGTCCGAGGTGTGGCGCCGCGGCAGCGTCATCGCGTCCTGGCTCCTCGACCTCACGGCGCAGGCGCTCGCCGGCAGCCCGCACCTCGAGAACTTCGGCGGCAAGGTCTCCGACTCCGGCGAGGGCCGGTGGACGATCGCAGCGGCGAACGACCTCGGCGTCCCCGCGCACGTCCTCACGGCGTCGCTCTTCGAGCGCTTCGCCTCGCGCGGCCTCGACGACTTCCAGAACCGCGTCCTCAGCGCGATGCGCTTCGGCTTCGGCGGCCACGTCGAGAAGAAGTAGGCGGCGCGGCGCGGCACGATGGACGAGCCGCGCGGGCGCCCGCGCGGCCGCCCAGGGGAGCTCGCTCAGGGCTTCTGGTACACGCGCACGTAGTCGACCAGCATGGTCGCGGGGAACGTCGCCGCGTTGGGCGGGCCTGCCCAGCTGCCGCCGAGGGCGAGGTCGAAGAGGATGTAGAAGTCGTGGTCGAAGGCCCAGAGCTCGCCGCTCGTCATCGTCTGGGGGGTGACGGTCTCGTAGAGGTTGTCGTCGACGTAGAAGGCGACGGAGCTCGCCGACCACTCGACGGCGTACACGTGGAAGTCGGCGCTCAGGTCGGGGCCGGTCGACGTGTAGGAGCCACCGGTCGACGTGTTCTGCGACGGGTCGGTCGTGTTGCCGGAGTGCACGGTGCCGTACGCGTTCTTGGGGGCGCTCCCGACGATCTCGACGATGTCGATCTCGCCGCACGTCGGCCACCCCTCGCCGTTGGTGTCGCCCATGAGCCAGAAGGCGGGCCACACGCCCGCGCCGGGCGGAGCCTTCATGCGCGCCTCGAAGCGCCCGTAGGTCTGCTGGAACTTGCCCTTCGAGTCGATCGCGCCCGACGTGATGCCGCCGTCGGCCCCCTGCGTCGCAGTGATGACGAGGTTGCCGCTGCTCACCGTCGACGCGGCCGGCTCGTCGTACTCGACGCCCCAGCCAGGGCCGGAGCTCGTCGTGTTGAGGCTCGTGTCGATCCACTTCGACGGATCGGGGGCCGTGCCGGAGTCGAACTCGTCCGACCAGACCAGCACCCAGCCGCCGTCGAGGACCACGGCGCCGTCTGCCGCCGCTGCCTCGCCGGAGCCCGTGCCCCCGTCGCTCGCGCCCGTCTCTCCCGCGCTCGCCTCGTGCCCGCTCTCCTCGACCGCGCCTGTGTCATGCGTCGACGCGTCGGTTGCTGCGCCGTCGGTGGCCCGCGCATCGCCCCCCGCCCCGGAATCGCCGGTCGGGCCTGCGCCGCTTCCACTGCTGCTGCTGCAGCCCCAGAGAGCCGCGACCCAGACGGCCGTCACGACGACGGCGAGGAGGCTTCGCGTCCAGACGGTGCGCATGACCGAGGTCTACGCCTGCTGCGTCACGCGCGGGCAGCTCCGCGCTCCCGGGGGACTGCACCGAGACGGGGCCCGCGGGGCGCGGGCCCTCGCGCGGGCGCGGCTTCACACCCGGGCGATCGCGCGCCGCGAGATCGACGCGAACCGCAGGGCGAGCGCCGTGCTCACGCCGACGAGGCCCGCAGTGAGGCCCCACCACATGCCCGGAGCGCCGAGGTGCAGGGCGAAGCCGAAGGTGAGGGCGACGGGGAAGCCCACGAACCAGTGCGCGACGACGTTGGCGAGGAAGGGGAAGCGGACGTCGCCCGCGCCGCGCAGGGCGCCCGCGGCGACGGCCTGGACCCCGTCGAAGAGCTGGAAGAGCGCGGCGATGCGCACGAGATCGACGCCGATGGCGATGACGCGCGGATCGCTCGTGAAGGCCGAGACGAGGAAGCGCGGGAAGGCGAGGAACACGATCGCGCCGACGCTCATGACCGCCGCGCCCAGGCCGATGCCGAGGACGCCCGCCGGCCGCGCCGATCGCCCTGCGCCGACCGCGTTCCCCACGCGAACCGCGGTCGCGCCGCTCACGCCGAGCGCGCCCATGAACGTGAAGGACGCCATGCCGATGGCCACCTGGTGCGCGGACGCGACCTCCGGCCCGAGGACGCCCGAGAGCAGCGCGACCAGCGAGAAGATGCCCATCTCGGCGAGCATCTGGAAGCCCGTCGGCAGGCCGAGGCGGTAGACCTCTCGGAGAGGTACGTCCTGCGTCGCGCCCTTCCGCGCTTCGTGCCCCGCGCCCTTTGCCGCGGCCACGGGCGCGTCCTTCGGACGGTACGCGAGCGCGGCCATCGCCGTGAACGCGAGGAGGACGACGCACGAGATGCTGAACGCGATGCCCCCGCCGAGGGCGCCGAGCGCCGGCAGGCCGACGGGCCGCAGCCCGACTGCGACCAGCGCGCCGTCGCCGCGGACGAGCAGGTTGCTCGCGAAGACGTTGACGAAGTTGGCGGCGAGGCTCCCGAGGAGGGCCGGCCGCGTCGTGCCGTGCGCCTGGAGGAACGTCTTGGTCGAGAGAAAGACGAGCATCGCCCCGAAGCCGGGCGACTGCCCGAGGAGGTAGAGCCGGACCCGCGCCACGACCGCGGGATCGACGCCGAGCGGCGCGAGGCCCAGGGTCACCACGAACCCGGCCGCGACGCACGGCACCCAGAGCAGGAGCGCCGCCTTCAGGTTGGCCACGAGGCACCGCCACGCCCGCCCGTGGTCGCCCGCGCCGATGGCCTGCGCCGCCATCGGCTCGAGCGCGGTCGTCACGCCCATCGCGACGACGATCGACGCGAAGCCGAGCGACCGTCCCATCCCGGCGCCCGCGAGATCGTCGACCGACACGCGGCCGAGAACCGCCGTGTCGACGAGTGCCATCGAGATGAGGCCGACCTGCGCGAGCGCGATCGGCAGCGCCAGGCGAACGAGCGTTCGAAGCTCGCCCGCCGTGGACGGGGGCGCGACGTCGCTCATCCGCGCGCCTCGGGCACGCGGACCGTCACGTTCGACACTTCAGCGCGCGGCCTCGAAGAGACCGGCCGCGCCCATGCCGCCGCCGATGCACATCGTGACGATGCCGTAGCGGCCCCCGCGGCGCCGGAGCTCGTGGAGCACGGTCGCTGTGAGCTTGGCGCCGGTGCACCCGAGCGGGTGGCCGAGGGCGATCGCGCCGCCGTGGACGTTCAGCCGGTCCCTGGGGATCTCGAGGGTGCGCTGCACGTAGACCGACTGGCTCGCGAACGCCTCGTTCAGCTCGACGACGTCGACGTCGGAGAGCTTGAGGCCCGTCTTTGCGAGGAGCTTTCGCACCGCGGGGATCGGGCCGATGCCCATGATGGCCGGGTCGACGCCCGCCGTGGCGAACGCGCGGAACCAGCCGAGGGGCTTCACGCCGAGGGCGTCTGCCCTGGCCTTGCTCATGACGAGCGCGGCAGCGGCGCCGTCGGACAGCGGCGACGCGTTGCCTGCCGTGACGGTCCCGTCCTTCGCGAACGCGGGCTTGAGCGACGCGAGCCCCTCGAGCGTCGTGTCCGCGCGGACCAGCTCGTCCCTCTCGAAGGTGACGCCGACGTGCTTGCCGTCCTCGAAGCGCGTCGCCTTCACCGGGACGATCTCGTCCTTGAAGGCGCCGGCTTTCTGGGCGGCGGCCGCCTTCTGCTGGCTCTCGAGCGCGAAGGCGTCCTGGTCGGCACGGGAGATCGAGAATTTCTTCGCGACGTTCTCCGCCGTGATGCCCATGGGCGTGTAGACCTCGGCGCAGCGACGCATCGCCTCGGGCGAGGCGCTCAGCTTGTTGCCGGTCATCGGCACCATCGTCATCGACTCGACGCCGCCCGCGACGACGATGTCGTTGACGCCCGTCGCGATGGCGCCCGCGGCCATCGCGATCGCCTGCAGGCCGCTCGAGCAGAACCGGTTGATGGTCACGCCCGCCGACTCGATCGGCAGGCCACCGAGGAGGCCGACGACGCGCGCCACGTTGAGGCCCTGCTCGCCCTCGGGCATCGCGCAGCCGAGGACGAGGTCCTCGACGTCCGCGGCCTTCACCTGCGGGAGGCGCGCCATCAGCGCGGCCACGACCTGCCCCGCCAGCTCGTCGGGACGCGTCTGTGCGAGCGTCCCCTTGTGGGCCCGACCGACGGCCGAGCGCACGGCGTCGGCGATCACGATGTTGTCGATCATCATGGGTTGCCTCGAGAAGCGAGAGGGAGAGGGAGAGGGAGAGGGAGAGGGAGAGGGAGAGGGAGAGGGAGAGGGAGAGGGAGAGGGAGAGGGAGAGGGAGAGGGAGAGGGAGAAACAGGAAGGTCAGAAGATCAGAAGGGGAGAGGGAGGGGGAGGGAGAGGGGGACGAGAGGCCAATAGCACGGGGGCGGGGGGCTTCACTCCGGGGGCTTGGTCCGGATGAACTGTTCGAAGACGACGAGGGTAACCTCGGTTGCGTCGCCGACCTCCTTCAGGATGCGCTTCACGCGCGGCCAGTCGAGGGCGGCCTTGCCGGTGCCGGGACGGAGGAGCCCGACACGCGCGACGCCGTCCTTCGCGGCGAGCTCCACGAGGCGCGTGGCGGCCCGGGTGAGCGACCCGAGCTTGGCCTTCTTCGTCTCGTCGTCCTGGAGGACGAGGGCGTAGACGTGCTCGTCCCCTTCCGCGAACGCGACGACGTCGCCGAGGGCGAGAGCCTTCTCGGCCGCGCGCGTGGCCAGCGTGGCCTCCAGCCCCGGCCAGCGTTTCTTGAACGCGACCGCCACGCCGGCGTCCATCGTGCCGCGTGCGTTGCTCCCGAAGGCGTAGGCGCGGAGGCCGTCGGTGTTGAGGAGGTCCCCTTTGACGAAGGTGGCGGGCATGGGAAGGGTGGGACTCTGCTTCGCGTGCCGCGCGACTGCAACTGGTCCCTTTCGAGCGGCCCTCCGTGGGGACGGGCGAGGCACACGGGCCGAGGAGGCGCGTCTCGCATGGGACGGGCGAGGTACAGGGGCCGAGGAAGCGCGCCTCGCGTGGGACGGGCGAGGGACAGGAGCCGAGGAAGCGCGCCTCGCGTGGGACGGGCGAGGGACAGGGGCCGAGGACGCGGGCCTCGGGTGGGACGGACGAAGGACAGGGGCCGAGGAAGCAGGCCTCGGGTGGGACGGACGAAGGACAGGGGCCGAGGAAACGGGCCTCGCGCGGGACGGGCGAAGGACAGGGGCCGAGGAAGCGCGCCTCGCGTGGGACGAGCGAGGGACGGGGGCCGAGGAAGCGTGCTTCGCACGGGACGAGCGAGGTACAGGGGCCGAGGAAGCGCGCCTCGCGTGGGACGGGCGAGGGACAGGGGCCGAGGAAGCGCGCCTCGCGTGGGACGGGCGAGGGACAGGAGCCGAGGAAGCGCGCCTCGCGTGGGACGGGCGAGGGACAGGGGTCGAGGAAGCGCGCCTCGCATGGGACGAGCGAGGGATGGACCCCTCCACGGGCCCCAGGGCTCAGTCCAAGAAGCCTTGTCCAACCGGCGAGCACACCCGACGTGCGTTCCGTGGTTTCATTACCGCGATGTCAACGTTCGACGACGAGCTCCAGAGGGCGCTGGCAGCGAAGGGGACCGTACGGGCGGATGCTGCCGGCGGGGTAGGTGCTCGTGCGTGGGCCGCCGCCTAGGCTGCCGGCTTCGGGTTGCGGGGATCGATCAGAATGCGAAACCGAAGAGCGAGTGCTGCGCGAAGCTGCAACTCGAACTCCTTGCTGGCGACCTTGTGGTTGCTCTTGTACGGCTTGCCTGGCCGATTCATCCGGATCTCGGCGTGAGAGTCATTGTCTTCGAGCGGGTCGTCGGACGCGACGAACTCGTACCTGGCTCCGCCGCTGGAGACCATCGGACTTGGGAGGTCGCGCGGCACGATCACCGCGATGCCGCCGTCTCCAGGGTGAATGGCTTGCGTAGGAACGGGTTGGTACTTTGACCGCGCCACGGACGTCCCCGGAACATCCAAAGCCGTCGGGTCTAGCGCCTCGCCGTCCACGTCCTGCTCCGCGATGCTCCTATAGAGCTGCTCGTCGGTGGGGATCGGCTCGTCAACCGCTCGCATTCTCGCCATCACCGTCGACGAAGTCCCCGATAATCGCCAACGCTTCGGAGAGCCTTCCGTCGATTCGCCAAGCTTTCGATTCGGCGGACACACGGTCGGCGAGCAGCACCGTCGTGTCCCCGTCGGAATCGCACACGATGGTCCCGTAGCGACGGGAGGCTCCGCCCGCCGTGCGCTCCTGGCCCCGAAAGTAGAACGCGACCTCCCCCTGGGACGTCGTGACGACGCGCTCAGGGACGAGCTCCGCCGCCTTGATTGCTGCAACAACGCGCTCGGCGCTCTGGAATGCGATGTCGGCCACCTTTGCGCGGTGGCGAGCCCCCGGCGCGCGAAGCGTCGCAAGTGCTCCAGATAGCGCGTTCGCCGCTCGGTGCTGTGCAGGAGGAGGCGCGAGAAGTGCCGCAAGTGCGCCCACCCCGAGGACCAGCGCGGCGGAGGCGAGTCCAGCCGCGCTGGTGAGGCCGACGTGGATCGCGCCGTACAAAGCCACGGGTCGGGCGCCGCGCGTCGTGTATTTGACGAATATCGCTTGGTGTCGCCCTCCCTCGCGTTGATCCCGTTGCGGAGTGGGCCGAGCGCGCACGCTGGCCCCCGTCTGCGGGGCGTTGAGGTAGTGGCGATCGTCCGTCGCGGCTCCGCTACTCATCATGGAAGCTTCCCGCCCTTCGAGGCAGCCAGGGCGAGCGACTCATGGGTCTTGATCTGCTGGTCGAGCCAGCTGTGAAGAGCACGCGCGATATCCACGTCGATGATCGCGTCGACCTCCAACTCGCGCACGACACCTTCCTTGCTGACGCGTGACTCCAGAATCTCGTCGCCCAAGGTGCCGTCGTCATTCACTCCCTGCACGAGCTGCTGAGGGATGGGCAAGCGCTCGCTGAAGAAAGCGATGTGGATCAGGCCGCGCGGAGTCAGACCGCCCCAGAGGCCGTCCACGTGGATCGTCCGAAACTGGGCGCTCTTGATAAAGTGGAACCGTACGCTGCTGGGCTTCTCGTCGGTCATTGCGTTTGGGCTCCGTGACGGCATTGTGGACGCTGTACGCATGCCACCGAACCGCCCCCCGCTCAAGATACACGGCATACCTCGGCCGTGTCCCGTTTGCTTGAGCAGACAGAGGAGCGGCATATTCCCCGGGGGCCCTCCAGGTCGTCCGAATGGGTGACCTCAGGCAAGCCCCATGCGAGGAGACGCGATGGGAAGGGTACGCCCTTCGGGACGCCAACCACGTGGTGTGCCACGCGATCAGCCGCTAGAAGCGGCGCACCCTCGGGCTTCATCGAATCGGCATGCATGGATCGCGATCGGGCTGAACGTCGTGGCGAACGCGGTGCTTGTACTGGCGCGAGGGTAAGCCATGACCAGCCTTTGCTCGGCTAGGTACGTCACGACACTCCGAGGGCAGGTGCCTGCGCGAGGACGCGACGGGCGAAGTCGTCGAAGGACAGGACGAGCAGGCCGGTGCTCGCCCTCGTCGCGACCGCGGCGAAGTTCACGTCTTGCGTCACGAGGACGTCCGCGTACGCGGCATCTCGGAAGTGCGTGGCGTCCATCATGTCGGGCATCGCCTTGATCGACTTGTTGCTCGTCAGCTTCTTCTCCGTGTCCACGAAGACGGAGAGGAACTTCGCCACGTAGAAGCTCTCCGCGTACCAGAACGTGGGCAGGTCGTCGGGACGCGGCCACGCCGTCGGCGCGATGCGAAGTCCCAGCTCCCTGGCGAGCTTGCGCATCTCCTGCTTCGCGAAGCCGCGAACGACCTTTGCCCAAGCGGTCGCGGCTTCGTCGTGGAACGTCTTGCGCCAATTGGGGACGGCCGCATCGAGCGCGGGGACGAGGGCAAGCCGCCTCGCGGCTTCTCGTTCAAGTTCTTCGTCCTTGTGCTGCCGCTGCATGTCGTGGAGCTGCTTCACGTGGTTGGGGTCCCGATGCATCGCGAGCGAGGTTGATAGGTCTATCCTCGTAGGGAACGCCTCCTTGAGCTTGAGTTTGCGGCCGAGGCGGAGTTCGAGCGGCTCGCGCTTGTGCTCATGAATGAGCACCCACTCCGAGCCGATGGCGAAGTAGAACTCGACGAGATCGGCGTAGGCGTCCGCCCCCTCCTCGTCGTAGACCTGCGTGAGCTCCCACCCGACAGGTTGTGTGACGACGAAGCGGACGTAGTCGAGGCGAGCGAGTCCGCGCATCGTCTTACGAAGCCTCTCGACTTCATCGGCCGCCAGCATGCCCGGAGGAGGCTTGAAGCAGTACCGCACGGCGTTGGCGTCGAGCAGGACCAGCGGCCGGGCGATCGAGTTGATCACGAACATGAGTCCGACGTACGCCTCGTGTTCGGCCGGTGCAACCGCGGGCGCTGTCGCCCCGAGGCAGGGTGCAAGCTCCAGAACGGTGTGGTGCCCGCACTTTGAGCCTCATCGTGAGAGCAAGCCGTGCACCTCGTGGATGATGACCTTGTACAGGACGACGCGCGCCGCTCAGCGCAAGCCGGGGTGTGGGGCACCGGGGTCACGTCGTCCGTCGTGCGAGCACACCGCGGAGCCGCGCGACCTCGCCCGAGCGAAGAGCGAGCAGCGCGCGCAGTCGCTTCGCTTCGTTCTCGACGCTCCGGCACCTACGCTCCCATGCCATGGCGCGCAGTCCCGGCGGCGCGGTCCACGGAGGCGCCCGGGATGCTCGGCGATCGGTGGCATCGCGACGAAGGGCTCTACCGTCGGGGTCGGCTCGTCGTGCTCGTCGCGGGATGGCGGCGGGCGTTCCCAGGGCGGTCGCTCGCAATTGGCCAGGGTATCGGTCGGTTTCACTGGCGTTCGGTCCTTTCTCCTCGTCCTCGATTGCGCTCGGGACGTCCTTGGGCTGCACTCTGCGCATGCCGTCGAAGCCTCGTCCCTCGCGCTCGCCCGACGAGCTGCGCCGCGCCTCTGTCCACGTCTTCCACGAGCTGGAGATGTTGCTGGGCATCCCGTTGCGGATGGCTCGTCGCCCGGAGGACGTCACGAAGTGGGCGCTGCTCGAATCGTTCCTCATCCACGCGCGCGCGCTGCATCACTTCCTCTGGCCCGCGGGGCGAAAGGATGACGACGACGTCCTCGCCCGTGACTTCTTCGGCGGGACGTGGCCCAACGCTCCCGCGGAGCCGACGAGCGCCGCGATGGTCAAGCTCCGCGACGACGCGAACAAGTACATCGCGCATGTCAGCTATCGGCGTCCCGACCCAGGTGGAGAGAAGGAATGGGACATCACCGGGATCGCGGACGAGTTCCGCGCCTCCTTCGATTGCTTCAGAGCCGACGTGCCTTCTACGCTCCTCGACGACAGATGGCGCAAAGTGCTTCCTGGTCGACCGAACGTCCCGATCGTGGGATCCACCACTAACGCGGCGGTGGGCGTCGAGTACTTCACCCCGCCGCTTCGGAAGATCGATGTCACGCAACTCAACGCGGTCTCGTCGTCGGTCCTGCGCGGGCCGTTGCCGGGGTCGACGACCGATCCACTCGCCGGACGCGCGTACCGCGACCCCGACGACCCGGACCCGTGGGGTACGTCGGGGTCGTGACGGCGGCTTCACGGCCGCTCCCGCGAGGCGCGCTTCAGGAGCACCATCGCCCTCTCCAGAACCAACGGGAGCGCGGCCGTCACGCGTCCGTTGAAGGTGAGGACGGCCATGCGCCCAACGAGCTTGAAGTCGAGCGGGACGAGCTGCGGTCCTTCGCCGACGCGAGCAGAGGTCGTGAGCACCGGCGCCGTCTCGCGTTCGTCGCTCATGGGGCGGGCCGACGCCATGCTCTGAGCACCCCCATGCGGGACGCATGGCGCACGAACGCGGCGAGGTAGCCGAGTAGGAGGTGCGGCACGAGCTTGGTGAGCGTGTCGTACTCGCCTTGCGCGCGTTCGATCGTCGCAAGGGCATCGGCGTACGCGTCGAGGGAGGCGACCCCAAGCTGCCGCGCGGCGGCACTAACTCCTTGTGCCTCGACCAGTCGGCGGACGATGGCGACGACGTCGGGAGGGGCGGGACGACGACCGAGGGCTAGGGTGGACATCGCCTCTAGCCCTAAGGCTCTGCCGCCTTCGCGTCTAGCTCTGCCGCAGTGCCTTCTTGCCCTATTTTTCTCCGGTGGCGCGGGCCCTAGTTCCGCAGCGGCTTGTTGTTCATGAGCATGTACTGCATGCGCTCCTGGCTCTTCGGCTCGCCGCAGAGGCTCACGAAGGCCTCGCGCTCGATGGCGAGGATCTCGTCCTCGGTGACCTCGTGCGAGGCGCCCGACGCGCCGCCGCAGAGGATCTCGGCCAGCTTGGTGGCGACCTTCGCGTCGTGCGGCGAGGCCTGCCCCGCCTCGACGAGCGTCCCGACCATCATCTGCAGCGTCGCGATCCCGCTCTCGCCCGGCAGCACGTAGGCGCGCCGCGCGGGCGGGTGCCAGCCGCTCGCCGCCAGGCCGATGGCGCGTGCCTTCGCGTCGGTGAGCAGGCGCGCCCTGTCGAAGCTCACGCCGTCCTCGCGCCGGAAGTACCCGAACGCCTTGCCCTCCTCGGCGCTCGTGGCGACGCGCGCCAGCGCCACGTTCTTGAAGATCTGCGTGACGAGCGCGTACGTGTCGACGGTCGCACCGTCGGGTACCCCCTCGAGCGCGCGCCAGAGTAGGTTCATCGTCCCGCCGCCGCCCGGCACGATGCCGACGCCCACCTCGACGAGGCCGGCGTAGGTCTCGGCCGCCGCCTGCACGTTGCCCGCGCCGAGGCACAGCTCGAGGCCGCCGCCGAGGGCCATCCCGTACGGCGCGGCCACGACCGGCACGCTCGCGTACTTCATGCGCTGGCAGGCCATCTGGAAGTTCTTCACCATGTCCCCGAGCTCTCGCCACTGCTGCTGGCTCGCGGCCATGACGACGAGAAAGAGGTTCGCGCCCACGCAGAAGTGCTCGCCCTGGTTGGTGAGCACCATCGCCTGGAAGTCCCGCTCGGCGCGCGCGACCGAGTCGTGGATCATCTGCATCACGTCGGGATCGATGCTGTTCGCCTTCGTCTTGAAGGTGAGCCCGAGGACGCCGTCCCCGAGGTCCCATGCCTCGGCCCCGTCGTTCTTGAGGACGGGCGCGCCGCCCTTGCGGAGGACCGTGAGCGTCGCCGTGCGCGGGTCGATCGGGCGCTTCACGTACGCGCCCTTCGTGAGGTCGAAGACGCGCCCGTCGTCCGTGTAGAAGCTCTTCGCGCCGCTCGCGCGCATCGTCTCGATCGACGCGGGGAGGGCCGTGCCGTCCTTCTTCATGCGGTCGACGACGGTCTCGAAGCCGAGCGCGTCCCACGTCTCGAAGGGCCCGAGCTCCCAGTTGTAGCCCCACTTCATCGCGTCATCGACGGCCACCACGTCGTCGGTGATGACGTTCGCGTCGGCTCCGGCGCTGCCCGGTGCCGCCGCGCCCACGCGCCGCGCGGCGTACGCGAGCGACCGCGAGAGCACCTTCCAGGCGAACTCCCCCGTCTTGCCGGGCGTGGCCACGAGCTTGCGCACGCGCTCGCGCGGGTCCTCGACCTTGGCGAGCTCCTTCGTCTGCGTCCGGATCTCCTTGTCGCCGCCGCGGGGCCGGTACGCGAGCGTCTTCGGGTCGAGCGTCTCGACGCTGCCGTCCTTGGCCCTCCGGTAGAAGCCCCCCTTAGTCTTGTCGCCGAGGAGCTTCTTCTCGGCCATCGCGCGGATGTAGGCCGGTACCTCGAAGACCTTGCGGTCCTCGTCGGTCGTGAGCGAGGCGAAGCAGTTGTCCGCGACGTGGACGAAGGTGTCGACGCCCACGAGGTCCGCCGTGCGGAAGCTCGCGCTCTTCGGGTGCGCCATCGGCTCGCCGGTGATCGCGTCCACGTCCTCGGGCGAGAGCCCGGCCTCGAGCATCAGGTGGATGGTCGCCATCATCGCGTGCGCGCCGATGCGGTTGCCCACGAAGTTCGGCGTGTCGTTGCCGAGGACGATGCCCTTTCCGAGGACGTCCTCGCCGAAGCGGCGCACGGCCTCGAGGGTCGCCGGGGCCGTGTCGGGGCCCGCCACGAGCTCGAGGAGCTTCATGTACCGGACGGGGTTGAAGAAGTGCATCACGAGGAAGCGCTTGCGGAAGCCGTCGGACCGGCCCTTCACCATCTCGGCGATGCGCAGGCCGCTCGTGTTCGAGGCGACGATGCAGTGGTCCTGCACGATCGCGTCGAGCTTGGCGAAGAGGGCGCGCTTGGGCTCGAGCTGCTCGATGATGGCCTCGATGACGAGGTCGCACCCGCGCACCTTCTCGAGGTCGTCCTCGACGTTGCCCGTCGACACGAGGCGGGCGCGGTCCTTCTGGAAGAAGGCCGCGGGCCGCGCCTTGAGCGCCTTCTCGAGACCCGACGTCGCGAAACGGTCTCGCGCGGCCCGGACGCCCTTTTCGGCGTCGCTCAACCCGGGCGGAACGATGTCCATGAGCAGGACCTCGACGCCGGCGTTCGCGAGGTGCGCGGCGATGCCGCTGCCCATGACTCCGGCTCCGATGACGGCGGCGCGGCGGATCGGTGTGCGCATGTTCGTCTCCCAGCCTTTCGGGAGGCGAGTACTAGCCTTTCTCGACGCACCGCGCAGCCCCTCGGCCGCGGCGGGAATTCAGCGTGGCGCCGCGCGCAGCCGGCCGAGGAGCGCACGCACCGACAGGCCCTCGCGGGCCACGGCGCTCGCCAGCTGGCGCCTCTTCTCGACGTCGAGCACCCGGGCGAGGAGCTCGATGTGCGACCACGTGAGAGGCTCGCCGCGTTCGTTCCCGAGGCGCATCATCCAGTCGAACTCCCGCTCCGGGATGACGGCGCTCACCTGCGCGTACCGGCGGAGCGCGCTGGCGTCGACGCCCAGGCGTTCGGCGAGGATGCGGACCGCCCCCGTCTGCCCGGCACCGCGCCTCTCGCTCCGCAGCTCGTGGAGGATCCGCCCGAAGTCGTAGCGCGCGCGCATGTCGTCGATCGCGGCGTCGGCCAGCCGCTGGACGATGTGGGACGCGATGGCGCCCATGCGGAGCTCGAGGTGGAGGGGGCCCGGCGTCATCGGATCGAGCTCGGAATGTGCCCGGACGAGCGCCCCTTGTCGAGGCCCTGGGAGGGGGCGCGAGACGGTTTCGCGATCACGGGCGATCGGCACGACGCTGAACGGTCGCGTAGCGGCATGGTGCATGGCGTGTACCCCGCACCATGTAGCGCGGCAGCGCGAGACGGTTGCTCGCGAGACCGTCGCCCGAGCGTGCGAGCGGTGCAGGCCGGGCTTGCGAGACGGTCTCGTGGGGGCGACTCCCTGCATACCGCAAGCATCAAGTGCGTATTCCAATTCGTTAATTCGCAATACCGATATTGACGATATCGGATTTGGACTGTATCGATAAACACCGCGGGGAGGAGTTCGCTACGGTGACGGACGCTCGTTTCGCGCGCGGTCGAGTGGTCGTCGTCGACGAGAACGAGGCGACGCGGGCCTTCGTCTGCGCCGCGCTCGACAGCGCGGGCTACGAGGCCATCCCGGTCGCGACCACCATCGGCCTGCGCAAGGCCCTCCTTCCCGAACGGCCGGCGGTGGTCGTGTGCGACGTCTCCCCCCCGCTCTCGTACCAGCAGGTGGTCGGCTCGGTGCGCGCGATCCGCGCGGTGACCGAGGGGCGCGCGCCGCTCGTCCTGTGCGGGACGCAGACGGCCGATCAGCTGACCATCCTCGTGCGGGCCTGCCAGGCGACGGGGTACGTCGAGCGACGCGAGGACCCGATGGTCCTGCTCCGGCAGATCCAGCGCTTCGTGGCCACGCCGCGGCAGACGCTCCCCCCCGAGCAGCTGAGCGAGGTCGGCGCTCCTCGCAGCCGTCGCTCGTCGGGCGACTGGGCCATCGTGAAGCTCCTGCTCGTCGACGACAGCGAGATCACCCTGCAGCTGATGCAGGCGCGCCTCCGTCAGAACGGCTTCGACGTGCGGCTCGCGTTCTCCCTCGGCGAGGTGCAGTCGATCATCCAGGGCTGGTCGCCCAACGTCATCGTGGCCGACGTGAACATGCCCGACATGCGAGGCGACGACCTCTGCGCGCGTCTCAAGGCGGCCGCCGCGACGCGCGACGCCATCGTGATGCTCTGCTCCAGCATGCCCGAGCAGCAGCTCGCGGACATCGCGACCGCCGCCGGCGCCGACGGTTTCGTCTCCAAGGGCCTCGGGCTCGACCACTTCGTGTCGGCCATCGAGGCGATGTGCCGGCGCATCTCCAGCACCGTCGTTTCCTTCAGCTGATTCCGGGCGAGGTGAGGTGTTCTCCATGACGAGCGACAGACCGAGCGAGATCGTCCTGCGAGCCGAGATTCGCTCGGCCCAGGAGACCGTCGTCTCGTACGCGCGCGAGGTCACGTCGACGTCGGTGTTCGTGGTGACGGAGTGGCGGCCCCCCGTCGAGACGCAGGTGAGCCTTCGCATCTCGTTCCCCACGCTGGTCGACCCGGTCGACGTCGAGGCGCGCGTGTCGGTGCACCGTCCGGCGCAGGGCGTCGGCCGCCCGGCCGGGCTCGAGTTCCAGTTCGAGTCGCAGGCCGCGCGCGACGCGATGGAGCGTCTGCTCGAGAAGCTCGGTCCTCCCAGCCGCCCGTCGCGCCCCGAGCAGGGGCGCAGCTACGGCGTGCTCCTCGTCGAGGACAACAACTTCATCTGCGACATGTTCGCGTACGGCATCGGCAAGTTCTTCGCGCAGCGGCACGGGCAGGTGAGGTTCGACCACGCCGAGGACGCGGCGAGCGCCCGCGAGAAGCTCGAGAACGCGCAGTACGACCTGGTCATCGTCGACTACTACCTCCCGAGCGAGGACGGCGCGGTGTTCATCGCGCGGCTGCGTCGCGACCCGCGCTTCGCCCACTCCCCCATCGTCGCGATCAGCGTGGGCGGCCGCGACGCGCGCGAGGCGACGATGTCCGCGGGGGCCGATCTCTTCCTCGACAAGCCGGTGGTCCTCCGCGACCTCTTCCAGACGCTGCAGGTGCTCTCGCAGCGGGGGTCGCTCGCATGAGCGGCGCCTCGCCCGGGAAGAAGGTCCTCGTGTTCGACGACAGCCCGTTCGTCCTCGCGGTGACGCAGCACGCGCTCGAGCGGGAGGGCTTCCGCGTGACGGTCGCGTCCGACCTGACGAGCTTCGAGGCCGCCCGCGAGGCGGCGCCGCCGGATCTCATCCTCGTCGACGTCCAGATGCCCGAGGCGTTCGGCGACGACGTCGCGTCCACGCTGCGCGGGTTCCGCGGCGTGAGGGTGCCCATCCTGCTCGTGTCGAACCTCGACGATCCGGAGCTCCGCCAGCGCGCGATCGACGCCGAGGTGGACGGCTGGGTCTCCAAGCGCCACGGCCTGCCGGAGCTCGTTCGGCGGGTGAAGGAGATCCTCGCGTGATGGACGAGCTGGTCGCCAAGTTCCTGCCGCGGTTCGCGGTGCTCGCGCGGGACCGCATCGAGGGCGCGCTCCGCGCGGCCGAAGGACGCCGTCACGATCGCGCCGAGGCCGTCGCGCACGACATGCATTCGCTGGCGGGCGAGGCAGGCCTCCTCGGCCTCGAGGGCGTCATCGTCGTCGCGCGCGCCGCGGAGGACGCGGCGCGGCGGTTCGGGGGGAGCGGGGGGGACGCCGACGCCGCGGCGTTCGTCGATTGCCTGAGGAGCCTCGAGAGGGCCGTCGCAGCCGCGACGAACGGCGTGACGGACGGGACGAACGGTGTGGTCGATGCGTGAGGTCTGCGTGAACCGGGAGGAGGTCGCCATGGCGAGAACTGTGGGTCTGGTGGGTTCGCTCGTCGGTGCGGTGGTGGTCGCTGCGTGCAGCGGGCCCGCTGCCACGACGGGAAAGCCGGAGCCGGTGGCGGCGACGGAGCAGGCGCAGACGGCGCCACCCGAGAGCTCGACGTCGACGCCCGTGGGGCTCGCCGTCGAGGTCGAGAACGGCGTGGGCACGCCGCTGTCGGTTCGCGCGGGGCAGACGTTCTACCTGAACCAGATCGACCTGCGCGTCTTCCAGAACACGACCGTCGACGAGAACGTCGACGCGCTCAGGCACTCCGGCGACTGGTCGTCGCTCGACTGGCACGGCCTGAACGAGGTCGACGAGGCCCCCATCCTCCTCCAGAACGGCGACGGCACGTGGCAGCGCCGGCGCTTCTACCGCTTCGCGAACTGGATGGACGGCGACAGCACCTTCACGCTCGAGCAGATCGACGCCTCCGGCCACCTCACGGCTCCCCCCGTCGAGGTCAACGGCGGCCGCGAGTTCCAGCCCGACGACACGGACGACTACTGGGACCGTCGCTACCGTGCCCTCCAGTGGACCTACGACTGCACGACGCAGAGCGACTGCACCGGGGCCACGAGCTTCCAGGAGGAGGCGCTCGTCGAGCTCCGGTACGCGCAGCACCCGGAGAAGACGTTCGTCATGCAGCGGACGACGACCGCGCTGCGCCTCCGCTGGAACCTGAAGCACGGCGATCCCTACGTCATCCCCGTAACGCAGGTGACGAGCCCGCAGTACGACTACGGCTTCGCGATCGACATCCAGGCGCTGACGCCCCCGAAGGCGGACGGCACCTACGCGCCGGGCAGCGACGTCACCTTCCAGGCGACGCTGCGCGACGGATCGGGCAATCGCCTCCACCCGCCCGGGTCGCTGCCGACGTACAACGACGTGATCTTCGGCTCGAACCCCGCGGGCATCCAGTACTACCGCGCGTTCTTCGACCCGACGATGACGTACTACCGCCGCAAGCACCGCGAGCGGAACATGATGGTCGAGTTCATGGGGCCGGCGCAGGACGTCCAGCCGATCCGCCACCTCGCGCCGCTATCCGAGTTCCTCGTCCCGCCCGACGTGCAGAACATCGCGGACTTCGCGGACGACGGCGTCTACGCGCAGTTCAAGCTGTTCCCGACGGCGTCGGACCTCTTCGGCGGCGCCTTCGACCCGGCACACGCGGCGTGGAACAACCCCGTGTCCGATACGTGGACCAACCACATTCCGAGCGACGCGGTGCCCGGTACCTACTTCGTCACGATGAAGGGCCGCCGCGTCTACCTCGGCCAGGACATCCCGTTCACGAAGACCATCGACGTCCAGGTCGGGACGACGAAGCACACGCAGGCGACGCTGAACACGGGCGGTTGTGACAACTGCCATACCGGGCAGTCCGGCTTCGACAACATCCTCCACGCGAACTCCGACCGCACGACGTGCGCCGCCTGCCACGCGCCGCTCGGCTTCGAGTACGAGGGGCCCATCTACGTGCGCGTGCACTTCATCCACTCGCGCACGACGCGCTTCGACGAGCCGCTCGACCGCTGCGCGACGTGCCACCTCTCGCGCCAGAGCATCCAGCGCACCAGCCAGTCCGCCTGCATCTCCTGCCACAAGACGTACGACGACTGGCACGTCGAGAAGTACGGGCCGATCACGTACATGTACACGGGCGGCAGCACGACGCAGTTCCAGCAGTGCACGTCGACCTGCCACACCAACCACCCCGACAGCGGTCTCTGAAACGAGCCGCACGAACCGCACGAGCGCACCCGCGCGCGCGCACGAGCCCAGTGAGGAACGGAGAGTCATGCCCAGCGTCGACCTGAGCCACGCACGAACCGCCGCACGCGATCCGGTCGCGGCGGCGGAGGACATCTGCACGCAGTTCGGGAGCACGAAGCCCAAGCTCGTGACGGTCTTCGCGTCGCGCGACCGCGATCAGCGGGCGCTCAACGCGGCCCTGCGCGAGCGGCTGCCCAAGGACACGCGGCTGCTCGGCGCGACGACCGGCGGCGAGGTCGACCGCGACGGGATGCACACCGGCACGGTCGTCGCGTCCGCGCTCACGGGGGACTTCGACGTCGGCCTGGGGCTCGGCAAGGACCTGTCGCGTGACGCGAGCGGCGCAGGCGAGACGGCCGTCGGTCGCGCGTGCGACGAGCTCGGGGTCAAGGGCGAGGCGCTCGCCTCGCGCCGGTACGTGGCGCTCGTCATCGACGACGGCTTCCGCTTCAAGAAGGAGGAGCTGCTCCTCGGCGTCATGTCGAAGAACCAGGCCCTCATGGCCGTCGGCGGCGGCGCCTCCGACACGGAGGGCGACCCGGCGAAGCAGTCGGCCGAGATCCACGTCGACGGCGACGTCGCGTCGGACTCGGTCGCGGTCGCCCTCTTCCGGACCGAGGCTCCGTGGGCCGCCCTGCGGTCGCACTGGTACGAGCCCACGGGTCGCACCATGCGCATCACGAAGGTCGACTCGACGACGATGCGCGCCCTCGAGATCGACGGCAAACCGGCGGCCAAGCGCTACGCCGATCTCCTCGGCGTGACCCCCGAGGACCTCGAGTTCGGCAAGCCGAAGGGCTTCGCCGTCATGCCGACCGCTCTCCGCGTCGGACGGGAGTACTTCATCCGCGCCCCGTGGAAGCCCCTCGACGACGGGTCGATCCTCTTCGCCAACATGCTCGACGAAGGCTGCGAGCTCGAGCTCGTGAAGCTCACGGACATCGCGGGCAGCACGCGCCGCTTCTTCGAGTCCGAGCTGCCGGCCCGCGTCCAGTCCCCCCGCGCGGTCCTCCTCTTCCACTGCAGCGGTCGCAAGTGGTTCGCCGAGGGCAGCGGCCGCACGAAGGACCTCTCCGACGCCTTCCGCGCAGCGCCGCCTTGCGCGGGCATGAACGTCCACTTCGAGATCTACTGCGGCTTCCACATCAACACGACGCTCACGGCGCTCGCGTTCGGGGCGTCCACGTGATCGCGGACCCCGCGCAGCGCGTCGAGGAGCTCCTCGCGGAGAACAAGCGGCTCAAGCAGGAGCTCGACGCCAAGACGGCGACCGCCGCGCGTGCGATGGCGAGCTTCCAGCAGCGCGCGCTCCTCATGGAGATCACGCGCCAGCAGAACGAGGACCTCGACCGCCTCGCCGGGGAGCTGGCGCGGTCGAAGAAGGTCGAGGAGGAGCGCGCGCGAGAGATCGAGGAGGCCGCGCGCCTCAAGAGCGAGTTCCTCGCCAACTTCTCCCACGAGATCCGCACGCCGCTGAACGGCATCCTCGGCTATTGCGATCTTCTCCTGCGCGAGGAGGGCAGCCGCCTGACGCCGCACGGGCGGCGCGACCTCAGCATCATCAAGTCGAACGCCCGCACGCTCCTCGCGCTCATCAACGACATCCTCGACCTCTCGAAGATCGAGGCCGGCCGGGCGGAGGTCATCCGGGAGAGCGTCGAGACCGTCCCGCTGGTCGAGGAGTGCCTCGCCACGGTGAAGGAGCTCCTCAAGGGGAAGGAGGTCGAGACGCGTTGCCAGGTGGCACCCGACTGCGTGCGGGCGTTCACCGATCCGCTCAAGCTCAAGCAGCTGCTCCTCAACCTCCTGTCGAACGGCGCCAAGTTCACCGATGCGGGGGAGCTCGTCTGCACGCTCGAGGCCGACGGCGGAGCCCTCATCGTCCGCGTCGAGGACACGGGCGCCGGCATCCCGCCCGACCAGCTGCCCTTCATCTTCGACAAGTTCCGCCAGGTCGACGGGACCTCGCGCCGGCGCGTCGGCGGCACGGGCCTCGGCCTGGCCATCGTGCGCGAGGTCGTGAACCTCCTCGGCGGGACGATCGACGTCACGAGCTCTCTCGGGCGAGGCTCGACGTTCACCATCCGCCTGCCGGGCGCCGTCGACGCGAGCACGCTTCCCCTGCACGCCGCGACCGCCGAGGAGCCCGTCCCCCTGCCCGCAGGTACGACGACCACCGTCCTCGTCGTCGACGACGATCCGCTCATCCAGCACCTGCTGCGCGGGCAGCTCGAGCAGGAGGGCTTCCGCGTGCTCGTGGCGGTCGACGGCATCGACGGCCTCACCATGGCGCGCGAGTCCCGCCCGAACGTCATCATCCTCGACATCCACCTGCCCAAGCTCGACGGATGGCAGGTCCTCGCAGAGCTCAAGAGCGATCCAGCGCTCGTCAACATCCCCGTGGTCATCCTCTCCGTCGAGGAGCAGCGGGCCCGGGCCTTCTCGTTCGGCGCGTGCGAGTACATCGTGAAGCCCGTCGAGCCCGACCGCCTCGTCAGCATCGTGCGCCGCGCGGTGCAGCCCGGCGCCGGGGACATCCTCGTCGTCGACGACGACGACGACACGCGCGAGATGGTCTCGCGCAACCTGCGCCGCGCGGGCTTCACCACCGTCGAGGCACGCGACGGCGAGGAGGCGCTCCTGCGGGCCCGCGTCGTCAAGCCGTCGATGGTCATCCTCGATCTGCTCATGCCGCGCATCGACGGCTTCGAGGTGCTCCGGACGCTCCGCGCCGAGGGCCAGGACGTGCCCGTCCTCGTCCTCACCGGGAAGTCCCTCACCCCGGAGGACCAGGCGATCCTCAAGGAGGGTCTCGTCCGCATCGTCACCAAGGACGGCGTCGCGATCGAGCACGTCATCCGCGAGGCCCGGAAGGCGCTCGTCGCGCGGCGCGTCCTGGAGGCCGCCAAGCTCCCGCGGATCCTCTACGTCGAGGACTCGCCGCAGAACCGCGACATCGTGCGCCGCTACCTCGGCGGGGACTTCGATCTCTACGAGGCCGAGGACGGCGAGCACGGCCTCGAGCGCGCGGCGCGCGACACGCCGGACCTCATCCTGATGGACCTCTCCTTGCCCCGCATCGACGGCTGGGAGGCGACGCGCCGGCTCAAGGCCAACGCCGCGCTCCGCCACATCCCGGTCGTCGCGCTCACCGCGCACGCCGCACGCGAGGACCAGGCGCGCGCCCGCGCAGCGGGTTGCTGCGACTACCTCACGAAGCCCATCGAGCGCGATCAGCTCCTCACGACGATCCGCAAGCACCTCGCAGCGCCGGTGGCGTCGTGAAGGACCCCGCCAGGATCCTCGTCATCGACGACGACACGCTGCAGCTCGAGCTCCTCCAGCGCGTCCTCGCCCGCGACGGGTTCTCGGTCGCCGTGGGCGCGTCGATGAACGACATCCAGCAGCTCGCCCGGGACTTCAAGCCGCACGTGGTCCTCATGGACGTGAACATCCCCGGGGCAGCGGGGGGCACCGGCATCCCGATGGCGCGCGCGACGGCGCCGACGGGTACGCGCTTCTACCTGTTCTCGGCGTGCGACGAGTCGAAGCTGCGGGCGCTCGCGCGCGATCTGCGCGCGGACGGGTGGCTCTCGAAGAGCCTCCCGGTGGCCGAGGTGAGCCGCAAGCTGAAGGAGATTGCCCAGCGTTCGTGACGCACGCGCCGGGGCGAGGGGAGGGAGAAGCAAGCATCATGTCGCAAGATTCGAAGAGCGAGGCGGCGACGGCGCTCCGGCTGGCGCTGGAGGCCCCCATCTACAACCGCACGCTCCGCAAGGAGGTCGGCGTGGGCAGCCTCGACTACGAGGTGTACCTGCGGACGCAGGCGCTCTTCGGCCTCCAGACCCCCACGTCGCAGCTCGTCGTGCCGGACGAGCTCCTCTTCCAGATCCTCCACCAGACGCAGGAGCTCTGGCTGAAGTGCCTCTCGTTCGAGTCGACGAACCTCGTCCAGGCACTCGACGCGGACGAGCCTTTCTCCGTCGCGGCGACGCTCGATCGCATGGTGGCGGTGGCGCGGTGCCTGGGGCGCGACATCGAGGTGCTCTTCACGCTCTCGCCGGACGTCTTCCAGGTGATCCGCCGCCACCTCGGCAACGGCAGCGGCCTCGAGTCCCCCGGCTACAACCAGGTCTTGCTCGCGTCGGAGGCCGTCCTCCAGGCGTTTCTCCGCCGGGTCGAGCGGCGCGGGACGACGCTCGCGGCGGTCTACGACGACCGCGCCGGGTTCCCCGATCTTCATCGGACGGGCGAGCAGCTCTGCGACTTCGACGGCGCGTTCCAGACGTGGCTCATGGCGCACTTCCTCCTCGTGCGCCGGACGATCGGCGTGGACCGTACCGTGCGTGCCCTGGACGGCTTCCCGACGCAGGCGCTCCCCGCACGCATGACGAAGCCGCTCTTCCCGGAGCTCTGGGACGTTCGCGTCGAGATGACGAAGCGCTGGACGCGCGACGGTGGCTACGCGCCGGGGCAGGAGAGGGCGACCTCGGTCGGCAGCGGCGAGCACCTCGTCGCGCACGCCGACGTGGCGCCGGACCGGGACGCGAAATGAACGCGGCGGCCGCGGCGGCGCTCGCGCGCGCCCGTGACGAGTTCCCTCTCGTGAAGACCTGCGTCTACATGAACAGCAACTCGACGGGCGCCGTTCCGCGCGGGGTGCAGGCCGTCCTCGCGTCCTACTGGGAGACGATCGCGGGCTGGCGCGACGCGGTGTGGGAGCGGTGGTGGCGGGACCTCCATGCCTACGCCGACGCCCTCGCGGCCTTCGTCGGCGGCCCTCCCGGGAGCGTCGTGACGGACGTGAACCTGTCGTCCTTGCTCGGGCGGCTCCTCGGTGCGCTCGACTTCGCCGAGCGCCCCACGGTCGTGACCACGTCCCTCGAGTTTCCGACCGTGCCGTTCCTCCTCCACGCGCACGCGCGGCGCGGGGCACGCGTGCGGGTCGTCCAGGCACGGGACGGCGCTTCGGTCGTCGAGGCGGACCTCGTAGCAGCCATCGACGAGACGACGCGCCTCGTCTGCATCTCGCACGCAGCCTTCGAGACGGGGGCGCTCGTCGACCTCGCGCCGGTCGTCCGCAAGGCCCACGACGTCGGCGCGTGGGTCGCCGTGGACGCGTACCAGTCCGTCGGCGTCGTGCCGATCGACGTCACGGCCCTCGACGTCGACTTCCTCCTCGGCGGCGCGCACAAGTGGCTCTGCGGCTCGATCGAGACCGCGTTCCTCTACGTCCACCCGCGGCTCGTCGGGCAGCTCGAGCCGCCGGCCACCGGCTGGATCGCCTCGCGCGACCCGCTCACCTTCGGCCCCGCGACCGCCTACGCCGAGACGGCGCGGCGCTTCGCCTCCGGAACGCCCGCGGTGCTGCCCGCCCTCGTCTCCCACGTCGCCCTGCGCATCCTCGCCGACGTCGGCGTCGAGAGCGTGCGCGAGGCCTCCCTTCGCATGACGTCGCGGGTCATCGAGCGCGCCCGGGCCGCCGGCATCGAGGTGGTCACGCCCGAGGCGCCTGGTCGCCGCGGCGGCGTCGTGTGCTTGCGCTTCCCGGGCGACGCGCGCGCCGTCGCCGACCTCGAGGCGCGCGGCTTCGTGTGCAGCCACCGTGGCGGCGTGCGCGTCGCGCCGCACTTCTACAACACGGACGACGAGGTGGACGCGTTCATGGACGCCCTCGTCGACCAGGCACGCCGGCCGTCGTGAACGCCCGCTCGCTCCTCAGCCTCCTCTTCCACGCGGACAAGGCGCTCGACCTCGTGAAGACGGCGCTCGACCTCGGCGTGCTCGCGCGGATCGACGCCGGGCCCGTGAGCCTCGACGCGCTGTGCGCCGCGACCGGCGCTCGCCCCCTGCGCATGTACAAGTTCCTCGACGGGCTCGAGAGCCTCGGGCTCGTCGACCGCGTGCAGCCCGGCGACGCGCTCGCCTCCGCGAGCTACCGCGCCCGCGAGCCGCTCGTGCCGGCGGCGCTCGCCGTCCTCGATGCGCGCTCGATCGAGCGGGATCGCGACGCGTATCCCTGGCGGGAGGTGCACGGCCGCCTCGCCGACGTGCTCCGCGGCGACCGGTCCGCGCGCTTCGCGTGGCCTCCCGCGACGCCCGACGAGGTGGCGGCGTTCGAGCGGAGCATGGCCGCCGGGTGCGCCCCCATCGTCGAGGCCTTCCGCGCGCACGCCGCGACCCTCTTCGGCCCGTCCCGGCCGCGGCGCTGGCTCGACGTCGGCGGCGGGGACGGGACGCTCGCGGCGGGGGTCCTCCCCCTCGTCCCCGAGGTCCGATGCGACGTCTTCAACCTGCCCGCGGCCGAGCCGCTCGTGACGCGCACGGCGTCGGCGGCCCGGCTCGAGGGTCGTCTCGCGTTCGTGGGCGGCGACTTCCTCGAGGGGCCGCTCCCTCGGGGGTACGACGTCGTCTCGTTCGCGCGCGTCCTCCACGACTGGCCCGCGGCGACAGCGCGCCGCCTCGTGACGAAGGCCCACGACGCGCTTCCCGACGGCGGAACCATCGTCATCTCCGAGGAGTTCCGCACGGCCGAGCGGCTCGCGGTGCAGTTCTTCTGGACGTACTTCCTCGTGGGCGTCGACGCCTGCGTGAGCCGCCTGCGCGAGGCCGACTGGTACCTCGCCACGCTGGCGTCCGCAGGCTTCGTCGACGCGCGCGTCCTGCCGGGCGCATTCGACGTCGTCGTCGCGCGAAAGGGCGACGGCCGTGCCGTTCAACGCTGAAGGAGGCGACCGATGCTGGGATTGTTCGCGAAGGTGACCGTGAAGCCCGCCGAGATGGACCGGTTCTGGAAGTACCTGCAATTCGACGTCGAGGGTTCGCGCGCCGAGGCGGGCTGCCTGCGTTTCGACGTGCTGCGCGACGAGAAGGCGTCGAACGTCTTCTATCTCTACGAGGTCTACCGCGATCACGCCGCGTACGCGCTCCACCAGGAGGCCGCGCACTTCAAGACGTTCTTCGCCGAGGCCGGCGACACCCTCGAAGGCGCCCCCGAGGTCCACGTCGCCGAGGTGCTCAGCCCCGCCGCCGGTTCCTACTGGCGAAAGGAGTGACGCGCGCCCTGCCTACTGCGCAGGCGGCGGCGGCGGCACGCTGATCGTGACCTTCGTCGTCACGCCCGCGCCGGACCAGCCGTCGTTGTTCGGGAACGAAAACGTCTTCACCTGGGTGCCCGCGCCGCTCGTCGTGTCGATCGTGATGAGGGTCGGCGCCGCCGTCTTCGTGTAGCGCGTGAAGCCGAAGACCGTCGAATCCCACGCGGCGAGGCCGAATACGTCCGCGAATCCGGTCCCCGCGCCGGGCCCCGACGACGAGCTGCCGTAGATACCGCCGAGGAGGCTCGCCCCCGCCGTGCCGCTGTACGCGGCCTTGAGGTTCGTCATGTTCACGCCCGCGAGGTAGTCGCCCGTGCAGCTGGTGCCGCTCCCGCCGGAGGGGCACGACCGGATGGTGGCGAGGCCCGTCGGGTTGCCCTGCGCGTCGAGGTAGAAGACGAGGTCGCCGGAGAGCTCGAACGTGTGGCCGGACTGGCTGGCGTCGGCGCCGAAGTTGCCGAGGTTCTTGCTGGCTCCGCTGCTCGTGTCGATCGACCAGAGGTTGCCCGCGCTGTCGCCGCCGACGAGGGTCTCGTTGTTCGGGTCGAGGGCGCCCACCGGGGCGAACGCGAGGGCGTAGAACTTCGTGCTCCCCGTGAGGGCCTTCACCTGCTGGAGCTGCACCGTCCCGGTACCGCCCGCGGGAAGGACCGCCTTGTAGATGACCGACTCGGTGTTCACGTAGACGTCGCCGCTGCCGTCGACGGCGACGTCGGTCACGGTGCCGTCCGTGTTGCTGTCGCTGGTCCCGACCATCGGCCCGATGGGGGTGACGGCCTGGGTCTGCGGGTTGACCGAGTAGAGCGTGTCGTCCGTGTTCGCGTAGACGGTGTTGGTGACCGTGACGCTGCCGTCGCCGCCCTCCGTGACCACCGTCCCGCCGTCGCCCACGAGGCCGCCGCTCGAACTGGTGCCGCCGCTCGAGCCGCCGCCGCTGCTCCCGGTTCCTCCGCTGCTCGTCGCCCCGCTGCTTCCGCCGCTGCTCCCTCCCCCGTCGGGCACGGTGAAGCCCTGCTGGGTGCTGCTGGAGGAGCAGGCCTGGGCCGCAGCGCCGAGGACGACGAGCGTACCGACCGAGACCGCGAGCATCGAGCGCATGAGGAAGACCCCTTGTACCTCTCGCGTAGAAGGGCGGCCCACGCCGAGCAAGGTGAGGTGCCGTACCTTCGCGTCTACTTCCAACGGGCCTGGAAACATCCAATCCGCGAGTGTTACCGCCCCGAGACGAATCGGACGGTGTCTCCCGGGACCAGGGCACCCACGGCCCCGAAGCACGCGCGTGCCACGAGCGCGACGACGGGGTAGCCGCCCGTCGTCGGGTGGTCGGGGCCGAGGAGGACGGGCTGCCCGGAAGGCGGCACCTGGACGGCGCCGCGGACCATCGGCGCGGAGACGCCCGCGTTCCCGTTGCCGTTGCCGTCGCCGCCGCCGTCGGCGCCTGCGCGAGGAAGAAGGGGAGGGCCGCTCAACCGGATGCCCGTCCGGTCACTCGCCGGGTCGACGAGGAACGAGCCGCCGAGGAGGAGGTCGAAGACGCCAGCCTCGAACCGGTGGAGATCGGGCCCCGGAAACACGGCGATGGGCGCGCTCCGGTCGGGTCCCGCGGGCAGGATCCCCGGTGGACGGAGGGGGGCGCTGCCCGCACGCAGCACGTCGCCGCTGCGAAGCGCACGCCCCTCGTGGCCACCGATGCCCGCGACGAGGAGCGTGCCGCGTCCGCCGAGCACCACGGGCACGTCGAAGCCGCCTCGCACGGCGAGGTACCGCGCGCGGTCCCTGGCGCACGTCGCGGCCCACCTCGAGCCGACGGCCAGCTCCTCGCGCCTGCCGTCGTCGGTCGCGACGACGCACCCCGCGAGGGCCTCGATCGTGAGGCGGCCCATCAGCTCGATCGCCGCGGCGTCGGGTGGGTTGCCGGCTGCCGCGTTCGCCCGCGCCAGGAGCTCCGGCACGAGCGCACCTCCGACCGGGACGCCCTCGTGCATGTGACCGCGACGACCGGCGTCCTGCACCGTCGCGAGCCCGGAGACCGACGCGATGCGGATCACGCGACCTCCTCGAACACGATCTGGTCTCCGAGCTGGATCGCGGCGCCGGACGAGGATGCGAACGGCGTGAACCCGACGGCTGTGCCGAGGAGGTTCCACCCGCCCGGCGACGCGAACGGATAGATGCCCGTGTAGGGACCGCCGATCGCGACCGCAAGCGCCGGCACGCGCGGCCGAGGCGACGCGCGCCGTGGGATCACGAGGCGCGGATCGAGACCACGCAGGTAGGCGAAGCCCGGCAGGAACCCGATCGCGACGCAGACGTAGCGGCCCGCGGCATGGAGCCGTGCGACCTCGCGCACGTCGGCGCCGATCGCTCGCGCGACCCCGGCGAGGTCGGCTCCGTCGTAGCGGACATGCACGACGTGCGTCGCGCCGGCGCCTTCCGCCACCGGGGCATGGAGGGCGCGCTCGAGGAGGGCGTCGACGGCGCCCCGGACGTCTTCGGTGGCCTCCGCCGCGACGACCAGCACGTGCCGCTCCGAGACGACGACGTCCACGACGCCGGGTGCGGCCCGGAGCGCGTCGAGCAGAGCCCTCGCACGGGCGACGCCGGTGTCTGGCGGGAGCTCCGCGCGCCACGCACCGTCGCCGAACGGCTCGAACTTCACGGGTCGTCACCCCGTGCACGCGTCGAGCGCGTCGCGGACGGCGCGCGCGATGAGGACTGCGCCGGGCGTGTCGCCGTGGACGCAGATCGTGTCGACCGCGCCCGATCGCGCGAGGGCCACCGCGTTCGACGCGGCCGTCGCGGCGTCGGTCACCAGCGCCCCCGGCTCGCCGCGCGGGACGAGGGTTCCGTCGGGGCGCGTCCCCCGATCGGCGAACCCCTCGCGCAGGTACCCGAGTCCCTCGCGCTCGACGCACGCGCGCAGGGCGCCGGCGGCGGGCCCGAGGAGCGCGATCGCGTCGCCGAGCGCCTCCCGCGCGCCCGCGACGAGGGCCGAGGCGGTCGCCTCGTCGTCGCGTGCCGCATGGTAGAGCGCGCCGTGCGCCTTCACGAACCGGGGCCGCTCGCCCGTCGCCTCGACCAGCGCGCGGCACTGCGCGGCGACGCTCGCACGCAGCGCGGCCGGGTCGATCGCGATGTGCCTTCGCCCGAAGCCGTCGCGGTCCGGGTACGACGGGTGGGCGCCGAGGCGTGTCCCGTGACGACGGCACCGCTCGGCCGCGAGGCGCATCGACGCCGCGTCGCCCGCGTGCCCGCCGCACGCGACGTTCGCGAGGTGCGCGCTCGCGTAGAGCGCCTCGTCCTCGTCCGGAAGCTCGCCCAGGTCGACGTTCAGGAGGGCCACGGCGTGCTCGCGACCTCGCGCACGATCTGCTCGACGAGCGTCAGGCTGAACGGCTTCTCGATGCGGCGATTCTGCACGGACGCGAGGAACTCGGCGGTGCGTGCGGTGAACGCGCCGCCCGTCATGAAGACGATCCTGCGCTCGAGCCCGGGGTGCTGCCGGCGCACCTGCTCGTAGAGCTCGATGCCGCCCACGCCGGGCATCATGAGGTCGCAGAAGAGGACGTGGAACTCGGTCTTCGCGATCGCGGCGAGGGCTTCGCGTGCGCTCGTCGCGGCGACCACCTCGTGCTCCGGAGCGAGCAGCTCGCGGAGGGTCGTCGCGATGGGGGTCTCGTCGTCCACGACGAGGACGCGTGCCGCGCGCATCGGTCGGGACGACGGCGGCTCGCGCGTCGAGGCCGCGGTGGCGCCGAGCACGTGGCCCGTCGTCGGCAAGGCGACCCGGAACGTCGTCCCCTCGCCGGCCTCGCCGTAGGCCGCGATCGAGCCGCCGAGGGAGGTGACGATCCCGTGGCAGATCGAGAGGCCGAGGCCCGTCCCTTCGCCGACGGGCTTCGTCGTGAAGAACGGATCGAAGATGCGCGGAAGGACCTCCGCCGGGATCCCCTGGCCGTTGTCCCAGACCTCGAGGACCGCGTACTCGCCCGCGTCCTCCCGGACCGAGACGCGGATCTCGTTCTCCTCCGCGCGCGTCTCGGGCATGGCCTGCGCGGCGTTGAGGAGCAGGTTGATGACCACCTGCTCGAGGCGGGCCTGGTTGGCCCAGACGGGCCGCGCCGGCTCGAACGAGGTGACGATTCGCGCCTTGTGACGGAGCTCGTGGCCCGCGATGCGGATCGACGACTGCGCGACGGCCGCGAGGTCCACGCTCGCGCGCGTCTCGCCGTCGGACCGCGAGAAGCTGCGGAGCTCGCGGACGATCGTCGAGACGCGCTCGGCGCCCTGCCGCGCCTCGTCGAGCATGGCCGTCAGCCCCACCAGGCTCGTTCGATCGTGCTCGACCTCGGGCAGCTTGCGGGCGATCCATTCGAGGTTGAGCATCACGTACGCGAGCGGGTTGTTGATCTCGTGCGCCACACCGGCGGCCATCGTCCCGAGGGCGGCGAGGCGGTCCGCCTGGATGAGCTGCCGCTCGAGCGCCTTCCGCGTCGTCACGTCGCGCGCGATGCCGAGAACGGCCGGCCTCCCCTCGTACTCGAAGTAGACGCTGCTCACCTCGAGGACCACGTGGGTCCCGTCGAAGCGGCGCGCGCGGTAGGTCTGCGGCGGCATCGACGTCCTCGCGAGGAGCGCGGACTCGCGTGCCTCCTGGATCGGGCGATCGTGCTCGTCGACGAGCTCGGAGAGCGGGACGCGGTAGAGCGAGGGCCCGTCCGGATACCCGAGAACGGCCAGGTACGCGCGGTTGACGTACACGAAGTGCCCCTCGCGGATGATGCTCACCGGCTCCGGGGCGATCTCGATGAGCTCCCGGAACCGCGCCTCGGTCCGCAGCCGGTGGCTCTCCGCCTCGCGCCTCGCGCTCACGTCGACGATGAACGCGAAGACGGCGGGGCGGCCGTCGAGCGTCGCGCTGCCGGCGGTGATCTCGATGGCCGCCTCGCGGCCGTCCTTGCGCGTCACGACGAGCTCGTACGATGCCTGCCCCTGCTCGCCGGCCACCCGCTTCGCGAACCGGTCGTTGACTCGCCCGAGGTCACGCTGCGCGATGCTGTCGAGGGGGTTGCGCGCGAGGAGCTCCTCCATGCTCCAGCCGAGGATCGCGGCCGCGGCTGCGTTCGCATACACGTGGCGTGGCACCGGCGGCTCTACCAGCGTGACGGTCAAGCCGATGCCCGCCGACCCGGCGGCGTCGAGCATCGCGCGGCCCAGGACCCCCAGGTCGATCTTGGCCAGCATTTCGCCGGGGTCCCTGCGCATCCAGATGGCAGAGTAACCGACCCGTCCCCCGGGGCGTACCATCGTGGAGGCCCGACCTTGAAGCACCCCCTGCCGGCGGAGTCCCCATCCATGCAGCGGCGCACCTTCCTCCGCGCGATGACCGCTGGGTCGGTCGTCGTGGCGCTCGGCGGCGCGGCGTACGTCCTGGCCGACAGCGAGGAGGAGAGGAAGGCACGCGCCTCTCTCCGTCCGGACGGGCGACCACGCCTGCCCCCCAGCCAGTACCTCCTCAAGCACCTCCGCCCGATGGGGGGCGACGAGGGAGACCCGAGCCCCGGCAGCTGGAAGCTCCAGGTCCACGGCGAGGTGGAGAGCCCGTTCACGCTCGACTTCGCCGGCATGCTGGCCATGCCCCAGATCGACCAGACCTGCGACGTGCACTGCGTCACGAAGTGGACCGTCCTCGACGCGCGCTTCACGGGCGTGCGGGTGGCCGACCTCGCGGCGCGCGCGAAGGTGAAGCCCACCGCCCACCACGTCATCTTCGAAGCGGCCAACGGCTACACGTCGAACGTGCTCCTGCGCGAGGCGCTGGCCCCCGACGTCCTCGTCGCCCACCGCCTCGAGGGCACGCCCCTCGCCCGGGCCCACGGCGCACCCGTCCGCGCGCTCGTGCCGGACCTCTACTTCTGGAAGAGCGCCAAGTGGCTCCAGGGCATCCGCTTCGTCGCGCGCGACGAGCCGGGGTACTGGGAGACGCGCGGGTACAACAACCACGCCGATCCGTGGAAAGAAGAGAGGTATGGCTGACGTGACGAGCGGGGAGGTCGCCGCGGAGGTGGCCCCCGCGGAGACGGCCCCCGCGAAGGCCCCCGAGGCGCGCCCCGCGAAGAAGGCGCGTGTCGGCGCGCGAAGGGCTCGGTTCCAGTGGAGGGGGCTCCTGCGCGCGGTGCACCGCGACGTGGGGTACACCGCCGTGGGGCTCACGTTCGTGTACGCGGTGAGCGGCATCGCCGTGAACCACGTCGCGTCGTGGGACCCGAACTTCGTCGACTCGACGTCGACCCACGAGCTGGGCGCCCCCCTTCCGGACGACGACGACGCCGCGAAGGCGCTCGTCCTCCAGAAGCTCGGGATCACCGACACGCCGCGCGAGGTCTACCGCGAGGGCGACGAGCTCGAGGTGCTCTTCGAGCACCGCACGCTCCACGTGACGGCGGCGACCGGCCACGTCGTCGACGAGGGGCAGAAGCCGCGCTTCTTCGTCCGCGCGGCCAACTGGCTGCACCTCAATCGCGGGAAGAAGGCCTGGACGTACTTCGCCGACTCCTACGCCGCGGGCCTCCTCTTCCTGGCGACCTCGGGGATGTTCATGATCGCCGGCAAGAAGGGCCTCTGGGGGCGGGGAGCCTTCTTCGTCGCCGCGGGCATCGCGATTCCGCTCGTGTACCTGGCGCTCGTCCGGGGCTGACGGGCGACGAATACGTCCGGGTCGGCGTCCGCGGCGAGCGGATGCTTCCGCCCGGCGCAGGCACTTCGCCTCCGCCGTCCCGCCGGCTATAACACCGCGCCCCCATGGCCGATCCCGTCCTCCCGCAGCGTGCCCGCGTCGTCGTCGTGGGCGGCGGCATCATCGGATGCTCCGTCGCCTATCACCTGGCCCACGCCGGCTGGAAGGACGTCGTCCTCCTCGAGCGCGACCGGCTCACCTCGGGGACGACCTGGCACGCCGCGGGCCTCATCGTGACGTTCGGCTCGACGTCCGAGACGTCCACGGAGATGCGCAAGTACACGCGCGACCTCTACGCGAAGCTCGAGGCCGAGACGGGGCTCTCCACCGGCTTCAAGCCCGTCGGCTTCATCGAGGTGGCGGCCGATCGCGATCGCCTCGAGGAGTACCGGCGCATCTCGGCGTTCAACCGCTACTGCGGCGTCGACGTGCACGAGATCTCGCCCGCGAACGTGAAGGAGCTCTTCCCGCTCGCGCGTGTCGACGACGTCCTCGCCGGCTTCTACGTGAAGGAGGACGGCCGCGCGAACCCGGTCGACGTGACGATGGCGCTCGCGAAGGGCGCGCGCATGCAAGGCGCGAAGATCATCGAGGGCGTCGCCGCCACGGGGTTTCTCACGAAGAGGGGCGTCGTGACCGGCGTGCAGACGGCCCACGGCGACATCGAGGCCGAGTACGTCGTCAACTGCGCCGGCATGTGGGCGCGGCAGCTCGGCGCGAAGGCCGGGGTCAACATCCCGCTCCAGTCGGCCGAGCACTACTACCTCATCACCGACCGCCTCCCCGGCCTCTCGCCGGACCATCCCGTCCTCGAAGATCCCGCGTCGCACGGCTACTTCCGCGAGGAGGTGGGCGGCCTGATGGTCGGCCTCTTCGAGCCGATCTGCGCGCCGTGGAAGGTGGGCGGCGTCCCCGAGGACTTCTCGTTCGGAGAGCTCAACCCGGACTGGGACCGCATGGGGCCGTACGTCGAGACGGCGATGAAGCGCGTGCCGTCGTGCATGGAGGTCGGCATCCGCAAGTTCTTCTGCGGGCCGGAGAGCTTCACGCCGGATCTCGCGCCCATCGTCGGCGAGGCGCCCGAGCTCAAGAACTACTTCGTCGCGGCGGGGATGAACTCGATTGGCATCCTCACGGGCGGCGGCCTCGGACGCGTCGTGGCGCACTGGATCATGAACGGGCGGCCCGACGTCGACGTGACCGGGATGAACATCGATCGCCTGCACCGCTACCAGACGAACCCCGAGTACCGGCGGACGCGCACCGTGGAGTCGCTCGGGATGGTCTACCAGTGCCACTACCCGACGCGGTCGATGCAGACGGCGCGCGGCGCGAAGTGCTCGCCGGTCCACGACCGCCTCGCGGCGCGCGGCGCGTCGTTCCGCGACGTGAGCGGCTGGGAGGGCGCCGACTGGTACCTCCCGGAGGGCGAGACCCCGCAGCCCGAGACGCTCTCGTGGGGCCGCCAGCACTGGTTCCCGTACTGGAAGGCGGAGCACGAGGCGACGCGCAGCGGCGTCATCGTCATGGACATGTCGTTCATGTCGAAGTTCCTCGTCCAGGGGCGCGACGCGGGGCGCGTCCTCGAGCACATCTCGGCCAACAAGGTCGACGGGGCGCCGGGCGTCATCACGTACACCCAGTGGCTCGACGAGGCGGGCAAGCTCCAGGCGGACCTCACCGTCACGAAGCTCGACGACGAGCGCTTCTGGGTCGTCGCGACCGACACGGCGCACCGTCACGTCGAGACGTGGATGAAGCGCCACGCCGGCGACGCGCACGCCTTCGTGACGGACGTCACCTCGGGGTACGGGCAGATCAACGTCCAGGGCCCGCGCTCGCGGGAGCTCATGCAATCGCTGACGACCGAGGACCTCTCGAACGAGGCGTTCCCCTTCCGGACCGCGCGTGACGTCGACATCGGGTACGCGCGCGCCCTCTGCGTGCGCATCACGTACCTCGGGGAGCTCGGGTACGAGCTCTACGTCCCCGCCGAGCAGGCGAGCCACGTCTACGACCGCCTCGTCGAGGCCGGGAAGGCGTTCGGCCTCCGCCACGCGGGCCTCAAGGCCCTCGCGAGCCTTCGCATGGAGAAGGGGTACCGCGACTACGGGCACGACATCGACAACACCGACTCGGTGCTCGAGGCGGGCCTGGGCTTCGCCGTCGACATGAAGAAGCCGAGCTTCCTCGGCAAGGACGCCGTGGCCGCGAAGAAGGCCGCGGGCCCGCTCACGCGGCGCATCGTGCAGGTGCTCGTGAAGGATCCGGAGCCGCTCCTCTTCCACGCCGAGCTCGTGAAGCGCGACGGCAAGCCGGTCGGCTACGTGCGCGCGGGGTCCTACGGCTTCACCGTGGGCGGCGCCGTCGGGCTCGCGATGATCGAGGCGGGCCAGCCGGTCGACGCGGCGTACCTCGAGAAGGCGACGTGGGAAGTGGAGATCGCCGGAAAGACGTACCCCGCGATCGCGTCGATGAAGCCCCTCTACGATCCGACGAACGAGCGCGTGAAGGCCTGACGTAGCGCCGGGACCGACGCTCGCGGCTCGGAAGGGTTCAGCGCTGCGAGGGCTCGAGCGGCGGTTCCTCGTCCGCCCAGCTTCCCTTGCGCGTCGGGTGCGCGAGCTCGTCCCTCAGCACGCGGAGGAACTCGCTGCGCGGCCACTCCTCGGCGCCCATCGCGACCGTGTGCGGCGTGGGGACCTGGGCGTCGATGATGCGGAAGCCCCAGCCGCCGAGGCGCTGCGCGAGGTGCACGAGCGCCACCTTCGACGCGTCCGACCGGCGCGCGAACATGGACTCGCCGAAGAAGACGCGCCCGAGCGACACGCCGTAGAGGCCCCCCGCGAGCTCGTCGCCCACCCACGCCTCGACCGAGTGCGCATAGCCCATCGCGTGGAGCTTCACGTACGCGCGCTCCATGTCGTCGGTGATCCACGTCCCGTCCTGCCCGACGCGCGGCGCCGTCTTGCACGCGCGGATCACGTCGACGAAGGCGGTGTCGTAGCGGACGGCGTAGGCGCCGCGGGCGATCGTCTTTCGGAGTGAGCGCCCCACGTGGAGCTTCGCGATGGGGATGACGCAGCGCGGATCGGGCGAGTGCCAGAGGATGGGGAGGTCTTCGCCGTACCACGGAAAAATTCCACTGCCGTAGGCGAGCAGGAGGCGCGCGGGCGAGAGATCGCCGCCCACCGCCACGAGGCCGTCTTCTGCGTGATCCGCCGGGGGAAATACGAGCGCGCGCGTGAGTCCGTACACCGGCACGTGAACAAACATAGCGCTGCCGCAACACACGCTCGTGAGGAGCACGCGCCTTGACTCCGAACCCTCCGGGGGGAAGGCTCACGGCAGCCAGACGGGTCCCATGAGCGAGGCGTACATGACGATCGACGTTCCGGAGCTCTCGTTGAACGGCGCCTCGCACGAGCCGGTGGCCGACCCGCCGGTGAGCTCGCGGCCCGCTCGGTCCGCGCCGCCGCCGCTCCCCGAGAGCGCGAGCATGATCCCGCCGTCGCGCGCCGCGTCCGACAACGCCTTCGCCGAGAGCATGCTCGAGCGCCTCGCCGCCGGAGACTACGAGGGCGCGTCGCTCGCCGCCGAGGCCCTCCTCGAGTACCGGCCGCGAGACCAGGACGCGCTCGACTGCGCGCAGATCGCCAAGAGCGAGCTTCGCAAGGTCTACGCGGCGCGACTCGGCTCGCTCGACCGCGTGCCCCACGTCGCGATGGGCCCCGACGCGATCTTCTCCCTCCAGGCGCTCGACTTTCGCGCGGGGTACCTCCTCTCGCGCGTCGACGGCCTCGCGTCCATCTCCGCGATCATCGAGTCGGGGAGCCTCCCGTCGCTCGAGGCGCTGCGCATCCTGTCGGAGCTGTTCCTTCGAAGGGTCATCGCGTTCGACGAGACGATGACGGTGGAGTAGGCGAGTCACGACCTGCGGGCGGACGCTCGCGAGTGTCGTGGCGGTCGCAACTTGCCGTCGGGGCTGCTCGTGACCGATGGGATCCGGCCCTGGAATCCGGCCTCGCGCTTACCCCTTCGCCGGCTCCCTCTCGGCGAATACGGCCAGGAGCACGAGGACCCACGCTGCGGCGCTGACGAGGTTCCACGCGAAGTTCCACACGAGGAGGTAGCTGCCTACCTGCGCCATCGAGGCGCCACCCTCGCGCAGCCGGAAGGGGAGAAGCACGCCGACGCCCGTCCCGACGACGGCCTGCGCCATGTGCGCCACCAGCCCGCCCACGAGGAAGCCCACGACGCGCCTCGGCACGCTCGGTCGGACGAGCGCGACGATCGCCCCGGCGAGCCAGACGATGAACACGGGCAGGTGCGTGAGCAACGCCGTCAAGGCGGTGACGAGGAGCGGGGAGTCCATGGGCGGTATGGCCACGCTACGTCCTTCCGCGGCGCCCTGGCAGGACCACGCGAACTCTTGCGGGTCGCCGCGACGCGTATTCCCTCCCACGCACTACGATCGCGAGCCGCCTCCGCTGCTCGTCGCTATGAACGGCACGGCTTCCGAGCCGTCAGTCGTCGTGTACTTGCGCCCAGAATAGCCCGAGCGACTGCTGGAAATGAGTTGGCGGCGGACGGGACGGAAAGCTTCGGAGACCAAGTGCAGCCATCCGCCGGCTGGTGGCGTCTACGATGCGACTCTGCTCGTTGTGGCGCGCAAGTCCAAGACTGGCGTGAAAGCGGTGATGCATGTCGCCATGGCGGATCGCCGCGTGCAGCGCGCGCTCATACCCCGAAGAGGCCTCGTCGACGTCCCCCGCATGCTCGCAAGCGAGGGAGAACCCGACGAGATCCCAGCTGCTTGTGCTTCGTCGTGCCAGGCGACGACCGAATGCTACGGCCGATTGGAAGTCAGCGGCGGCGACGCTCGCGAGAAGCAGCGCGCGATCACACTCGCGAAGCGTGTGGCCTGCTCGCCGCCGGTGCGCATCGGCTCGCATCTTCTCGAGCTCTCGATACGACGTGTCCCTTTCGCGCTTCGCGGCCCGAACGGACGCGCGCAACCGGTCCCTGTACGTGGAGGTTTGCGCGTCGGTGGTCCCCCTCAAAGCCGTTCGTGCGATTGCGAGTCCATCCAGGTCGCCCACCCGCTCAGCCCGTGCCGCCATCCGCTGAAATGCGCGGTTCGCGAGCGACTTGTTGCCGGCGTTCGATTCGGCTCGCCCCAGCAGCCGGAGGCCTTGCACCGTCGGCGCCTCTGAAACCAGCCTCCGGGCGATCCCAGCTCTGCTTCGAGGCGGGGCCACGTCGAGCATGGCAACCAGGCACTTGCTCGAGGTGCTGAGCCACCGATGCCGTAAGGCCGCGCGGCGGATGGCGCGCAGGCGAACGAGCGCGGCGGACCAATCCCCTGCCTCCAATGTGAGATGACCGAGTTCCATGTCCACGCCACCGAACGGTCGTTCTTCGTACATGCGCGGCGACTCCAACCGGGAGACGCTACTGCCCCGACCGCGGGAACACGATCACGAAGCTCTTCGGCCCGAGACGGAACAGCGTCGTCTTCCCGCCGAGGCGCGCTCCGTCGTAGTGCGCGTACCAGGGGAGGCTTTTCCACGTGGCGTCGTCGACGATGAACTCGGGCACCACGAGATCGATGGCGACGAGCTTCCCGCCGCTCTTCGCGTCCAGGGCGGGCGCGTAGCTCCACGTGGCGCGGTCCGCCGGCGGATCGAGGTCGTTGTGGAGCATCCCGCCGTAGACGACGACGGCCTTGCCGCGGTCGGCCGCGGTGCGCGTGTCGCGATCGAGGAGCTTGCCGGCCTGCGCGGTGCTGAGGCGCGCAATCATCGCGAGCGACGCCTCGATCGCACCGCCCCCCGCGTCGCGCACCGCGTCCAGGTCGGCGCACGAAGGGCGGAGCATGTCGGGCACGATGCCGAGCGAGCGGGCCTTCTCGCCTATTGCAAGGTACTCGTTCTGGTTGGTCGGGGCCTGCTTCGACGTCGCGGGAGCCTGCTTCTCCCGGACCTCGGCGGCGGCGTCCACACAACCGGTGGGCGGCATCATGAGCTCGACGAGGAGATCCGACGCGCGCCCGGCGAGGAGCGGCAAGAGCTCGTCGGAGAAGCGCTTCGCCGCCGACGTCGCGACCGCGCCCTTCGGGGCGTGTGCCTCGCCGATCGCGATGATGCGCGGGTCGCCCGCGACGGCGGCGAGGAAGGCGTCCTTCGGCGAGTCGAACTGCGCGCACCCCAGGTCGCCGCACGGCGTACCGCGGGCGAGGACGGAGGACGCGTTCCCCGAGGGCTCCGCGGACGTGGGCGTGCTCGACGAGGCCGCCGCGGAGGAGGAGCCGGCGGAGGACGGCGCCTGCGACGGCGTACGGCGATCGCACGCAGACGCGAACGCGGTCGCGAGGACGGCGAGGAGCAGGACGGCAGCGCGGCGCATGCCGGCCTGATTCTACGGCTCCCGGGCGCGCTTGATCGCGTCGATCAGCTCCTCGGCGGGCGCCTCGCGCGAGCGCACGTCGAAGCGTTCGAGGCCGAGCTCCGTCAGGTGGGCGCGCGTCCGGATCGCGTCCGCGCTGCGCGCGACGACGACCATCTCGGGGTGCCTCTGCGCGATGGCCTCGAGGAGCGCGGGCGCGGCCGGGTGGGCCGCGTCGACGAGCGCCACGTCGACCGGTTCGCCCACGTCGACCAGCGACTGGAGCTCGTCGGTCGACTCGACGACCGTCACGTCCCAGTGCGCGCGGAGGAGCGCGCGCGCCACCGCCGTCCGCCCGACGCGATCGGCGTCGACGAGGATGATCCCGAGCGTCGCCTTGCGCACGCGCGACGACGGGATCGTGGGGGAGGAGCCCGACGACGCGGCGCGCGCCGCGATGCGCGCGATGGGGCGCGGCACCGACGACGGCGGCGGCTCGTCGACGACGACGCTCGCGGGCAGGTCGAGCCGGAGGAGCAGATCGTCGACGAGCGCCATCGTGAGGCGGGGACCGATCTGGTCGCTCAGCGAGGTGAGCATGTGCGCACGAACGAACGCGACCATCTCGGCCGGTTCCCGGGGCAGCTCGTCCCTCCCGGCGACGACGAGCGCGCTCGCCACGGCCGTGTGCGCCGAGTGCACGTCGCCGAAGGCCATCTCGAGCAGCGACACGAGCGTGCGCTGTACACCCGTCTGCGGATCCTGCGAGCCCCCCACGGTCTCCGCGACCGCCCCTGGCTTGCGAATGAGACTCAATGGGACGATCCCACTATACACGCGGAGGAGGCTGCGGCACGCGCGCCCGCGTGCCTTGCGCGGGGGGAGCAGAGTCCTATCCTCTCCCACCATGACGACGGCTGCCGCTCCTCCTACCACCCCCGACGCACCTCCGGACGCTCACGACGCTCACGAGGCTCACGAGGCTCACGAGGCTCACGAGGCCCGCGACGCTCGCGATGCTCGCGACGCTCCGGGCGCCCGCGTCGGCGACGGGCTCGCGGCCCGCCTCGCGCGGATGAAGGAGGCGCAGCGAAAGAACGGCGCCCCGACCTACGAGGAGCGCATCGAGACGCTCGACAAGCTCGAGCGGGCGCTCATCCGCCGGAAGGCCGGGATCGCCGACGCCATCTCGCGCGACTTCGGCAACCGGTCCAAGCACGAGACGATCGTCAGCGAGATCTTCGTGGTCGTGGGCGCCATCAAGCACACCAAGGCACACCTCAAGGAGTGGATGGAGGTCGAGGAGCGCGAGGTCGGCTGGGTGTTCCTCCCTGCGAGCCTCGAGGTGCGCCCGCAGCCGCTCGGCGTCGTCGGGATCATCTCGCCGTGGAACTACCCGATCCAGCTCGCGCTCTCGCCGCTCGTCCAGGTCCTCGCGGCGGGCAACCGGGCGATGATCAAGCCCAGCGAGCTCGTGCCCGAGACGGCGGAGCTCCTGCGCGATCTGGTCGCGGAGACGTTCCCCGACGACCAGGTCACCGTCATCACGGGGGGAGCCGACGTGGGCGAGGAGTTCTCGCACCTGCCCTTCGACCACATGGTCTTCACGGGCTCGACGCGCGTCGGCAAGCTCGTCATGAAGGCGGCGAGCGAGAACCTCGTCCCCCTCACCCTCGAGCTCGGCGGAAAGTCGCCCACCATCGTCGGCGGCGACTTCAACCCGAAGACCGCGGCGGAGCGCATCCTCGCGGGGAAGCTCTTCAACGCCGGGCAGACGTGCATCGCGCCGGACTACGTGCTGGTCCCGGCGGGCACGCGCGACGCGTTCGTCGAGGCGTGCAAGGCGGCCGTCGCCAAGATGTACCCGACGCTCGAGAAGAACCCGGACTACACGTCGATCGTCAACGAGCGGCATCACCAGCGCCTCTCGGGCCTCGTGCAGGACGCGAAGACGCGCGGCGCGCGCGTGGTCGAGCTCAACCCCGCCAACGAGACGATCGACCCCGCCGCGTCGCGCAAGCTCGTGCCGACGCTCGTCCTCGACCCGACCGACGAGATGCTCGTCATGCAGGAGGAGATCTTCGGGCCGGTGCTCCCGGTGAAGACGTACCAGACGCTCGACGAGGCGATCGCCTACGTCAACGAGCACCCGCGCCCCCTCGCGCTCTACTTCTTCAGCCACGATCGCGCGGCGACGGACCGTGTGCTCAACGAGACCGTTTCGGGCGGCGTCACGCTGAACGAGACGCTCCTCCACGTCGCGCAGGACGACGTGCCCTTCGGCGGCATCGGCCCGAGCGGCATGGGCCACTACCACGCGAAGGAGGGCTTCGACTCGTTCACGAAGAAGAAGCCCGTCTTCCGCCAGGCGCGGCTCAACACGACCGGCCTCCTCCGTCCGCCGTACGGCAAGACGGTCGATCGCCTGCTCAAGTTCCTGACCGGCTGATCCCCGGCGGGCGCGACCGTGTAGGCTGGCCCGTCATGGAGATCGAATTCATCGGCGCGGCGCGGACCGTCACGGGCTCGAAGCACCTCGTCCACACGAAGAACGCGAAGATCCTCCTCGATTGCGGGCTCTGGCAGGGGCCGCGCCGCGAGTCCATCGAGCACAACAAGAACCTCGGCCTCGACGCGCGCTCGCTGACCGCCGTCGTCCTGTCGCACGCCCACATCGACCACTCGGGCGCGCTGCCGATGCTCGCGAAGAACGGCTACGACGGCCCGATCTTCACGACGCCCGCGACGCGCGATCTCTGCGCCGCCATGCTCGCCGACGCCGCCGCCATCCAGGAGTCGGACGCGCGCTTCATCAACAAGCACGTCGACCGGGGGGACGTGACGATGGAGCGCGTCGAGCCGCTCTACAGCGAGGCCGACGTCACGCGCATCCTCGGGATGATCATCAGCCTCCCCTACCACCGGAAGATGACGATCGCGCCCGGGGTCGACGTCACGTTCTACGACGCGGGCCACGTCCTCGGCAGCGCCGTGACGGTGCTCGACGTCGACGAGGGCGGCGCCGGTGACAGCGGAAAGAAGCGCCTCGTCTTCACGGGGGACCTCGGCCGCCGGCGGATGCCCATCCTCAAAGACCCGGAGTGCCCGACGGGCGCCGACGCCCTCATCATCGAATCGACGTACGGCGATCGCCTGCACGCCCCCATCCAGGAGATGGACGCGAAGCTCGCGGAGATCATCGACCGCGTCTACAAGCGCGGCGGCAAGGTGATCATCCCGAGCTTCGCGCTCGAGCGCGCGCAGGAGATCGTCTTCGCGCTGAAGGCCCTCCAGCAGCAAGGGAAGATGCCGCCGATGCCGGTGTACGTGGACTCGCCGCTGACGGTGAAGATCACCGACGTCTTCAAGCTGCACCCCGAGTGCTTCGACGAGGAGACGCGCGCGCTCGTCTCGAGCAACCAGTCGCCGTTCGACTTCGACCGCCTGCGCTACGTGTCGGCCACCGAGGACTCGAAGGCGATCGACACGGACAACCACCCGGCCATCGTCATCTCGGCGAGCGGCATGTGCGAGGCCGGGCGCATCGTGCACCACCTCAAGGCGTCGATCGAGGACCCGAAGAACGCGGTCCTCATCGTCGGCTTCCAGGCGCCGCACACGCTCGGGCGGCGCATCGTCGAGAAGCGCCCGCGCGTGAAGATCTTCGGCGTCGAGCGCGAGCTCCGTGCCGAGGTCTACGTGATGAACGGGTTCAGCGCCCACGCCGACCAGAACGACCTCAAGGACTACGTCGGCGAGGCGCGCGAGGGTGGCCGCCTGAAGAACGTCATCCTCGTCCACGGCGACCCCGGCCCGCAGAAGGTGCTCTCGGAGCTGCTCACCGGGCAGGGAGTGCCGTCGGTGCACGCTCCGGCACCGGGCGACCGCATCGCGATCTGACGGGACCACTCACCGCGTCGATCGTCGACCTCCGCGCGATCCGAGGCACCTCTCAGCGCTTCGGAGCGTCGTCGCCCTCGGCGAGCCGCTTGTCGTCGTCGCCGCCGATCGCCGGCCTCACCACGCGCTCGCCCACGGCCTTCGCCGCGCGCACGAGGAGCTCGGGCACCTGGTCGAGCAGGCGCCCGATGGGGCTCTCTGCGTCGCCGTCGACGGCGAGGATGCGCGGGATGTTGTCGGCGCCCACCGTGATGACCGCGATGGGGTCGAGCTGCACGCTTCCCGCGACGCCCCGTCCGCCCGATTGCCCTCGGCGGGCGTCGGCGTTCGCGTCGCCCTTCGCCGTGCCGGCGGCGAAGCCGATGCGCAGCCGGTGGACGGGGATGAGCGTCGCGTTCTTCGCCTGGATGGGCTCCCCCAGGATGGTGTCCGTCTTCGACAGCGTGTGCATGCCGTCGAGCATCTGGCGTACGAGATCGGAGAGTTGGTCGCTCATGGTCAGGCGCTCCTTCGCATCCAGGTGGTCCGGGCGAGGTCCCAGCCGAGGCGCAGCGGGACGAAGCTCGCCTCGAGATCGCAGTCGACGTCGACGAAGGGGCCGTCGGCGAGCCAGTCGACGTCGGTCGTGATGTTCGCGCGCGGCGCGAAGGTGGCGCTCGCCGCCGTGAGCAAGCCCATGACCTGCGCATTCGTCGCCGGATCGCCGGCGGTCCCGTGGACGATCGCGTCGAGGCGGTCGAAGCGGACCTCGCGGAAGAGCGACGTCGCGAGGCTCCACGCGCGCGACGCCGAGACGGGCGGACGGCGCGCCTTCGGGACGCGCGTGCCCCGGGCGATGCGGCGGCCGAAGACGTGGGCCATCCACTGCGTGCCGCCGGGAGAAGCTCCCGCCGTGAAGGCGATCGGACCGACGGCCCCTCCGGCCGCGGCGCTCCACGTCCCCTCGGCGCTGGCCTTTGCCTTCACGCGCGCGTGGACGCGAACGCGACGAAGGAGGAGCACGGCGCACGCCACGAGGCACGCGAGCCCCACCGCCGCACCGAGGGCAAGCCAGAAGGACACGCTACTCCTCGTCGCGCTTCCCGTTGGCCGGCGCGGGGCGCACCTCGACGGCGTGCTGGAGGACCGCCTTCTTTCCGTGGCGCATGCTGAGCATCTGCGGCACTCCGTCCGGCCCTACCACGACGAAGGCGCGCGGCTCGACGGCGAGCGCCCCGCCCGCGCCCGCACCCTCGAGCGCACCCCCGCGACCGAGCGCCCTCCCTGCGGCGTCGCTCGTCCCGGTGCCAAAGCCCATCGTCAGGCGGCACAGAGGCACGAGCTGCACCTCGCCCATGGTCAGCGGCGCCCCGACGAGCGCGGACGTGCGCGAGACCTTGTGGAGCTCCTTCATCAGATCGTCGAGCAGGTCCTTGAGGTCCATGGCGGCCCATCGAGGCGACCACGCCGGGGCCCGTCGTGTCAAAGGGTGGTAGGGAAGGGGCGGATGAGCCGCGAGCGATCGCTCTGGGCGTGGGGATGGGCCGACCGCTTCCCCGACGACGACGCGCGCCGGGGCCTCGCCGCGCAGGTCGCCGGTCTCCTCGGCGTCGAGCCGCCTGCCCTCCGCGCGCCCCCGACGCTCGCGACGATCCGCATGCCCGCGTCGAACGTCACGCCGCCACCGGAGCTCGCCGGCAGCGTCTCCGTCGATCGCCGCGAACGCGCGATGCACGCCCACGGCAAGGCCTTTCCCGATCTCGTGCGCGCGTTCGAGGGCGACTTCGGCGCCGCGCCCGACGCCGTCGCCTTCCCGCGCGACGAGGACGACATCGCCCGCGTCCTCGCCTGGTGCGAGAACGAACGCCTGGCGGCCGTTCCCTTCGGCGGCGGGACGAGCGTCGTCGGCGGCGTGGCGCGGCCCGAGGGGCAGGCGTTCGCGGGGGCGGTGGCGATCGATCTTCGCGCGATGGACCGCGTCCTCGAGGTCGACGCGGCGTCGCGCGCCGCGCGCATCCAGGGCGGGGCGACGGGGCCCGGTCTCGAGGAGCAGCTCGCGGCCCACGGCCTCACGCTCCGGCACTACCCGCAGAGCTTCGAGCACTCGACGCTCGGCGGGTGGATCGTCACGCGCGCCGGCGGGCACTTCGCGACGCTCTACACGCACGTCGACGATCTCGTCGAGTCGGTGCGGATGATCACGCCGCGCGGCCCCTTCGCGACGCGGCGCCTCCCCGCCTCGGGCGCGGGCCCCGCCCCCGATCGGCTCGTCCTCGGCTCGGAGGGGACGCTCGGCGTCGTCACCGAGGCCTGGATGCGCGTCCGGCCCAGGCCCCGGTTCCGCGCGTCGGCGAGCGTGCGCTTCGAGGACTTCGTGCAGGGAGCGCGTGCCGCGCGCGCCGTCGCGCAGAGTGGCCTCTACCCGTCGAACTGCCGGTTGCTCGATCCGCACGAGGCGCTCCTCCACGGCGTGCCCGCGGACGGGGGCGCCGTGCTCCTGCTCGGCTTCGAGTCGGCGGACCAGTCGATGCGCGCGTGGATCGACCGCGCGCTCGCCATCGCCGTGGCGCAGGGCGGCAGCTCGGCGGGCGCGAAGGAGAAGGTCGACGAGCGAGGCGCGGACGCGAGCGCCGAGGCGTGGAGGCGAGCCTTCTTCGACGCGCCGTACCTCCAGAGCGCGCTCGTGAGCCTGGGCATCGTCGCCGACACGTTCGAGACGGCGTGCACGTGGGACCGCTTCGAGGAGCTCGACGCGCGCGTCCGGGCGGACGTGCACGCGGCGATGAAGGAGACGTGCGGCGGGGGCGTCGTCTCGTGCCGGTTCACGCACGTCTATCCGGACGGGCCGGCGCCGTACTTCACGTTCGTCTGCGCGCCGAGGGGAGGCGGGCAGCTCGACGCGTGGGGGACGATCAAGCGGGCGGCAGGGGATGCGCTCGCGGCATGCGGCGCGACGATCACGCACCACCACGCGGTCGGCCGCACCCACCGGCCCTGGTACGAGCGCGAGGTGCCCTCGCTCTTCGTCGAGGCCCTGCGCGCGGCGAAACGGACGATGGACCCGGCGGGGATCCTGAACCCGGGGGTGCTCTTCGACTAGCCCGCTTGACCGCTCGCGCGCGCGACGGCGTCGAGGAGCGCCTCGTCTTCCCCCGCGAGCACCGATCGCGCATCCAGCACGGCGCGGTCTCCCTCGATGCGCGCGACGACCGCCGGCTCTCCCGTCCGCAGGCGCTCGATCCATCCCTCGGCCGAGCCCTCGAGCGCCACGCCCGCCGACGCCACCTGCTCCTCGGTGAACGCGCCTCCGCCCGCGACGGCCGCGAGCGTGACGACCATGCACCGCACGTCCCGCTCCTCGAGGAGCTGCGCCCACCGGGCCGCGCGGGCGCTCACGTCCGCGACGGGCTGCCGGAGCGCCGCGAGCGCCGGGATCGCGTCGAGCTCCCCGCGCTGCCAGAGCGCGAGCGTCCCTTCGAGCGCCACGAGCGGGAGCCTCCCCATGCGGAGCGCGCGCGCCAGGGGATCGCGACGGACCTTCTCGACGAGCGCCGCGCGCCCCACGATCGCCCCCCCTTGCGGGCCGCCGAGCGCCTTGTCGGTGCTGAAGCAGACGAGATCCGCGCCCGCGGCGATGCTCGCCCCCACGCGCGGTTCGCGCTCGAGCCCCTCGACGCCGAGCTCCGCGAGGAGACCGCCGCCGAGATCCTCGATCAGCGGGACGCCCCGCGTCCGTCCCAGCGCGACGAGCGACGCGAGCGACGGCCGCTCGACGAACCCCGTCTGCCGGAAGTTCCCCGGGTGCACGCGCAGGATCGCGCCTACCGACGCGTCGGCCTCGAGCGCCTCCGCGTAGTCGCGCTCGCGCGTGCGGTTCGTCGTCCCCACCTCGACCATGCGAGCGCCCGATCGCGCCAGCACCTCCGGGATGCGGAACCCTCCGCCGATCTCGACGAGCTCGCCCCGCGAGACGAGCACGCTCTTGCCGCCTGCGACGGCCGCCAGCGCGAGGAGCACCGCGGCCGCGTTGTTGTTCACGACGAGGGCCGCCTCGGCGCCCGCGAGGCCCGCGAGCGCGGACTCGGCGAAGGCGGCGCGCCCGCCGCGCTTTCCGCTCGCGAGGTCGAGCTCGATCGACGCATATCCCGACGCGCTCGCGGCGAGGTCCTCGACGACCCCCGTTGCGAGCGGCGCGCGCCCGAGGTTCGTGTGGAGGAGGACGCCCGTCGCGTTGATCACGCGCCGCGTACGCCGTCCCATCCGAGCGCGCGCCTTCGCCGCCGTCGTCCGCGCGACGACGTCGACGCCCGGCGTCTCCGCTCCGGCCCGCACGGCCTCGCGTGCCTCGTCGACCGCGGCGCGCACGAGATCCGTCACGACCGCGTCGCCGAGCGCGCGCCTCGCCTCGTCGAGCGCGGGGTGCGCGACGACGCGGTCCACCTTCGGCAGGTCTCGCAGCGCTTCGACGGTCACCGGAGGACTCTCGCGTCCCCCTCGCGCCTCGTCAACCCGAGCGCGTCGAAGTGCTCCAGCATCGCGACGGCCTGCTTGCGTGCGAGGCCCGTCGCCGCCTTGAACTCGATGACCGAGAGCGTGCGCGCTCCGGCGAAGTGCCTCGTCAGGTGCGCGCGGGCGTCGTCCACCACGGACTTCGCGAACCAGAGCTCGCCGAGGCGCACGGCGGCTCCGTCGCGCGCGAGCCGCTGGAGCGCCGCGCGGAGCGACTGGGGCGCGCAGGACGTCTTCTCCGCGAGCGTGTGCTCGGTCGTCCCCGCGGAACCGGCGGCCGCGAGCGCCGTGGCGATCGACGCCGCGAGAGCCGCCGCATCTGCGCCTGCCGCGCTCGCGCTCCCCGGAAGGCGGACGACGTCGCCCTCGACGACGAGGCGGTCGCCCGCGGCGCCGCCGCTCGATGCGACCCGTATGGCCTCCTCCGCGACGACGCGCCCGCCGCCGACGGCGAGGCGAGCGCGGAGCGTCTCGAGCGGGAGCCCGCGCTCCAGGGGTGCTCGCTCGTGGTGCGCGCGCACGAGGTCCCGGGCACGCGCGACGAGCGCGTCGAGGCGGTCGCGTGCGATCCATCCCTGATCGCCTGCCCGTGCGATCGCCTTCTCCGAGGCGGCCCGCTCCGCGGCCCTGACGAGGGCCACCGCGTCGACGGCGAAGCGCGACGCGATCCCCTCTCGCAGCAGGGGCCGTGGCGACGCAGCCTGGACGAGCGCTCTCGCCGTCACGTCCGGGTCGAGCGACGCCAGCGCGGCGACGAGCGTGCGCCGCTTCGCCCCCGAGGCACGCCGGTCGGGCCGCGCGTCGAGCACCACGCCTCCTCCCACGACCGCCCCCGACGGCCCCTCGACGCCGCCTCGCAGCACGACGCGGTCGCCTCCCGCGACTGCCACCGCGTGCCCCGTCCGCACGCGCGCCACCGCCCCTCCCTCGATCGACGTCACCGAATCGAGCCGCGCGGGAACCGCCGCGGTCCCCACGTGCGCCGTCACGGCCGCCCCGCGCGCGAGCGCGTGCGTGCCCCGCGCGAGGACGTCGAAGAGCGTCGTCGCGCGCAGCTTGCCGTCCGTCGTCACGACGTCGCCGCGCTTCACGGCGTCGAGCGCCACGCTCGCCAGGTTGATCGCGAGCCGCGTGGGTGCCTCGACCGCCTCGACGGCGCGATCGTGGACGTGCAGGCCCCTCGCCGCCGTCTCCCGCGCCGACTTCTCCCCGACGACGAAGAGCGGCGCCCCCGCCTTCAACCGACCTGCGACGAGCGTTCCGGTCACGACGGTCCCCGCGCCGTGCACCGTGAACACGCGGTCGACGCCCATGCGCACGTGCTCGCGCGCAGCACGCGGCGGGAGCGCCCGGAGCGCGCGTCGCAACGCCGCCCGCACGTCGTCGAGCCCCGCGCCGGTCTTCGCCGAGCATCCGACCACCTCGGCGGTCCAGCGGTCGCCGAGCAGGCCGCGCGCCTCTTCGCCCGCCATCGCCGCGAGCTCCGCGTCGACGGCGTCGGCCTTCGTCACGACCACCACCGCGCGCGTCACGCCGAGCAGCTCGCACACCGCAACGTGCTCGCGCGTCTGCGGCATGACGCCCTCGTCGGCCGCCACGACGAGCATCACGAGCTCCATCCCCGTGGCGCCCGCGATCATCGCGCGCACGAGCCGCCGGTGCCCCGGAACGTCGACGACGCTCGCGACGAGGCCCTCGCCGAGATCGAGCGGCGCGAAGCCGAGCTCGATCGAGATGCCGCGCCGCTTCTCCTCGGGAAGGCGGTCGGTGTCGACGCCCGTCAGCGCGCGTACGAGCGTCGTCTTGCCGTGGTCGACGTGCCCGGCGGTGCCGACGACGAAGCGGCGCGAGGTGCGTTCGGGCGGAGGCATGCGAAGGGGTCGCGACGGAGGCGTCGACTCTGGCATCCTAGCCTGCAGATGAAGCTCTACTTCAGCCCCGGCGCCTGCTCGCTCCACCCGCACATCACGCTCCGCGAGGCGGGCGTTCCCTTCGAGCTCGTTCGGGTCGACCTGCTCACGCACAAGCTGCACGACGGGACGGACTTCACGACCATCAACCCCAAGGGCTACGTCCCGGTGCTCCGGCTCGACGACGGCTCGATCCTCACCGAGGGCGCCGTCATCGCCCAGTACGTGGCGGACCTCGCGCCCGAGAAGAAGCTCCTCCCGCCCGCCGGCACGCTCGAGCGCGTGCACGTCCAGGAGTGGCTCAACTTCATCGCGTCCGAGGTTCACAAGAGCCTGAGCCCTCTCTTCGGGAAGGACGAGGCCGTGGGGGCGTACTTCCGGCCGCGCGTCGCGAAGCGCTTCGCGTGGCTCGACGGCGAGCTCGCGGCGCGACCCTTCCTCGCGGGCCAGGCGTTCACCGTCGCGGACGCGTACCTCTACAACATGCTTCGCTGGACGAAGGTCACCCACGTCGACCTCGCACCGTGGCCGAACCTCGTGGCGTTCCAGGCCCGCATCGAGGAGCGACCGAGCGTGCAGGCGGCGCTGGCCGCCGAGAAGGGCGAGAAGAAGGCCTGACCGTCTCCGCGAGGGTCCCGGGTCCGGTCGCGAATCTCAGCGCGCAGTGCCCGAGCCCGAGCCCGAGCCCGAGCCCGACGCCGGCGCAGTCGACGTGTCGGCTCCCGCGGCGATCGGCGTGCCGCCCCCCCCGCCGCAGCCCTCGACGTCGGCGGGCTTCGCGCCGGCGCACGGAGCGCCTGCGGCGAGCCAGCTCGTGAGCGTCGTCCGGTCAGGCGTCGAAAGCGCGCCGTTCAGCGGCATGGCGCCCGACGACACCTCCGACTCGACCGCCGGCGCGCACGCGTTCACCTGCCAGCACGACGACCACTGCGACCCGTGGCACGACGCGCAGGACGCCTCGAAGATCGCCTCCACGTTCGTGTGGCCGCTCCAGTCGTCGCCGCCGACGTTCCCGGTGCCGCCGTTGCCGTTGCCGGCGCCCCCCGAGCACCCGATCATGGCGAGCCCCGCGACGGCCGCCGCGAGAAGCACGCTGCGTCCAGGGACGCCTCGTCGAAGCACGCTGCGAAGGAGCATGGCCTCCCCCAGGAGCAAGCCCTGCGCCGCCGGACGCGCGCCTGGAGAGCGTCGTAACCCCGCGAAAGAAGGCCCGCTTCGCGGGTGTCATCGTGTGCCAGCGCGACAGGCGGAGCGGGCGTCGCGACGGCTCAGTCGACGACAGGCCGCGCGGCGCGCATCGGCGAGCGGCTCGACTCGACGGCGGCCAGCGCAACGTCTGCATCCGTGTCGTGCCACGGCCCCGCCGCTCGTTCCTCCGCGAGCAGCCGCGCCGTCTCGCGCACGAGCGCGCACATGACGTCCTCGTCCTCCACCGGCGCTCCCGCCTCTTCGAGGGCCACGAACGCGCGCGTGATGGCGTCGCACACGGCCGCGTCGAGGACCTCGTCCTCGAAGCCGCTCGCCTCGAGCTCCTGCCGGATGGCGGCTCGCACGCGGAGCGTCGCGAGCAGCTCGTACGTCGTCGACATGCGATCGGTGGTCATCGAACCGAGCTCCCCGCCCTCTCGTGTACGCTCACGTACCCATCGGTCGCGTACGGGTCAAGGTTGCGTGGAACCCGCAAACCCGGCAACAAAATGCCGACGAGCCGTAGCCGCCTTGCGCCCGGTCGCTCTCCCGCGCCCCGAAAGCAGGCGGGATACGCCCGGCCGATCGAGCTGTGGCGCAGCCATTGCTGGGTCCGATCGCGTGCTAGCGTCGCGACCGATGAAGCTCGCCATGCCGCGTAGATTGCTCTTGGCCCTGTCGATCCTCGCGGTTGCCGGGGGCTGCGCGCACGAGGAGGCTGCCGGAACGAGCGCGGCAAATGGGCCGACGGGGGCCACCCCGGCTGCGACAGCCACCGCAACGGCGACCGCAAACGCGACGACGGCCGCGAACGCGACGGCAACCGCTGCACCCCCGACCTCCACCGCCGCGGCGAACGATCCGCCGGGCTCCAACGAGAAGGCCGCGCAGGCCGCCGCCGAGGCCTGGCTCGCGCTGGTGGACGCGGGCAGCTACGGCGCGAGCTGGACGGAGGCGGCGAGCCTCTTCAAGAAGACGATCGATCAGCCGGGCTGGGAGAAAGCGCTGACGGGCGTGCGCGCGCCGCTCGGCAAGGTCGTCTCGCGCAAGCTCGCGTCCGCGACCTACCGCACGAGCCTCCCGGGCGGCCCCGACGGGCACTACGTCGTCGTCGTGTACACGACGTCGTTCGAGAACAAGCAGGCGGCGACCGAGACCGTCACGCCGATGAAGGACGCCGACGGCCGCTGGCACGTCGCGGGGTACTTCATCCACTGAGGAGCGCGACGGGCGCCCACCGTCGTCACCCAGCGGCCCCCAGTGCGCCGACGACCGCCTCCGACTTCACGACCGTCGTCTGCCTGGCGAAGACCTTTTCGGTGAGGACGCGGTGGACCTCGGCGTCCCGGTCCGCGCAGCAGTCCTCGACCACCACGAGCCTGTAGTCGGCGTCGGACGCGTGCCGCACCGTCGAGAGGACGACGCCGCTCGTGGCGATCCCCGCGAGCACGAGCGTGTCGATGCCGTTCGAGCGCAGGATCATGTCGAGGTCCGTGCCGGCGAACGCGCTCACGCGGTGCTTCGTGATCGTGACGTCGCCCGGCTTCGGGGCCACGGCGGCGTGCACCTCCGTTCCCGCCGACCCCTCGATGAAGCGCCCGGTCTCGCGGATCGGCCCGAAGGACGGGTGCCGGGGGCTCACCTCGGGATAGCCGGGCCGGAACGCCACGACGACGTAGACGATCTTCATCCCTGCCTTGCGGGCGGCGTCGATGACGTGGGCCGTCCGCGCCAGCAGGCCGTCCTTCTCGGTCGCGATCATCTCGACGACGGCCGTCTGGAAATCCATGACGAGGAGGGCGGAGGTCTTCGGGTCGACGGTGAGCTTGGCGTTCATGGCCGGCGACGATCGCCCACGTCGAGGCAGGCGTCCAGGGAGTCCACCCCGCCGCATTCGGGCGACTGGCCCGAGCCCGGGACCGTCCCTACGCTGAACCATCATGGCCGAGTCCGTCGAACGCCTCGCTCGCCACATGGTCCTCGGCGCTCTTCTCGACGACCTTACGCAGCGCTTCGGCGCCTACGAGCTCGTCGCCCACTGGACGCAGGGCGAGTTTCATCACGACGTCGTGCTCCGCTTTCCTCAGGCGGCGGCAGCGCTCCTCCCGGGCCCGGTGCTCGTCGTCGCGACCAACTGCAACGGCGGCATCAAGGAGGTGCTCGCCTTCGCCGAGGTGCCCGATCGCGGAGCGCTCTGGCACCACCGCTGCCCCGGAGAGCGCGACTTCGACGGGGAGCTCGCGCCGATCCTGGAACGTGCGGTCACCGCGCACTGGTTCGACCCGTGCGAGCTCCTCGCAGCCGACGCGAGGAGCGAGCTTCGCCCCGAGTACAGGCGGCGCCAGGAGGGCGGCGGCTGGGAGTTCGCGGAGCCGGCGGGTTCGGGGACGTGCGGACGGGTGAAGAGCTGAACGGAGCTCGGGGACGGCGTGGCCAGCTACGCTAGTTGATTCGCGTCACGAAGGCGTGAACGTCTCGCGGGCTCCGGAGATGGAACACGGCTGCGGTGCCCCCCTGCTCCTTCAGCGACGCGATCGTTTGCTCCCGACCTCGGGTCGGATATCGCCAGATCCACCGGAGGCAGTCGACCCTGGAGCCCGGATACGGGCGGCCGAGCGCCCGCCACGAGCACACGAGCCTCGGGAGATCCAACCACACGATCGTGTCCGCCGCCGCGAACCGCTCGCCCGCGACGGCGCGGTAGTCGCCGGCGATGATCCAGCACTCGGGCTCGAGCAGACGGCGGTGGACCGAGCGCCACTCGTCGTCGGAGAACCGGCCCTGCGTGCCGAAGTACACGTCGTCCAGGTCGACGACGGGAAGAGCCATCCGCGACCCGAGGAGCTTCGCCAGCGTGGTCTTGCCGGAGGCCACGGGGCCGATGACTGCGATACGGCGCATCACGTCTACTGCGGACCGCAGTAGATGCAGACGTTCCGGAGACAGCACGAGATCAGCATGCCGCCAGGCTGACAGTCGTCCTGCGTGACGCAGCAGGCCCCGGGGCGCGTGGGATTCGTTGCCGACGCGTCGCGATGGCAAGATGGATGCGATCGACGGTCGGCAGAGCACGGCCTGATCATCGTCGCACCGGGTCGTCGGCGGCGCCAGAAGAGGCGCGACGCGCTTCGGGGAGGGCGCCGGCCGGCCCGACCCTCGCATGGTAGCGTCGCCCTCGTGGCCACGGTCGTGCACGGGGAGTTCGAATGGGACGACGGCAAGGCGGCGGCGAACGAGCAGAAGCACGGGGTGACGTTCCTCGAGGCGGCGACGGTGTTCGACGATGTCGACTTCCTCCTGAACGTCGATCCGTAGGACCCATCGCGCTTCGTCGCCGTGGGGTTCTCTTTCAGCGCACGAGTGCTGGTCGTCGTGCATGCGCTGCGAGGGGCGCGCACCCGTCTCATCTCGGCCCGCCGTGCTACCTTTGAGGAGGGCCGGTTGTATGCCGAATACCGAGGACACTGAGCTCGAGATTCCCGAGCTCTCCGCCGAGTGGTTCGAGGGCGCGACGCAGCCCAACCGCCGAGGCCTCCGGCGCGGGGGAAAGCGCGCGGTCTTCATCGACGACGACGTCGTCGAGAGGTTCGGCAGCGACGAGGAGCTCGAGCAGGCGCTGCGCGCACTCCTCGCCGCGTCCGACCACGTTCGCAAGACGGGTTGACGGGCTACTCGGCGGAGGCGCACAGGAATCGAACCTGCCCGAGACGGCATTCGCCGCCTCACACCGGTTTTGAAGACCGGGGACCGCGCCAGCTAGCCACGCGCCTCCGCGGATGTTCGTAGGCGGATTCGCTCCGGCGGGCAACGTCGACTGCCAACGTCGACCGCCTGGCGGCCTCACTTCACGAGAAACGACACCGGCTCGCTCCAGTCGCTCGTTCCCTTGGGCGTCGTGCCGCGGAACCGGAACCAGTACGTCTCGGCGGGCGTGAGGCCGGCGATCTTCGTTTCCGCCTGTTTCGTGGGCCCGACTTCGTTCCACGTCGCGCCATCGTCGGCGCTCCATGCCCACCCGTACGTCGCATCCTTCGCGACGGCGCGTACCGCGAGGCGCACCGACCCGGACACGTTGCCCTGGTGCACCGCGAAAGGAGGCTTGCTCGGTGAACGCTCCTTCTTCACCTCCATCGTCATCTGCACGACGATCACCACGCCGACGTCCGGGTTCTCGTTCGCGACCTTCTCGACGAGCGCGCGCATCGCCTCGACGAGGCCGATGAGCGTGATGAGCGCCTGGTCGCGAACCGCCACCGTCCCGCGTGCCCGCGTGAGAGTCGCCGCCTGCGCCTCGCGCAGCTTCGCGATGGCGTCGCGCACGTCCGCGATGGGCGGCACGGGGTTCGGGAAGTACGGGTTGCCATCCATCCGGTCGCAGTAGGTCTGCGCCTGGAACGCGAACTCCAGCGGGTTCGACTTGCGACGCACGATGACGACGATCCGGTTCAGTCGCTTCGTCATTCGACGCTCCGGTCGTAGCAAGAGCGAAGGCGAACGAGAAGTCTTGCGCGGCGACGAGACCGAAATGCGCGCTCGAAGGCCGTGGAGCGCATTCTCGATGGCGTACCGACGCTCCCGAGGCTCCGGGAGCGGTGTTTCGTCTTCCCGAAGTGCATTTCGGTTCGACGAATGCGGCCCCCGAAGGCTCGGGAGCGCCTTTCGGTTCGACGATCGCCGCTCCCGAAGGCTCGGGAGCGTCGTTCGGTTCGACGATCACCGCTCCCCGAGGCTCGGGCGCGTCTTTCGGTTCGACGATCGCCGCTCCCGGAGGCTCGGGGGCGTCTTTCGGTTCGACGATCGCCGCTCCCCGAGGCTCGGGGGCGTCTTTCGGTTCGACGATCGCCGCTCCCGGAGGCTCGGGCGCTTGTTCCCGCTCTTTCTCCGTCGTTCCCCGTCGTTCGAGAGGCTCGTTTGGCTCTGGCGGCGGGCCGCCCGCACGCGATGGCCGCGCAACCGTGGTACACACGGCGGGTCCCCCCCATGTCCTCCGGCGGCTGCACCTACGAGATCCGCGGCGCAGTTCCCTCCGACGAAGACCAGCTCCTCGCCGTGGCGGGGCACCTCAACACGGTCAACCTTCCGAACGATCGGGAGGAGATCCGCGGCATCCTCGAGACCGGGCAGAAGAGCTTCACGGGCGCCATCAAGGACCCTCGCCGCCGCGAGTACGTCTTCGTCCTGGCCGACCTCGACAAGCAGCGCATCGTCGGGACGTCGATGGTCATCGGGCAGCTCGGGCGCCGCGACGCGCCGTACATCTACGTCGACGTGTCCGAGGAGGAGCGCTACTCGCAGACGCTCGACAAGCACTTCCGTCACGTCGTGCTCAAGATCGGCTACTCGTACAACGGCCCGACCGAGATCGGTGGCCTCATCGTGAGCCCCGACTACCGGAAGAAGCCCGAGAAGCTCGGCCTCCTCATCTCCTACGTGCGGTTCCTCTTCATCCGCATGCATCGCGAGTGGTTCAAGGACGAGCTCCTCGCCGAGCTTCTCCCGCCGCTCGAGCCGGACGGCACCTCGCACCTCTGGGACGCGGTCGGCCGCAAGTTCACCGACATGACGTACGCCGACGCCGACCGCCTCTCGAAGAAGAACAAGGAGTTCATCAAGGGGCTCTTCCCCGAGGGCGCCGTCTACGCGTCGCTCCTGCCGCAGCAGGCGCAGGACGTCATCGGCAAGGTGGGCGTGGCGACGAGGGGCGTCGAGAAGATGCTCCGTCGCATCGGCTTCCGCTACGCGTGGCGCGTCGACCCGTTCGACGGCGGGCCGCACTTCACCGCGCCGACCGACGAGGTGGCGCTCGTGCAGCGGACGCACGAGGCGAAGATCACGGCCATCCTCGCGCAGGCGCCCGCGGAGCTGCCGAAGACGCGCGCGCTCGTCGCCGTCGAGACGGCGGAGGCGCCGTACTTCCGCTGCGTCTACACGCCGTGGCGTGCGCCCGCCGAGGGCAGCGCCGAGATCGCGAAGGCCGCCGCCGTGCACCTCGGGCTCGCCGAGGGGTCGCGCGCCTGGGTGCTGCCCATCGACTGACGCGCGCCTCCCGCAGATCGCCTAGTGGCCGGGGAGCTTCGGGGGCAGCTTGCCCGGCGGCTGCTTTCCGGGCGGCTCCTTGCCGGGAGGCTCCTTCGCGGGCGCCTCCTTCGTCACGGGGTCGAGCAGGATGGGCTGGAGGAGCGGCCGCGTGAAGTCGCTCTGCGACGTGTTCATCAGGTCGTTGGTCGCGCGCTGCGCCGTCTCGTACGCCGTCGCGATGAGCTTCGCGTCGATCTTGCGCGGGTTCGACTTGGCCTCCTCGAGCACGTCGATGAGCGCCTCGAGGATCTTCTCGATGTAGTGCGAGGCGCCCGTCGTGCCGCCCGCGGTCGCGATGTCGTTCGGGACGCCGAAGGTCACCATCGGATTGAACGCGAGCTCCACGGGCGACATCCAGCGCTTCGAGCCGGGGATGGTCGGCATGTTCGGCGCGGTGAGCCCGACGCCCCCTGCGCTCGAGGCGGCCGGGGCGACCTTCTGCTGGAGCTTCGACTCGGCCGAGCCGGCGAGCTTCGCGAGCCGGTTCTTCACGGCGCCGGCGAGCGGAGAGTCGCCGGGCATCTGCAGGCGCGTGTTCTCGGCGAGCGTCTGGAGGAGCATGAGGAGCGGCCAGGGCGTCTCGCCCTCGGCCATGAGCTCCTTGAGTGCGGCGTCGTCGCTGTCCGGATGCTTCATCTCGAGGTCGCGCACGAACGCGGCCCAGGCGTCGGTGTAGTCCGTGAAGTAGCGCTTCGCGAGCTCGTCGAGCTCGGTGGTGATCTCCTGCACGCCCTTCTGCTCGTCCTCGTCGAGGACCCAGCGGTCGTGCGCGAGCCGCTTCGCGCTGTGCTCGTCGAGCGCGTCGCGGATGTACGACTCCCAGCCGGCGCGCGTGAAGGCGCCCGCCACCTCGACCTCGGGCGTCGACCGCGACGTCACGTAGTCGGCGAAGCTCGAGCCGCGGTAGATGCTGATCCTCGTGATCGGCACGACGTTGTCGTTCGCGTCGCGCACGAGCGTGCTGTAGTCGCGGTCGACGCGCGAGGTCTGCGCGAGCACGGCGCGCACCTTGGCCACGAGCGCCGCGTCGGGGTGCCAGGCCGGCGCGAGCCCCTGCGCCACGAGCCGCACGTACGCCTCGACGTGCTGCTTGAGGACCGCCTTGTCGGCCGTCGACGTCACGCCGATGGCGCGCGCCCACGCGTCGGTGAGGAGGGTCGTCTCGCGCGTGCCGTCCTCGTGCTGGAGGCGCTGCGGCTCGGACATCGCGAGGTACGTCTTGAGGCGCACGAAGTAGGCGCCGTACTGCTCGATGTTCGAGCGCGTCTGCCACGCCGAGGGCGCGAGCTCGTGCTCGAGCTGCGCCTTGGTCGGAGCGACGAGGGCCCGCTGCAGGCAGTCGACGTAGGTGGCGCGCAGGCCGACGAGGAGCTCGTCGCCCGAGTACATCCCCCAGCCGAGGCCGATGGGCGGCCCCCTGTCGTGCCAGCCCTGGAGGATCTCCATCTCGTCGTGCGCCTCGTCGAGGACGTGCACCTTGTCGACCATCGGCGTCGGGTCGGCCCAGTTGACGTGCCGCGCGCGCGCCGCCATCGCCCGCGTGTCGGACACGAGCGACATGTTGCGCGCGAACGTGTAGAGCGACGGCAGGACGAGGCAGATCGCGACGAGGAGCGCGGCGCCCGCGAAGAGGAGGCGGTTGGCGAGCTGGCGGCGCGTCTCGCCCTCGGTGCGCGCGGCGATGTGCTGGTCGGGGAAGACGACGCGCCGGAAGAGGTCCGTGACGAAGTAGCTCTTCGACTCGGTCTGCTGGGCGTACGCGGGCCCCGGGTTGCCGCCGTAGGGGTTCGCGCCGTACGCGCCCTGGGGCGGCTGCCCGTAGGCCCCTTGCGGCTGCTGCGCGTACCCCGGCTGCTGCCCGTAGGCGCCGCCGTAGGCCCCCTGCGCGTAGGCGGGCGGAGGCGCGCCGTACATCTGCGGCTGCGGGTTGGCTCCCGCGCCGCCCTGCGCTTCTTGCCCCGACGCGGCTGCCGGCGCGCCCAGCTGGTACGCGGCCATCATCCCGCCGATGACGCGGTCGATGGGGCGCCCCTCCTGCGTGCCGCTCGTGAAGTAGACGCCGCGCAGGATGGGTGTCTCGCGGTAGTTGTTCGGCTGGATGAGCGCCCCGATGAAGTCGACGAGGATCTGGCGGAGGTTCGCCATCTCGATCGGGAACTGGTAGATGCGCGGGCGCTGGTCGGCCTGCCGCTCGGAGGCCACGCGCTTCACCGCGCGCGCGTGCATCCGCTCGACGAGGAGATCGAACTCCGCCTCGAAGGCCTTCGCCGGGTCGCGGTTCTGGGCGCCGGCGAGCGGGAAGGTCACGCCCCAGATCTGACCGCGCTCGCTCTTGCGCATGTCGCCCCAGGTCTCGACGAACCCGGCGACGAGGTCGACCTTCGTCAGCATCAGGTAGATCGGCACCATCATGTGGAGGCGCGCCGCGAGCTCGTCGATGCGCGCGCGCAGGTGCTGCGCGATGGTCTCGATCTGGTCCTCGCGCGCCTCCATGAGGTCGGTCACGCTGATGGCGACGAGAACGCCGTTGATGGGCTTTCGCGAGCGGTACTTCTTCAGCGTGTCGAGGAACGACGTCCACTCGTCGAAGTCGTCCGCCTCGACGGCGTAGCGGCCCGCCGTGTCGAGGAGGATGGCGTCGTTCGTGAACCACCAGTCGCAGTTGCGCGTGCCGCCGATGCCGCGCACGCCGCCGCCGCTGCGCGGGTCGACGAAGGGGAAGGCGAGCCCCGAGTGGCGGAGGGCGGTCGTCTTCCCCGCGCCCGGCGGGCCGACGATCATGTACCAGGGCATGCGGTAGAGCGCCGCCCCGCCCCCGCCGCCGCGCGCGCGGAAGGCGGCGAGCCCCATCTGCATCTGCTGCTGGAGCTGCATGATCTCGCCGCGGCGGTCGGGCCGCGCGTTCATCATCTGCTGCTCCGCCTGTTTGATGAGGTCGCGCTCGAGCGCGCGCGCCTTGAAGATGCCGCGGATGCGGCCCCACATGTACCAGGTGACGACCATCAGGACGGCGAGGACCGTCAGGAGGATCTCGAGCCAGCGCGGCCACTCGAGGAGCGTTCCCCCGATCCACGCACCGGCGACGACGATGACGGCGAGGAGCCAGATCCACATGGGCTAAGCGCCCCCCATCTTCGCGAGCACTGCGGTTCGCAGCAAGTCCGGCGGGAGGAGCCCCTCGCCGAGGATGGCGTCGTGGAAGGCCTGGGCGTCGAACCGCGGGCCCATGCGCTGCTCGGCCTCGTGCCGGAGGGCCATCAGGCGCGTCAACCCGTAGAAGTACGAGGTGGCCTGGCCGGGCATGCGGAACGTGTAGCGCTCGACCTCGCTCGTCGCGAAGGCCGGCGAGAGGCAGACCTCCTTCTCGAGGAAGTCGCGCGCCGAGTCGAACGTCCAGGTGCCCTGCTGGAGCTCGGGATCGAGGAAGGCGCGGGCCGCGCGGAGCAGGCGCAGGTCGAGGCTGACGAGCTGCCCCTCCGGCGGCATGAAGGGCAGGGTGATGGCCTCGGCGTAGAGGCCCCAGCCCTCGACGTTGACGCTGTTGAAGGCGTAGCGCGCGCGTGCGATCGAGACGCCGCGCTCCACCATCGAGTCGAACTGGAGCTCGTGGCCGGGGCGCGCCTCGTGGGCGACGAGCGTCCACGACGCGGCGGCGTAGGTGAAGTCGTCGTACTTCGTCGCAGCGCCCGCGGCAGCCGCTCCGGTCGGCGCGGGGATGCCGAGGGGCAGCACGAACTCGCCCTGCTCGCCCTGGTTGCCGAGGAGACGGGGCGGGTCCATGTGCGGCGCGGGCTGCTGCGCGCTCTCGGCCTGCGACGCGAGGCGGATGCGCGCGGGCCGCGACGGGAGCGTGACCAGGTGCTCCTTGCGGATGATGGCCTCGATGTCCGCGAGACGCTGCCGGTAGTGCGGGAGGATCGCGTCGCCGACGAACTGCTCCTTCTTGAGCTCGTGGATGACGTCCCGGTAGTCGGCGCTCGGCAGGTGGCGCTCCTCGGCGACCTTCGCCGCGACCTTGACCATCTCGGCCTGGATCGCGGTGAACTGCTCGTGCGCCATCGCGACGAGCTTCTCGCGCGGGATGTCGACCCCGACGCGCTCGAGGCGGAGCGCGTAGATGGCGGGCGGCAACGCGAAGTCGGCGCGCGCCCGCGGGAGCACCTGCATCCGCACGAAGTCGTCGTACGCCGCGAGCTGCTTCGCGAGCGCGTCGAGGGCCTCCTCCTGGCCGGTGAGGCCGTACTTCGCGAAGAGCTTCTCGGTCCCCTCGCGCAGCGTGGCCGACGTCGCGAGCGACTTCTCGACCTCGATGCGCGCGGGCATGACGAGCTCGGGCCGCGCGAGGTGCGCCGCGACGTCGGCGCTCGCCTCGGCGGCGAGGGGAGGGACGCCCGGGACCATCCCGACGTAGCGCTTCAGGCGGGCGACGGCGCGGGCGCGCCGCGCGGGCGCGACCTGGTCGTTGAGCAGCGCGTGGATGCCGTTGAAGACGACGCGCGCGACGTCCCACGAGGGGACCATCATCCGCTCGTTGAGGTCGATCTCGCGCGACTGGAGGTCCGCCTCGTGGAGGAGGATGTCGAGGTCCCCCGAGACGAGCGGGTCGCGCTCGGCCGCGCGCCGCACGAGGAGCTCGCGCCGCGCCCCCTGGAGGGCGCTGAGGCGGCGGCTGCGGAAGCCCGGCGTGAGATCGAGCGTGCGTTCGTCCGCCTCCTCGACGCCGAGCTCCGTCGCGCGCTCGGGCGAGAACTCGACCTCGAGGGCGACGAGGACCTTCGCGTTCGCGTCGCTCCGCTCGATCCACGACCGCGAGGCGGCCTGCGCGACCGCGGCTGCGGGCGCGGCGGCCGGCGTGGGCGCCTCGCAACCGAGGCAGACGACCGAGGCCAGCGCGAGGACGGCGAGCGGACGGCGCATGGGCCCCGCATCGTACGCGATCGCGCGGGTCGGTCTTGCCCGGAGTGGAGGCCCCGGACGCCTGTGGCATGCTAGGGCCCGATGCGCCTCCCCTCCCTGCGCCGGTTTCTCCTCCGCGGAGGGGACCTCCCCTTCGGCATGTTCGACGAGGCGCGGAGCGACGCCGAGGCGCGCCGGGCCCGCCGGATGGAGAGCATCTACCACGTGGGCCAGAACCGCCTGTGGGACGGCAGGGAGGTGCTGAAGGAGCTCATCGCCAGGCACGGCAACCCGACGCTCCCGCCGGACAAGGCGCGCGCCCTGGCGAAGGTCTTCTCGATCATCATGTGGGGCGAGCTGGCCGCGTGGAAGATCAGCGCGCAGCTGGCCGACGAGCTCGTGCCCCTCGAGGCGAAGCTCGCGGCCGCGAGCCAGGTGCACGACGAGGCGCGGCACTTCTACGTGATGCACGACTACCTCGTCGCGCTCGGGGGGCGCCCGCCGCCGATGGAGTTCTGGTCGCAGCGCGTGCTCGCGATGACGCTCGGGACGAAGGACCTGACCAAGAAGCTCCTCGGGATGCAGCTCACGGTCGAGACGATCGCGCTCGTCATCTTCCAGCGTGTGCGCGAGCTCGAGGTCGAGCCGGTGCTGACGGAGCTCATGCCCTACTACGAGCGCGACGAGGCGCGGCACGTGGGCCTCGGCGTGCAGCTCGTCCCGCAGCTCATGAACGGCCTCTCGGTCGCCGGCACGGTGGACGTGGCGCTCTTCCAGCTCGATCTCCTCCTGACGACGCTCGTCGCGCTCAAGGTCATCGAGCCGGATCTCCTCGCCATCGGGGTCGATCCGCGCAGCATGCTCGGCATCGCGTTCCGCAAGCAGGCCGAGGTCGACGCCGCCATCAAGAAGGAATACCCGCTGTGGCCCGAGGACGGCCCGGTGCGGCGCGTCTTCGAGGGCGTGTGCGAGGCGATCTTCCCGACCGAGGGCGCGGGCGTGGCCGTCCCGCTCGCGACGCGCGTGCGGCACGCGGCGCAGGTCGTCGCGCGGGCGCGGCCGAGCGTCGTCGAGCAGTGGGGCGGTCGCGGCGAGCGAAGGTCGGCCGCGAATGCCGCCTGAGGAAGCGCGTCCCCGCCGCGCGCGATCGCGCGCGAAGCCGAAGCGCGCGCCCGGGAGCGAGTCGCTCGACGTGCGGACGAGCGACGGATGGTCGCTCCGGGCCGACGTCCACGAGCCGGTGGAGCGGCCCGTCGGGACGGCCGTCCTCGGGCACGCGATGATGGCGCGGCGCTCGTCGTTCGATCGACCGGAGGGGGCGGGCGTGCTCGGGCGCCTGCTCGCGCGCGGCTGGCGCGTCGTCTGCTTCGACTTCCGCGGGCACGGCGACAGCGCGCCCCGCACGCACGAGGGCGGGCAGTACGGCTACGACGATCTGGTCCTCCAGGACGTCCCCGCGGTGTGCGAGTTCGCGCGCTCGCGCGCCGAACGCCGGACGCCGCTCGTCCTCGTCGGGCACTCGCTCGGCGGGCACGTGGGCCTCGCGTCGCAGGGCCTCGGCGCGGCCTCGTTCGACGGCGTCGTCGGCGTCGGCGCGAACGTCTGGCTCCGCGAGCTCGAGCCCTCGCCCGCGCGCTGGCTCGTCAAGCGCGCCACGCTCGCGGCCGTCGTCGCCGTCTGCCGCCGCGTGGGGCGCTTCCCCGCGCGCACGCTCCGCATCGGCAGCGACGACGAGTCGCGCGCCTACTTCGAGGACTTCGACCGCTACGCCCGCACGGGGCGCTGGACGAGCCGCGCCGGCGACGACTACCTCGCGGCCCTCGGGCGCGTGCGCGTCCCCGTGTTGCAAGTAGTGAGCGACGGCGACCGCATCGAGTGCGTCGCCGAGAGCGGCCTCCGGTTCGTCGCGAAGTGCGGCGGCCCCCACGAGGCCATCCGCATCGCCGAGAGCGACGGGGGCGGAGCTCCCCCGGACCACATGGGGATGGTCACGAGCGGGCGCGTGGGAAGCGTGTGGGACCGCGTGGAAGCGTGGATGAGGGCCGTTCCGTCCGCGTGACCCTCCCAAGCCTGGAGAGGGAGAAACAGGAAGGTCAGAAGATCAGAAGGCGAGGGGGCTTTCGCATGGCTGCACGCGGGGAGGGCATGCGTGCAACTCCGAGAGGGGGAAAACAGGAAGTAAAGAAGGACGGGAAGGGGGAGAGGAGGGGGTGTTTTTGCCCGATTGCACGGGCCGCGCTCGCCGGCATCGGGCACCTTCACGCGTGTCGCGCGCCCTCTCGAAGCCCGGTCCAGCGCTTGCGAGTTGCGGGGAAGTCGTTCTGCAATTACAGAATGATGGCCATGACCGCCGTCGCCACCTCCACGGACGCGCCGGTCGCGGCGCGCTCCTCGTCGCGGCCGGCCTCGCGCCCCGTGCCCGCGCTCTCCGAGCGCGAGCGCCGCATCGTGCGCGCCATCGCCGTCGCCGTCATCCCGTCGGGCAGCGTCTTCGAGCCGGGCGGCGAGGGGACCGTGCGGCGGTTCGAGCGCTGGCTCGACGGCTCCAACGCCTTCCAGATGCGGCTCATGAAGTCGATCCTCTGGGCGGCGGAGCTCGCGGCCGTCCCCTCGACCGGGCGCGTGCTCACGGCGCTCTCGCCCGAGCGGGCCGCCCGCTTCTTCGACGACTGGTCGCGGTCGAAGCTCCTCGCGCGCCGCATGCTCCTGCGCGCCGTCGTCAGCCCGGTGAAGGTCTCCCACTTCGACACGCGCGAGGCGTTCGAGGCGGTCGGCTGCAAGAGCTTCCACCAGCACCCGCTGCCCGTGGCCGAGCCCGCGCGCTGGACGCAGCAGGTGACCGACGGCCGCGGCGTCGACGAGGACCTCGACCTCGAGTGCGAGGTGGTCGTCGTCGGGACGGGCGCGGGGGGCGGCGCGTGCGCCCACGAGCTCGCGTCGCGCGGGCGGGCGGTGCTCCTGCTCGAGGAGGGCGATCTCCACCGGCGCGACGGCTTCAACGGGCGCACCCAGCTCATGGTGAAGAAGCTCTACCGCGACCAGGGGATGACCATCGCCCTCGGCAACGTGGGCATCCCCGTCTTCGCGGGGCGCGCGGTCGGCGGGACGACGATCGTGAACAGCGGCACGTGCTACCGCGCGCCCGAGCGCATCTTCCGGCGGTGGCGCGACGAGGGGCTCGTCGGGTACTCGAGCGCGTCGATGGACCGGCACTACGCGCGGGTCGAGAGCATGCTGCGCGTCGAGCGGGCGAAGTTCGAGCTCACCGGCGGCGTCGGGCGCGTCATCGCCCGTGGCGCGGACCGGATGGGTCTCAAGCACGCTCCGGTTCCGCGCAACGCACCCGACTGCGACGGGCAGGGCGTCTGCTGCTTCGGCTGCCCCAGCGGCGCCAAGCGCTCGACGGACGTGAGCTACGTCCCCGCGGCGCTCGAGAAGGGCGCGCAGCTCGTGACGGCGGCGCACGTCGACGGCATCGACGTCGTGGCGGGCCGGGCGCGCGGCGTGACGGCGCGGCTCGCGTCGGGGAGGCGCCTTCGCGTGAAGGCCGAGGCGGTGGTGCTCGCGGGCGGGACGCTCATGACGCCGCTGGTGATGCGCGCCGCTGGCGTCTGCCGCGGGAGCCCCGCGCTCGGGAAGAACCTCTCGATCCACCCGGTCGCGCGCACCCTCGCCCTCTTCGACGAGGACGTCGACATGTCCCAGGGGATCCCGCAGGGCTACTCGATCGACGAGCTCGAGGACGAGGGGATCATGTACGAGGGCGGGTCCGTCCCGCTCGAGATCCTCGCCGTCAGCGTGCCGTGGGTGGGCCGCCGCTTCGTCGACCTGATGGCGCTCTACCGCAGGCTCGCCATCTTCGGCTTCCTCGTGGAGGACACGTCGCGCGGCGAGGTTCGCCCGGGCGCGCGCGGGTCGCCGCTCATCCTCTACAGCATGAACCAGCACGACGCGGCGCGCGTCCAGCGGGCGACCGCGCTCCTGTGCGAGGTGTTCCTCGCCGCGGGCGCGAAGCGCGTGTTCCCGCTGCTGCCCGGGATGGACGAGCTCTCGACGCACGAGGAGGTGCGGCGCCTTCGCGCGATGAAGCTCGCTGCGGGCGCGTTCGACCTGACCGCGTACCACCCGCTCGGGACGTGCCGCATGGGCACCGACCCGAAGACGAGCGTCGTCGGGCCCGACTTCGAGACCCACGAGGTCGAGCGCCTCTTCGTCGCCGACGGCAGCGTCGTCCCGAGCCCCCTCGGCGTGAACCCCCAGATGACCATCATGGCCATGGCGCTCCAGGCCGCGGAGAGCATCGACGCGCGCCTCGTCAGCTGAAGGCGCGGAAGGCGACCGGAGGAGAGAAGGGGAGAGCGAGAGTAGGAAACAGGAAGGTCAGAAGATCAGAAGGCGAGAGGGGGGCTTTCACGCGTGTGCACGGGGGGGAAGGGCGGCGTGCACCTCGGAGAGGGGGGAAAACAGGAAGGAAAGAAGGACGGGAAGGGGGAGAGGGTGCTCACACAGCCGGGGACGCGCTTCGCGCAATGCGCGTGAAGGTGCCTGGTGCCGGCGAGCCCGCCCCGTGCAATCGCGCAAAAACACCCCTCCTCTCCCCCT
>DASXDU010000016.1:0-99804 GCA_036490515.1 Polyangiaceae bacterium
GGCCGGCGGGTGGTGATGCTCGTGGTGCTCGAACGCGAGAAACTTGTCGATGGTGTCGCGAAGGTTCGTCGCCTGGTGTCGGTCGAAGCGCACGAAGTCTTCGCCGGTCTGCAATTCGAGAAGCGTCGCCGTGATGGCGACTAGGTCGAGCTGTCCGTAGAGACCGCCCTCCAGGTTGATAAAACGCCCGAGCCGCCGCGGGAAGCGGTGCCTCTTCGTCGTGGTCGTGGTCTCCGCTGCCGTTGCCGTCGCTGCCGTCGCCATGTGGGATCTCCTTCTGGTTCGTCGTCGCATGCGCCTACCGCCGTCGCTTCTCGTCGTCGTCGAGGAGCTCGCCGTCGACGACGATCGCGCCTCGTTCGCCGAGCTCGCGTTCGAGCTCGGCGCCCTTCTCCTCGAAGAACTTGCCGGGCGTCGGGCTGAAGAGCGCCTCGAAGAACATGCGCCCCGCCTTCGCCACTTCCCCCGTGCGCTGCCGAACAATCTGCTTTCTGCGAGCCGTTGTCATGCGTGCCCTCCTGCACCGCCAGCGGTGCCGTTCACTCCGTTGGTGTGCCCGTTGGCACCGTTCTTCTTCGCGTCGCGCTGCTCCTCGCGCTCGCAGTAGGCGATGTAGATTTCGTGGATGAGGGCCGCTTGCTCCGGGCTCAAGTGCGACACGAGCGCAGAGAGCTGGTCTCGAGAGAGCGACTTCAGTAGCTGGCGCATGAGCTCCTCGCCGAGCGCCGGCGTCTTCGACGCGGGAAGGATCTTCGACATGGCGATTGGGACGAGCATGTCGAGCTTGTCGAGCAGGTGGTCCTTTCGTTTCTCCGAGTTCTGGGCCTTGAGCATCTCGAGCTCGCGCTCGTGCTTCGCGGAAAGAAGCTCCTCGTACATCTGGAGCACCGCCGTTTGGCGCTCCTCGAGCTCGCGGATCCGAGCGTCCTTCCGCTCGCTCTCCTCCTTGTAGTGGCGCACGATGTCGACGGTCTGACCGAGCGCGAGCTGTGCGCTCGCGTGCGTGTGCTTCATCAGCATGCCGACGACGCCGGCGCGCTGCGCGCGTTCGTCGTCGTCGAAGGTCGTGGCGTCGAGCGTCGCGATTGCCGTCGAGGTCTTCGGCGCGTCGACGTTCAGGAACGTCCGGTCGACGTAGCTCTTCTGTCCCTCGGCATAGGCGAAGAGCCCGTACTGCACGGGGCCTCGCTGCTGCGTCGCGTCCTCGATCGCGCGCTCGTAGATCGCCGTTGCGAGCTCGCTCGGCACGATATCGGCGAGGCGCCATTCCCGCACGAGCTGGTTCGCCCCGTCCTCGATGCGTTGCCGCAGGACGACGCGCGAGCGCTTTTCCCCCACCTGCTTCTGAAGCCATCGCGTCAGCGCGACGAGCTCGGTCCCTGTGTCCGCTCCGTTCATTTCATCACCGCCCTTAGTCCCAGTGCCACCGCGACGACCGCGCCGGCGATTGCCACCACCTTGATTGTCCCTGCCCACGGCTGGCCGCCCGAGGCGCCTGCGGCGTCCTCGGGCGTGATCATGGGAGCGTCGGGCGCGCACTTGTTCGCCTGCTGGATCATCTGCTGCCAGTGCAGGAGGTCGCACTCGTAGGCTTCCGCCTGGTCCATCTGCGCGGCCGTGTGGAACCAGGAGTCGTCCTCGTTGAAGAAGTCGCGCCATCGCTTCGAGAACCCGGCCCAGCTCGTGGCCACGCCGTCGGGTAGGCCCTTGCAGCCGGCAACCGTAGCGTCGAGCGCCACGACGAACGGATCGACCCGGTTCTTCAGGTCGCGCACGTCGCCGGGGGTGACGAAGCGCACGAAGGGCTTCGATCCGCACGGGTCGGCTCCCGTCTCCATCGTGCGTCCGTTCTTCGCGAGGTAGGCCCGCCGCATCGAGCTCGTCATCGGCCCCTCCATGCGACGAGCACGGTGAGGAGCGCGCTACTGCCGAGCATGAAGAGCACCGGACCGATCCCCGCCGCGACCCTCGCCGGCGTCGTGCCGCGCATCGCAAGCGCAAGGCGAGCTCGCGCGGCCTCGTACCTGAGACGGTTGGCGTTCTTCGCGCGGTTCAGGAACGCGATCAGGTCCGCATAGGTGATCTGGCCCTTGCCCCCCAAGTCGAGCGCAGCGTTGGCCGCGTAGCCGGCGCGCTCCTCGGGGTCCGTCGCGTCGCGGCCTAAAACGACGGTCGCCGGCGTCTGGCCGCGGTACATCGTCCGCGGGAAGAAGTTGGAGTGGTAGTAGCGGGTCGCGGTCTTGAACGGCCCCCCGTTGAGCTTCTCGCCGCCGGCGACGAGCCGCTCGATCCACGGGAGCTGGTCTTCGCTGGCGAGGCTCTTGAAGTCGGCCGGCGCGCCGAGGCCCTGAAGGGTCTTCGGCATCATCTGGTTGAGGCCTTGCGCGTGCGAGGCTCGGTTTTCAGCGCTCGGATCGAGGCCGCTCTCCGAGTTCCACACGTCCAGGAAGACGACGGGATCGGTCGCGCGGCGCTCGCCGAGCTCGGCGAGCTTCTCGAAGAACGCGTCAGAGAGCGCGCTCACAGGAGGAGCTCCGCGTCGACGCGCAGGGTTGCGGCGTTGTTCGGGGTGTAGGTCAGCGGCGTCGAGCTCGCGCCCCACTGCACGGAGTCCACGAACCCCTGTGAGTCGAACCGGCGGGCTCGGAAGCGTCGTCCGGCTGGCGCGGGGATCAGGATGGTTGGCTCGCTCCCGAGCTCCGGCGGCCCATCGAAGACGTGTACGAATGTGGCGGCGCCGGCGTTGTACCCCTCGATGCGCATCAGCCGTTGAGAACCCTTCGCGACGATGCCCGCCGAGCCGATTTGGCTGGTCCATTCCGTGTTCCGCAGCGTCTCGCCGTCGGTCCCCTCTGCGACGAACGCAGAGACGTCCGCTGCGTCGCTGGCGTTTGCCGGAGAACCATCCGACGCGGCCAGGCGCCCCGAGAGCTTCACCATGCTGGCGACCAGGGGGACGCGGAGCCGCTTGATCACGCGGTAGTCGCCGGTGACCGACGCCCCGCCGTTGCCCCACTCGATGGAGACGTAGACGAGCGACTTGCCGCTACGGATATTCGCGTGCGCGTAGACCACGATCGAGCTCGAGGTCGACAGGCTCACCCACGCGAGCGTCTGTGACTTGCGCCCTTGGAGGCGCGTGCGATCGCCCCAGTTGACATCACGCGCGCGCACCGTTCCACGATCGCTCGGCCTCGGCGATCGAGTGTCGCCGGCGAGGGCGAGGAGCTCGGCATGGACCCGGGTGACCATGGCGCGCGAGCTCCTATGCGATCGCTGTTCGCAGCGGTTGGACCATGCGGGGGCTCGCCGGGAGGCGCCTCGGCGGCGCGGCTTGGGGCACCTGGATGTGCGCGCCGCGCAAGTCGAGGTGAACCCTCGGAGCCTCGACGGCGCCATGGATAACGCCGTGAAGCGGCGCGAAGACGTGCTCCAGACCTCGCGGGACGCCCGGTGGCAGCAAGGCGAACGTGTCCGGCAGGTGGGAGACCGCGCCGGCGAGAGCGCGCGGTACGTCGAGCCCGATGCCGGCGGGCGCGTACTGCTTCACGAAGTGGTCGACCAGGCCACCGGCGACTTGCACGATCGGCTTGTGCTTCACCACGACGTTGACCAGCGTGTCGAAGACGTCGCGCGGGAACCCGGACGGGACCTGGTCGCGCGCGAGGTTGACGACGACGTCCGTGAGCGATGCGTGGTGGAAAGCCAGATCGAGCACGGTGTCGAGCACCACATCGGTCACCTGGCGGATCCCCGGCGGGATGGGAAGCGCGCCGTACGCGGTCTTGATCGCGATCTCGAGAGGGCCACCGCCCTCGAGCACCGCCAGGCCCGCCGAAATCGCCGCCGAGATCCCCGTTCCGATGCCAGGGACGAGGGACACGACGCCTTGAACCATCGAGAGCTGCTGGCGCGCGATGCTCTCGAGGGCCTTCAAGTCGCCCTTCTTGACCGCGTCGGCGATGTGGTCCCAGGTCTGGAAGGGAGAAACGCCCTTCACGACCGGCCCGAGCCCGGGCACCTGCTCGAGCGGGACGAGCGGGAGCTCCGCGATGTGCGAGACGACCTTCGAGGCATCGAGGAGCGTGTCTCCGATGTGTGTCGCAGCGTGCTCGCCCGCCTTGGCCGCGTCGGCGATCCCGCTGATGAACTGCTTCGCGTTCAGGTCGCCGAGCTTTGCTCGCATGATGACTCGTGACGCCGCGTCGAGCTTCCGTCGCTCGCTCTCCGGCAGGAACGGGACCGTATGCGCGAGCAGGTGCGTTCCTTCGCTCGCCGCGTTCCTGACGACGTCGAACGCCGGGCGCGCGATCGTCGTCGAGGCCATGCTCACGGCGTTGAACGCCCCCTCCGCGGCGTGACCCACAGCTTTCCCGATGTCGCCGAGGTCGAAGCCCGTCTCGATGGTTGCCTGCTGCGGCGGTAAAAGCACGCGAGGCGAGACGCCCCTTTGTAGGAAGGGACTGCGACCGACCGCGAGCACGATGTGTAGCGGCCCGAGCGCCGTCGTGGGGGCGTCGAGGACGGCGAAAACGCGCCGCCTGTCGGTGAGAACGACGCGGAAGGTCCCCTCTGCGAGCACTACGTCATGCGTGCGTAGCGCGGCCATTGGTCCCCCTCTTCGCCAGCGCGGCGGTTCTCGGCGCCGCGGCCGACACGGCCGCCGCGGGTTGCGGTTGTAGATAGGCCTGGTGCACGTAGCCGGTGGTCGCCGCATTGCGACCTCCGGACCACGCGATGCGCGCCCACTGGTTCGCGCCGTCCGCGTTCCACTGAAGAACGGTCACGGTGCCGTTCTTGTCCACGCCGCCAATCTGCGAGCCGTTGATGCCGTTGAAGACCTTGAGATCGCCCAGCGGCGCGGGATCGTGCGTCGTGACGACGGCCGTAGCCGGGGCGGTCGGCATCGGTGACGGACCGGGCGCGGGAGGCAGGATGGGCGTAGGGGTCGGCGCCGGCGCGGGGCCGGGCTGCAAGCGCAGCGCGTTTGCTTTGGCCATGAGCAGACCCGCCGCGATCGGATAGGTGCCCTGAATGGCCTGCGCGAAGGCCTGGAGCTTCACGGGGTCCGTTTCCGTCGTCAGCGCTCCGAGGACAGCGGCTTGCATCTGCGGAGGCATGCCCGGATCGAGCGAGAAGGGGCTTGGCGATGGTGCCGGCTGCGGCTGAATCGGCGTCGGGATGGGCACCGGAATGGGCTGCGGACCGGGCTGTGGCTGCGGCGCCGGCTGCGGAAGCACGCCGGGCGGAGGCATTGGCCCGGGAGAGGGCTGCGGCTGCAGGCTCCGCAAGGCCTGCTCCTTCAGGCGAAGCGCCTGCGCCGCGTACGTGAACCCCAGTGAGTCCATCTGCTGTGCGAGCACCTCGAGCGCGTTCGGATCCGCGCCCGTCGAGAGCGCGGCGAGCACCTGCGTGCGCGGCGGATCGGAGAGCTGGTTCGGATCGACGGGGTTCGCCGTCGGCGTGGGCGCTGGCTGCGGAAGCGGCGAGGGCTGGACGGCCCCGAGCTCGACGGCGCGCTGCGTGAGCGCCGCGGCCGCGAGGGGGTAGCCCTGGTTTGCGCAGTCCGCGGCGAACGCGAGGAGCCTTCCCGGATCCTTTTCGGTCGCGAGCGCGGCAAGCACTCGCTGGCGCAGGGCGGCGGGGAGGTTCTTGTCGAGCGTGTACGTTCGGCCGCCTCCACCGTCGCTCTTCCCTTTCCCCTTCCCTGAAGCCGTGGCCGCGACGAGCCCCACGGCGGCGGCCCCCAGCAAGAACAGAACGAACGGCATCGGACGTCTCCTCTCTCGCGCGTCAGCGCATTTACTCATTCACTCATTTGCGCGTTGCTTCACCGCATGCCGAGCACGCGCGATGGATCCTCGATCCGCCCATCGGAGCGCCGCACGGCCACGTGGTAGACCGTGCGCTCGCCGTAGACGGCGCACTTGACGAAGGGGCGAGCGTCCTCGTGGGAACGCACGCGGAGCTCCGCCAGGCGCCAGCACCCCAGGTCTTCGCAGTCCCCCTCGCGACGCTTGATCGTCTCGGGTATGTCCTGCCACTCGTCGCGGCCGGGGGGCTCCTCCTCGTATCGCACGCCGCTCTCGTAAAGCCACGGCGCCTCCGGGTGCTCACGGAGCCACGCGACGTTGACGAGCGTCAGCGCCTCGAGAAGGTGCGCGAGCGCGTCGAGCTTCGCAGGCTCCGTGAGCGTGTCGAACGCCCGCAACTGAAAGTGCGGCGCGTAGAGCACGGACGGGCCTCCTATTCGAGCACGCGACCGTAGAGGACCGCCTTGAAGTCGTGCGCCGCGGTGTCGATGTTCTTCACCCGAAGCGTGATCACGATCCCAGGCTGCGCCGTGTCGAGCTCCATGCGCACGCCGACCGCGCGCGTCTCGAAGGCCTCGCCGGTCAGAGGCCCCGTAGCGGCGAGCTGCGAGTCCTTGCCGACCTTGATGTCGAGCACGTCGAAGTAGCGCGCGATCGACTGCGCGATCGCGAGTCGCTCGCCGCGGAAGAGGACCTGCGGCTTGACCTCGATGTCCTCCTCGTCGCCGGCGGCGATGTTCGTGAGCTCGAAGCCGATCGGGAACTGGCGCTCGTGCTGAGGTTCCTCGCTGTGGATGCGCGTGCGTCCGACATGTCGATCGTGATGCGCGGGGGGAGGTGGCGGAGCGTGGTGGCCGGGGTGCCCTCCGTGGTGGTGGTGGTGCTCCTCGCTGTAGAACTGCGGCGCGCTCGGATGCACCGCGACCATGTGAGGCGCGTGCGGGTGGTGCCCGTGCGGAGGCGACGGGTGGTGGTGGTGGTGATGTACCTCCGGCGCCGGCGGCCCCGGATGGAGCTGTGGCGGGGCAGGGTGGTGAGGCGGCGGCGGCTCGACGAGCGCCTCTGCTCCCATCTCCATCAGCTCGTCATAGTCACGCCCGGCGCCCACGATGTGCTCGCGCCCTACGATCATTTGTCGTCCCATGGATCACGCTCCTTGATGCTCGTAAACGGTGTAGGTCTGGCCGTGCGGGTCCCACTCGCCCGCCGTGCTCGTTGACGCGCTCGGCATCGCTCCGCGCGCGGCGGCGGGGCGCTGGAACGCCTTCGACGCCTGGTGGTTCGAGCTGCTGTCCTGCGCTGCGTCGCTGCCGAGCTGGTGACCCGCGCGATACGCGTACGACGCGATCGCGCCGGCCCCGACGTTGACGCCGTGCTCGCCGTACTTGCCGAAGCCGCCGAACATGGAGACGCCCGTGAGGGCGATCCCGACGCCCAGGTCGACGGGGAGCCCGAACATCTTGATCTCGCCGTCGTCTCCTCCCCATCGCCCGTTCGCGTAGCCGAAGCCGAAGGCTGTGCCCCCGACCTCCGCCACCTCCAGCCCGCTGCCGATCGCCTCCTCGGCCTTCTCGCGAACGCGCCCCATCGCGTTCTTGGCTCGCGTGAGGGCCTCCTTCGCCTCGCCCAAACTCATCTGAAACGCCATTGCCGCGCCTCCTTTTTCCCGGGGGCCGCAACCGCACGGCCCTGACACCGGCGGTCGTATCAGCGCGAAACGGGCCGACAATTCTGGTCGTTTGCACCCGTGGTCACAGGAAAAGCAAATGGTCGCGTTTGGCTTGTGTTCACCGAAGCGATGTGGCTCCCTATTGCCATTGAAGGAGACGAATTATGGGGGGAAGACCGGGTAGACCCCGCATGCAGCTCGCAGATCACGGCCTCACGAGCGGCGAGGTCGCGAAGCAGCTCGGGTGCAGCCGCAGCAACGTCGACCGCCTACGGAAGACGGGCTCACTCCCCGGCCGCCCAGATCGCGCCGGTCAGTACCGCTACCAACCGGCCGCGGTCGCGGAGGTCGCACGCAAGCTGCGTCGCGCGTTGCACACGGACGCGGAGCGGGCGGCGCAGGTGTACGCGCGGTTCCTGTCGCAGGGATTTAAGCCCACTCCGGAGGCGATCGCGCGCATCGTCGTGGAGACCCGCGAACACCCGGACACCGTGCTCGCCCTCTGGGACAAGTTCACACGCGGCGCGCCGCGCATCGACGAAGGCTCCGCGGAGGTCGCGCGGATCGCTCACGAGTACGACGAGCAGATCGCAGCGATGGACCGCGAACTCGCCCGCCGACGTCGTGCCGCGTTCATTCCCGGCGACGGCGACGACGACGCGCCGCCGAGCTCGAGACGCTCCTAGACTCAATTACTCATTTGTTCATGAGCTCAAACGCACTACTCCAGGAGTGCCCAAAGACGGCCCACGGTCTCGCGTTCCAAGACGAGCGAGGTGGGAAGTTGTGGGCCAATTCGGTCGTTTCCAGGGTTTCCGAGCATGTGCCCACGAAGCAGCCGAAAGATCCGGCTGGTGCATTGAGGGGCAGCCGCGAGCGTGCGCACGTGCTGCTGAGGGTCCTTCGAGGCCAGGAAATGTAGCTCGATCCCCGGGGGTCGACCGTCGGCAAGGGGTTCGCTTGCGCGAAGCTCGATGAGATCCGCGCTGAACGGCTCGGCGAGAACGGCAGCGGTGAATTGCATGATCTCATAGAGCCCGTGGAACTCCTCGGACGTCACGTCGGTCAGCACGCGACGAACGCCGCGGAAGAACCCATCCGCTGCGCGTCCCTTGGACTCGTACAGATGCACCATTCTCCCCATCACGGGTACGACTTCATCCGCGAGAGCCTCGGCAATCAGGCGCGCTGCCTCGGCAACGAACTCCGCCGAGAGCGGCAGTTCGTCGACTGGAGCCTCGCTCGTCGGCGCCGAGTTTTGGGCCTTGGCGCGTCGTCGTCCAAAACGAAAGGCGTCCCAACGGCTGCGAGCTTGCTCAAGTAGCTGGAGGAGGGCCGGCCGCACAAACGGTGGCGCAGCCGCGTACGCGAGCGCGTGGGTAGGGTCCGCCGCCGTAAGGACGGCGCCGACCACAGCGAGGGTCGCGTCGGTAACCGACTCCACAGTCTGGTCCTTCTCCGCCATTTCGCCGATGGTAGCGCCAATCGGCAGAGTCTAGCCGAGCTGCACTCGACCCTGGGGCCCACCCCGGCCGCCGAAGGGCTCATGCAAGAATACTCACGCGTCGACCTTGATCCCGTCCTTCTCGAGCAGCGAGAGGACGTAGCTACGGATCGTCTGCCGCCTCTCCGCGGCTCGGACCTTCACCCGAGCGTGTACTGCGACGGGGAGCGTGATGTTGAGGCGGGCCTCGGGTCCTTCGAAGGAGAGCTCACGCTGCTCCTTGGCGGACCTGACGGCGCTCGGGCGTTCGAGGGCGAGTCGATTCGTCTTGGCTTTCACTTGGTCACCTCGCGATAGAGCCGGCGGATCTCCTCGGCTGCCGGGCTGTTGGGCTGCGTCGTGAGCACGCTCTCGCCGATGGCCGCAGCCTCGGCAAAGGCGACTCGCTGGTGGATGACGACGGTGGCGACCGGGACGCGCCCCTCGAGCGAACTCGCGGCCTCGCGACTGAGGTTCGCGGTCGGGTGCGCGCGGTTGATGACGAAGAGCCGCCGCACCGGCTTGCGCGAGAGGTCCGACCGCGTGTCGTCGGCAGCGTCGAGGAGCTTCAGCGTCTCGGCCGAGCCCCAAAGGTCGAACGGACCCGGTTGGACCGGGATCAAGACGATATCGGCAGCCACGGCCGCAGAACGCGTCATCTCTCCGAGCTTCGGGGGCCCGTCGAGGATCACCACGTCGTAGCTCGAGGCGATCTCGCGGAACCGCGACAGCGAAAGGGCCCGGTCCGCCTTGACGACGGCGAGGCCCGCGAGCTCCGACCCCTCGGCGCGCGCGGCGTACCAGTCGAAGGCGGAGCCTTGCGCGTCGAGGTCCACGACGAGGGAGCGCTTTCCCTTCAGGTGCGCCGCCGCCGCGAGGTTGGTCGAGAGCGTGCTCTTTCCGACGCCCCCCTTTTGGTTGAGCACTGCGATCGTCAGCATGGTTCGCCTCCTCGGCATGAGGGAATGCGCGTCTGAGTAGATGTGCGTTTACTCATTCGCGCGTTCGGTTCTCGGGTCAGTGGGTGCACGGGCCTCCTCCAGTGATGTGGGTGCTCTACGAGTGCGGCAGGTGGGCCAAGCCCCGGACCACGGCGACGAAAGCCTCTCGGTGCTCGCCGTGGAGCGGCTTGGTGAAAGAGATGAGGCAGCGTTCCCCGACGAACTCGCGCCGCTCGCCACGAAGTCCACCAGAGAGGAAAACGAACCGGTGCTCGAGGTCGGGCCAAAAGGCTGACGCTCGGAGGAAGAACGCGACGCCATCGAGGCCCGGCATCTGGCCATCGCAGACAACTGCGTCGAAGCGCTCGCCGGCTGCGATTCGCTCAAGAGCGCGCAAGGGCGAGCAGCAGACCTCGGTACCCAGTCTCGCGTAGCGGCGCAGCATTCGCGCGTGGGCTCTCGCGACTGTCGGCTCGTCGTCGACCAGGAGGACCAGCCGGTCTGTATCGTCGAGACGGGGTAGCGGCTTCATGCGGCCATCCCTCGCTTTCTGCGTTGCTCGGCCGCACGTCTCCGCGCTTCGGCGGTTCTCGCTCGCCGCGCGGCCACGGCGGCGACGAGCTCGTGGTCACCACGCGCGGCTTCGGCGCGCTCCCATTGAGCTTGCACCGCGGCGAGCGCCACAAGCTGGCGGTCGCGCTCCCGGATGAAGGCCCGATCGCGCGTCTCGGTGACCTCGCACTCGAGTAGCTCGACATCCGGGGCACGAACGAGCCGGCCGTCGAGCTCGCGCGAGCCGGGGCGACCGCGAGCTCGCGCATGAAGCACCGCCCATGGGAGTCGCGTGAGGGGAGAGAGCTCCTGGCACTGGTCGCAACTCACGCAGCGCGGAGTGCGGCAGTCCTTCAGCGTTGGACTGCCGACCACCTGGCGCACGAGGATCTCGAGCTTCCGGTGCGCCCGTGTCGCGAGCTTGTCCGCGGTGATCACGACGTACCTCCGACGTCGTTTGCAGGCTCCAGGCGCCACGGCTCGGGCCCAAGCTGCTCACGCGCGCGCGAGCGAGCGTCTTCGTCGCTCAGCCAGACGCCCTCGCGCATGGCCTTGGCCTGCAACCACTGCGCGCGATCGCGTACGCGGATGGCCCAGCGCTCGCGGTCGATGCGCTGGCCGGTGCGCGCATATTCGAGCGTCTTTTCTCGCCGGCCGAACACGACGGCGACAGCGCAATTTGCGACGCCGGCGCGCAAGAATTTGTCGGCGCCGGCAGCGATGATGGCGAGGCGGACGCCGTCCGCGCCGCAGTCGGCGATCCGCTTGCGGATCGTCGTCCGCTCGTTCGGCCGCCAGAGGCGGGATGTCGTGCCGCCTTTCTCGGGAAGCTTGAGTGCATCCCACTGCGCGAACAGAGCGGCCTCTTGGCCCGCGGCTTGCTCTTTTTCCCTTCGTTGCTCTCCGTCTTCCGACGTTGGCAAGCTCGCCGCAACGATCTCGCCGGAGGCGCCAAGAACGCTACGAGGGGTCTCGCTTGCCTCATCTCCCGCGCGCCCGGCGCGCGTCGTGAGCTCTTCAGGCGGCGCCGTAGGCGCCGTGTCCGCCTTCTCCTCCTCGGGCGGCGCAGCCGCACGCGCGCGAGGCTTGCGCGGAGCACGAGGCGGCGAAGGGGGCTTAGGGGTAGCCGGTTGCTCGGATCTGGGAAGTTTAGAAGACGGTCCAGGATCTGAACCGTCAGACGGTCCAGCATCGGAGCCCGTCGGCGGGCGCCGCGGGCGGGAGCCCCTGAAGGCGTCCGGGTCGTAGTGGCGCTCGATGGTCGCAACGTTGACGCGGTACTCGATGATGTTCGTGCGTGCGGGCTCGCGGCTGCCGAAGGGGAGCTCGTCGCCCTGCTCGTACATGAGGCCCCAGAGCAGGCCTGCTCCGTTGAGTCGGTTGATGGCTCGGTTCGCGCTCGTGCGGGACACGCCGAGCCAGTCGGCGAAGCCGTACGTCTCGCGCTTGCAGGGGCGACCGTCGTTCGTCTTGCGGCTGCCCTTCTGGCGGAACAGGCGGCCCGGTTGGTTCGAGAGGATCAGCATGAGAAGCCGGAAGTCGAGGTCGCGAAGGTCGTGCGCCTCGCTGAGCGAGGGCCACGCGTAGGTCAGGAGGTCGCGAGCACGCTGGTACTGAGAACGCGAAGCCCGAGGTGGCTCGGGGAGGAACGGCGAAGCAGTCGAGATGGCCATGAGGGCCTCCCAGGGCGAGACCAGCTCGCCCAAGCCCGCGGAGCGGGCGCCTAGAGTCCTGGCCGGGCGGCTTTCGCCGTCGCGGCCCAACGAGCGGCGGTCGCGTGCGGAGCGCGTGACCCGATCGGCACCTGGCCGGTCGGCGCGCGTCGACGCCGCGAAGCCTGACACCACGATCCGCAGGACCGCGGTGCGGGGTCCCGCGCAAACTCTCTTGCGCATGGACAAACGAACCCCTATGCTCGTTCTCGTCAGCGGTTGGCGAACTGCGACGAGATCGAGCCTTCGAACCGGCCTTGTTTTGATGCGGGTGGCACCGCAGCGAAACGAGGCCGAAGTTCTTTGTGCGGCTGGCGCGGCTAGCTCATGACGCCCTCCGCGTGCGAGCGCGACGCGCTCGTGAACCGCAGCGTGGTCGCCCTAGGCGCCGGCCAGTACGTCGACAGCAAGGCCGCACGGCGCGAGCTCGGCGAGGTGCGCGCCGACGCATCCTGCGAGCTCCCAGGCGTCTTCGCGAGCGCGCGCACGCCCGACGTCCACTCGCGCAGGGTAGACGTCTCAGCCGCCGGCGCGCGCGGCCTACAAACGACAAAGGCCCCTGCCGGGGCCGCGTGTTCAGGCCCTCGACGGAGGCTTAGATCACACCCGTTTTCACACCCACCGGGCGGGTCTGCCTGGCTCCGCCGGGCTCCAGGCAGACCGCGGCGCCGGGGCGGATCGCGCGAGAACGCCGGGGAAAGAAGAGCGTCGTGACTCCCCGTCCGCCTCTTGCCAAGGTGGACGTCGAGGGTTCAAATCCCTTCTCCCGCTCTATGTTTGTGGCCCCGGGGGCGGCCGCTCACCAGGGTCAGGGCTTCTGTCTTCCCGCCATCCGGGAAGAGCAACGCCCGACGAAGGCCTTGCCAAGCTCTCCGCCCGCCTCTCCATGCTCGCCGGCTCCCGCATCGCGCTTCTTCTGGCCGACATCACGACGCTCGACGTCGACGCGATCGTCAACGCGGCCAACCCGACCCTCCTCGGCGGCGGCGGCGTGGACGGCGCGATCCACCGAGCAGCCGGCCCGGACCTCCTCGCCGAATGCCGCGCCCTCGGAGGGTGCGCCACGGGTGACGCGAAGATCACGCGCGGGCACGGCTTGAAGGCGCGGCACGTCATTCACGCGGTGGGTCCCGTGTGGAACGGTGGCGCGCGGGGCGAGGAGCGGCTGCTCGCCTCCTGCTACGAGCGCGCAATTGCCCTCGCGCGCGAGTACGGGCTGGAAACGATCGCGTTCCCTTGCATCAGCACGGGCGCGTACGGCTATCCGATCGACGCTGCTGCGCGTGTCGCAGTGCGCACCGTCTCGAGAGCAGTCGTCGCCGGTCCGCTTCCCGAGCGGGTCACTCTCTGCGCGTACGACGAGCCCTCCGCGATGGCCCTCCAGTCGGCGCTCCGTGAGGCGCGTGACGAGCTGGAGCCTGCCCCGTTCGCGGCGTTTCCGTCCTTCGCGCCCCTCTTCGAGAAGCGCCCCACATCGGGCGTGCCGGCCCATCTCCAGCTTCTCAACCTCGCGCCTGATGCAGTGGAGGCGGTCGACGCCGTCCGCGACGCAACGATGCGGAGCGGAGAGCGGCTCGACGTCGAGATCGCGGCGTTGCTCGCGGAGAGGAACTGGCGCCCTCAGCTCGTCGGCGCGGTCGCCGTGCTCGTCGCGGAGGCAAACGACGCGCGACTCACGGCCTTGTGGAGCGCAATCGATCGCCCGTGCTGGATATCGCCGCAGCTCGTGGCAGTTGCGTCCTTCGCCGACGCCGCCTTCGACGCGCGGGCGCGTGCACGGCTCGATCGTCGCGGCCCCGGCAGCATCGCGGATCACCCGGCCAAGACGCTCTCCGCGCTCTTTCGCGTCAGCGAACTTCGTGCCGGCGCGTCGGAGTGGTTCGCGCCCTACGCAGCAAGCGAGGAGCTGCGAGCCATCCTTGCAAGCGACACGGACCGCGGCGGGGAGATCGCCGAGCGGTGGGCGCTCGCGGCGGCTCGCATCATCCTTGGCGGGCGCGAGCCGTTCGGCTGACAGGATTTGGCGAGCGCCGCGGCTCGGGCGCAGAAGGAGCACCGTTGACGCGGCGCGGATCGACGACCGCACCGCCATGGGGCCGCCGGATCCGCGCAGACGGGGGGCGTTGCCCTTCGCGTACGACGCGCTCAGGCGCGCTTCTTCTTCCTCGGATGGAGCGTCTCGCCCCGCGCGAGCATCTGCACGTACGTGGCGATGCGCTTCGCCCGGGTCTCGAGCGACTTGGCGTCGTGGATGCGATAGAGGATCGCGTAGCGGTTGTGGCTGTCGAGCGTCTCGAAGAAGCCCTGAGCCGCGGCATTCGAGGCAAGCGCGCGACGCAAGTCAGGCGGCACCGAAGCGCGACTTTGCGAGTCGTAAGCCGCCTCCCAGCGGCCGTCGGCCTTCGCGCTCTCGATGGCGGCGAGCCCGGCAGGTCTCATGCGGCCCTCCTTCGTGAGCCGCATCGCCGTGGCGCGGTTCACCTTCGACCATCGACTCTTTGGACCGCGAGGCGTGAATTTCTGAAGCCAACATGCAGCGTCGAGCGCTCCCTTCTGCCCATCGATCCAGCCAAACTGAATCGCGACCTCGAGTGCCTGCGCGTACGTGACGGAGGCCGCTCCGGCTCCACGCTTGGAGAGCTTCAGCCGGAGACCCCGCGAACGGTCGTGGTTGGCCGCAAGCCAGGCTTCCCACTCGCCCACCGACTTGAAGAGTCTCGTGGGCAGTTCGTGCGGCACCGGGTCGAGCAACGTCTTGCGCATGGCGGCCGAAGCATGACGAGGAAGACCGGGCGCGCATAGGTGAAACACGACGCTCCGCGCTCTCGCCGCACGCGAGCGGGAATGGCGCACCTCTCTCCGTCGTTGCCGGCTCCCATGATTGCCACGCGTTGGACGCGACGGGACGCACTCCTGGTGCTCTGCTCGATGGGGCTGATGGGGTGCGCGTCGGGTGCGAGCGGCGGGGCTCCCGTACATGCGCCTGCTCCGGGTCCGGACCGTCCCGGTTCTCTGGCCGAGATCGAGGCGCGGGTGGGCGGGCGCGTGGGGGTCTTCGCGCTCGACACGGGCGACGGCCGGACGCTCGCGCACCGCGAGGACGAGCGTTTCGCCATGTGCTCCACGTTCAAGTGGGCGCTCGCGGCGGCGGTGCTCGCGAGGGTCGATCGCTCGGAGACCACGCTCGGGGAGCGCGTGCCCTACGGCAAGGCGGACCTCCTCGAGTACGCCCCCGTGACGGCGCAGCACGTCGCGGAAGGCGCCCTCTCCATCGAGCGGCTCGCCCAGGCTGCGGTCACCGTCAGCGACAACACGGCCGCCAACCTGCTCCTCGTGAAGGTGGGCGGCCCTGCCGGGCTGACGCGGTTCTTCCGCGCGTCGGGAGACCAGGTCACACGGCTGGACCGCAACGAGGGCGCCCTCAACGAGAATGCTCCGGGCGACGTCCGGGACACGACGTCGCCCCGGGCGATGGTGGCGTTGATGCGCGCGGTCCTCTGCGGCGACGTGCTGTCCCGGCCTTCGCGCGATCGACTCCTCGGCTGGATGCAAGGCTGCGGGACGGGGCGCAAGCGGCTCCGCGCAGGCTTTCCCGCGGACTGGACGGTCGGAGACAAGACGGGCACGGGTTCGAACGGCGCGTGCAACGACCTCGCAATCGCGGCGCCGCCGGGCCGGGCCCCCATCCTCGTCGCGGCCTACCTCGGCGACAGCGAAGCCGAGGGCGAACGGCTCGAGGAGGCGCACGCCGCGATCGCGAGGCTCGTGACCGCGCGGCTGGGGTAGTCAGGAAGCCTTTTTCCTTCGAAGTGACGCGATTCGAATCGGAGCGCCTCCCTACGAATCGCAGCCGCTCGTTTTCCTGGAAAGAGCCGCTCTTGGAGTTGCTTCCCGGGTCGTTTTCCAGGAAGAAGCCGCGCTCGAAATCCTCGCCGCTCGTCTTGCTCGCCGGCTTCGCTCCGCGAATCGATGGCGTCGACCGATGAATCAGAGAGTCTCGCTTTGACTCGAAGCGTCGCCTCTTGATCCAAGAAGCGGCGTTTCGAATCGCACGCACGCTCCTCGAATCGAGAACGCGTCACCCGGAATCGTCGGCGCGCTGCTGCGCTTCAAAGAGCCGCGTTCGTCGTTCAGGGAGAACCGTCAGCCCGCGGGCTTGTTTTGGCCGCGCTTTCCCTGCGCGAACTCCACTGCGTAGCCGTCCGGGTCGAGGGCGGTCATCGAGCGCTCCCACGGCTCGTCGTGAGGCGGCGCGTGGAAGACCACACCCTTCGCCTTCAGCTCCTCGTGGAGGCCGTCGAGGTCGTCGGTGCCGAACTCGACGTGGATTGCGGCCTTCTGCGCGGCCGTCGAATCGGGCACGTTCTCCTTTCGCGCTTCCGCCACGGAGAGCAGGCCGATCGTCCCTCCCCCCGCGCCGCCGACCCGCAGCATCGCGAACGCCGGCGCCGCGTTCCACTCGACGGGAAGCCCCAGCTTGTCGCGGTAGAACGCGATGGATCGCTCGACGCTCTCCACGGTCAACGTCAGCCCCTCGAAGCGCATCGCGTGCGTCATGCCCACGGTGGTAGCGCGCGCGGGCGCGGGAAGCACGAAGACGCTGCGTGCGAGGCCCGAATCGAGGGTCTCGCGGTCGTAGCGGGCGGAGAGCGCACCACCGGTGTGGTCGAAGAGATCCGGATTGGCCACGGCGAAGGCCGGGAAGTCGGACGGAACGCCGGGGCTGCTCATGCGCTCCTGGACGAGCGCGAGGTACGCCCACGTCATGGTCGCGTGGTAGCGGCCGGCGTGGCCGTGCGCGGCGGCAAAGCGGCGAAGGCTCGCGCAGTAGCGAGGGGCCGCAACCTCGAAGGGAGCGAGCCCGAGGAGGATCCACGCGAGGCGGACGTGCTCGCGGTGTCGCATCTCGTCGGGCGGGAGCGTCGTGTCCTCGAAGCGTTCCAGCAGCGTGGCGTCGTCCATGGCCGCCTCTCTTTCCGGCCGGTTCTCCCGGCGTTGGCGAACATCCATTGGTACTTTGGTACCACGGTAACGACCGCAGTCAAGCGGCGCGGGCGTGCCCCCTTCGCGGCGTTTGACCTCCGCGTCGCAGCGGACGATGCTCGCGACGTGGGAAGCACACGTACGAAGGCCTCCGCCGACCGCCCCGCTCCGTCCGACCGCCGCACCGTGGACCGCGTGCAGACGGGCGTACGCATGGAGAAGCGCCTCCTCCAGGTGCTCAAGGCGCTCGCCTCGTCGCACGGCCTCACCCTCGGCGACCTCCTCGAGGGCATCGTGCTGCACGCGTTCGACGGCGCTAGCCCCTTCGGTCCCGAGTCGATGCGCAAGATCGAACAGCTGCGGAAGGTCTACGGCCTCGATCTCGACGCGGGCGACAGCCACCTCCTCGTCGAGCGCGGGGCGCGGGCGCGGCTTTCACGACGGTGAGCTCGCCCACTGCGCTTGCCGCACGGGCTCCAGCACCCTTTCGCCGTTAACTTCGAGTCCGTTGCGCCTGCCCGATACGATGATCGGGTGAGGACAGCCATGACGCGAGTCGAGATCGCGACGCCCCTTTGCCTGGGAACCATCCTCGGGCTCGCCGCGGGGATCCTGCTCGGGATGGCCGCCGGGGTCTTCGGGATGATGGCCGGGATCGCGATCGGTGCAGCCGCGGGCGTTCTCGCCGGCGCAGCGATGCACCACGACGAGGAGCACCGGTCGGCGCGCGGGCGGGAGCTCGACGCGCTCATCGGCGTCGCGGGCGGCGACCTCGGGGCCGCACCCATCTCGGCCGAAGCGGTCGACGGCGAATCGGCGAAGGCGTGGATGGCCGAATGGCTCACGCCGCCGCCACCCGTCGCGAGCTGACGGGACCCGCCTTCCCACGTGGGCTGGAGCCGCAGGGCCTCGCCTGCGAACTGGGGCGCGCCCCCCGCTCCTACTTCGCGCTCGCGCGCACGGCCTCGCCGTCGTGCCCGGGCAGCTCCTGGTGACCGAGGCGAACGTCGATGCCGGGGTGGCGCGCGGCGAACCGCTCGAGCCGGGCCAGGCTGTCGGCGCTGCGCGCGACGTCGACCGAGAACGTGCCCGAACCGACGCCGTGCTCCCATCCCCACGCGGAGTGGCACGCGTCGCCGGTGAGCAGCACCGGGCCCTTCGGCGTGCGCGCGAGAAAGGCGATGCTGCCCGGCGTGTGGCCCGGCACCCAGATCGCCCAGAGCGACCCGTCGCCGAAGACGTCGGAGACGCCCTCGAAGACGCCGTCGGGATCCGGCGCGAAGCGGATCTCGTGGAGGGGTCCCTTGCCCGCGAGGGCCGCGTCGTAGACGGGCTTCTCGAAGAGGTTCATGAAGGAGCTCTCCTCGGGATCACCCGCTCCGACGTAGACGGGGACGTTCGCGGGGACGTCGCGCAGACCGAGGACGTGGTCGAGGTGCAGGTGCGTGAGGAAGACGCCCTGGACGGGGCCGGGCCGGGCGGCGAGGACCGCGGTCATGTCCTGGCGGACCGTGAGCGCGTCGAGGTGCGCCATGCTCCCGAGGATGCCGTGGATGAGGGCGTGGCCAGGGTCGGTCGCGAACGCGCGCTCGACGCCCGAGTCGACGAGAAAGGTGCCCCGCGTGGGGTGGTGGATGACGTGAATGAAGAGATCGATGGGCTCAGGGCCGTCGGCGAGGTGCGCGGCCCTGGCGCGCGGATCGTTCAGGTCGAGGAGGCCGGAGCGGTCGACCTGCCAGGTGGCGGAGACGATGGTGTCGACGGTGACGGGACCGGGCTGGTCGACGACGGCCTCGAGGGAAGCGGCAGGGCGATCGACGCCGAGCGTGGCGGGCGTCGTCGGGTGGCTCGTGGCGGCGCAGCCTGCGGAGGAGAGGGTGCAGGCGATCGCGAGGGCGGCGAAGGGAGCGACGTTGTTCATGCGCTCCAGAGTGCGGCCTTCACGGGCGCATGACGATTGGCGAAAGTCGCATGGTACCATACGCCAGTGCATGTCTCGTGGAGCGAGCTCGAGCTCTTCCTCGCAGTGGCCGACGCAGGGAGTCTCAGCGCCGCGGCCAAGCACCTCCACGTGACGCAGCCGACCGTGAGCCGGCAGCTCGCGGAGCTCGAGGCGCGGCTCGGCGAGCCGCTCTTCGTGCGGGCCGTCGACGGGACGCGCTTGACGTCGTTCGGCGAGCGCTTGCTCGAGCCCACGCGCCGCATGGCCGATGCGGCGCGCGAAGCCGAGCTCGCGGCATCGGGAGCCGAGACGACGCCGCGCGGGGTGGTGCGCGTCACGGCGCCGCCGGGGATCGCCTACGACCTGATGGCTCCCTTCGCGGCCCGGGTACGGGCGGAGTTGCCCGACGTACGCCTCGAGGTGGTATCGACCGTGAGCTACCTCGACCTCGGACGCCGCGAGGCGGACCTCGGGGTGCGCATCGCGCCTCTCGACCGCGCCGCGACGCAGCGCGATCTCCTCACGCTGGCCAGCGTGCAGCACGGCGTCGCCGCCTACTCCACGGCCGCGTACGCGGCATCCTTGCCACGCGGGTACGGCATCGCGGACGTCGGATGGATCGGATGGGCGCCCCCGCTCGAGCACGTGCCGCCGAACCCGCAGCTGGCCGCGCGCATCCCGGGCTTCCGCCCCGTGTTCGCATCGGACGACTACCTCGTGCAGATGCGCGCCGCCGAGGCGGGCGTCGGCGCCATCCTCCTCGGCCGGATCCGCAGCCCGCGGTCGCTTCCGACCTCCCTCGTCGAGATGAAGCTCGACATGGGCAAGGTCGTCTCGTCGATCCACCTCGTCTGCGCGCGGAGCTCGCTCACCATCCCGCGCGTGCGCGCGGTCGCAGACCTTCTGACGAGGGAGCTCGAGGCAGCCGGGCGTCTCGTCCGCTGACGCCGAAGCAGCTCGAGGCGCTCGACCGACACGAGGTCGGGTCGCCGGCACGCGCCGTCGCGGCGACGCCGCCCAGAAAGAAAAACGCGAAGAGCGCGGCGGCCTTGCGCACGCCGGTCACGTTACCTCGTCACACGAGGGGCCCGGCCGCGTTCTTCACGACGACACCCGGAAAGGAACACTCCATGAACCTCCAGGCCCGACGCACCACCCGCACCACCCGCACCGTTCGCTCCTTACTCTCCGCCGCCGTCCTCGCGCTGCTTGCCGGCTGCGCGAGCCAGAGCCCCGACGCCGCACCGTCTCCCGTCGGCGTCGCGTCCGATCCGCTCGTCGCCGCCCCCGGTGCGACCTCGGCCGTCGCGCTCCTCGAGCGAGGGGGAACGTTCATGTTCTCGCTCGACGAGTCGGACCCCGCGGCGCACTTCCACGCGCAGTGCGCCAGCGAGAGCGGTGGAGACAAGGCCAAGGCGGACGCGTGCTACGCGCACGTCCGCGACGTCGGCTCGCAGGAGGGGATGCGCTTCGCGCTCGACGGCCAGAGCCGCGTCGTCTGGACGTCGTTCGGCCACGAGGATGGCAAGGAAGTCGTCTACATCGAGGCACCGCTCACGGTGACGGCCGACGGCGAGCACGCGGTGCTCACGAGCTTCGCGGAGGCGCCGCGCGGACCGCAGCTCGCGGGCGAGAAGGACTGGGCTTCGAAGAAGGTCCGCATCGAGTTGCCGGACGCGTCGACGATGGTCATGAACGATCCGCGCAAGGGAAAGCTCGTGTTTCACCGGGTCGACCGCTGACGCCCGTAGAGGCACCAGCCGCCGTCGCGCGCGGCGACCGACCAGTTCGCCGAGCCCGCCAGCGCTCCGTCGTAGCCCGCGCGCCGGTCCGGCGGGAGGCCCTCGGGAGAAGGAACGATCGCCCATTCCGTTCCGCGGGCCTCGAGCTCCGCCGCGATCCGTGACGGAGGGAGCTCCGGCAGGGTGAGCGCGGCGTGGCGCATCGCGGACGAGTAGCTGTCGTTGCGCGGATCGTAGAAGACGCCGACGCCGCGCCCAGCCGCGAGCCACACGAGCAGGCCCGAGGAGCGGAAGGGGGCCATCGCCCGACCGCCGTCGGGAACGCGCGCCGCGAGACGCACGAAGCTGGCTCCGCCGAGCGCAGGGTCAATCCGGTCGGGCGCCGGACGGGACGAGACCGCGGCGAACGAGGCTCCGGCGACGGCGAGGGCGAACCCCACGCCGGCGGCCAGGAGGCCGGTGGGAAGCGGGGCTCGCGACCCGGCGTACTCGGCGAGGCGCGGCGCTGGGACGAGGTCGTCGAGGACGGGAACGAGGACGAGCGAGGCGACGACGCCGACGAGCGGTGCGGTGCGCGCGTGCTGCGCGGCGAAGGGCAGCATGGCCAGGACGAGGACCGAGCGTGCGCGATGCCGCCGGCGGACGAGCGACGTCACGGCAGCGGCTGCGAGAAAGAGCAACGCCAGCGCGCCGAGCGGCGTCACGAGGGCGAGGTAGCGCGGATCGCCGAGGGGCGCGTACTCGGCGATGCGACGGAGGTCGTCGAGCTCGGCGCCGCCGAATGCGTACGACGCGACGAGGGCATGGAGGCGGACCCCGTAGGGGTTCACGAGGGTAACGAGCGCAGCGCCGGCGGCCGTCGCGGAGCGGAGCCTCCGGTCGGCAGGCCCCGCGAACGCGGCGGCGACGAGGATGGCGACGCCCAGCGGGAACGTCCCGTGCGCGTTCGTCCACGCAAGCTCGAGGAGGACGCATGCCACCGCACGGGTGGGCCGGAACGGGGCGCCGAACGCGAGCACGGTCATCGCCCCGGGGAAGAGAAGCGCCACCCAGGTAGGCCGCGCGGTCGGGTGCGCGAAGACGAGGAGCGGGATCATCGCGAGGAGGATGCCCACCGCGGCGTGACGGCTCGTGCCGAGCGTGCCCCGGAGGACGACGGCGGCGAACGCGACGAACGCGGCCGCGGCGACGAGCGCGAAGAAGCGAGGGCCGATGGCCTCGAGCCCCAGCGCGTAGGGGACGCCGAAGAGCCACTCGTGCATCACCCAGGGGTGATCGGGCTCGACGAAGGAGAACGCGTTGGTGCGCGGTACCCGTCCCGACGCCAGCATTCCGCGCCCCGCCGCCGCGACCCACCAGACGTCAGCGTCGCTCACGCGTGCCGTGACGCACCGGACGAGCGCGACGGTCCACCCCGCCGCGAGCACGACGCCGAGGAGCCACGGCACCGGGCGCTTCACGGGCCCGTGCACTACCACGCGCCCTCGGGTCCGCGCCCCTTTCCTTCCGCGGCTCGCGCCCCGCCGTGCGAGCATCCGGCGACGTGGATCTCGCCGGGATGCGGCTGCGCGCGCAGGGAATCGCGGGGCCGCGCGCCGCCTCGCCCGCCGACGTGGTCACGCGCCTCGGCGCGGTGCAAGCCCAGGATTACCTCGGCGCGCTCTGGGCCGTCGGTCTCCGCACGGTCGATTCGACCGAGGCGGACGTCGAGCAAGCGCTGGCCTCGGGCAGCATCGTGCGGACCTGGCCGATGCGCGGGACGCTCCACTTCGTCGCGGCGGCCGACGCGCGCTGGATCCTCGAGCTCCTCGCGCCGCGCATGCTCGCTCGTGCGGCGGGCCGCCTGCGTGCGCTGGGGCTCGACGAGGCGACCTTCGCGCGCGCGCGAAAGGCGCTCTCCCGGCCGCTCGAAGGTGCGGGACGCCTGACGCGCCCGGAGGCCTACGCGACCCTCGAGCGGGCGGGCATCTCCACTGCGGAGCAGCGCGGCCTCCACATCCTCTTCCAGCTCGCGCACGATCGGTTCCTCTGCTTCGGTCCCCGGCAGGGCAAGCAGCACACGCTGGTCCTCTTCGACGCGTGGCTCCCGCGGTCGAAGCGCCTCCCTCGAGAGGAGGCGCTCGCGGAGCTCGCCGCCCGCTACGTCACGGGGCACGGGCCGGCGACGACGACGGACTTCGCGTGGTGGTCGGGTCTCTCCCTCGCCGATGCGCGGCGCGCACTCGATCTCGCGCGCCCGCGCATCCAGGAGCACGTCGCGGGGGGAACTCGCTACTGGCTCGCCGCGTCGGGCCCGACCCGGCCAGCAACGACGCCGGCCCGCGCGCGCGATGCGTACCTCCTCCCGGCGTTCGACGAGCTCCTCGTCGCGTTCAAGGACCGGAGCGCGACCCTCGACCCGGCGCACGCGCTCCGCGCGAACGCGGGAGGCGGCATCTTCTACCCCGTCGTGGTCGTGAACGGACGCGTCGTGGCCACCTGGAAGCGGTCGATCGCGCGCGGCGAGGTCGTGGTCACGCCCGCCGGCTTCGAAGCGCTGACGGCGGCGCAGGAGAAGGCGCTCGCCAGGCCCCTGGCGCGCTACGCCGCGTTCCTCGGCGTGAAGGGCCGCCTCGCGCGGCCCGTCAGAGCGGCGCGACGGCCGCGAGCTTCGGGGCGCGATGACGGCCATTTCGAGCCTCCGGAGAGACCACGCCGGGGCGAGCCGAAAGGTTACAGTGATCCGCCGTGAACGACCCGGCGCACGCTCCCAAGGTCACCATCCGCCCCGTCGCAGCGGCCGACGTCGCCCGCGTGGTCGAGTTCGTACGGACGGTCCTCGCGGAGTTCGGGCTGCGGTTCGGGGAGGGCTCGAAGACGGACGACGAGCTGACGCGCCTTCCGGGGTCGTATGCCGACCACGGGGGCGCATTCTGGGTCGCCGCCGACGACGCGGGCGCCCTCTTCGGGACGTGCGGCGTCTTCCCCGTCGCGTCTGCGCACTACGAGCTCCGCAAGATGTACCTGCACCCGCGATCGCGAGGGCTGGGCCTCGGAAAGAGGCTCCTCGGCGAGGCGGTCGGGTGGACGCGCACGCGGGGCGGACGCGCCATGGTGCTCGACACGACCGAGCAGATGGAGCGCGCCATCGCCTTCTACGAGGCCAACGGCTTCGTGCGCGACGACGCGCAGATCCGCGGGAGTCGCTGCTCCCGCGGATACCGCCGCGACCTGTGACCGGGCGAGGCCCGGCTGGGTTCCTTCGGGTCCGGCCTACGCGAGCGACTTCGCCGCCGCGACGACGTGCTCGGGCGTGATCCCCAGCTCCTTCATGACCTCCGCGCCGGGCGCCGAGAGCCCGAAGCGGTCGATGCCGATGCTCGCGCCGTCGAGGCCCACGTACTTGCCCCACGTCGAGGTGACCGTCGCCTCGATCGACACGCGGCGGCGGCAGGCCCTCGGGAGTACCTCGTCGCGGTACGGCGCGGGTTGCCGGTCGAAGCGCGCGAAGCACGGGATGCTGACGACGCGCGTCCCGGGCCCGAGCTGCTCCGCCGCCTTCATCGCGTGCTGCACCTCGCTGCCCGCCGCGAGGAGGATGAGATCGAGCGCGGCGGTCTCCTTCTTCGCGACGTAGCCGCCCTTGAGCGCGCCCTCGCGGCGCGTCTTGACGGGGATCGACTCGAGGAGCGGCACGGCCTGGCGCGTGAGCGCGAGGAGCGTCGGGCCGTCGGTGCGGTCGAGCGCCGCGACCCACGCGCCTGCGGTCTCCTCGGGATCGGCGGGGCGCATGACGTCGAGGTTCGGGATGACGCGCAGGCCGGGAATGGTCTCCACCGGCTCGTGCGTCGGGCCGTCCTCGCCGACGCCGACGCTGTCGTGCGTGAAGACGTAGATGACCGGCAGGTGGCTCAGCGCTGCGAGGCGGATGGCCGGGCGACAGTAGTCGGCGAAGACGAGGAACGTCGCGCCGCTCGCGCGGAAGATCCCGTGCGCGGCGATGCCGTTGAGGATCGAGCACATGCCGTGCTCGCGGATGCCGAAGCGGATGTTGCGCCCGCCGCGATGGCCCGGCTTGAAGTCGTCGTCGCCGGCCTTGAGATCGCCGATGTAGTTGAGCGTCGAGCCGTAGAGGTCGGCGCTCCCGCCCGTGAGGAGCGGCACCTTCGCGGCGAGCGGCTGGAGCACGTCCTGGCCGGCCTTGCGCGTCGCGATCTTCGTGCCCGCGGGAAACTCGGGAATCGCCGCGAAGAGATCCGCGGCGTTTGGCGTGCGAAGGGCCGTGTCCTTCGCGACCGTGTGCGCGTACGCGCTCGAGACCGCGAGCTCCTCGGCGAGCTTCGGGTTCGCCGCCTTCCATGCGTCGAACGTCTTGCACCAGCCCGCGTACGCCTCGCCCTGCGCCTTCTGGCGGCCCGCGAAGAACTCCTTCACCTCCGGCGACACGTAGTACGGCTCCGCCGGCAGCCCGAGCGCCTTGCGCGCGGCCTCGACGAACTTCGCCCCGGCCTCGCCGTGCGCCTTCTGCGTCCCGGCGACCTCGGGGATGCCCTTGCCGATGAGCGTCTTGCAGATGATGAGCTGCGGCTTGCCGCTGCCGGCCTTCTTCGCGCGCTCGAACGCCGCGGCGAACGCGTCCATCTCGTGGCCCTCGATCGTTTGCACGTCGAAGCCGATCGCCTCGAAGCGCTTGGCCGCGTCCTCGCTCTGCGACTCCTTGGCCATCGCGTCGAGCGTGACGGCGTTCGAGTCGTAGAGGAGGATCAGGTTGTCGAGCTGCTGGTGGCCGGCGAACGCCACCGCCTCCATCGCGACGCCCTCCTGCATGCAGCCGTCGCCCGCGAGGCAGACGACGTGGTGCGAGAAGATCGTGTGCTCCTTCGTGTTGAACTTCGCCTCGGCCATCTTCGCGCCCACGGCCATGCCGACGGCGTTCGCGATGCCCTGCCCCAGCGGGCCGGTCGTCGTCTCGACGCCGCTCGGCGCGTGCGTCAGCTCGGGGTGGCCCGGCGTCTTCGAGTGGAGCTGCCGGAAGCGCTTGATCTCGTCGAGCGTCATGTCGCGATAGCCGCTGAGGTGCAGCCACGCGTAGAGGAACATCGAGCCGTGGCCCGCGGAGAGGACGAAGCGGTCCCGGTCGAGCCACTCCGGGTGCGCGGGGCACTGGCGCAGCGCATCGCCGAAGAGGACCGCGCCGATCTCCGCGCAGCCGAGGGGCAGGCCCAGGTGGCCGCTCTGGCTTGTGTGCACGGCGTCCATGGCGAGGCCGCGCGCGATCGTGGCAGCCTTCGCGAGGGGCTCTACGGGTAGCTTGCTCATCGTCGGGTCCTCCGGGGATCGGTGTGCGCGCCTCGAGGGCGGGCGAACGTGCGGGCGGCCACGCTACCAGACGCGCGGCCCGCGGTCCCCGGTCGACGGGAGCCCCTCTTTTTCAGCTTCAGCGCGTGACCGTGCGCAGGAGCGTGCCGCTCGCGTCGTGCTCCTCGATGAGGCCCCAGCCGAGGCTCGCGAGCTGCGCTCGGAGCGCCGGCAGATCGCCGACGATCACCGCACGCATCGCCTCGGGCGCGGGCGCCGCCGCGCGCACGGCGCCGGCCGTGACGGCGCGTGCCCGGGCCTCGCGCGTCGCGAACTCGTCGAGCGGGAGCCCGTAGGTCGGGAGCTGCGACACGTACTCGACCATCCCGCCGACCGTCTCGAAGCCCTCGGCCAACGACCGCGCGAAGCGCTCCTTCGCGTCGTCGAGCTCGCGCTGCGCCGGTCCGCGCTCGTGAAGCTCGCGGACCCGGGCGTCGAGCGCACGCAGGACGTCCGCCGTGCGGTCGCGATCGACGCTCCCTTCCCAGTACGCAATCCCGGGGCCGCGCTTCCACGCGTAGAACCCGGCGCCGAACGCCGTGGCGCCGAGCTCGTCGCGCAGCGTCTGGGAGAGGGCACTCGACGACATGCCCCCGAGCATCTCGTGCACGATCGCCCTCGCGACGTGCGACGAAGAAGAAGCCGGACCCGTGGTGGCGCCGTAGGCGATCGTCGCCTGAACGGCCCCGGGTCGGTCGACGACGACGAGGCGCACGGGCCCCGGCGTGGGCGGCGGAAGGTCGGGAGGCGGCGCGTGCGAGGGATCGTGCTTCCACGCGCCGAAGAGGCTCTCGACGCGCGCCGCGAGCGCGGCCGGATCCACGTCGCCGGCGACCACGAGCGTCGCGTCGGCCGGGTCGACCACGCGCTTCCACACGCGCACGAGCTCGTCGCGCGACACGTTGGGGAGCACGTCGGCGCCGGAAAGGCGGGCCCTCGCGTACGGGTGCGCGGGCCCGTAGACCGCCGCGTAGAGGAGGCGGAGCGCAACGCGCGACGCGTCGTCGCCGTCCTTCTGGAGGCGGGCGACGCGGCGCTGGCGCTCGAAGTCGACGACGGTGTTTGCGAAGGAAGGCGTGACGATCACGTCCCGTAGCAGGACGAGGCCCGCGTCGAAGGAGGTGGTCGCCGCGCGAAGGCGAGCGCAGACGTCGTCGTCGGTGGCGTAGGTCCCCGCGTCGGCGAAGAGCTTGTTCATCGTGCCGTAGACGTCCTGCTCGCTGCGCGTCGTCGAGCCGTGGAACGCGACGTCCGTCGCCATCTCGACGACGGCGGGCGGCTCGGAAGGGAAGCCGGCGAGGCCACCGCGTACGAGGAGCCGCGCGGCGACGAGCGGGGTCGCGTGGCGCTCGACGACGAGGAGGCGCATCCCGTTCGCGAGGCGGCTCTCGTGGATGGGCGGAGGCGACCACGCCTTGCGAGGGTCGGGCGAAGGCGCGGACGCGCGGAACGGAGCGTCGGGCGTCAACCCGGGGAACGGCGGCTCGGCGGGGGCGGCCATCACCGGGGCGGCCGGGAAGCCCGCGCGCGGCGAGCACCCGCCGAGGACCACCACGAGGAGCGCTCGCCCGATCGCCCGCCTCATCGCTGCCTCGGCGCGACGTCGCGGAGCTCGCCGCCGATGGGCGCGTCGTCCGCGGGGAACACCATCGCCACGACGCGCCTGTCGACCGGGAGCTCGCGCACGGCGACGGCGGTCAGATCGGCCGCGTGGATCGACGTGTACCGCGTGAGCCACGCCTCGACGCAGCCGCCGGGCACCCGGTACTCCTCGCACTCAGCGAAGCGGTCGGCGCGCGCGCCGCTCTGCTCGAGCCCGAACGACGGATCGACGAGATAGCCGGTCGTGGCGCCTTCGGTCGCGTAGTCGTCCGGCGGGCTGGCCCGGAGCTTCTCGAGCACGTGGTCGATCGCGTCGACCAGCTCCTCGGGCCGATGCCCGCGCGTCGCGGTGGCCTCGACGGCGAACTGCGAGCCGAGCTCGCGCGACGACTGGTGCGCCGTCACCTGCGTCGCGATCTTGAGCTCGTCGACGAGCTTCCACCGGAGCCAGCCCGCGCGGGAGCCTGCGAGGATCTGCGCCACGAGGTCGAGCTCTGCGTCGCCCGGTGCGTGCGAGGGGGGCGTCGACCACGCCAGCATCACCATGGGCAGCTCGACGTGCGCCGCCACCGTCAGGCGCACCTCGCGGTCGAGATGCGGGCGCCGCCCGTCGGCGCGCACGGGCTTGCCGGCCGTGCCGACCGGGGCGAAGTACCGGTGGACGAGCGCGAGCGCCCGCACGCTCTCGAGGTCCCCCGCGAGCGCGAGCGTGGCCTGGTCGGGGCGGTAGTGCGCCTCGGCGAAGGCGCGGACCTCGCGGACCGTGACGCTCGCGAGCTCGGTCGAGCCGCGGAGCCAGCCCCCGTGGTACGGGTGCTCCGGCGGGTACATGGCCGCGTCCACGAGGTCGTGCAGCCGCCCCGCGGGCGCGCTGTCGACCTTCTGCGTGTGCTCGTCGAGGACGACGGCGAGCTGCTCGGCCACGAGCTTGTCGTCGACGCGCTCGACGAAGAACCCCATCTGGTCGCTCCACAGCCAGAGGGGCAGCGCGAGCCGGTCGGCGGGTACCTCGGCGTGAAACTCGGTGCGGTCGAGCGACGTGGTGGACTTGACGTCCCACGCGCCGGCGGCGTCGAGCTCGCGCTCGTACTGTCCCGGGGCGAGGTGCTTGGTCGCACGGACCATCAACCGCTGCGTCAGCGCAGCGAGGCCGGGCCGGCCCGGCGGATCGTCGCGCGACCCGACGGGATAGCGGAGCTCGAGACCCACGACAGGCGCCTTGTGGTCCTCGGCGAGCAGGACGACGAGGCCGTTCGGCAGCACGACGCGCGGCACCGGCGCGCCTTCGGGAGCCTGCGGCGCGCCCTGCGCCCGCGCATGCGTGGCGAACGACGCGGCGAGGAGGGCGACGACGCCCGCGAGACCAGTGCGGCCAGCGCGGCCAGCGCTGGCGATGCGCACGCTCGGTCGGGACATGGCGCTCGATGGTACCGCTCTCAGGAGGCGCCGAGCCGGCGAAGCGCGGTGCGCGCGGCGTGTTCGCCGCACATGCCGTGCACGCCGCCGCCGGGCGGCGTGGACGACGAGCAGAGGAAGATCCGCCGGTTGGGCGTCGTATACGGGTTCCACCGCGCTACGGGGCGGAAGAGGAGCTGCGCGAGGTCGGCGACGCCGCCGGTGATCGCTCCCCCGACGAGCGACGGGTTGTGGCGCACGAGATCGGCCGTGGTCATGGCGTGGCGGGCGAGGACGCGGTCGCGGAACCCCGGCGCGAACCGCTCCACCTGGCGCTCGATCGTCTCGGTCAGGTCCACCGTGGAGCCCGCGGGGACGTGGCAGTACGCGTAGCCGGTCTGCTTGCCGGCGGGCGCGCGCGACGCGTCGAAGGGGCTCGGCTGGATGAAGAGGACGAACGGCCGCTCCGGGTGCTCGCCCCTCCACACGGCGGACTCCGACGCCGCGATCTCGTCGAGCGTGCCGCCGAGGTGCACCGTCGACGCGTCTCGCACCTGCGGATCGCGCCACGGGACGGGGCCGTCGAGCGCCCAGTCGATCTTGAAGACGCCGGGGCCGTAGCGGTACCGCTCGAGCGCCTGCACGTAGCGGGCGGGGAGCTGGTCGCGCGCGATCGCCGCGAGCTGCGCGGGGCTCGTGTCGAAGAGGTACGCGCGCGACGGCGGCAGCTCGCCGAACGAGCGGATCATGCGCCCCGTCTCGATGCGGCCGCCGAGGGAACGGAGCAGGCTCGCGAGCGCCCCCGCGATGGCCGACGAGCCGCCCTCGGCCACGGGCCACGGCTCGAGGTGCGCCGTCAGGCAGAAGACGAGGGCGACCGCCGCGGTCATCGGCCGCTCGAGCGGGAGGATCGAGTGCGCGGCGCATCCAGCGACGAGGGCACGGGCACGAGCTCCCTCGAAGCGCGCGCGCGCCATTCCGACCGCCGAGCGGACGCCGCGGAGGCCGAAGCGCAGCATGCGGAGCGGGTGCTTCGGGACGCGCAGCGTGCCGAGGACGTCCTCGAGCAGACCGTGGGGATCGTCGAGGAACGGCGCGAGCATGCGCTCGTACGCGGCTCCGTCGGCGCCGAGACCGCCCGCGGTGTCGTGCGGGGTCGCGCGGAGGAGGACCGCGGGCTCGCCGTCGAGCGGATGGGCGACCGAGACGGGCGGGCGGCACCAGCGCAGGCCGTGCTCCTCGAGCGGCAGGCGCCGGAAGAGCGGCGAGAGGATGCCCATCGGGTGGCACCCGGCGCAGACGTCGTGGCGGAAGCCGGGCAGCGTGAGCTCCTCGGTGCGCGTCCCACCGCCGATCGCGTCCTGGCCCTCGAGCACGAGCACCGACAGGCCCGCCTGGGCCAGCACGACCGCCGCAGAGAGCCCGTTCGGACCGGAGCCGATGACGACAGCGTCGGGGTCGCCGCTCACGGTGCGAGCATAGGCGCGCCAGGCAGGATCTTCTCGTAGACGTCGTCCTCCCAGTCGTTGTCGAGGCTCGCGACGAGAACGAAGCCGTTGCGCCGGTAGAGGCCGTGGGCCCGGGCGAAGCGACGCGACGAGTCGAGCCAGATGCGCTCGTAGCCGGCGGAGCGCGCGAACGCCTCCGCGTGCTCGTAGAGGCGCTGGCCGAGCCCCGTCCCGCGCCGCTCCGGCAGGAGGTAGAGCCGCTTCAGCTCGCAGGTCGCGCCGTCCCTGGGCCGGACCGCGACCGACCCCACGACCTCGCCTCCCTCGTCGGCGACCCAGAAGCCCGCCGCCCGGCCGCCGTAGCGGTCGCGCGCCTCCCGCAGATCGCGCTCGACGCCGCCCACCTGCGCGGTGAAACCGAACTCTCCGAGCACGCGCTCGACGAGCGCCTGCACCGCCGGGAGGTCCGCCTCCTCGAGATCGCGGATGCGTATCGGCACGGCGAGCCCTATACATCGCGGGCGTGAGCGGATCGAACCTCGAGCACTGGTCTGTGGCCGTCAACGGCGTGCGCCTTCACTCGGTCGTCGCGGGTGACGGGCCGCTCGTCCTGCTGCTGCACGGCTTTCCGGACTTCTGGTACGGCTGGCGCAAGCAGATCCCGGCCCTCGCGGAGGCGGGCTTCCGCGTCGTCGCACCCGATCTTCGCGGGTACAACCTCTCCGAGAAGCCGAAGGGCGTGCGCTCCTACGCCCTGCGCACGCTCGCGAGCGACATCGCCGAGCTCGTGACCGCGTCGGGCGCCGAACGCGCGGCCGTCGTGGGCCACGACTGGGGCGGGGGCATCGCCTGGGCCTTCGCGATGGCGCATCCCGAGAAGCTCTCACGCCTCGCCATCCTCAACGCCCCGCACCCGGAGCGCCTCCTTCGGGCGCTCCGCACACCGCGGCAGCTCGCGAAGAGCTGGTACATGTTCTTCTTCCAGCTGCGCGGCCTGCCCGAGCGGTTCCTCCGCGCCGGAGGCTACCGCCGCCTTCTGCAGCCGATGCTCGACGAGGCCCGGCCCGGCGCCTTCACCGACGAGGACCTCGCACGGTACCGCGAGGCCTACGATCAGCCGGGCGCCCTCTCGGCGATGCTCGCCTACTACCGCGCGATGTTCCTGCGCGGCGTGCGCGTCCCTCTCCGCCCGGTCGAGGCGCCGACGATGGTCGTCTGGGGCGAGCGCGACATCCACATCGGGCGCGAGCTCGCGACGCCGCGGGCCGACCTCGTCCCGGACGCGCGCGTCGAGTTCCTCCCGGACGCGAGCCACTGGGTGCAGGCCGACGAACCGGACCGCGTCGCGGCGCTCCTCGTCGACCACCTGCGGCCGCTCCGGGCGTAGAGGGCCGCGCCCGGCGCGCTCCTTCGGGCCCCTTCAGGCGTAGAAGCCGACGGCCGCGTGGCTGACGATCGAGCCGTCGCCGGCGTCGATCGTCTGCTCGTAGTGGAGGACCCGCCCGCGAGCCCCGGCGCCCAGGCTGCGCAGGAGCGACCAGATCGGCGCGAGGCCGCAGACGCGCCGCTCGTCGAGGTCCTTTGCAACGTCCGCCCAGAACCCCGGCGCATCGAGCGCGGTCGCCCGCTCGAGCGAGCCGCGATCGCTCGTCTCGAGCGCCGTCCGGCGCGCGGCGTCGTACGGCCCCGGGTCGCCGAAGCGGGGCCCCACGTGCGCGAGGTCGGCCCCGGCGACGACGACGACCCTCCCCGGGCGTCGCTCGACGAGCGCACGCACCCCGTCGAGAAAGCGCGTCACGCGCGCGTCGCGCTCCGGGTCCTCGCCCGTCGCCTGCTGCGTCCCCAGCCCCGCGAGCACCGGCACGATTCGGAGCGGGCGCGCGCCCCGGGCGTGCTTCAGGAACACCGCCTGGAACTCGATCGAGTGCTCGCGCTTGTGGTTGAACTGGTCGGCGTACGGGTCGAACCCGTCGGCGCACGCCGCGAGCGCGTCGATGGCCTCGAGGTCGGCCTCGGCGTCGCCGAGCGGCGTCGCGAACGCCTTGCGGCAGAGCGCGAACGGCTCGCGCATCGGCGCGTGCGACGTGCCGAAGAGGACGAACGTCTCCGCCTCCTCCGGCAGCGCGGCTGCGAGCGCTCCGTACGCGTGCCCGTAGCCCACGGCTCCGCGCCACGGATCGATGTGCGGCGCGACGAGCCCCACCATCGCACCGGCGCGGGCGCCGCTCGCGGGCGCGCCGTTCGCGTGCGCGAGGCACGCGTGGTCGATGTACGTCCGGAGCTTCGCCGAGTCGCCGTGGTATGCGCCCCCCGCGTGCGTCGCGGCGCGCACCGCGGCCTCGGCGAAGCTGCGCTCCACCTGGGCGCGCGCCTGACGGAACGCGGGCCCCTCGAGGAAGAGGCCCTGCTCGAGCTGACCGGCGAGGTCCACCACGATCGAGACGGGCACGTCGGCCCCGAGCTCCGCGGAGGCTTCGCGCGCGATGTCCTCGCACGTGCGCCTCCCCGTGAAGCGCGACACGATGGGCACGAGCGCGGGCGGTATCACCGCGTGCGCCTCGGTCACGCCCTGCGTGTCGCGCAGGACGAGCACCTTGCCGTGCTGCTTGTCGGGGACGACGATCGACTCGACGGGGCGCAGGGCCGGGCGGGAGCGACTATCCATCGACCGTCACTCTACCAACGGGAGCCGCGTCGTCGCGCGTGCTACCTCCGACGCACCGCATGCGGCGCAGCTCGAGCAGCCCGAGGGGGTGGAAGCATTCGCCGCTCCGGGCCGAGCTCGCGGCGCTGTACGGCGAGGTGGACACGCTCCTCGCGGGCTGGACGTGCGCGTGCTCGCGCGCCGGCGTGGGCGGGACCCCCGAGGCCCAGTGCTGCCACTTCGCGGTGACCGGGCGCGAGCCTCTTCCCACCGCGGTCGAGCTCGAGGAGGTGCGCCGCGCGGTCGATGCCGCGCCGCCCGCCCGCACCGACCCGCGCAGGCTCCCCATGGCCGAGCTCCGCGCGTGCCCCCTCCTCTCGGCGGACGGGCGCTGCCGCGTCTACGCGTCGAGGCCCTTCGGGTGCCGCACGTACTTCTGCGACCACGCGGAGGGGCCGTTCGGCTCCCGGGCGAAGTTCCCGCGCGACGCCGTCAACGCCCTCGGCCGGCGCATCGCCGATCTCTCCGCGCGCTTCGCCCCGCGTGACCCCGGGCCACGCTCGCTGGTGAAGGCGCTCCACGTGCGCGACGCGCGCGATCGGTAGGTATACTCGCCCGCGCGTTGTCTCGTGCCGGCGCCTTCGTTCGATCCCTCGGCCATCCGCCGCTCCTCGGCGCGGTGTACGTCCTCGTCCTCGCGGCGTGGGCGGCGCAGAGCCCGACGGTCGACGATCGGGCCGGCGGCGCGCAGGCGCGCCAGATCGAGGCCGTCGTCACGGGCCGCTTCGGCGGCGAGATTGGCCGCGTCGGCGTCGCCATCCTCGCGGCGGCGATCGTCGTCGGCGCGCTGCTCGGGTGGGCGGCGTGGGGCCTCGTCCTCGCGCGCGACGCGGCGAGCGGCGGCGCCCCGTCGCGATCGGTCCTTCGCGAGACGCTGCTGGTCCTCGGCGTCGCGGCCGCGCTCCACGGCCTGCTCGAGCTCTGGGGCATGGCGCACGATCCGCCCCTCTACGCCGACGCATGGTACGCGCGCGGCGGCGTGCGGCGCACCGTGCAGGTGCTCGCGACGGACGTCCTCGGCCCCGGCGGCGTCGCGCTGCTCGGCTGCGCGGGCATCCTCCTCTTCCTCGCCGGGCCGCCCTCCCGCTGGCGACTCTGGCCCGCGCGGCTCGCGCGCTTCGGCCGGCGCCTCGCCGACGTGGGCGCCGCCCCCGGGTCGCTGCTCTCGCTGGCGGTCGCCGCGCTCGCCACGTGCGCCGCGCTGCTGGCGCTCGGCCTCGTCGTCTTCACGATCCCGACCGCGCACGCGGCGCCCGCCCCCGCCGACGAGCGCCCGAACGTCCTCGTCCTCGCCGCCGACTCGCTGCGCAACGACCGCCTCGATCCGCGCACGGCGCCGCACCTCGCCGCGTTCGCCGAGCGCGGCACGCGCTTCGACCGCGCCTACGTCTCGCTCCCGCGCACCTTCCCGTCGTGGGTCACGATCCTCACCGGGCGCCACCCGCACCACCACGGCATCCGCTCGATGTTCCCGCGCTGGGAGGAGCGCGCCCACGACTTCGACGCGCTCCCCGGTCGCCTCGCGCATGCCGGGTACGCTACCGGCGTCGCGAGCGACTACGCCGGCGACGTCTTCTCGCGCATCGACCTCGGCTTCGGCCGGGTCGACGTCCCCGAGTTCGACTTCCGGCAGCTCGTCCGGCAGCGCGCGCTCGAGCGCGAGACGCCGCTCATGCCGCTGCTCCACTCGCGCGCCGGGCGGGCCGGCTTCCCGGTCATGCGCGAGATGAACGACGCCGCCGATCCCGCGATGCTCGCGCGCGACGCGATCCGGACGATGCGCGCGCTCGAGGGGCGAGGGCCGTTCTTGCTCGTCGTCTTCTTCTCGACGGCGCACTTCCCCTACGCGGCGCCGGCGCCGTATTACCGGCGCTTCACGGACCCCGCGTACCGCGGCCGCTACAAGTACGACAAGCCCGTCGGCCTCGGCCAGGACGCGCCCGCCGACGCACGCGACCAGGCGCAGGTGCGCGCGCTCTACGACGGCGCGGTCAGCGCGATCGACGACGCCGCGCAGTCGATCCTCGACGCGACCCGGAGCGACGGGATCGAGAAGAAGACGATCGTCGTCGTGACGGCCGACCACGGCGAGACGCTCTACGACCACGGCCACGGCGCGGGGCACGGCGACCACCTCTTCGGCGACGAGGGGACGCACGTCCCTCTCGTCATCGTCGATCCGCGCAGCACGACCGGAGACGGCAGCGCGGCCCCCCATCGGGTCTCCTCGATCGTGCGCGACGTCGACCTCGCGCCGACGCTCTACGAGCTGACGGGCGTCGCGCCGCCGCGAGACCTCGACGGGCAGTCGCTCGCGCCCGCCCTGGCGGGGGCCGCGATCGCGCAGGAGCACGCGTACGCGGAGACGGGGCTCTGGTTCACCGAGGAGATCCCGGGGCTGCCGGACGACCTGCGCCTGCCGTACCCCGGGATCGCGCGGCTGACGGAGGTGGACACGCAGCATGGCGACGATCTGGTGCTCCAGAAGGCGATGCGGCCGCTGACGATCGTGGCCAAGCACCGGATGGTGCGCGACGAGCGGTGGAAGCTGCTCTACGTGCCGGCGCGGACGGGGGTGCGCTGGCTGCTCTACGACACGCAGGCGGACCCGGGCGAGACGGTGGACGTGGCCGCGGCGCACCCGGACGTGCTGGCGCGGATGCAGGGGGAGCTCTGGGCCTGGATGCGCCTCGACGTCGACATGACGGAGCGCGGCGGCTACCTGGTGCCGCGCGACGCGCGCGTGAAGGGCAGCGGAGAGGGGGACGTGGGGCTCGTGCGGCTCGAGGGAGGCGGGGAGAGCGCGCCCCCGCCCGCGGCGGCGGCCCCCTGAGGGCGCTCACGCCCCCCATGAGGCGGCCATCCCCGGGGGTTCCCTCGCCTGCCGTTCGCGTGCACTCTCGTTCGCCGTGAACCGCGCCGCAGTCCGCTGGCTCCCGCGAGCCGTCGTCGGCCTCCTCGTCGGAGCGGCCGCGGTCCTCGCGTGGCGCGAAGGCGGCGGGGCGGATGCGCGCGTACCTCCGCCACGTCCCGCAGGCGCCGCGTCGTCGTCTGCCTCGTCGCCGTCCGCCGCGGACCCGGGTCACGGCGCCGAGGCCTACGAGGTCACCGCGCGCCTGGTCGACAAGCTCGGCGACGCGCGCATCGACGCGCCCGCGCTGGCCTCCGCCGAGACGTACCTCCAGCCCTACTGGCGCAAGATGCGCGTCCCGTGGCTCCGCCTCCCCGCGTCCGCCGCGCCGATGGCCGTCACCATCTCCATGCGCACCAGCCGCGACTTCGAGACGCAGTGGGCCGTCTCGGTGCCGGGAGGCGACACGTGGGTGCCCCAGGCGCGCGTCTGGAACATGAACGAGGGCAGCTTCGACCAGCGCGAGGCCATCCTCGCGCCCGCCCCCGCGACGGTGACCTACTCCCTCGAGGTGCCGCCGCACGCCCGGCTGCGCGCCTCGCCGGCCGTCCTCGCGGGGACGGCGGCGCCCACCCTCTTCACCGTCACGCTGGTCGACGCGGCGGGGGCCGACCACGTGCTCTCGCAGACGCGCGTACCCGGAGCGGAGGCCAAGCGCTGGCTCGACGTCGACGACGACCTCGGGCCGTGGGCGGGCCAGACCGTCGCGCTCCGGCTGCAGACGTCCGTCGACAAGCTCGCCCCCGGCGAGAAGCGATGGGCGCCGCCCGGGGCCGACGAGGCAGACGGCGGCACCGCCACGGGGGCCGACGCGCCGCCGCCCCTGCCCCCCGTGCCGCTCGCGCTCTGGGGCGACCCGCTCGTCGTCGCGCGCGAGCCGACGCGCGTGCCCTACGACGTCCTCTGGATCGTCGTCGACGCGCTCCGCCCCGACGTCGCCGCCTCGATGCACGTCCCCGACGAGGACGCCGCCGCGCTCGCGGCGCCGCACCCGCCCCTCGATGCTCGCCTGCCGGCGATCCCCGGCCTCATGCCCGGCCTCGACCACCTCGCCGAGCGCGGCGTCCGGTTCGTCCACGCCTGGTCGGCCGCCGCGTGGACGCGCCCGGGCACGCTCGCCATGCTCTGCGGCGAGCGCTCGGGGGAGCTCGGCGTCGACACGCGCGAGTGGATCCTCCCGCCCGACCAGGTGTCGCGCTGGTACGGCGCCGAGCCGCCGCTCGTCTCGCGCATCCTGCGAAAGAGCGGAGTCGAGACGGCTGCCTTCGTGAACAACTTCTTCATGGCGGGGTACGTCACCGTGGGGCTCGACATGGGCTTCGAGCGCGTCACCGACCACCGCTACCGCGCCCGCGACACGGCAGAGATCCTCCGCGACGCGAGCGGCTGGCTCGACGGGCACGCGGCGAGCCGCTTCTTCCTCTTCGTGAACTTCAACTCGCCGCACGAGCCCTACGACGCGCCCAAGGAGTTCGGCGCGCGCATCCCGCCGCCGCCGGCCGGCCCGCGCGACTCGCAGGTGCGTGCCTACATGGCCGAGGGCGCGAAGGACGACGCCGCCATCGGCGCGCTCCTCGCGAAGCTCGACGCGCTGGGCCTGACGAAGTCGACGCTCGTCGTCGTGACCTCCGACCACGGCGAGACGCTCTCGTCGGCGCACGCCGGCTACGCGATGGACCACCTCCCCGTCCGCTTCCACCACGCCGTCGGCAACTTCGAGGAGACGACGCGCGTCCCCATCGTGATGGCGCTCCCCGGCGTCCTCGACGGCGGCCGCGCGGTGACCGACCGCGTGCGGAGCACCGACATCGCGCCGACGGTGCTCGAGGTCGAGGGCCTCGAGGCTGACGCCCGCATGAGCGGCCGCTCGATGCTGGGGCTCGCGCGCGGGCAGAAGGAGCCCGACGCGCGCGTCGTCGTGACCGAGGGCCGCGCCTCGCGGGCCGTCCTCTGGGGTCCCTGGCACTACGTGTCGCACACCGACGGCGAGACCGACGAGGAGCTCTACGACCTCGAGGACGACCCCGGGGAGCGCCGGAACGTCGCGCACGCCCATCCCGACGTCGTCGCCGAGATGAAGGCGCGCCTCGCCGCCGCCCTCGCGAACGCCCCGGCGGCGGACGCGAAGCAGGACCCGGCCGGTCCCCTGCCCGTCGTGCACCTGCGATTCGCGGGCGCAGGCACCGCGCACCACGTGACCGGCGTCCTCACGGTCGGCGACGGCAAGCACGGCGCGGCGGTGACGGTCGAGGCCGTGGGCGCGCCGAAGGAGGCCGTCCGCGTGGACGGGCCGCGCGTCGACTTCGCGCTCGACACCGCGGCCGACGGGCTCGTGGGCCTCGACCTGCGCGTCGACCCGCCCGGCGCGCCCATCGCGTGGAAGCTCTACCTCGACGACGCTCCCTGGCCCGACGGCGCTGTCTTCGCAGGCCCCTTCGGCCTCCCCGCCGTCGCGACGCGCACCGGGATCGCGGGCGACGAGGCGCGCTCCGAGGCGTACGCGGCTGCCCTCCCCGTCGTCGATCCTGCCCGCGACCTCGGCCTCTTCGTGACACGCGACCACCCTGGCGACGCCTCTCCGTCGACGCCCGCGAGCGGAGGACAGGGCGCCGTCGAGATGCAGCGCATGCTCCAGCAGTGGGGCTACGCCCACGGCAGCCACTAGGGCGTGGTTCAGGGTGCTTGGCGGGTCGCCGGAAAGGGCGTACTAGGGTCGCGGTCGCAATGCGCCTTGCGAGTCTTCTCGTCCCCGATCTGAAGCAGCTCCTCAAGGAGGATCCCGACCAGGTCAAGGACCTGCTCGACGAGATCCACCCCGAGGACCTCGCCGATCTCGTGGGCGATCTCGACCCCGACGACGCGGGCCAGCTCCTCGCGCGGATGCCGGCCGAGGACGCCGCGCCCATCTTCGAGCGCCTCGACGAGCACGAGCAGGAGGAGCTCGTCGAGCAGATGCAGCCCGAGTCGGTGGCGGGCATCGCCAGCGAGATGGCGGCCGACGATCGGGCGGACCTCTTCAGCGTCCTCCCCGAGGCGATGGGGGACCAGGTCTTCCAGGCGCTCGAGAAGGTCGACCCGGCGGCCGCCCAGGAGGTCCGCGAGATCGAGAAGTGGCCGGAGACGAGCGCGGGCCACCTGATGACGACCGACTACGTGGTCGTCTCGCCGCGGATGCGCGTGGCCGAGGCCCTCGAGATCGTCCGGCAGCGCGGCCGCGAGCGCGAGCAGTTCGTCTACGTCGTCTACGTCGTCGACCGGGGCAAGCTCGCCGGCACCATCAGCCTGCGCGAGATCCTCATCTCCGACGCCGCGCAGGGCATCGCCGAGGTGATGCGCACCAACGTCATCTCCGTTCCGCCGACGATGGACCAGGAGGAGGTCGCCCGCCGCATGGCGAAGTACGACCTCAACGTCATCCCCGTCGTGGCCGACGACGGGACGCTCCTCGGCGTCATCACCATCGACGACATCATCGACGTCCTCGTCCAGGAGCAGACCGAGGACGTGCAGAAGATCGGCGCCATCGAGCCGCTCGACGTCCCCTACTTCCAGACGACGTTCCTCTCGTTCATCCGCAAGCGCGCCGGTTGGCTCATCATCCTCTTCGTCGAGGAGTTCTTCACGCAGACGGCGCTCCGCCACTACGACCCGGTCATGGAGGCGGTGAAGGGCGCCCTCCTCTACGTGCCGCTCCTCATCTCGGCGGGCGGCAACTCCGGCTCGCAGTCGTCCACGCTCGTCATCCGCGGCCTCGCGCTCGGCGAGATCAGGATGGGCGACTGGTGGCGCATCCTCTTCCGCGAGCTCTTCATGGGCCTGGTGCTCGGCCTCATCATCGCGTGCATCGCGATGGGGCGCGTCATGATGTACGCCGACCAGAGCTGGAGCACCGGCTTCCCGCTCACCGTTGGCATCACGGTGCTCTGCATCATCATCACGGGCTGCACCATCGGCGCGATGCTCCCCATGGGCCTCAAGCGCCTCGGCATCGACCCGGCGACGAGCTCCACGCCCTTCATCGCGAGCCTCGTCGACACCGTGGGCGTCGTCATCTACGCGCACGTCGCGATGCTCGTGATGAACCGGATCATCAGCGAGCACTTGCACGCGGTCGCCGCGCCATAGGCGTCGAGGCGCGCGGCCGCGGGGTGTCCGGGGGCACGTCCTCGGCGGGCCCAGGAGGGTCATGAGCGGGGTCAAGAGCCTCCTGGAGAGCTCCAGGAAGGCCATGAACCGGTTCAAGACCGTCTTGGACGCCCCCAGGAAGGTCATGAACGCGCTCAGGAGCCTCCTGGGCGCTCCCAGGAGGGTCATGAACGCGCTCAGGAGCCTCCTGGACGCTCCCAGGAAGGTCATGAACGCGTTCAGGAGCCTCTTGGACGCCCCGAGGAGGGTCATGAACGCGCTCGAGAGGGTCTTGCCCGCTCCCGGGCGCCTCCTGAACGGCGCCGCGCAGGTCCCGGACGCGCGGGAGCCAGGGCTCGGCACCTACATCCACCTCCCGATCGACGGCCCGCGGACGATTTCTGCGTCGCCGACGGCAAAAGCGGGCCCCGGACGGTCCTCCCCATTAAGGGGGGCGGTCGAGCCGGGCGCGAGCCCGGACCTGCCGGCCCCCGGTTCAGGAAAGGAGGTGAGAAAGGTCATGAACGACAAGAGCAACAACAGAGTCAACCGGGTCACGGAGTACCGCGCGATGATCGCGGGGATGCAGGCGAACGTCGGCGTCTCCACGGCCATCGTGGTCAAGGGTGTCTCCACCACGCAGCCGGCCATCGTCGGAGCCCTTCAGGGCTACGTCGATGCGGACGCGAAGGTGGCGGCGGCCGAGGCCGCGCGCACCGAGGCGATCGCTGCGCTGCACGCGGCGGACGTCACGGCGCACGCTGCGTACGTCCAGGGGAAGGAGTACGCGTTCCAGATGTTCGGCGACAAGCCGACCACGCTGGGCGCGTTCGGCCTCCAGGCGACCGTGCGCAAGGTGCCGACCGCAGCCACCAAGGCTGCGGCCAACGCCAAGCGAGCGGTCACCCGCGCGGCGAAGGCGGCGGCGAAGGCCGAGGCAGCGAAGGCTGCCGCGGCGAGCGTCACGCAGGCGCCCGCACCCGGTGGGAGCGGCTCTTCCACGACTCTCAAGTCCTAGGCGATCGGGATCCGATCGCGGCGGACTCCCGAGGGTCGTCGGCGAGTGTCACGAGGGGCGCCGAAGAGCCCCGTCGTGGGGCCGGGGGAGGCGTGTGAAAGCGCCTCCTCCGGCCGCTTCTTTTTGTCGGTCGCCCTTCACCGTCCCGGCGGCCCTGCCTCCTGTCCGAGACTCCGCCCGCACGCCTCGCACGCCACATCGGGCTTCGCCTCGCCTCGCCCCACGGTCTGGCCGCACTCGCACGCCCAGCCGACGAGCCGGGCGGGGTTCCCGGCGACGACGGCGTGCGCCGGTACGTCCCGGGTCACGACCGCGCCCGCGCCGACCATCGCGCATCGGCCGACGCGCACGGGCGCGACCAGGACGCACGCGGCCCCGAGCGACGCGCCGTCCTCGACGAGCGTGCGATCCCAGTTGGGCGCACGCGGGTACGCGACGCGCGGGTGGCGCACGTTGGTGAAGACCGCCGAGGGTCCGACGAAGACGTCCTCGCCGAGCTCGACGCCGTCCCACACGCTCGTGTGCGACTGGATGCGCGTTCCCGCGCCCACGACCGCGCCTTTCGCGACGAAGCAGAACGCGCCGACGACCACGTCCTCGCCCAGCCGCGCGCCCTCGGCGACGACGCTCGGCGGGTGAATCCGGGGCGGTGCGTGGAGCCGGGGCCGTCGCTGCATGGAGTGGACAGTATGCTAGCTTCGCCGCGCGCATGGGCCTCACGTACAAGCAGTCCGGCGTCGACATCGACGCGGGCGACGAGCTCGTCGAGCGCATCAAGCCGTTCGCCGCGGCGACGCGCATCGCCGAGGTGCTGGGCGACGTCGGCGGGTTCGCGGGCCTCTGCCGCGTCCCCGACGGCATCGACGAGCCCGTGCTCGTCAGCGGCACCGACGGCGTCGGGACGAAGCTCAAGGTGGCCTTCGCCACGGGTGTCCACGACACCATCGGGTTCGACCTCGTCGGCATGTGCGTGAACGACGTCGTGACCTGCGGGGCGCGCCCCCTCTTCTTCCTCGACTACTTCGGCACGGGCAAGCTCGAGGTCGGCGTGGCCGAGAAGGTGATCGCCGGCATCGCGGCCGCCTGCAAGGAGAGCGGGTGCGCGCTCCTCGGCGGCGAGACGGCGGAGCTCCCCGGCATGTACGCGCCCGGCGAGTACGACCTCGCGGGCTTCTCGGTCGGCGTCGTGGCGCGCAAGAAGATCGTCGACGGTGCGCGCGTCGCCGAGGGGGACGTGGCGCTCGGCCTGCCGTCGAGCGGCCTGCACTCCAACGGCTACTCGCTCGCGCGCAAGGCCCTCCTCGAGACGATGAAGCTCCCGCTCGGCGCGCGCCCGCCCGAGCTCGCGGGCAAGACCGTGGCCGAGACGCTCCTCGCGCCGACGCGCCTCTACGCGCGGTACGTGCAGGCGGTGCTCGCCGCCGGCGTCGACGTGCGCGCGATGAGCCACATCACGGGCGGGGGCCTCCCGGGCAACGTGCCGCGCGTCCTCCCCGAGGGGACGGGCCTCCGCATCGAGGGCAGCTGGCAGCGGCCGCCGGTCTTCGACGCGATCGCGCGCGGCGCGGGCGTCGCAGAGGCCGAGATGCGCCGCACGTTCAACCTCGGCGTCGGGTTCGTCTTCGTCGTCGCAGAGGCCGACGCGGCGCGCACGGCGGAGTTGCTCCGCGGGCTCGGCGAGGAGCCCATCGCGCTCGGCCGGGTCGTGCGCGTGCCGGGCGACCGCGCGTTCGAGGAGCGCGTCGAGTGGCCGTCGTGATCACGCTCGGCGTGCTCGTCTCGGGCAGCGGGAGCAACCTGCAGGCCATCCTCGACGCGGTCGCCGCGAAGACGCTCGACGCGCGCGTCGCCGTGGTCGTCTCGAACGTGGCCGGCGCGGGGGCGCTCGAGCGCGCGCGCAAGGCGGGCGTCGAGGCCGTGGTCATCGATCACAAGGCGCACGCGGACCGCAGGGCGTTCGACGCCGCCGTCGTCGAGGAGCTCCGCGGGCGCGGAGTCGAGCTCGTCGTCCTCGCGGGCTTCATGCGCATCGTGACCGACGTCCTGCTCGGCGCCTTCCCCATGCGGGTCGTCAACGTGCACCCCGCGCTCCTGCCCGCGTTCCCCGGCGTGAACGCGCAGAAGCAGGCCCTCGACTACGGCGTGCGCACGACGGGCTGCACCGTGCACTTCGTCGACGCCGGGACGGACACGGGGCCCATCATCGCGCAGGAGACCGTGCCCGTCCTCGACGGCGACGACGAGGCCGCGCTGCAGAGGCGCATCCTCGCGCGCGAGCACGAGCTCCTGCCGCGCGTGCTCCAGCTCGTGGCCGAGGGGCGCGTCTCGGTCGAGGCGCGGCCGGGCGGGCGCCCGCGGGTACGCATCGCCGCGCGCTGAGGTCCTCGATGGCGAAGCACTACGACGTCGCGGTCCTCGGCGCGGGAATCGGTGCCCTCTCGGCGGCGGCCCTCCTCGCGCGGCGGTCGTGGCGCGTCCTCGTCCTCGGCCAGGGGTGGCGCCCGCCGACCTACCAGCACGAAGGCGTCACGCTCGCGCGCCGGCCCTTCACGTTCCTCGCGGCGTCGTCGCCCGCGTGGGGGCGCATCCTCGTCGAGCTCGCCCAGTCGCAGACGTTCCGGCGGCGCGTGACGCCGCTCGACCCCATGTTCCAGTTCCTCGCCCCGCGCCTGCGCCTCGAGGTGCCGCCGGACGTCGCGCTCTTCGCGCGCGAGATCGACCGCGCGTATCCCGAGGTGAGGCGCGTCGTCGACGAGCTCTACGCCGAGCTCGCGCGGACCAACGGCGCGGCGGACGCGGCGTTCGAGAGGGACCTCGTCTGGCCGCCCGGGTCCTTCTGGGAGCGGCGCGAGACCGAGCGCGTCGCCGCGTCCCTCCCGCGCTTCGACGGCGACCGGACGCCGCCGCTCCTCGCCGAGTTCCCGCGCGATCACGACTACCGCGCCATCGTCGACGTCCCGGCGCGGTTCGCGAGCCACGCCGTCGAGCTCCCCGAGTTCGCCGTGGCGCGCCTGCACGGCGCGTGGACCCGCGGCGTGTCGCGCCTCGCGCGCAGCGAGGACGAGCTGGTCGAGTTCCTTGTCGAGCGCCTGCGCGCGCACGGCGGCGACGCGCGCCTCGGCGACAAGGCCACGCGGGTCGAGCACCGGAGGGGGCACGTCAGCGGCGTCGTCGTCGACGGCGACGAGGCACAGAGCGGGGTCGAGTTCCTCGTGACGGACCACACGACCCGCGCCCTCCTCGACCTCGTGGGCGACTTCGACCCTCCGCGGCGGGCCATCGCGGGGCTGCCGCACCTCGTGCCCGCCGAGCGCCGCTTCGTCGTGTCGATGGTGGTGCGCGACGAGGGCGTGCCGCAGCCGCTCGCGGACGAGGCCTTCCTCCTGCCTGCGTGGCCGCACCGCGGGCTCGACCCGTCGACGCCGCTCGTGCACCTCCAGCGCCGCCACGAGCCGTGCGGCATCGACGGCGCCACCCTGCTCGTCGCCGAGGCGTTGTTCTCCGAGGGGACGACCCTACCGCTGGGGCGGGCGCGCGAGGCCGTCCTCGCGGCGATCGAGGGGCTGCTGCCGTTCGTCGAGCGGCACTACCTCCTCGTCGACTCGCCGCACGACGGCCGCCCGCTCTGGGACTATCGCTCCGGCGCGCGCAAGAGCATCGACCGGGCGGCGCTGCGCACGGGCGGCGGGTCGCTCGATGCGGAGCCGATGGCTGCGCGCTGGCACGTGCAGCCGCCCGGCTTCCACGGGCTCGCGGGCGAGCCCCTGCGCACGCCCCTCTCGGGGGCGTTCGTCGTCGGGCCGAGCGCGTTGCCGGCGCTGGGGCAGGAGGGCGAGCTGCTCGCGGCATGGAGCGCGGCGCGCATGATCACGCGCACCGACAAGCGCAAGGAGCGCATGCGCCGCGAGATGTGGAGCAAGGTCGAGCTCGGGTGAGGCTCCGCGCCGCGCGCCGGGGGAACGCGTCGCTAGGCGCTCTCAGCGCGCGCACGGGGCGGCGCCCGGCGCGAGGCAGTAGCTGCCCGCGCAGCGCGCTCCTCCACCCGCGCAGTCGGCGTCGCCGCCGCACCGGAGGCGGCACATCGCGCCGCAGGGCGCGTACCCACCGGGGCACGCCCCGTGCTCCTGCTTCACGTCGAGGGCGCGCGCCGGGTGCGGCGTCGTGGGGGCGGCCGTGGGCAGGACCGTGGGCCCGGGAAGCGGCGTGGGGAGGGGCGTCGGTACGGGCGCCTGGCCGCCGTCCGCACGGCGCACCGAGGGCGCGCCGAAGTCGGCGTCCGGGAGCCATCCGAGCACGCGCCGCGACTCCGTCGGGTCCTTCGGGTCCACGAAGACGACGAGCTTCCAGCCGGGACGCTCGGCGATCTCGTCGACGGGCGTCCCGGGCGGCAGGCGCTCGACGACGGCCCCGTGCGAACCGCTCGCCTGCGTCCTCGCGTCGCTCGCCGCGGCGCGGGTCGCGCCGAGCACGTGGTTCATCGGCCGCTCGTCCGGGTACCGCGTGATCTCGAAGTCGTTCGCCGCGATCTGGACCGGCCCGGCCGGCGCGGTCGACGGCCCGGACGCCGTGGAGGTCCCCGACGACGCGCCCGCGTCGCTCTCCGCGGGCCTCACCTTCGGGCAACCGAGCAGCCCTGCCGCCGCCATCGCGGCGACGAGAACGACCCCGATGCGGTCCACCGTCCGCCCCACGACGCCCGACCTGCTACTCGATGAGCAGGCGGCGCGAGCAGCTCGCCAGATCGTCCCTGGTGCTCGCTCGTTCGACGCACTTGGCCCACGCGAGGTTGCCCTTGCGCAGGCAGGCGACGGTGGCGAGGAGCTTGCGCTTGTCGTTCACGCCGATCCCGGAGAGCTCGTTGGTCTTGCGGACGAGGGGGTTGCACGCGTCCGGCGAGAGGCGGATGTGGACCTCCTTCGCCTCGCGCTCGGTCAGCGGCGTGTCGTTGCGGTTCACGGGGCGGAACGGCCCCGACGACGAAGGACTGGCCGGGGCGCTCTCGCCTGCGGGCGCGCCGGACGACCCGGCCGCCGCGGACTCGTCGCCCGCCCGTTCGACCGGGGAACGGAACACCGTCAGCGAGAGGACCGTCGCGAAGACCAGGAGAACGAAGGGCCAGTAGTCTTTCTGCACGCGCCCCACTCATACAACCGGGCGGAGCGACGTCAACCACCGAGCGAGGATCTCGACCCCCTCGTGGACGAGCTGGAGGGAGGTCGACTCGTTCTTCTGGTGCGCCTGCGCGTTCTCCCCCGGGCCGAAGTTCACGGCCGCCACCCCCAGGGCGGCGAACCGCGCGACGTCCGTCCAGGCGCGCTTGGGCTCGATCCCGCGGACGCCGGCAGCGACGAGCGCCTGCACGAGCGGGTGGCTCGCGGACGGAGGCGCCGCGGGCGAGAGATCGGTGAGCTCGACCCGTGCGCGGTCGCCGACGAGGGCGCGGACGTACGCCGCCGCCTCGTCGAGGGCGCGGTCGGGCGCGAAGCGGTGGTTCACGTTGAGGACGAACCGGTCCGGGACGACGTTGCGCCCCCGGCCCCCGTCGCGCGCCTGTGTGATGGTGGTCGCGCTCCGGTAGGTGAGGCCGTCGACGACGCTCTCGCGGGGCGCGAGCGCACCCACCTCGGCGAGGAAGCCGGCTGCCTTCGTGATGGCGCTCTCGCCCTCCCACGGGCGCGCGCTGTGCGCCGTGCGGCCCTCGAAGGTCACCGTCGCGTGGATGGACCCCATGCAGCCGAGGTGGAGCTTGTTGTCGGAGGGCTCGAGGCATGCTGCGAGGTCGACCTTCGCGAGCTCCGGATCCTGCTCGAGGACCGGCCCGAGCTCGTTCTCGGCGTACGGCCCCTCCTCGCGGGCGTAGAAGACGAGCGTGAGGTCGCACCCGAGGCTTGCGCGATCGAGCGTCTCGGCGAGCGCGATCATGCAGGCGAGGCCGCTCTTCATGTCGCTCGCGCCGGAGCCGTAGAGGCGGTCGCCGTCGACGCGCGCGGGGCCGTTCTCGGTGCGCACCGTGTCGAGGTGACCCGCGAGCGCCACGTGGGGGCCGCCCGTGCCGCGCGTGACGGGGACGACGATGGAGTCGCCGTAGCGGCGCGCGGGGGCCGGCAGACCGGGCAGGCGCGCGAGCCGCGCCTGCACGGCGTCGCAGAGCGCGCGTTCCTCGCCGATGGGCGACGGGATCTCGCACAGCCAGAGGAGCGTGCGATCGAGCTCGTTCACACGGGCACCGCGAAGTCGCGCAGGGCGGCGTTGAGGCTCACCTTGCGGTCCGTCGACTCGGTGCGCTTGCCGATGACGAGCGCGCAGGGGACGCCGAACTCGCCGGCGGGGAACGCCTTCGGGCGGACGCCGGGGATGACGACGCTGCGAGGGGGGACGAAGCCGCGGCTCTCGACGGGCGCGGGGCCGGTGACGTCGATGATGACGGTCGACGCCGTGAGGACGACGCCGGCCCCGACGACCGCCTCGCGCCCGATGCGAACGCCCTCGACGACGATCGCGCGCGACCCGACGAAGCACCCGTCCTCGACGATGACGGGGCGCGCGGACGGCGGCTCGAGGACGCCGCCGATGCCGACGCCGCCCGCGAGGTGGCAGTCGCGCCCGATCTGCGCGCACGACCCGACCGTCGCCCACGTGTCGACCATCGTTCCGCTGCCGACGCGCGCGCCGATGTTCACGTAGCTCGGCATGAGGATGCACCCCGGCTCGAGGTACGCCCCGTACCGCGCGACCGCGGGGGGAACGACGCGGACGTCGACGTCGAGGTCCTTCTTCAGCGGGATCTTGTCGTGGAACTCGAGGAAGCCGACCTCCATCTTTCGCATCGCGCGGATGGAGAAGAAGAGGAGGATGGCCTGCTTCACCCAGGTGTGGACCGTCCACTCGCCGTCCGGCTCGGCCGGCGGCGAGGCCACCCGCAGCTCGCCGCGGTCGAGCGCGCTGATGCAGCCCTCGATGGCGTAGCGGTGGTCCGGATCGGAGAGGAGCGCCCTGTTGGCGAAGGCGTCCTCGATGCGTCCGCGGTGCGTCTCGACGAGACTCATTGCCCGCAGAGCTTAGCCTCAGCCGGGCGCGCAACGCATGCGCAGCGAAGCGCGGCCCCGGTCGCGCTCGAGCGAGGCCCCGATCTGCGCGGCGACGGCCACGACGACGGCGGCCGTCGGCGGTACCTGGGCCGGGACGCGCACGGAGAAGGCAGGAAAACAGGCGTCCGCCGCCGTGGCCGGCTCGAACGCGAAGACGGCCTCGTCGCGCGAGCACCGCGCGCGGAGCACGACCCCCGGGGCGCCCCCGTCGATCGAGCCCGCGAGGAGCGAGAGCAGGGTGCCCACGACGGAGGGGTCGGCGTCCACCGCGCAGTCGGGGGCCGCCTCGTCGAACCGCAGCACGAGCTCGCGCCCGCGCCCGGCGCCCGGCGAGAGGCGTACGGCTTCGCGAACGAGGCGGTCGACGCTGACCTCGGTGGGAGCCGGATCGGCGGCGCGCTCGAGCAACGCCAGGAGGTCCGCCACGGCCTCGAGCTCGTCGGCGAGGCGTCGCGTCCGGGCCGCGAGCTCGTCGCGCTCGCCGTCGGCCTGCGCCGTCGCCTCGAGAAGCTCGGTCAGCTCGGTCACGCGGGCGACGCCGTGGTCGCCCACCTCGCGGGGTGCGCCTTCCGTCGACTGCGCGCGCTCGAAGAGGTCACGCAGGACGGTGGCGCTGGTCCGGAGCTCGGGGAGGAGGTCGAGGATGGTGCGATAGAGGACGCTGCCGCTCCGGAGCAGGGCGTCGAGGTTGCGCAGCGCCGCGAGCGCGTCGCGCGTCGCGCCCCACGCGGAAGGCGCGCGGCCGCTGAGGCGCGCCGTCGTTCCCGACGGGGGGCCCGGCTCCTGCGAGTCCTGCTTGGGGCTCTTGCTGTCCGGCGACATCGGCGCGTCTCGCGTCCTTCCCGGCCCGATGCAGCGCGTGTGCGCGCGTCACCGGACCAACGCGCCGCCCCCGCGTCGTCCCACGTCCCTCCGTCCTACCAGTCCCCCCGCGCGAGCTCAGCGCGCGCTCCGTCAGGCCGACGGCGAGACCTCCGCCCCCTGGAAGAAGTACGCGATCTCGCCCCTGGCATTCTCGAGCGAATCGGAGCCGTGCGTCGCGTTCTCGCCGACGTTGCTGCCGAACTGCTTGCGGATGGTGCCGGCCGCGGCCTTCGCCGGATCCGTCGCGCCCATGAGGTCGCGCCACGCGGCCACGGCGTTGTCGCGCTCGAGGACGGCGACGATGACCGGCGAGCGCGTCATGAACTGCACGAGCTCCCCGAAGAACGGGCGCTGCCGGTGGATCTCGTAGAACCCCTCGGCGACCGGGCGCGACAGGTGTGTCATGCGCAGCCCCAGGACGCGGAAGCCGCCCTCCTCGATGCGCGCGAGGATGGCGCCGCCCATGCGCTTCTCGACGGCGTCCGGCTTCACGATGCAGAGGGTGCGTTCGACGGCCATGATTCTTGCTCCTGATGCGGGGTAAGCGCGCGCGCTTTTACGGGATTGCCGCCCCGGGCGCAACTCCCTGGTGAGGGACGGCCGGAACGGAGGGCTACTTCATCATCCCGGCAAGCGTGCTCGCCATGTCGCTCGGGGTGGGCGCGACGCGGGCGCCGGCGTCCTCGAGCGCCCGGATCTTCTCGGCGGCGGTGCCCTTTCCGCCGGCGATGATCGCCCCCGCGTGGCCCATGCGCTTGCCGGGCGGCGCGGTCGTACCCGCGATGAAGGCCGCGACGGGCTTCTTCATCTTCTCCTTGATGTACCGGGCTGCGCGCTCCTCGGCTCCGCCCCCGATCTCGCCGATCAAGATGACGCCGTGCGTGTCGGGGTCGGCCTGGAAGAGCTCGAGGCAGTCGACGAAGTCCATGCCGCCGACCGGGTCGCCGCCGATGCCGATGCACGTCGACTGGCCGACGCCCATCGCCGTGAGCTGCCCGACCGCCTCGTAGGTGAGGGTGCCGCTGCGCGAGACGACGGCGACGTGACCCGCCTTGTGGATGTGGCCGGGCATGATGCCGATCTTGCAGGCGCCCGGTGTGATGATGCCGGGACAGTTCGGCCCGATGAGGCGCGTCTGGCCCTTCAGGCCCTCGAGGACGCGACGCACCTGAAGCATGTCCGTCACCGGGATCCCCTCGGTGATGCACACCACCAGGCGAATGCCGGCGTCGAATGCCTCGAGGATCGCATCGGCCGCGCCCGGCGGCGGGACGAAGATGACCGTCGCGTTGGCGCCGGTGGCCTTCACGGCCTCGGCGACCGTGTCGAACACGGGAACCACGGCCTTGCCGCCACCGTTGGCGGCGGTGGCCTCGAACTTCTCGCCGCCCTTGCCGGGCGTGGCGCCCGCGACGACCTGCGTGCCGTACTCGATCATCTGCTTCGCGTGGAAGCCGCCGGCGCTGCCGGTGATGCCCTGCACGAGCAGCCGCGTGTCCTTTCCGACGAGGACGCTCACTTGCCACCTCCAACCGCTGCGACGACCTTCTTCGCGCCGTCCGCCATGGTGCCAGCCGCCTGGATGGCGAGCCCGCTCTCGTTCAGGATCTTCCGCCCGAGCTCGACGTTCGTCCCCTCGAGCCGGACGACCAGCGGCACCTTCAGCCCGAGCTCCTTCGCCGCGGCGACGACGCCGTTGGCGATGACGTCGCACTTCATGATGCCGCCGAAGATGTTGACGAAGATCGCCTTCACCTTGGTGCTCTTCAAGATCATCTTGAAGGCCTTGGTGACCTGCTCCTGGTTGGCGCCGCCGCCCACGTCGAGGAAGTTCGCGGGCGCGACGCCGTGACCGGCGCCGAAGTGCTTGATGATGTCCATCGTGGCCATCGCGAGGCCGGCTCCGTTGACGAGGCAGCCGACGTTGCCGTCGAGCGACACGTAGTTGAGGCCCGCCGCCTTCGCCTCGAGCTCGACGGGGTCCTCCTCGTCGCGGTCCTCGAGGTCCTTCCACTCCGGGTGCCGGAACTCGGCGTTGTCGTCGAGGTTCAGTTTCGCGTCGAGCGCGACGACGTCGTTGCCCTTCGTCACGACGAGCGGGTTCACCTCGCAGAGCGAGCAGTCCTCCTTCAGGACGACCTCGTAGAGGGCGCGCATCATCTTCACGAACTTGCCGAGCGTCTCCTTGCCGCCGATGCCGAGCGCGAAGGCGAGTTGCCTGCACTGGTAGCCGGCGAGGCCGACCGCGGGGTCGACGTGGACGGTGACGATCTTCTCGGGCGTCTCGGCGGCGACCTTCTCGATCTCGACGCCGCCCTCGGTGGAAGCCATGAACGCGACGCGCCGGCGATCGCGGTCGATGACGGCGCCGAGGTAGAGCTCGCGCGCGATGTCGAGCCCCTGCTCGACGTAGAGGCGACGCACCTTCTGCCCGGCGGGACCGGTCTGATGCGTCACGAGCTGCATGCCGAAAATCTTCTGCGCGAGATCACGTGCCTCGGCCGCGCCGCCCTTGGCGACCTTCACGCCGCCGCCCTTGCCGCGACCGCCCGCGTGGATCTGGGCCTTCACGACGACGACGGGGCTGCCCGTCTCCGCCGCGAGCTTGCCGGCGACGGCCTCCGCATCGGCCACGGAGAAGGCGGGATACCCTTTGGGGATGGGGACGCCGTAGCGGGCGAAGATCTGCTTCGCCTGGTACTCGTGGATTTTCATTGCGCGGCGACCCTAGCACGCTTACCGAGGTTTTCAGGCCGGCTCGCGGGTAGTATCGAGCGATCTCTTTCACCTTCGGGGGTTCATTGCCCATGCGAACGTCTCGTGCCCTCGCCACCGTCGCCATCCTGGGGGGATGCGCCGCCATCATCGGCTACTCCGCCTCGGCGCTGTCGGCGGATCACCAAGACTCGCCGGCGACCCTGGCGTCGCCCACGGCCGACATCAACGACGTCTACTCGTGGGTCGACGGCGGCAACGTCGTCCTCGCGATGACCGTCTATCCGGCCGCGCCGGCGGGCGCGCTCTTCGACGACCGCGTCCAGTACGCCTTCCACACCTCGAGCGGCGCGGGCTTCGGCGCGACCTCGACGTACACCGACGTCATCGCGACCTTCGACACGAGCACGCCACAGAAGATCCAGCTCTGGGTGGGCGCGACGGAGTACCTGACGGGCGACCCGAGCGGCGCCAGCGGCCTCTCGAGCGCCGACGGCAAGGTGAAGGTCTTCGCGGGTCTGCGGGCGGACCCGTTCTTCTTCAACCTGGACGGGTTCAAGAACACCGTGGCGACGGTGGAGTCCGTCGCGAGCACGCTCACGTTCAACGACGCAGGTTGCCCGGGCCTCAACGGCGGGCAGCAGACGCTCCTCGGGACGGAGCTCGCGACGGCGCCCGACGGCGGCGCCCCGGTCGATCACTTCGCGACGTTCGACGGCCTCGCCATCGTCGTCTCGGTCAACAAGGCGCTGCTCACCACGGGCGGGCCGGTGATGTCCGTCTGGGCGGGCACCTACGCGACGACGTCGCTCACCGACGCCGGGGGGCAGTGAGGAGGCCGCCATGAAGACCATCTTCCTCCTCGCACTGGGCTCGCTCTCCTGCGCCGCGCTCCTCGGATGCGGCGACGACACGGTCGCTCCGGCGGCGAAAGACGCCTCGGTCGATCACGTCGTCACGTTCGACGGCGCCACCACCCTCGACACGGGCTCCGACGCCGACGCGGGAGCGCCCGCCGAAGCCGGCCACGATGGCGGCACCGACAGCGGCACCGAGGGCGGCGCGCCGGGGCTTCCCCCGGCCCCGGTGCTCGGGACGCAGATCGACCGCATGGGCCGGCCCGCGATCAACACGGCGCTGAACCACACGTTCGACCCGGCGTGCACCACGACGAGCTGCCCGGCGAAGGACGAGTACAACGCCGACGACGTCATCACGCACTGGCCGTCGTACGTCCCGCAGTTCGAAGGCAATCTCGCCATCTACGACGGGCTCGACGGCAACTGCGGCAACCAGGCCGGCTTCGCGGCCGCAACCGGGTACGCGACGCTCGCCGGCGTGCTCGCCGACGACCGCCTCTGGGTCAACACGGCCGCCGCGACCTGCCAGCAGTACCTCGCCCTCGAGTTCAACGCGCTCGGCGTGACCAACACCGACTGCGGTGGCCGCACACCGAACGAGAACGCGATCGACCTCACGTTCAACGTGGTCGCGGGCATGCTCAACGTGGCCGGGCTGCCGTCGAACCCGGGCCCGCTGACCAACGGCATCAAGGCGCCCTCCGCGCCGGCGGGGACGACCTTCCCCTACCTGCAGCCGCCCCACTGAGTGGAGCGGCCGGTGCGCGGGCGGAGCGTCCTTCCGGTGGCGGCCGTCGTGCGCTGGGCAGCGGCGACGCTCGCTGCGCTGCTCGTGCTCCTCGTTCCGTCCACGGCCCGGGCGCACGTCCTCGGGCTCTCGCGTGGGGAATACACGCCGGACGGTGCGACCGTGCACGCGGTCGTCATCATGCGCAGGGAGGATGCCGCGCTCGTGGGTCCCAACCTCGTCGACGCCCTCCACGTCGAGGCCGACGGAGCGCCGTGCGCGGGCACCCTCGACGGCACCGAGCCCGATCCTCCCGACGGCACACGCGTCCGCGCGACCTACGCGTGCCCGCACCCGCCGTCGCACCTGCGCCTCACCTTCGGCTTCCTCGATCGGCTGCCCGGCGACCACCGCCACCTCGCCACCGTCCACCTGGCCCGCGGCGACGTCGACGCCCTCGCCGTGCTCTCGCGGCCCTCGGTCGACGTCGATGTGGGGGCCGCGCCGTCGAGCGGCTTCGTCTCGCTGCTGCGCGCGGGCGTCGAGCACATCCTCTCGGGAGCGGACCACCTCGCGTTCCTCCTGGCCCTGGTCCTCGGCGGCACGCTCGTGCGCGACCGCACGATGCGCGTCGGCTCGCTCGTCACCATGCTGACGGCCTTCACCGTGGGCCACTCCGGCTCGCTCGCCCTCGCGACCCTCGGCGGCTTCGCCCCGGGAGCGCGCATCGTCGAGCCGCTCGTCGCCCTCAGCGTCGCCTACGTCGGGGCGGAGAACCTCTTCACGCGCAGCGTCCGCCACCGCTGGATGCTCACCCTCCCCTTCGGCTTCGTGCACGGGTTCGCGTTTGCCGGCGGCATCCTCCCCCTCGGCCTCCCCCGGTCGCAGCTCCCCCTCGCCCTCCTCGGCTTCAACCTCGGGGTCGAGGCCGGGCAGCTGCTCGTGCTGGCGCTCATCCTCCCCCCGCTCCTCCTTCTCCGGAACAAGGCGTGGTACCCGCGCGCCGCGCGCATCGCGAGCATCTGCATCGCGGTGGCCGGCGTCGTCTGGTTCGTCCAGCGCGTCGTGAGCTGAGCGCCGAACGCGACTCTCGTTCGAGAATCGCGAACCGTTCCTCAGCGCCGCCGCTCGATGGGGCGCGCGCCGGTCGTGCGCGCGAACCACGTCGTCGGCAGGTGCCTCGGCAGGGCCGAGGCGTAGAGGACGTCGCGGAGCGCGTTGCTCTCCCACGTGACGGCCGAGTGCCAGAGCCCCGTGCGCACGAAGACCGCCTCGGCGTGCGAGAGGTCGCGCCGCGAGAGCGCGCCCTCCTGCATCTCGTGCGCGCAGACGACGCCCGCGTGATCGAGCTGCGTTCGAAGCAGGCCGTTGAGCGTCTCGGTGGTCCCACCCTCGGTGAAGTAGCTCACGAGCTTGTGACGGCGGTGCAGGTCCTCGCCCTTGCGGGCGACCACCCAGTCGCGGAAGGTCTCGAGGTCCGCGTAGAGCGCGTCGAAGAGGTACGTCTCGCGCACGTCGACGCCGCCCGCCTTGAGCGAGCACGCGGCCGCGTGGTAACCGCCCGAGTGCGCCGAGACGCAGACCGTGCCGACGGGCGCGTCCGCGGCAAACGCGGTGTCGCCGAGGGTCGCGTGCTCGCGGGCGGCGACGGCGATCGCCTCGCGCAGCATGCGCACGAGGCCTCCGGCCGCCTCGAGGTTGCCGCACGACGAGTCGGCCGCCATCACCGCGAGCTGCGGTACGACGAGGATCGCGTTCTGCTTGCTGTCGGCGAGCTGTTCGCGGAGCTCGTGCGCGACCATCGCCCGCTCGGCCGTCGTGTTGTGCCCGTGGAAGTGCACGAGCGCCGCCACGCCTTCGTCGGCGAGCGCGCGGTAGTGCGCCGGGACGAAGACGATGACGGTGTCGTCGCGATACCAGGCGCCGGGCGCGGGAAACGGCGCATGCTCGAGGCCGAGCGTCAGCGTCGTGCCGCGCGCGTCGCGAGCGACGCTCTTGAGCGGCGAGCCGCCCGTGCCCGCGGGCACCGGCTGCGCGCGCGCGGTGCGTGCGGACGTCGCGACGGCGGCGAGTGGGAGGGAGGCGATGGCGGCGAGGAAGGTGCGGCGGTACATCCCACCCTGGGATCGCTCCGCGGCGCGTTCACAGCCAAGTTTTCAGCGGCCGTCCGCTTCCCTGTGCCTGGTCTCCGTCCTGTCCCGCGGAAGCTCGCGTCGTCCAGAGCAGGCTACGCTCTTGCAGAGTGACCTGGAGGAATGGGGACCCGATGACGAACGCGCGTGGAACGGCGTCCTGGCTGGCCCGGCCGGCTCTCGCCGTGACGTTCGCGCTCGCGACGGGATGCGGGACGTCCACGCTGGTCACGGCGCCCGCGAGCGGGGCACCGATGGACTCCTCGTGCCCGGCGGGGACGACGTGGGACGGCGCGCGGTGCGCCGCTCGCGCGCTGCCGGTCGCGATCGATCCGCCGGACGGCGACGTCGCCGTGAGCACGGACCACCCCATCCTCGCTCCGGCGCTCGACCCCGCGCTCTTCCGCGACGGGCGACGTCCACCGCGGGCGCTCGCGCTGCTCGTCGTCGAGACCCAGCAGCTCGAGGCGCTCGAGCGCGCGACGGGACGGGCGGCCCCGGACCGCCCCGTCCTTCTGCGGCGGATCGCCGAGGACTACGTGGAGATCGAGAAGGCGGCGATGGCCGAGAGCGTCGTGCCGGGCGATCCCGCGCGCCAGGACGTGCGTCGCCGCACGGCCGAGCGCGCGCAGCAGGAGGCCCTGCGCAGGTACGGGACCCTCGTCGCCGAGTACGGCGGCCAGCCGTCGCCGGCCTTCCCGTCGCCGCCCCCGGCCGACCCCCGGGTCGACGAGGCGCGGTACTTCCTCGCGTACGAACGGGAGCGCGCCGGGGACCTCGCCGGCGCGCGCCGCGGGTACTTCGAGCTCATCGCGAAGAGCCCGGCCTCCAGGTACGTACCGCAGGCGTACCTCGCCTTCGGCGAGCTGTTCTTCTGGGAGGCCGCCGGCGATCCCTCGAAGTGGGAGCTCGCGCGGCTAGCGTTCACGAAGGTGCTGGCGACGCCGCCCCCGGGCAACACCGTCTATGCGTACGCCTGGTACCGCCTCGCGTACGTGCTCGTGAACCAGGGCGACCGCGAGGGCGCCCTGCACGCGTTCGACAAGGCGGTGGACGCAGCGACCGCGTTCCCGCAGCTCCCCGGCTCGAACGCTCTCGCCGAGGAGGCGCGGAGTCAGCGTGCCGCGCTCTCGCCGGACGCACCGACCCCGCCGGCCCCGCCGGCCCCGCCGGCCCTCACCGCTCCGCCCTGACCCTCGCGCCGACGTGCCCCGTCGCCATGCGACGACCCGCGCGACGCGCGGGGTCAGCCCCTCTTGCAGAGATCGACGACCGCCTGGACGCTCTTGGCGCTCTTGGCGAGCGCCGCCTTCTCGTCCTCGGTGAGCGGGATGTCGATGATCTTCTCGACGCCCTTGCCGCCGATGACGACCGGGACGCCCATGAAGAGGTCCTTGTAGCCGAACTCGCCGTCGAGGTACGCGGCCGCCGGCAAGATGCGCTTCTCGTCGCGGAGGTAGGCCTTGGCCATCGCCACGGCGCTCGACGCAGGCGCGTAGTAGGCGCTCGTGCCCATCAGGTTCAGGACCTCGCCGCCGCCCTTGCGCGTCCGCTCGATGATCTTCTCGAGCTTCTCCTTCGCGATGAGGCTCGTGGCGGGGATGCCGTTGATGGTCGTCATCGAGAGGACGGGGACCATGTCGTCGCCGTGGCCGCCGAGCACCATGGCCCGCACGTCCTTCACGCTGACGCCGGCCTCGCGCGCGAGGAACAGCTGGAAGCGCGCGCTGTCGAGGACGCCGGCCATGCCGGCGACGAGGCCCTTGGGGCAGCCGGTGACGCGCTTGTACTCGTAGACCATCGCGTCGAGCGGGTTCGAGATGACGATGGCGAACGCGTTGGGGCACACCTTCTTCGCGTTCGCGGCGACGTCGCGGATGATGGGCAGGTTGGTCCCGACGATGTCGTCGCGCGACTGGCCGGGCTTGCGTGGGATGCCCGCGGTGATGATGAGGACGTCCGCGCCCTCGAGATCGGCCCAGTTGCCGGTGCCGCGGATGTTCGAGTCGTACCCGAGGACGCTGCCGTTCTGCTCCAGATCGAGCGCCTTGCCCTTCGCGAAGTTCTCCTTCGCGGGGATGTCGTAGAGGAACACGTCGCCGAGCTCCTCGTTCGCGCAGAGGCGGGCGAGCTCGCCGCCGATGTTTCCGGCTCCGATGAGGCCAATCTTCTTGCGGGTGGGCATGGTGGAGACGCGTTCTAGCCGCGACACCGGGCGGACGCCACGGGCGAAAGGTGTTTCAATCCGAGCGTGGGAGGATCGATGCGAAAGCGGTCGTGGATGCTGCTGGGCGCGCTCGTTTGGGCGGCGTGCGGCCTGGTCGTCGCGTGCGGGTCGAAGGGCGCCGGCTTTCAGCCGGGCGACGGCGGAGTGGGCGGCAACGGCGACGCGACGGTCGAGGGCGGCGCGAGCAGCAGCGGAGCCAGCAGCAGCGGCGCGGGGAGCGACGGGTCCGGGTCGGGCTCGGGCGGCAGCTTCGGCGACGGGAGCCTCCCGGACGGCAGCAGCTGCTCGCCCCCGCAGATGCTCATCGTGCTCGATCACACCGACAGCATGTCCGACGCTCCGAACGGCTCGCAGCCCGCCAACACGGACGCGGGGCACGCGAAGACCAAGTGGGTGCTCGCCACCGATGCCATCAAGGCGCTCGTCGCGCCCCCGGCGGACACGAAGCTCGCCTTCGGCCTCGAGCTCTTTCCGCTCGATCCGGCGACGGTCACCGACGCGGGCGGGACGGGCAAGTGCCAGACGCTCACCGCCCTCCTCGGAGGGACCAACTCGAACAACACGTCCTGCCAGCCTGCCGAGGTCCCGATCGCCCCCGCCGAGGGGACCGGCAACGCCATCACCGCGCTGCTCGACCCCGAGACGCTGCGTCTCTGCGTGTCCACGCCGATCGCGCTCGCCCTCGCGACGGCCAAGGCGGAGCTCGCGGCCATCGCGATACCGAACGTGGCGCAGTACGTCCTTCTCGTGACCGACGGCGCCGAGACCTGCAAGGGGGACGTCGTGGCGGCGGCGCAGGCGCTCGCCGCCGAGGGCATCAAGACGTACGTGGTCGGCTTCGGCGCGGCGGACGCGGGCGCGGCGGGGGTCGACACGACGCTGCTCGACCAGGCCGCGTGCGCGGGCGAGACGGCGATCGGCTTCCCCACGCCCTGTTCGCAGACCGACGCCGGCTACACCGCGACGACGACCAAGGGCGCGCCCATCTTCTATCTCGCGGAGGACGGGACCTCCCTCCAGACCGAGCTCCAGACGATCACGTCCAAGCTGTGCTGCGGCTGCGCGCAGTGAGCCGTCTTCCAGCGAGCGCCCATCCGGCGTACGACTCGGGGCCATGGGCATCGGCGAGGACTACGGGAAGCACGACGCGCTCGGGCTGGCGGAGCTCGTGCGGACGAAGCAGGTGTCGGCGCGCGAGCTCGTCGACGAGTGCATCGCGCGCGTCGACCGCGTGAATGGCCGGCTCAACGCCGTGGTCACCCGCATGGACGCCGAGGCGCGCAAGGCCGCCGAAGGGCCGCTCGACGGGCCCTTCGCGGGCGTCCCCTTCTTCGTGAAGGACCTCCTCCAGCCGGTCGCCGGCGTCCGCATGACGCGCGGCTCGCGCTACTGGGCGAACGACGTCCCCGACCACGACGGCGAGCTCGTTCGACGCCACCGCAAGGCGGGGCTCGTGATCGTGGGCAAGACCAACACGCCGGAGTTCGGCATCACGCCGTTCACCGAGTCCGAGCTCCTCGAGCCCGCGAAGAACCCCTGGTCGACCGCGCACAACACGGGCGGCTCGAGCGGCGGCGCCGGCGCGGTCGTCGCGTCGCGCATCGCGCCCATGGCCCACGGGGGAGACGGCGGCGGGTCCATCCGCATCCCCGCCTCCTGCTGCGGCGCCTTCGGCCTCAAGCCCACGCGCGCCCGCAACCCCATCGGACCCGACCTCTCCGAGGGCTGGTTCGGCTTCGCGATCGACCACGCGCTCACGCGCACGGTCCGCGACAGCGCCGGGCTCCTCGACGCCACGCAGGGCATCGAGCCCGGCGCGCCCTACGCAGCGCCCGCGCCCGTGGGGCCCTTCCTCGCCGAGGTGGGCAAGGACCCGGGCCGCCTCCGCGTGGGCCTCTGCAAGGCGACGTTCCTCCCGGGCGATCCGCACCCCGACGTCCTGGCCGCAGCCGACGACGCGGCGAAGCTCTGCACGTCGCTCGGGCACACCGTCGAGGAGGTGAAGCTCCCGGTCGATCCCGAGGCCTTCGCCGTCGACTTCACGACGCTGGTCGCCGTCGCGACCGCCGTCGAGCTCGACGCCGGCGCCCGCCGCACGAAGCGCCCCGCGCGCCGCCAGGACTTCGAGACCGGCACCTGGATCGTCGCGATGCTCGGCCGGACCATCTCGGGCACGGCCCTCGAGTCCGCGCGCCAGCGTCTCCAGGAGATGAGCCGCGCGGTCGCCCGCGCCACCGTGCACCTCGACGTCGTCCTCACGCCGACCCTCGGCCTGCCGCCGCCGAAGCTCGGGTCCCTCCAGCCGCCGCCCGTCGAGGCGCGCCTCCAGGAGGTCATCGCCGCCGCGCACCTCACGCCGCTCCTTCGCATCCAGCCCCTCGTCCTGGCCATCGCGAAGAAGATCTACGCGTTCATCCCCTGGACACCGCTCGCCAACGTCACCGGCCAGCCGTCGATGAGCGTGCCCCTCACGTGGAACGGCGAGGGCCTGCCCATCGGGAGCATGTTCACGGGCCGCTTCGGCGACGAGGCGACCCTCTTCCGCCTCGCGGGTCAGCTCGAGGCGAGCCGCCCCTGGAAGGACAAGAGGGCCGTCGTCGACGCGGGCTGAGCGGACACGCGGCCCCGGCCACGGCACCCCGCAACGGAAGGCGTCGCCTACGGCGCGACGAACCACGCGAGCTGCGTGATGAACTCGTTGGTCTTCGAGCAGTCGCGCAGGCGCGTGGGGCTGCCGGCGGTGGACCCGTCGCTCGCGACGACGTCGATGTGGTCACACCCGGCGGCGCCGTCGAAGACGAGGTACGCGACCTTCGTGCCGTCGGGCGACCAGACGGCGTTGGTCCCGGCCTCCGACGTGAGCTTCACGTCGTTGGCGGCGTCGAGGGTGCTCGCGTGGAGCGCGCCGGCCTCGGCGTCGCTCGCGTAGACGTAGCGAGTCCCGTCGGGGGAGAGGACGGGCTCGTGGGCCTGGTCGCGCACGTCGGACGGCGCGCCGCCGCAGAGCGGCATGAGGAGCACGGTGCTCTTCGTCTGGGTCGCGCTCACGTCCTGCGTCGTCGAGTAGTAGAAGCCCTGGCCGTCCGGCGTGGGCTGCGGGTAGAGCGCGTACGTCGCCGTCGCCGACTCGTCGGCCGTGAGGAACGTGAAGTCGGTCGTCGCCAGATCGATGCGCCCGATGCGGTAGCCCTTGTTCGTGCCGGTCAGGTCCCCGCCGTCGCCGGTCTCCGCGAAGTCGTAGCGGCGGCACACCCAGAGCGTCGTGTCCCCGGGGCCGAAGGTGTGGCACTCGTCGTTGATGTTGCCGTGGGCGACGAGGCGGATCGACTGCGAGGCCGCGTCGTAGATCCACGTCTGCTGGATGGAGTCGCCGATCTGGAGGCCGAAGTCGGCCTGCTGATCGGGGTCGCCGCAGGAGAAGGCGACGCTCTTGCCGTCGTGCGAGACCCCCATGTCCCAGGCGCGGTAGACGTCGAAGACCTCGGTCTTCGTCACGCCGTCGGGCGTGAGCGAGTTCACCGTGTTCGGCTCGGGGTTCCAGTCGTTGAAGAGGATCTGCTCCCCGCTCGGGAGCGCCGCCTTCGCGGCGAACTGGATGGAGGAAGGCGTGGGCACGGGGGTGGCGCCGGCCTCGAACGTGTCGCCGTCGGGAACGCAGGAGGGCCCGGCGTCCGTGGCCGCGTCGGATGCGGCGTCGGGAGCGGCGTCCGCCACGGAGGGCGCGTCGGCGCCGGCCTCGAGGCCCGCCTCGCTTCCACCGTCGGGCCCCGCCTTCGCCCCGCCCGAACCCTTCGAGCCGCCGCAGCCGCTCGCCGCGACTGCCGCGAACACCGCGAAGATCCCCGCAGCGAGGACGAGAGGACCCGGAGCCCGCATCGCGCGCATCGTCTCCCGCATCCCCCTCGAGCTCAAGGTCCGTCCCTCATGGCGTGCGTCTAGCGCAGCGCGAGCCCGCACTTCGGGCACACCGCGGTCCTCCACGGGAAGCCTGCGCCGCGCGCCGCGAGGGGCGCGTCGCACGCGGGGCACCGCCAGATGCCGCGGGCGTACCGGCGCCAGGCGACCCCGATGGGCACGACGAAGACCGCGCTCACCGCCGCCACGGCCCACCATGCGACGTGCCCGAAGGCCACGAAGGCGAGGACGATGCCCGCCCAGGCTGCGAGCTTCGCCAGGATCGTCGCGCGCCAGAGACGGCCGCGCTTTCCCGACATCTCGTGGAGGACCGACTCGCGATCGACGACCCTCCGGAGAACGTCCACGGCGAACCCGTCACATGTGCTCGATGATGTTGTCCCCGAACTGCGAGCACTTGATCTCGGTGGCGCCCTCCATCAGCCGCGCGAAATCGTAGGTGACCTTCTTGCTGGCGATGGCGCCGTCCATGCCCTTGATGACCCGGTCGGCCGCCTCGGTCCAGCCCATGTGGCGGAGCATCATCTCGCCCGAGAGGATCTCGCTGCCGGGGTTGACCTTGTCGAGGTCCGCGTACTTGGGCGCCGTGCCGTGCGTCGCCTCGAAGATGGCGTGCCCGCTCACGTAGTTGATGTTGCCGCCCGGCGCGATGCCGATGCCGCCGACCTGCGCCGCGAGGGCGTCGCTCAGGTAGTCGCCGTTGAGGTTGAGCGTCGCGATGACGTCGAACTCCTTGGCGCGCGTGAGGACCTGCTGGAGCGTGATATCGGCGATGGCGTCCTTGACGAGGACCTTTCCGCCCGCGAGCGCCGCCCTCTGCTCGGCGTTCGCCGCGTCCTCGCCCTTGGCGGCCTTCGTCTTCTCCCAGGCGTCCCAGGTGTAGACCTTGCCCGCGAACTCGCGCTCGGCCATGGCGTAGCCCCACCGCATGAAGGCACCCTCGGTGAACTTCATGATGTTGCCCTTGTGGACGAACGTGACGCTCTTTCGCTGGTTGGCGATGGCGTACTCGATCGCCGCGCGCACGAGCCGCTCGGTCCCCTCGCGGCTGACGGGCTTGATGCCGATGCCGGTCGTCCCCGGGAAGCGGACCTTCTTGAAGTCCTTCGGGAACTCCTTCTCGAGGAACGCGAGCACCTTCTTCGCGGCGTCGGTCTCGGCCTCGAACTCGATGCCGGCGTAGATGTCCTCCGTGTTCTCGCGGAAGATCACCATGTCGACGTCCTGCGGGCGCTTCACGGGGCTCGGGACGCCCTGGAACCAGCGCACGGGTCGCAGGCAGACGTAGAGGTCGAGCAGCTGCCGCAGCGCGACGTTGAGCGAGCGGATGCCGCCGCCGACGGGCGTCGTGAGCGGGCCCTTGATGCCTACGAGGTACTGGCGGAAGGCCGCGACCGTCTCGTCCGGGAGCCAGTTGTTGAAGAGGTTGTACGCCTTCTCGCCGGCGAAGACCTCGTACCAGGCGATCTTCTTCTTGCCGCCGTAGGCCTTCTCGACCGCGGCGTCGAGCACGCGGACGGTGGCGCGCCAGATGTCGCGGCCGGTGCCGTCGCCCTCGATGAACGGGACGATGGGCTGGTCGGGGACGGCGAGCTTGTGGCCCTCCCCCATGGTGATCGGCTGGCCGTGCGCGGGCGGCGTGAAGGGCTTGCTGCTCATGATCGGTGCGGGGGCACTATCACGTCCCGCCGCCCTTGTCGTCCGCACCCTTGTCGCCGTTTCCACCTCCGCCGTTGCCCTTGTCGCCGCCGCCCTTGTCGTCGCCCTTTCCCGGCTTGTCGCCGTCCTTGGCCTTGTCGGTGTCCTTGTCGCCCCCGCCGCCACCGGCGAGCTCGGTGCCGAGGCACTTCCAGAACGGGTTCGAGTCGTCGGGCCCCCCCGTGATGCGCGGCTTCTGGTCGGCGCCGTAGATGTAGACGTCCGTCTGGTCCTTGGCCTTGTAGGCCGTGACGACGTTGGCGCCGCCCGAGTAGCTCCCGACGTCGTCGACCTTCCAGCCGCCCTGCGTCAGGCAGCCGCGCACGGCGGACTCGACGTCGGCCATCTCGGCCTTGGCGAGCGCGTCCCGCAAGGGCGCCTTCGCAGCAGGCGACACCGAGCACGCGGCGAGGAGAAGCGCGGAAAAGGGCAGAACCAGGATGGGACGCATGCGCCCGATGGTACCGCGAGCCGCAGCCCGGTTCCCAGTCGGCGACGCGGCTCGGACCAGAGGAGAGGAGAGGAGAGGAGACGGAGAGTGGGAAACAGGAAGATCAGAAGATCAGAAGGCGAGAGGGGGTGTTCACACGATTGCACGGGTGGAAGGCTCGGGTGCACCTCCGAGAGGGGACGAACACGGAGACAGGGGACAGGAACGGGAATGGGAAGGGGAAGGGCGCGGGGCGGTTCGGGTGGCGCTCCGTCCCCGAGGTGCAGCCGAGCCTTCAGCCCGTGCAATCGTGTGAACACCCCCCTCTCCCCTTCTGATCTTCTGACCTTCCTGTTTCCTCCTCTCCTCTCCTCTCCACTCCTCTCCTCACGTCGCGCCGGGCATCACGGCCTTGCCCATGGCGGCGTAGCCCTTGTCGACGTGGAGGACGGTGCCGGTGATGCCGCTCGCGAGCGGCGAGCAGAGGAAGGCGGCGACGTCGCCGACCTCGCGCGCTTGCAGCGTGTCGGTGAGCGGCGCGTTGGCCTTCGTGTACTCGACCATCTGCTCGATGAAGGACTTGCCCTTCACTGTGCCCGGCACCTCGGGTGCGTCGGGGTCGCGGGCGATGGCGCTCGCGGCGCGCGACGCGAGCGGGCCCGCGCTGATGCAGTTGACCCGGTGGCCCCAGCGGCGGCCCGCCTCCCACGCGAGGACGCGCGTGTCGCTCTCGAGGGCGGCCTTCGCGCTCGACATGCCGCCGCCGTAGCCCGGGATGACGCGCTCGGCGGCCATGTACGAAAGGCTCACGAAGGCGCCACCCGGCCGGACGAGCGGACCGAAGCGCTGGACCATCGACACCATCGAGTACGCGCTCGTGCCCACCGCGCCGAGGTACCCGCGCCGGCTCGTGTCGAGCAGATCCCTGCCGACCTCGGAGCCGTTGGCCAGCGAGTGGACGACGACGTCGAGGCACGGCTCGCCGAAGTCGGCGCGGAGCTTCTCGGCGGCGCCTCGCAGGGTGAAGTCGCCGTGCTCGCGGTAGCGCTTGCCCTCGCGCGTCTCGGCGGGGACGTCCTCGAGCACGTCCCACTCGGCGTCGAGCGCGAGGATGCGCTCGAACTCGAGCTTGCGGCCGTCCGAGAGCTGGAGGCTCGCGTCGAGCTTGCCGCGGCGAAGGAGCGTCTGGAAGATGCCGAGCGCCGGGGGCCACGTCCCGAGGCAGACGCTGGCCCCGGCCTCTGCGAGGGCCTTGGCGATCGCGAAGCCGAAGCCGCCGTCGTCGGCGACGCCCGCCACGAATGCGCGCTTGCCCGTGAGGTCGATGGAGAGCATGGGGCGGCGAGGTTAGGCCCTCACGCATTCGTTGCAACGCCTCACCGACTCAAAGCATCATCTCCCGCCATGCCGCGGCGCGGCGGCCTCGTCGCCGTCCTCGTCCTTCTCCTTGCAGCCTTCGCAGTCGACGCCCTCGCGGCCCCGCCCCCCGCGGCAGCCCCCGCGACGCCATCCGCGCCCGCGCCGACCCTCACGCTCGCGCCCTCGCCCGCGCCCGCGCTCGCCCTCGCGCCCACGCCCGCGCCCGCCCCCTCTTCCCCTCCTCCCGACGTCTCCGTCGTCGCTCCTCCTCCCGACACGCAGCCTCCCAACCCCGACGCCATCCAGGCGCCTCTCCTCGCTCCGGGCCAGAAGAAGAAGGCCCCGCAGGGCACGCCCGACACCGGCGACTACACGACGCGCCGCTTCGAGCCCGCCGGCTTCCCCCTCATCGGCGGCGACAGCGACATCGGCTTCGAGTTCGGCGCGGTCGGGACGCTCTCGTACTTCTGCTGCGGCACGCACCCCTACGCGTGGAACCTCGACATGCTCCTCTCGGCGAGCGTGAAGGAAGGCCCGACGGGCGCCGCCGAGATCGCGCAGCAGAACTACCTCCTCCAGCTCGACATGCCCGGCCTCTTCGGCGGCACGACGCGCATCCTCCCCGAGGTCTCCTACAACCACACGGTCAACTACGGGTACTGGGGCATCGGCGACGCGTCGCCCGCGGGGGTGCCTGCGGGCAACACGAACCCCGGGCGCTACCACGAGTGGATCCAGTCGGTCGCCCAGGTGCGGCCGCTCGCGCGCGTGCACCTCACCGGGCCGCTCTACGCCGTCGGGATGGCGCAGTTCCTCTACGTGTCGCCGCAGGCGTACGACCAGAGCCAGCTCGCAGAGGACGCGGCGGGGACGACGCCGGGCGCGCCGCGCATCTACGGGACTCAGGCCGTGAGCCTGCCGTCGCTCGCGGGCGGGTTCGCGTGGGACTCGCGCGACAACGAGATCTTCCCGCACTCGGGGATGCTCCACGAGGTGGGCGTGCGCGTCGAGCAGGGCTTCCCGGCGGACCGCCAGGTCCACTACGTCGAGGCGGGGGCGATCCTCCGCGGGTACCTCCCGCTCTTCGGGCCGCTCGTCCTGGCGGGGCGCTTCATCGCGAACTTCCAGGTGGGCGACGTCCCGTTCTGGGAGCTCTTCCAGGCGGGCCCGTTCGACCTGAAGGAGATGCTCGGCGGCTCGGCGGGCGTGCGCGGCGTGCCGGTGGGGCGCTACCTCGGGCCCATCAAGGTGCTCGGCAACGTCGAGCTCCGCGCGATGCTCGTGCAGTTCACGGTCCTCAAGCAGCACTTCTCGCTCGGCAGCGATCTCTTCTTCGACACCGGCCGCGTGTGGAGCGACTACTCCTTCCACTCGCCCCTCGACGGCAGCGGCGTCGGCCTCAAGTACGGCGTCGGCGGCGGCATCTACGTCCTATGGGGCCAGGCCGCGATGCTCCGCATCGAGGCGAGCTACTCGCCGGACGCCGTGAGCGAGAACCCGAGCCTGCCGCTCGGCATCTACGTGAACGACGGCGTCATGTTCTAGAGGGCTCGCGGACGAGCGAAGGTGCGCGGGGCCTCAGTCCTCCGGCGCCACCGACGGGCCGTCGTCGCCCGCTGTGGGGATGCACTCGGCTCCTGCCTCGATCCCCGCGTCGGCGCAGCCGCCCTCGCCCGCCTCCGACGCGAGCACGTGCGGGTGGACCCCCGCGATGCCGTCGCACGCCGAGGCCCCCACCGCGAGGGCGGCCGCGAGGGCCAGGGGTGCCAGGGGTGCCAGGGGTGCCAGCGAGGCCCTCACTGGAATGCCCCCCGGAGCTGGATGGCTCCCGGTCCGAGGCCGACCTGCACCGCGCGGGAGCTCTGTTCGGTCGGCACGACCCAGAAGACCACGGCGCCGAGGGCGGCCAGCCCCGCCGCGAAGAAGAGGACCGTGGAGGTGTTGGCCGCCGAGCTCGCGTCGTTCCACCGCTGCACCCCCTCGGGCGTCGCGCAGACGGTCGGGCCCGGGCACACGCTCTCCGCCGAGCTCTTTCGCGAGAAGGTGAGCCCTCCGTAGACGGCGCCTCCGATGGCCGCGGCGATCGCCACCCCGCCACTCACGAGCGCGACGGTTCGCTCCCACGGCATCCCCGCGCCGGGCGACGGCCCCGCGGCGCCGGGGTGCACGGAGGGACCCGGCTCGTTCGAGGGAGGCGCGCGCTCGTCGTCGGGCGACAGGGACGGGGCCGCCGCGGCCGATGCGGCGGTCGGTACGGACGAGTTCGAGGGAACGGGAGACGGAGGGGCCGTGCTCGCGGCCGCTGCGCCCGCGGTGCCGGCGGGGGGGGCCGGCGCGCCGCTCGCAGCGAAGGCGAGCGAGGGGACGGCGAGGCTGGCTGCGAGGACCGTGGTCAGGAGCCGCGCGCGCGGGCGCGGGGGCGTCGTCGAGTCGGGCATCGGAGGGGGAGTATGCGATGGCGCGACGAGGGAGGGCAGTCTGTCCGACCAACCGGGCCGGGAGAGCGACCATCCGGGGAGAGCCCGGCAGCCTCGGACGAGCGGGGGCGCCCCCCTCGCAGAGGACGCCCCCGTCTTCACGCGCTCCTTCGCGCGTCCACTTCACGCGCTTGCTTCACGCGCCCGCGCTACTTCCCGGTGCCGCCGGTCCCTCCCGTACCGCTCGTCGCGTTTGCGGGCATCACGACCGGCGTCACCACGACGCCCGTCACGTTGCCCTTGATCGCCTTCTTCTGCTGCGAGCCTCGCGTTCCTCTCGCCTCGCGCGTCGACTTGCGCTTGGCGACTGCTGCCAGCTGCGTCTCCGCGTCCGGCTTCGTGGCTGCCTTCGTCGACGCGAGGTCGAAGTCGGCCAGTACGTCCGGCGTGTTGCCGAACGTCGCCCTCACGAACGCGACGTACGCGCTCATGAAGGCCAGCAGCGCGGGGAGCTGGGAGTCCTCCGCCGCGACCTTGGCCGACGCAGTTGCCTGCGCGGCCACGGTGTCCTTGCGGAGCGAGCCGACCAGCCCGAGCCTGGTCTGCACGTCCGCAACCGTCTGCGAAGTCCCCCCGAACGTCAGCACCTGCGCTGGGTCCGTGAAGTGCTTCGCAGTCCCCGCGCCGAGACTTCCGGCGCGAGCTGCCTGGGTCGTCTTGCTCTTGGTGTTGTCCATCTGGATTTCGATTCCTTGCGAGGTCGCGCGACGTCCGGCGGGATTGCCCTCCTTCGCGTCTCCTCAATGGGTAGTCGCGAAAGGGGGGGCAATCTCTCGGTGCGATCGCGCCCCGACAGCCGAAAGCCGAGCGTCTGCGCGCGGTTGCGCGATGACGATTTCTGCGGAGGACCCTCTCCGGGGCCCCACGCGCGAGGCGCGCGATCGGGGGAGGCGGCCCCCGGAACGCCGGAGACGCGCGCGAAAGCGCGTGGGACGAGCGCCTCGATCGCCGGAGGCGCGTGCGCGAAAGCCGGAGGCTCGTCTCCGATCCTCCGGAGGCTCGTCTCCGGGACCCCGGACGCCGGTCTCCGATTCCCCGGAGACCCATTTCCGGGACCCCGGACCCTCGTCTCCGGCACCCCGGAGCCTCGTCTCTGGACCCCCGGACGCTCGTCTCCGGGATCCCGGACGCTCGTCTCCGATCCCCAGGAGGCTCGTCTCCGATTCCCCGGAGGCTCCTCTCCGGCACCCAGGAGGCTCGTCTCCGGCACCCCGGAGGCTCGCTCCCCGCGAAACTGGGACGCTCTCCGCATTCGCGGGTAAACCTCTCCGGGCTTCCATGCGTCGCCGCCTCGCCGCCGCGATCGCGGCCCTCGTCTTCGCGGCGTGGGCGCTGCGCGCGTGCACCGAGGGTTCGCCCGGCGGAGCGACGTCGTGGATGCCCGAGGGCGCGCCCTCCGCGGCCCCGGGGTCGCAGCCGCCGCCGCCGGCGACTCCGCCCCCGACCTCGACGTGCGGCGACGGGCGCGCGATGACCGTTCGCTTTTACGACGTGGGCCAGGGGCTCGCGGCGCTCGTCGAGCTCCCCGACGGGCGGCGCGTCCTGGTCGACACCGGCGACGAGCCGCACCGGCCCGGGTGCGGCGAATGCGCGGCCGAGAACGCGCGCCTCCTCGCGTCGCTCCGGCGCGATCTCCACGGCGGGCCGATCGATCTCCTGTGGATCACGCATCCCCACTCGGATCACGCGGGCGGCGCGGAGTCGGTGCTCGAGGATCTCCCGGTGCGCGCGTACGTGGACGACGGACGCGACACGGGCAAGCCCCAGGAGCGGCGCGCGCGCCATGCGGCCGAGGCGCGCGGGGTCCCGGTGACGGTGGTGGATCCGGAGCACAGGGCGTTGCCGCTCGCGTCGCGCGGGGACGTGCACGTGGCCGCGGTGGTTCCGGCAGCGTGGCCGGCGGCCTGCAAGCACGACGCGAACGAGTGCTCGATCGGGCTCCGGTTCGACGACTGCCGGTCGTCGGTGCTCTTCGTGGGCGACGCCGAGCACGAGGAGGAGGGCATGCTCGATCCGGGCGGCCCGGTGACGCTCCTCCAGGTCGCGCACCACGGGAGCGAGACCTCGACGTCGCCCGCGTTCCTGTCGAAGGCGAGGCCTCGCTACGCGGTGGTGTCGGCGGGCAAGCCGGGCGAGGGGCTCAACCGCGACTACTGCCATCCGCGCGCGGGCGTCGTCCGGCGCCTCTCGCGTGTCCTCGGGGGCGCGACGAGCGGCACGCTCGCGGCGTTCGACGGCGACCGGTGCGACCGCGCCACGCCCGCGGACTGGGTGGACGTGCCCGCGAGCGAGCGGCTCTGGGCGACGGAGCGCGACGGCGACGTCGTCCTGACGACGACGGGCGACGGCGTGTTCGCGCGCGCCCGCTGACGTCAGTCGCGCGACCGGCGCAGCACCGCCGCGAAGAAGCCGTCCATCCCTGCGTCGCCGCCGTCGGGCGTGCCGTCGAAGCGCCAGGTGCGCAGGTACTTCCCGTCGGCGGTGGCCACGCGCTCCGTCCTGGCGCGGCCGAGGACGTCGCGCGCGGTGACGAGCGCGTAGTCGGGGTGCTGCGAGAGGAAGAAGTCGACGGCGAGCTCCCCCTCGCTCGGGAGGAACGAGCAGGTCGCGTAGACGAGGCGCCCGTGGGGCGCGACGAGGAAGCTCGCCGCGTGGAGGAGCGCCGCCTGGGTCGAGACGAGGCGCGAGAGATCGCCCTCGCGGAGGCGCCAGCGCGCCTCGGGGTTGCGACGGAACGCGCCGAGCCCCGTGCACGGCGCGTCGACCAGGACACGCGACGCGCCCCGATCGAGCTTCGCGAGAGCCGCCTCGTCCTTCAGGTCGACGGCGAGCGCCTGGACGTTGCTCGCGCCCGCCCGCCGCGCGCGCCGACGGAGCTCCTCGAGCTTGGCCTCGGACGTGTCGAGCGCGAGGAGCTTGCCCTTGCCGCCGAGGAGCGCCGCGAGGCCGAGCGTCTTGCCGCCCGCCCCCGCGCACGCGTCGATCGCGAACGACCGGGGGGCCGGCGCCACGAGCTCGGCGACGAGCTGCGAGGCCTCGTCCTGCATCTCGATCTCGCCGCGCGCGAACGCCTCCGTCCGGAACGGCGAGCGCCTCCCGCCGATGACGATGCCCTGCGCCGCGTGCTCGGTGGGCCGCGCGTCGACGCCCTCCTTCCCGAGCGCCGCCAGGCACGCCTCGCGCGTCGTCTTCAGCGTGTTCGCGCGCGCCACCCGCGGGGCCGCCTCGTTGATGCGCGCGAGCGCCGGCTCGACGGCTGCCTCGCCCATCTCCTGGCGTACGAGCTCCACGATCCAGTCTGGCACCGAGTAGGTGACGCCGAGCTTCTCCGTCGCGCCCGTGATGCGGTCGATGCGCGGCGCGACGTTGGTCTCGCCGCGGGCGAGGGCGAAGAGCGCCTCGTAGCGCGCGTCGCCGGCGTCCGAGCCGCTCGCGAACGCGAGGAGCCGGTCGTACTTGACGAGCGCCTGCACGACGGTGGCCGCGAGGGCCCGGTCCTCCTCGGGCGCGCCGCGAAGGACGCCGTCGAGGACGTCCGATAGGAACGGCCACGCGCGCGCCCGCGCCTCGCCGTACCCGCGGAGGACGAGCGGCTGGACGCGCGCCGCCTCGGCCTCAGTGCACGCGAGGGCGACGAGGGCCATGCCCGTGCTCCGGGGGAACGAGGTGGCGCGGGCCGGTACCGATGAGGTCCGCGCGGCCCGCCTTGCGCAGGGCCTCGCGGGCGAGCGGGTGCTGCTCGGCGTCCCAGTAGTAGAGGAGCGCCTTCATCATCTTCTTGTCGCGGAGATCGCGCACGACGGCCACGGGCTCCATCGTGAGCGGGTCGATGCCCGTGTAGAACATCGTCGTCGCCATCGCCATCGGCGTCGGGATGAAGTCCTGCACCTGGCGCGGCCGGAGCTTTCGCTCCTTCAGCCAGAGCGCGAGGGCGACGGCGTCCTTCAGCGTCGAGCCGGGGTGGCCGCTGATGAAGTACGGCACGAGGTACTGCTCCTTGCCGGCCTGCTCGCTCGCCTGGCAGAACGCCTGCGCGAAGCGCTCGTAGTGCTCGACCGGGGGCTTCTTCATCTTCGTGAGCACCTCGGGATCGTTGTGCTCGGGCGCGACGCTGAGCTGCCCGCCGGTGTGGTGCGCGGCGAGCTCGCGGATGAACTCGGGGCTTCGCACGGCGAGGTCGTAACGCACGCCGCTGGCGACGAAGACGCGCTGGACGCCGGGCTCCTTCCGCACCTTCTTCAGGAGGCTCACGAGCGGCGCGTGGTCGGTCACCAGGTTCTCGCAGATGCCCGGGTGCACGCAGGAGAGCCGCCGGCACGCGCTCTCGGTGCGCTCGTCCTTGCAAGCCATCTTGTACATGTTCGCCGTCGGGCCGCCGACGTCGGTGATGGTGCCGCCGAAGCCGTCCATGCGCGTGAGCGCGCGCACCTCGCGAAGGACGCTCGCCTCGCTGCGGCTCTGGATGATGCGCCCCTCGTGCTCGGTGATGCTGCAGAAGGTGCACCCGCCGAAGCAGCCGCGCATCGTGACGATGGAGTCCTTGATGGTGTCGAAGGCGGGGATGCGCTCGCCGCCGTAGCTCCAGTGCGGCCTGCGGGCGAAGGGCAGGTCGTAGAGCGCGTCCATCTCGCCCTCCTCGAGCGGGAGCGCGGGCGGGTTGAAGTAGACGGCCTGGTCGCCGTGCGGCTGGAGGAGCGGGCGGCCGTTGTGGGCGTTCGTCTCGTACTGGAGGAGGCGGCTCATTCGCGCGAACGCCTGCTTGTCGGAAGAGACCTCCTCGTACGACGGCAGGACCACCGCCTTGCCGTCGGTGACGAAGCGGCTCGGATCGGCGGCGACGTCCTCCCAGGCCTTCCGGTTCTTGCGGACATGGGCCGTGCCGCGCACGTCCGTGAGCTGGTCGACGTGCTGCCCGGCCTCGAGGCGCTTCGCGATCTCCCACGCGGCGCGCTCGCCCATGCCGAAGACGAGGAGATCGGCCTTCGCGTCGAGCAGGATCGAGCGGCGGACCGAGTCGCTCCAGTAGTCGTAGTGCGCGATGCGGCGGAGGGAGGACTCGATGCCGCCGAGGACGATGGGGAGCCCGGGGAACGCCTGCCGGCAGAGGTTCGCGTAGACGATGCTGGCCCGGTTGGGGCGCGCGTTGGGGCGGCCGCCGGGCGAGTACTGGTCCTCGGAGCGCATCTTCTTCTGCGCCGTCAGCTTGTTGAGCATCGAGTCGAGGTTGCCGGCGGAGACGCCGACGAAGAGGCGCGGCCTCCCCAGGCGGGCGACGTCGTCGATGCCGGTCCAGCGGGGCTGGGCGACGACGCCGACGCGGAAGCCGCGCGCCTCGAGGAACCGCGCGACGAGGACGGGGCCGAACGCGGGGTGGTCGACGTAGGCGTCGCCGGTGACGATGAGGACGTCGAGCTCGTCCCAGTGGCGGGCGGCCATCTCCTCGCGCGTCGTCGGCAGGAAGGCCGTGAGGTCCCGGGCCGGTCGGCCGCGCGAGGCGGTGCGGAGCGGCACGAGGGCAGGCATCGCGGGGCCCGTGGATGTAGCGCGCGGGAGGGCCCGGTGCACCGGCTCGATCGTGGTCATGCTAACGATCTCCCCCGGATGGGACGCCTGCACGCGATCCTGATGCTCGCCTGGGCGCTCCTCCGGTCGCTGCTCGGCCCGCGGCGCGGCCTCGAGGCCTTCCGCCGGAGCTACGCCGCCGACCGCCTCCCGCCGCTCACCCCCGACGAACGCCGCGGCCTGCCGCAGCTCTCCGGGTGCATCGCGTGCGGCCTCTGCGACGTCGGCGAGGGGGCCCGCATCGCGCGGTCCGGGGGCACCTACGCCGGGGTGATGGACCTGATGCTCGCAAGCTCGCGGAACATGCCGGACTTCGACGCCGCCGTCCGCTCGTTCGACGCCGTCGGGGACGGGCGCCTCGCCGAGCTCGAGGCCCTCTGCCCTACCCGCGTCCCCATGCGGAAGGTCGCCGCCTTCGTCCGCGCGAAGGCCGCCGAGCTGGGCGACACCTGACCGGCCCCCAGCCGACGGTCCGGCGCCCGGAGCCCGTGCGTCGGCTGCCCGTCATCCCAGGCTGGAACGCTGCAACACCAGCGTAACGATCCGTAACACCAGGGCGTACATCGGCCCATAGGTTACGCCCCTCGTTACGCTGTTACGTCACCCGCCCCGCGAACCTTCCCTCGTTATTGCTGCGTTTCTCGCCGGGGGGCGGGTGACACGCTGCGTGGCACGACCGCTGCTCTAAGCCCCGACGCCGGCGCAACGCAGCGGATACCGGCGACTTTCGCAACAAGAGCTCGGGGCCAACCATGAACGCGACGCAGCGGCAGCATCAGTACACGACGACGACCACCTCCAGCGGGCGGCGGGACAGCGGCATCTTCCTCGCGAGCGAGGGCTACGGCCGCGCGGCGAACGAGGCGGAGGCGCCCGCGGACCGCGAGGAGCTCAGCGGGATCCGGCGCATCCCCCGGAGCGAGGCCGACGAGGAGCAGGCGCTGGTCGCGTCGCTCGTCGACAACGACCCGATGGCGTGGAGGGAGTTCCGCCAGCGCTACGACCGCCTCGTCCTGCGCTGCATCACCAAGGTGACCAAGCGCTTCGCGGCGGTCTCCCAGGACGACGTGCGCGAGATCTACGCGCAGCTGCTCGTCTCGCTGCTCGCGAACGACCGCTCCAAGCTGCGGGCGTTCGACCCCGCGCGGGGCAGCCGCTTCTCGAGCTACATCGGGATGCTCGCCATCCACTGCACCTACGACTGGCTGCGCGCCGTGCGCCGCGAGCCGCCGCGCGAGACGCTGAACGAGGCCTTCGAGCTCTCGAGCGATCTCCCCGACCCGTTCGAGGCCACCGCCGCGCAGGAGCGGGCCGCCCTGGCCGAGCGCGTCATGGCCGGCTTCAGTGAGCGCGACCGCACGTTCGCGGCGCTCTACTTCGGCGAGGGGATGGAGCCCCACGAGATCGCGCGCTCGATGAAGATCAGCGTCAAGACGGTCTACTCGAAGAAGCACAAGATCCAGTCGAAGCTCGAGTCGATCGTCGCGGCCATCAAGGGCAGCCACGCCGCCTGAGGCGCGAACGAAGGGGGGGGTTGGACGCGGCCCGGTGCCGCCCGAGCCTTCGTGACGGACGGCGGTGAACTCGTGCGCCCGGGCGGATCGAGCGGCCACGGCAGAGCGGGCTCGCCTGGCCTCGCCAGCGGCCTTGTAGTATGCCGCCACCGCTCCCGATGCGCCTCACCCCTGCCGCCCTCTTGCTCGTCCCGGTGTTCGCCGCCGCCTGCACGACGCTGAGCCCCGACGAGCCCACGATCCCTCAGCAGAACACGCTGGGGACCGGCCTCCGCATCGCCGACATCCAGAACCCGAGCTCGAACTACTACAAGCTCGCGATCGCGAACCCGACCACCGGCGTCAACGTCACCGTCTCGAGCACGGTCGTCACGTGGATCGACACCTTCGACGAGACGAAGGACGGCAAGAGCATCGGCACCGTCTACATCCAGGACATCGGCTCGCAGCAGCCCTACTCGGGCATCGACATCTTCGAGCCGAGCTACGTCCCGGCGTCCCTGCGCCTCTTCCCGGGCGACGTGCTCGACTTCGTGGGCCCGTACGAGGAGGCGACCGGCGTCGGCTCGGCGTCCTTCTCCGGGGCCGGCACCTTGCCGCAGCTCGAGAAGCCGGTCGGCACCTTCCGGTACACGTTCGACACCCCGCCGCCGACGACCATCCAGCTTGCCGACCTGAACCAGTTCACGAGCTACAAGGCCGGCAGGCAGTGGGAGAACATGCTGGTCACGCTGAACGACATCAGCGTGGGCATCGGCTCGGTCGACACGAGCGGCAAGCGCGTGAGCTACCTGATGACCCAGGACGACGACGCCGGTTCCGCGGGCGCCGACGCCGCGACGCTCACCAACGAGCTCTACAACCTGGGTGCGCAGGACTTCGCTCCCGGCACGCACTTCAAGTCGGTGACCGGCATCGTGACGTGGTTTTACGGGTACTCCGTCGCGCCGCGCTCCGTCGACGACCTCGTCCTCGAGTGACCCGGCAGGGCGCGCGCAGCCTCCGGATCGCCGCGCTCGGAGCGGCGATCTTCGCGGCGGCGTGCGGCGGGACCCCGGCGAACGTCCGCTCGGCCGCGGTCGCACGCGGCGGGCTGCACGCGACGGGCGCCGGGCGGCCGCCGCTCGTGGCCGTCGAGCGCGAGGGCGATGCACGGGGCGCGGTCGCCGCGGCGGTGTCCACGGAGGGGATCGCGCCGGCGCAGGGCGCGCTCCCGGGGGTGGCGCTGGCTGCGCTCGTCCAGGCGAGGCTCGCGGCGCGCGGGCTGGACGCGACGGCGGTCGGCGGCTGGGATGGAGTGCGCGTGCGCGGCCTGGTCGACCCGGCCGCCGGCGCGGCGAAGCTCGTGGAGGGCATGCGTGCGGCGATGCTGGAGCCCGTCGCGGAGGGGGACCCGGCGCTCGAGGCGATCGCGCGCCGGGCGGCGGCGCTCGCGCGAAGGCCGCTGGCGGACCGCGCGCTCGTGGAGGTGGCCGCGTGCACGGGAGAAGCCTTCGGGATGGGCCCCGAGTCTCCGCCCCCGGCGACGGAGGTCGAGTCGTGGCGCCGCGCCGCCGTGGGCCTCGGGCGCGTCGCGTTCGCGACCGCGGGAGGAGCGGCCCTCGCCGACGCCGCGGCGCGGGCGCTCGCGGAAGGACCCGCATGGCCGGACGGCGCGCCGGCGACGGACGCCGAGGCCGGACCGTCCGACGATCGCGCCGTCCTCTACGACGCGTCGGGGAGCATCGCGCCCGGGGCGGCGCGCATCGTCGTCACGGCCCGCACGGCGAGCCCCCGGCAGGCCGTCGCCGCCGCTCCTGCGCTCGGAGCTCCGCGCGGGCCGCTCGCGTCCCGTCTCGCGGCGCTCGACGCGCCGGCGCACGTCGCGTCGGTCATCGCGACCGCGCACCGGCGAGGGGGCTGCGTCGCCGCGACCATCGACCTTCGCCCGCACGATCTCGCGTCCTCGCAGGCGGCCCGCATCGCGACCGCCGCGGCCCTCGCGCGGCAGGAGATGGCCGTGGAGATCGCCGACACGACGGCCCCGCAGGACCTGGGACGGGAGCTCGCGGCGCGCGCCGCCGACCCGCGCGAGGCCGCGGAGACGGCCGCGTGGTGGGCGCTCGCGCGAGGGTCCGAGACGCGCGACGCGAGCCCGCCGCGGCTCGCCATCGTCGTCGGCGTCGCGGCCACCCACGAGGCGAGCGCCCCTCCCGGTCCGGGCGACGCCGAGGCCCTGCGCGCGGAGATCGACCGCGCGACGATCGCGTGGCACGCACCGGCCGTCGAGTCGCGGACGCGCGTCGAGCACGGGCAGGGCGAGACGTGGATCCTCGTGGCGTCGACGTGCGGGACGACCGCCGAGGCGACGGGCGACGCGGGGGTGAGCGCGGTCGTCGCGGCGGCGACCGCGGCGATGGGGAACGCGCAGCCGGGTGACGCGCGCGTCGAGCCGTGGGTGTCGGGCTCGGGCGTCGGGCTGCTCGTCCACGGGCCACCCCACGAGGGCGAGTCGAGCCAGGCCCACGCCCGGCGCCTCGCGGACCTCGCCGCGCGTCCCTTCGCGGCCGATCCGCTCGACGACGCGGCCCTCGTCCGCGCCCGCACGCAGCTCGCGGCGCGTGCTTCGGAGCCCGAGGCGCGCGTCCTCGGCGCGCTCGGAGCCGCGCTCGCGCCCGGGCATCCGTCGTGGGTCGATCCCTGGGGCACGTACTTCGGGATCGCCGCGGCGACCGACGACGCCGTGACGACGCGAGCGTCCTCGATGCGGGCGGGCCCCCTCCGCGTGGCGGTCCTCGCCGACGACGACGAGGCGCAGGCGCAGGCGGCGATCCGTGCCGTCGACCGCTGGATTGCCCGGCGTCCGGGGGAAGCACGCTCGTGCCCGTCGCCGGCGACGCTCCCCAGGGTGCAGCCGGGCACCTACGCGGTGGCTACCCCTCCGGGAGCTCCGTCCGAGGCCGCGCTCGCGATCGCGCTCCCGCCGGGCGACGAGACCGCCGACGTCGATGCGCGCTGGATCGCGGCGGCGCTCGACGGACCGGACGGCCTCCTCGCGCGCGCGCTCTCCGCGGCGCCGGCAGCCGGCGCAGAGGGCCTCGCCCGCGCATGGGGAGCGGCCGTCGAGGGCGGGACGCGCGCGCCGGCCCTCGTCGTCCGCGTCACCGCCGACGACGTCCACCTCGACGCCGCCGTCGCGCAGACGCGCGCCCTGCTCGACCGGCTGCGCCAGGGGGCCCTCCGCGACGACGACCGCGTTCACGCCGCCGCGGCGCTCGCCCGCGCTGCCGCCGCCGAGGCGCTCGATCCCCGCGCGCGCACGATCGATCTCTGGCGCGGCGAAGGGGCTCCCCCCCGTCCTCCCCCTCCGACCCTCGACACGCTCCGCGCCTTCGCCGCGGCGACCCTCCACGACGACGCGCTCGTCATCGTCGCCGCGAGGCCGCCTCGTCCGGAGATCCACGCGAACCCCGCCCGCGAGACGCACGGCAGGCCACGCTGAGCGAGAGCGCCGGCGCGGGCGTGATACACCATCACGCGCCGCGTTGACCGTGCCCCGCTCGCAGATCCCGCCCCCCCTCCCGGACGCCTCGATCGAGCCGCCCTGGTTCGTCGTGGGCGACGATCGCATCCGGCTCCTGCGCGACGGGGTGCAGGCCTTCCCGGCGATGCTCGACGCGATCGACAAGGCGCAGCGCGAGGTCTTGCTCGAGATGTACTGGGTGGGCAACGACGCGGTGGGCGAGCGCTTCCGCGATGCCCTCGCGGCGCGCGCGCGTGCCGGCGCGAAGGTGTGCGTCATCTACGACGCGATCGGCAGCCTGGGCATCACCCCCGCGTGGTGGCGCCCGCTCTTCGCCGCGGGAGGACGCGCCGTCGAGTACCACTCGATCTCGCCGCTCGATCCGCGCTTCCGGATCGAGCGCGTCGAGCGGCGGGACCACCGCAAGCTCCTCGTCCTCGACGGTGCCACCGGCTTCACGGGCGGCATCAACCTCGCGGCCGCGTGGCTGCCCCCGGACGGAGGCGGCGCGGGCTGGCGCGACGACGCCGTCGAGGTGCACGGCGAGGCGCCCCACGAGCTCCGCGCCCTCTTCTACCGCACGTGGCGCAAGCTCACGAACGAGGCGCCGCCGCTCGACGTGCGCCCCCTCGCCCGCCGCAGGACCCGCCCCGTGTGGGTCCTCGCGAGCCAGTGGCGCACCCGCTCGCGGCGCAGCATCCACCGCGAGTATGTCCTTCGCATCGGCCGCGCGACCGCGCGGGTGGACGTCGCCAACTCCTACTTCGTGCCCGACTGGCGCGTCCGGCGCGCCCTCTTCGCGGCCGTCCGGCGCGGCGTCCGGGTGCGCGTCCTCGTCCCGGCCAAGAGCGACGTCCGCGTCGTGCAGTTCGCCGGCGAGGCCCTCTACGACGTCCTCCTCCGCAACGGCGTCGAGATCTGGTCGCTGCCCGGTACGATGCTCCACGCGAAGACCGCCATCATCGACGAGGAGTTCACGACGGTGGGCAGCTACAACCTCGACGAGCGGTCGTGGCACAAGAACCTCGAGGTCAACCTCGCCGTCGAGGACCGCGCCTTCGCACGCCATGTGCGCGCCTGGTTCGAGCGCGACCTCGAGGTCGCCGAGCGCATCGAGCTCACGTCGTGGCGCGAGCGATCCCTCGCGCGGCGCACGCTCGAGTGGGCCGCGTTCGGCCTCCGGAGGCTGTGGTGAGCCTGCGCCGGGAGCTCCGGCGCGCCGGGCGCATCGCGGGGTTCGGCGTCGTCACGAGCGCCATGCTGCCTGCGTTCCTCGCGCACGAGCGCGTGAGCCGCGAGGCGGACCGGGACGCCGTGCGCAAGCGGTGGCTCGCGGCGTGGGCGGGCGGCCTGCTGCGCCTCTTCGGGGTGCGGGCGAACATCCACGGCGAGGTCCCCCTGCCCGGCCGGGGCCACCTCGTCGTCGCCAACCACCGTTCGACCGCCGACATCCTGGTGCTGCTGCGCGCCTTCGGCGGCCGCATGGTCAGCCGGGCCGACCTCGCGCGCTGGCCCCTCGTCGGCGTCGCCGCGCGCGCCGTCGGAACGGTCTTCGTCGACCGGGCGAGCGCGGCGAGCGGCGCCAACGCCGTGCGCGCCATGCGCGACCGCCTCGCCGCGGGCGACACGGTCATCGTCTTCCCCGAGGGCACCACGTTCCCCGACGACGCCGTGCGCCCGTTCCACGCCGGCGCGTTCGTCGCCGCCGTGCGCTCCGGCGCGGACGTCGTGCCCGTCGGCATCGCGTACGGGGCCGGCTCGGGGGCAGCCTTCGTCAACGAGTCCTTCCCCGCGCACCTCTCGCGCATGGCCGCCGCCGCGCCGTCGAACGTCGCCGTGTGCATCGGCACGCCCATCGACCCCGGCGCGCTGGGCAGGGCCGCGAGCCTCAAGGACCGCGCCCACGCCGCCGTCCAGGCCCTCGTCGACGACGCTCGCGTCCGCGTCGACGGGCCGCGCTGATCACGGCTCGTCGACGAGCGCGAGCAGCTTCTCCTTCGTCGTCACGCCCAGGTGCGACGCGGTCCGGCGCCCGCCGCGGAACACGAGCACCGTCGGTACGCCGCGGACGCCGTAGCGCTCGGCGGTCCGCGGCGCGTCGTCCGTGTCCACCGTGACCACCTTGATGCGCCCCGCGTTCTCGGCCGCGAGGCGCTCCACCACGGGCGCGAGCGCACGGCACGGTCCGCACCACCGCGCCCCGAAGTCGACCAGCACGGGCACCTCGGCCGCCAGCACCTCGCGGTCGAACGACCCGTCGTCCACCGCGAGCACGTGGTCCTTCGTCGTCGCGTCCTTCGCAGCGTTCTTCGCCGCCTCCGTCGTCGCGTCCTTCATGGCTCACCTCCGCCCAGGGATGTGCCGGCAGCCCCGCGTTCTTACACGCCGTGCGATCCTCTCCGGCCGCCGTAAGATCCTCCCGGCCCGGCACATTCCTCGGTGATGACCGCCATTCCCTCGACCGACGTCCTCCGCGCGCTCGACGGCGTCGTCCGCGCCCAGCGCGCCTCGCTCGCGGGCCTCGCCCGCCGCGAAGGCCTCGGGCCCGAAGACGCCCTCGACGCCGTCCACGACGCGCTCTGCACGTTCCTCCAGATCGCCCAGCGCGGGGAGCTCCCCGGCGACGTCGCAGAGCACCCGGCGCTCCTCGCCGGCATCGTCGTCAACATGGCCCGCAACAAGCGGCGCCGCCATCACCTCGCGCGTCCGCACCGCGCCATCGACGGCATCGACGCTGTCTACGCCGTCGACGCGAGCGAGGCCGCGGGCGCCGGTTCGATCGCGGACGCGGACGCTGCCTCGGTCGAAGCGCTCGTGGCGCACGCCGAGGAGTGCGTGCGCCTCCGCGGCTGCGTGAACCGCCTCTGCAAGACGCAGCGCACGGTGGTCATGATGCGCCTCCTCGAGGAGCGCCCCGGCGAGGACGTCGCGCAGGCGCTCGGCATCACGCGCGGGTACGTCGACGTCCTCCTCCACCGCGCGAAGGCGTCGCTCCTCGTCTGCATGACCGAGCCGCACGATCCGCCCGCAGCGCGTGCCGCGCCCTGAACCGTCGCGCCCCCCTCGACGTCCTCGAGACACCCTCGACAGGGGCCTCGAGCTGGAGCAGGCTGTGCGCCCTCGAGGGAGTCGCCATGCGTCCGTGCATTCCGTGGACCGGTCCGCTGGGCCTCGCCGCCCTCGTCGCGTCGCTCGTGTGCTGCTCGGGCGCGTCCGACCCGCTCGCGAGCGCCGGAGACGCGTCGCCCGACGCGAAGGCCGACGGCGGACATGGCGGCTCGAGCGGCGGCTCGTCGAGCAGTGGATCGTCCAGCGGGGGCTCCTCGAGCGGCGGGTCCAGCAGCAGCTCGGGGTCCGCGTCCTCGAGCTCCGGCGGGGGATCGTCGGGCGCCTCGTCCTCGTCGTCGTCCGGCTCCGGCTCCGGCTCCGGCTCGTCGTCGGGCTCGTCGTCCGGCTCTTCCTCGGGCTCCTCGTCCGGTTCCTCGTCCTCGGGCTCCGCGTCGGGCTCGGGCTCGTCGAGCGGGGGCGGCGTCACCTGCGCCGACCCGAACACCCCCGCGACCTGCACGGCATGCGCGACGCAGGGCCAGCCGTGCCAGCCGAACGGCTGCTACGGCGGCTACTACTGCGCCATCGTCACCGGCAAGTGCTCCGCGTCTCCTTCGTGCAACTGAGGGGGCCGTCCCGCCACGGGCGCCCGCCGCGGGGGTAGGCTCGTGGAATGTCCCTTCGACGTCTGACCTTCGCCGCGATCGCCCTCGCGGCCGCGAGCACGCTCGTGCCCACCGCGTGCGGCAGCAGCAGCGGCGGGTTCAACCCGAGCGACGGCGGCACCCGCGACGGAACGACGGAGGGCTCGACGGGCAGCGACGCGTCCAGCGACGTCCCGACCTTCAGCGAGGGCGGCGGCTGCGTGAACGGGAAGCCCTGCGACGACGGAGGCGGCGTCTGCGCCGGCGGCTCGTGCTGCCCGGTGTCGCTCGCCTGCGGGAGCGTCTGCTGCGGCGCCGCGCAGGTGTGCTCGTTCCAGTCGTGCGTCACGCCCGGCGCGGTTTGCGTCGACACGAGCGACTGCCCCTCGGGCCAGTACTGCGAGTACTCGCTCGGCACTGGCGCCGACGCGGGCGCGCCGCCCGACGCGAGCGCGGACGGAGGCGCCTGCATCTCCGGCGCGACCGTGGTCACGGGCAAGTGCCTCCCCTCCCCGCCCGTCTGCGCGGGGGACGCCGGCGTCCCCGACGGCGGCGCGCTCAGCTGCCTCGAGAGCTGCCAGTACCACCCGCCGACGTCGGCGTTCGCCCCCGCCCTCGCGTACGCGTGGGGCGGCGACGTCACGACCCCCTTCTCGACCGACGTCATGATGGCCCCCATCGTCCTGCCGCTCGAGGACACCAACTGCGACGGCAAGGTCGACCAGCGCGACATCCCGGACATCGTCTTCACGTCGTTCACGGGCGGCGCCTACACGTCGAACGGGACGCTCCACGCCATCTCCGTGCGCGGCGGCAAGCTCGTCGACCGCTGGTCGGTGCCCTCGACCATCTACCCGTCGACGCAGCTCGCCGGCGGCGACATCGACGGCAAGCCCGGCAACGAGGTCGTGGCGTGCGGCACCGACGGGTACGTCCACACCTTCCACGGCGACGGCACGCCCTACTGGACGAGCTCCGGCACGATGTCGTGCCAGTTCCCGCAGATCGCGGATCTCGACGGCGACGGCAAGGTCGAGGTCGTCGCCGAGGGCGGCGTCATGGACGGCGCGACCGGCACCGTGACGGTGAGCAAATCGTTCGGGACGTTCGTCCTCAGCGACATCGACGGCGACGGCCAGCTCGACATCGTCTCGTCGAGCCAGGGCTTCCACGCCGACGGGACGCTCTTCGTCGACACGGCCACGCCGGGGAGCTGGCCCGCGATCGGCGACTTCGACAAGGACGGCAAGCCCGAGGTGGTCGCCGTCTACTACCCGACGCACACGGTGTCCTTCTGGCACTACGACTCCACGCAGGCGAGCAAGTTCTCGTGGGTGCGCCAGGGCGTCGACATCAACGGCACGCTCACGCAGCACTGCCCGGCGGGAAGCGCGGGCTACACGACGGGCGGAGGCCCGCCGACGGTCGCCGACTTCAACGGCGACGGGACGCCCGACGTCGCGCTCGCGGGCGGCATCGGCTACGCGGTCCTCGACGGCAAGAAGGTGGTCGACTCGACCGTCGCCAACGCGGCGACCCTCCTCTGGTCGGCGTCGACGACGGACTGTTCGTCCGCCGCGACGGGCAGCTCGATCTTCGACTTCACCGGCTCGGGCAGCGCCGAGGTCCTCTACTCCGACGAGGAGCACCTCCGCGTCTACGACGGGCCGACGGGCAACGTCCTCTTCTCGACGTGCAACACGACCGGCACGCTCGAGGAGTTCCCCCTCGTCGCCGACGTCGACAACGACGGCCACGCCGACATCGTCGTCGTCTCGAACGCGTACGCGAGCGGCACCGCCGAGTACCAGTGCGACGACGGGACGAACATCGCCCAGTCGGGCGTGCGCGTCTTCAGCGACCCGAACCTCGCGTGGGTCCGCACGCGCTCCATCTGGAACGAGCACCCGTACCACATCACGAACGTGAACGACGACGGCACGATCCCGCAGCACGAGCTCCCGAACTGGACGCAGGCGGGCCTGAACAACTTCCGCCAGAACAAGCAGCCGGGCGGCGAGTTCGACGCGCCGGACGCCGTCGTGTCGATCGCGCCGACGTGCGCGTCGCCGTTCGGGCTCGCGGCGACGGTGCGCAACATCGGCCAGGCGGCGCTGCCGGCGGGCGTCGTCGTGGGCTTCTACGCGGGGACGGCGCCGAGCGGGACGAAGCTCGGGTCGATGACGACGCTCCTGCCGCTCTACCCGGCAGAGTCGGAGACGCTGGTGCTGACGCTCGCGAGCCCGCCCGCGGGCGTGGTGGCGGGGACGACGCCGGTCTACGCGGTGGTCGACGACACGACGACGCCCCATCCGGGCTGGCACGAGTGCCGCACGGACAACGACACGTCGGCAGGGGTGGACGTCGTGTGCCAGGGATCGAACTAGGCGCTCACGCCCGCGTGCGGCGGGGCCGCGCCGCACAAAAAAAAGAGCGGGGGCCCGAGAGGCGCCCTTCGACGTGGCGCCCCTCGGACCCCCATTGGATACGCAGCCACCGATGCGGGTGAGGGGTTGCTCAGGCCCCTTCCCTGCGGCGTCGCGCTACGAGGCAGTGACTACGACCCGACGTGTCCCGTGGGGGACCCGCTCGGGGTAGCCACCGCCGGCTGTGCAGCGACGGTCGCCGGCGCCGCCGCCGGTGCCGCGGCAGCCGGCTGCGGAGCAGTCGGCTGGGCGGTCACCGGAGCGACGTTCGGCGAGGCGTTGGCCGGAGCGAGAGCCGGAGCGACGATCGGGGTGATCGTCACGCCAGTCACGTTCCCGGAGACGGTCGCCTTTTGTTTCTTCGACGCCGTCCCGCGCGCTGTGCGCGTGGCCTTCGCCTTCGCCACGGAGGCGGCAAGCTCCGCTGCCGTGCGCGGAGCTCGAGCCTTGGCAGGCTTGAGTCCGAACAACAGCAGCGTCGCCGGCGCGTTCGCGTACATCGCCCGGATCACACGCTTCAGGGCCGAAACAATCGGTCCCATCTTCGTGTTTTCCGCGGAGTACGCGACCAACGCCGTCTTGACGCTCGCCTGAGCCGAATCCACGGCAGTGAGCGCCGTGATCAGGCTTTCGAGGGCCTGAACCAGCGTCACCGTCGTGAAATCGGTGCTCACCAACGTAAACGTCCCGTTGGGGAGCTGCTTCTGCAGGCCCGAAACGAGCGCCTGCAGCTGCGCCAAGACCGTCGCCTTCGAGGGCTGCGAGGTCGTGGTGGTACTAGACATGGTACTTATTCCTTTCTGAGAGGGCGCACCCCCGCCGTTTGGCGGGCCGTCCGGGACCAGCGGGTCCCGGGGGTCGTGCCTGTCGCCGTCCCTCCCTGCGCGCACGCGCTCGGGAGAGGGGCCGTTTTTCGTCCCTCCTATGACGATGGGCCGGACGAGGGGCGGTTTCGTTACAGACTTTTTTTGGGGGGGGCTCAGCCCCCGATGGGGCTCCCACTCCACGAACTCGCGGCGCCAGAAGATGGGGATGGGCGCGTGGGGCGCGTCGGGATCGCGCACGTCCGGCAGGAGCGCGTCCTCCGCCTCGTCCTCCGGGTCGTCCTCGGGCTTGTCGTAGACGAAGCCGGAGAAGAGGTCGTACGCCGACAGGCGGACGCGATCGACGTAGGCCTCGCGGCCCGTCTCGGGGACGAGGGAGGCGACGACGCGAAGGCGGTCGCGGAACCCCTCGCGGCCTTCGAGGAGCCGCTCGAGCCGCGTCGCGAACTCCGAGCCATCCGGCGACGCGTAGACGCGGCCGAGCTTCGCGACGAATCCGCCGTCTCGCAGCGACGTGCGCGGTCGTCGGGCACGGAGGTCGTCCCGAGCGAGGGGGTTACGAGGATCTCCCCTACCCGGCTCGGGTTGACCATGCCGCGCAGGAGCTCGTCGGGCCGGGCGACTCCATGTCGAGGTCGACGACGAGGACGCGGCGGCCCTTCTCGGCGAGCCGCTTCGCGAGCGCGACGGGCGCGGTGGAGCGGCCCACCCCGCCCTTGATGCCGAAGAACGTGACGCGGGGTTTGTGCCCGTCCTCGCGACCGACGGGCGTCGCCAGCCCTGCTCGCTGACGAGGCGATCGATCAGCCAGACGCCGGCCGTGACCGGGGCCCGGTCCCGCGCGAGCTCCTCGGGCGTGAACAGCGTCGCGTCGACACCTTGCTCACAGGGACACTTCTATCACCGGGGCGCGATCCTGCGGGAGCGCCTACCGCCTCGCCTTCCGGGCCAGGACGCCCTCGACGATCGCCTCGACGTCATCGCGATCGACCTTCCTCTTCACCTCGCGGCCGACCTCGAGGACGGCCACCTCGACGAGGCCGAGCCTGTGTTCCACCCGCTCCATCCGCTGGTCGAGCCGCGTCACCTTTTCGTCGAGCCCCGTCACCTTTTCGTCGAGCCGCGTCACCTTCTCGTCGAGCCGCGTCACCTTCTCCTCGACCTTCGCCAGGCGGTCGCCTTGCAGGGAGAGCTGCTCTCCGAAGACCTTGAAGTGGCCGCGCATCTCCTCCACGACGACGGCGAAGCCGCGCGCGAGCTCGGAATCGTCGCCGTTGCCCTTCTTCCTTCGTGTCGTCGCCACGTGCATCACCTCCCTGCATGCCCCTGCCAGCGGCGGGGCGCAACGGTCCCCATCGCAGGCGTCGTGCCACGCGCGCTGCCCCCGGAATCCGCGATGTTTCGTGCCGTCGCGCCTGTCCCGGACAGATCCGAGGGTGGCACGGGACAGGGGCTGCATCCTTCGGGGGCGTGCCCGCGTCTCTCGCGAACGCACCCCCTTCTCTCGTGAACGCGGTCACTTGCCCGCTCCGGGCGGCCGCGCGCCTCGTGACCGTGGGCGCGTGCGATCGGGACGCGACCGCGTCTCTCGCGACCGTGGCTGCGCGCTAGCGGGGCGCGACCACGTCTCTCGCGAACGCGTCCGCGTGCCAGGTGGGCGCGGTCCCATCGCCATGTAGGCGCGATTCCTCGTGATGTGGGCGCGATCCCATCGTCATGTGACCGCGGTCACGTCTCTCGTCGACGCGGTCGCGAGCCATGTGGACGCGCCCACATCGCCTAGTGACCGCGGTCACTTCTCTCGCGGACGCGTTTGCGAGCCTTGTGGACGCGTCCACATCGTCCAGTGACCGCGGTCACGTCTCTCGCGGACGCGTTCGCGAGCCACGTGGACGCGTCCACATCGTCCAGTGACCGCGGTCACTTCTCTCGCGGACGCGTTCGCGAGCGATGTGAACGCGTCCACATCGTCTAGTGACCGCGGTCACATCTCTTAGCGGGCGCGTTCGCGAGCCATGTGAACGCGTCCACATCGCCTGGTGACCGCGGTCAAATCCCTTAGCGGACGCGTTCGCGAGCCATGTGGACGCGCCCATATCGCCTGGTGACCGCGGTCCCATCTCTCGCAGACGCGTTCGCGAGCGACCCTCGCGCGTCCACTGCCCCAACGACCGGCCCCTCCTCTTCGAGGAACGACGCCTCCTCCTCGAGGAACCCCGCCTCCTCGGCGAGATGTCCCGTTTCCTCGACGACGAGCCCCGATCCCGGGACGCATCGCCCCACCCGCTTCACGCACGAACCGCGCGCAAGAAATCACGTAACGAAACGCGCCCTCGTCCGGCCCTCCCTGTGAGGGCACCCGCTTCGCGGGAAAATCGATCCCGAGCCGGTCGATCGTCGCCCGAAAACGCCGCCCACCCAGCTTTCTATTTGTAGAGGGGCCCGCCCGCGCCCCGCTGGCCCCAACCTTGCTCCCCCCGGAGACCCTCTCGATGACCACCATGCCCACGCCGTCCACGTCGTTCGCGCCCGTGCCCGCGCTCGCGCCCGCCCCCGCGCCCGCGCTCGCCCCCACGCTCGCGCCCGCGCCCACGCCCGCCCCCCCTCCCCGCGACGACGCCCGCTACGCCCGTCTCCTCTCCCACCCCCGCGTCCGGACGTTTCTCCTCAAGCGCGTGCGCCACCTCCAGATGTCCCCCGACGACAAGCAGGACCTCGTCAGCTCCGTCACCGAGACGCTCTGGCTGCGCCGGACGGACGCCGACGCGCCGGATTCGCTCCGCCGGTTGCTCGGCCTCGCGCGCACGATCCTCACGGGAAAGCTCATCGACCACTGGCGCCACGAGGACGTGGTCGAGGAGCACGTCGTCCCCGCGTCGCACGCCCTGCCGCGCGACCCGGACGGGGACGACGGCGACGACGACCCCAACGACGTCGACGAGCTCGGGCTTCCGCGCTGCGTCACGCCGGAGAGCGCGCTCGCGACGAAGGAGCAGCTCCTCTTCGCCGACGAGGAGGCGCCCGCGATCGGGATGACCGACGACGACGTCGAGACGATGTGGGCGCTCACCTACGACCGCGAGGCGACCTACCGCGAGCTCGCCGACGAGCGCGGCACCACCGAGGGCGCTCTCCGTACGCGCGAGCACCGCCTGCGCAAGACGCTCAACGTGGGGTGGGTGCGGCGCTCCGTCATCCTCACGCTCCTGCTGTTCACCCTCCTGCTCCTCGCCCTGGCCGCGATCGGCGTGGGCCGTCGCCCGCCTCCGCCCGACCCGCTGCCGCCGCCGCCCACCGTGCGGGAGGTCGCTCCGCCGCCGGCACCCGCGCCGGAACCGGAGCGGGTGGAAGAGACGCCGCCCGGCAAGTTCGGCAAACGGTGAGCGCGGGCGCACCGTCAAGCGAATCGCCTAGACGAACCCCGTCGGCTCGAGGCGCGCATACCCCATCATGCGCCGAATCGCTTCGCGCGCGCGGCGCGGCAAGACTGCGTGCACGGGGACGAACCACCACGGCATGGGCCACGGTCGTCCGAGCCGTTCTCCTTCGATCGGGAGGTAGCGCCACTCCGCTGCGCGCCAGCCGTGGGCGCGAAAGAATTCCTCCCAGTCTTCCGGCGCAAAGCGCAGCGGCGCGTTCTTCAGATGGCTGCGCTGGACGCGGGCGCGAACGGTGCGGGTCAAGAAGCGAGCGCTGTGGTCGGCGATCCACGTCCGGAATCGGCTGTGCGCCCGGAGGTCGTCCGCGAGCGCCGCGACCTCGTCTTCGGTGAGATACCCGAGGACGCCCTCCGTCAGGACCACGACATCCTCTCCACCCTCACCGAGCCGCGCGAAGAGAGCACGCCTCGCGACGGCATCGCCGAGGTCCGCCGTGACACGCTCGAGATCGCACCGGGGGCGCTCATCGCGCAAGAGGTCGTCCTTGCGCGCCACGATCTTCGGCGCGTCGACCTCGATCCAGCGGAGCGTGGATGGCAGCGCGAGCCGGTAAGGTCGCGTGTCGAGGCCGGCGCCCAGGTTGAGCACCGCGCCAGCCCCACGAGCCACCGCTTCGATCAGCAGCTCGTCGATGACCACGGTGCGGATGGTGGTCATCCAGCAAAACTGCTCGGCGCCAGTCATCGTGGCGGCGACCCGGGCTCCTCTCGGACCCGCGAGACGGGCGGCGAGGGGATCACGAAATAGCGCGTCCGCGCGTGCCGTCTCACGCGCGCGGTACGCTGCGATCCACGACGCCGTGTCGGCGACGTCTTCGATCGCGGCGTCGCTCTCTACGCCCGGCACGGGCCCAGCGTATCGCGTTCTCCACGATCGAGGGTCAGCCGGTCGCCGAGACTACTTCGCGTCGACGTCCGTCGGGATGTCCGCGCGCTTCACGCAGCCGCGCTCCGCGAGCATCCGGAGCGCGCGCACCGCGAGGACGCGACGGTCCCTCGCCGCCTCCTTCGTCTTCGCGAGCTCCAGCAGCGCCCCGCACCCGGCGTGGAGCTCCTCGGCGTCCTCGGGGTCCGTCGACCGCCGCGGCCGGGCCGCCAGCTCCACCGCCGCCTCGAGCGCCAGCTTCGCCTCGTCGTCCTTCCCCGTCGTCCCCACCTGGGCCAGCCACGGCAGCTCGCCGAAGTCCGGGCAGTACGCCATCGCCTCGAGCGCGGTCACCCGCAGCTCCGCCGTCTCCGCCCGCTCGCGCAGCCCCTCGCACCCCACGAGCCCCACGAGGCGCCCGAGCTCCTCCGGCTCCCCTTCCTTCGCCGCCGCCCACTGCGCCTTCTCCCGCGCATCCATCGGCCCCGGCCCCGCGTCGTCCCCCGCCCCCACGACGAACGACGCCCCGTCACTCTCCCCCGCCGCGCTCGCCGAAGGCGTCGAAGCACTCGGCCCCCCGCCCTTCCCGCACCCGCCGAGCGCGATCAAGACGAGAGGGGAAAACAGGAAGAAGAGAAGATCAGGAAGTAGGAGGGGTGTTGACCCGACCCGGGCGCCTCGAAAACGCTCCCACCGGGCGAACACCCCTCTCTCCTTCCTGATCTTCTCTTCTTCCTGTTTTCCCCTCTCCCTCTCCCTCATCGAGGCGCGAAGACGTCGAGCGCGCGCTTGCCCTGCTTGCGGTCCTCTTCGAGCTTCGTGTTGAAGTCCTGGACGGCGCGGTTGATGTGCATGCTGCAGAACTTCGGCCCGCACATCGAGCAGAACTCGGCGCTCTTGAAGTACTCGTCGGGGAGCGTCTCGTCGTGCATCGCCTGCGCCGTCTCGGGGTCGAGCGACAGGCGGAACTGCTCCTTCCAGTCGAACGCGTAGCGCGCGCGGGAGAGCGCGTCGTCGCGGTCGCGGGCACCCGGGCGGTGGCGCGCCACGTCGGCCGCGTGGGCCGCGATCTTGTACGCGATGAGACCCTGGCGCACGTCGTCCTCGTTGGGGAGGCCGAGGTGCTCCTTCGGCGTCACGTAGCAGAGCATCGCCGCGCCGGCCGTCCCCGCCATCGTCGCGCCGATGGCGCTCGTGATGTGGTCGTAGCCCGGCGCGATGTCGGTCACGAGGGGGCCGAGCACGTAGAACGGGGCCTCGTGGCAGACCTCCATCTCCTTCTTCACGTTCATCTCGATCTGGTCGAACGGCACGTGGCCCGGCCCCTCGATCATGACCTGCACGTCCTTGGCCCAGGCGCGCTTCGTCAGCTCGCCGAGGGTCGCCAGCTCGGCGAACTGCGCGGCGTCGCTCGCGTCGGCCAGGCACCCGGGGCGCAGGCCGTCGCCCGCGCTGATGGTCACGTCGTAGCGGGCGCAGATGTCGAGCACCGCGTCCCAGTGCACGTAGTACGGGTTCTCCTCGGAGTGCTCGATCATCCACTGCGCCATGATCGAGCCGCCGCGCGAGACGATGCCCGTGATGCGGTGCTGGACGAGCGGCAGGTGCTTCGAGATGACGCCCGCGTGGATCGTGAAGTAGTCGACCCCCTGCTTGGCCTGGTGCTCGAGCATGTCGATGAAGTCCGACGCGCGGACCTGGTCGACCGTCTTGCGCTCCTTGAGCACCTGGTAGACGGGCACCGTGCCGATGGGGACGGGCGAGTTGGCGAGGATGGCGGCGCGGATGACGTCGATGTCGCCGCCGGTCGACAGGTCCATCACCGTGTCGGCGCCGTACTTGAGCGAGACCTTGAGCTTGCGGATCTCGCCCTCGACGTCGCTCGTCACCTGGCTGTTGCCGATGTTCGCGTTGACCTTGCACGCGAGCGCGATGCCGATGCCCATGGGCTCGAGGTTCGCGTGCGCGACGTTCGCCGGGATGACCATGCGGCCGCGCGCCACCTCGTCGCGGACGAGCGTCGGCTCCACCTTCTCGCGGGCGCCGACGTACGCCATCTCCTCGGTCACGACGCCCTGCCGGGCGTAGTGCATCTGCGTCTTCGTCCGGTCGCCCGCGCGCCTCGCCACCCACTCGCTTCGCATGGCGGGTAGGGTTAGGCCGAAGAGGGCCCTGCGGCAAGCAGCGACGTGCGCCGCACCGCGCCGCCCGGCCTGCGCTGCCCTCGCCGGCCGCTCGCCCGGCCCGGCGGCCCGTTCGCTCAGTTCGCCGGCGTGAACCGGATGTCGTACGGGGTCGACGGGATGAAGGCCTTGGCGCACGAGTAGGCGCTGTAGGCGAACTTGCCGCTCACCGTGCCCTGGATGCCGACCGTGGCCGTGATGCCCGACGCGATCGAGTCGGCGCCGCCGTCGGCGCCGGTGGCGGTCTCGTACATGAGGTCGACCGTGTTCGTCGTCTGGGTGAGCACGATGGAGAACGTCAGGATCGACCCGGGGTCGGTCTCGTCGGTCGCCTGCTTCCACGTCGCGACGAACTGCTGGTTCGGCGAGTTGCCGACGGTGGCGTAGCAGACGCCGAGGGTGCCGGTGGCGAGCTCCTCGTCGCCGAACGCCACGATGGCCGGATAGGTGTAGCCGGGGCCGCCGCTCTCCGTGCAGTCGGGGTACCCCTCGGCGGGCGGGAAGCCGGCCGGGCCGACGCCCATCGTCCCCTGGCTCTGGAGCGCGACCTGCGTCGCCGCGGTCCCGAAGAACGTGAACGAGAACGGCAGGCTGATGGCGGCGGTCGCCGTCCAGAACTCCTGGTTGATGAGCTTCGTGGAGCTCCCCGTCTGCGTGCACGCGTCGATGAACGCGACCGTCGGGTTCGACGTCGTGTAGCCGACGCACTGCCCGGCGACGCACTGCGCGTTGCACACGGCCCCGCAGCTACCGCAGTTGTTCAGGTCCGACTGCGTGTCGATGCACTGCGTGCCGCAGTAGCTCTGGCCGGTGGGGCAGCACTGCGAGTTGCTGCAGATGTCGCCCGTCGGGCACTGCGTGCTGCACGTGCCGCAGTGGGTCGAGGTCGACGTGAGGTCGAAGCACCCGCCCGTGGCGCCGCTGTCGATGTCGCACTGGACGATCGGCCCGCCATCGGCAGGGCCGGCGTCGGCGGGGCACGAGTAGTTGCACTGGGAGGCCTGGCAGGTGATGACCGGCGTGATCGTGCCGCCCGCGGGCGCCGTGCACACGGTGTTGCATCCGCCGCAGTTGTCCGGATCGCTCGTGAGGTCGAAGCACCCCGTCTGCGTGGGGCACGACACCTTCGGCGACACGCACGGGGCCTGGCACTGCCCGCCGGCGCAGATGTCGCCCTTGGTGCACGCGTAGTTGCAGCTTCCGCAGTTGAGCGGGTCGGTCTGGAGGTTCGCGTTGCAGCCGCCGCCGCTGCTGCTCGTGGTCCCGCTGCTGCTGCCGCCTCCACTGCTGCTCGTGCCGCCGCTGCTGCTCGCGCTGCCCGACGACGAGCCGTCGCCGCCCCCTTCGGCGGACGCGTCCGGCTCGAGGAGGCCCGAGGGCTGCGACGCCTCGGTCGCGCACGCGACGACGACGGCGGAGGCGCCCGTGATGCAGGCGAGACCCACGGAGAGGAGAAGACCGGTGCGCGACGCTTTGGACTGCATGACCCCTTGGCCACCCGGTACCGCAACTGCAGAGGCAAGACCACAGGAACCGGCGCTCGCGCGTCCGGCGCACTGCGGTAAGCTCCGCGCGATGGCCCCCGGCGCCCAGGGCACGGCGCGCGTTCCCGTGCGCAAAATGCAGGGGACCGAGGGAGTTTCGCGCGCGCAGCTCGACGCGCTGGCCGTCGAGGAGCCCCTCGAAGTGCGCCTCGCGTGGCGCGAAAGAGACGCGTCGCGCGTCGAGCGACCGGTGGCCGTGACGATGCGCACGCCGGGCAGCGACCGGGAGCTCGCCGTGGGGTTTCTCTTCGGGGAGGGCATCGTCCGGGCGCCCGAGGACGTGCAGTCGTGCGAGGCCTCGGGCAACGTCGCGCGCGTCGAGCTCGCGGCGGGCGTGCCCGTCGACACGGCGGGGATGCAGCGGAACTTCTACGTGAGCTCGAGCTGCGGCGTCTGCGGCAAGGCCTCGGTCGACGCCGTGCGCGTGCAGCGTCGCTTCGCGATCCCGCCGGGCGGCCCGCGCCTGTCGGCGGAGGCTGTCCAACGCATGCCGGGCGCGCTGCGCGAGGCGCAGGCCGCGTTCGAGGCGACGGGCGGGCTTCACGGGGCGGGCCTCTTCGACGCCGCGGGCACGCTCGAGGACGTGCGCGAGGACGTGGGGCGGCACAACGCGGTCGACAAGCTGGTCGGCGCCGCGCTCCTCGCCGGGCGCCTGCCGCTCGCGGGGCGGGTCCTCTTCCTCAGCGGGAGAGCGAGCTTCGAGCTCCTCCAGAAGGCGGCGATGGCGGGCATCCCGGTGGTGGCCGCGGTGGGAGCGCCGTCGACGCTCGCGGTGGAGCTGGCGAGGGAAGCGGGGATCACGCTCCTGGGGTTCGTGCGCGACGGGCGGTTCAACGTGTACACGGGCGCGGAGCGGATCGAGGGCGCGAGCGCCGGGGCGGGCGACGGGAGAGAGCGGCATGGATGACGTGCGGCGCGATGCGGCGCCGAGCGCGCAGCCGCCTTCGGATGCGGACGCGGTGCGGGTGGTGCCGGCCAGCAAGGCCGCCGGGGGCGCGGGGGCGCTCGTCTCGACCGTTCGGTACGCGCACGACCAGACGGGCCTCGCCCGCGGGACGCGCATCCTGGCGCGCACCAACCAGACGAGCGGCTTCGACTGCCCCGGGTGCGCCTGGCCCGAGGCCGAGAACCGCGACACCATCGAGTTCTGCGAGAACGGCGCGAAGGCCGTCCTCAGCGAGGCGACGACCCGCCGCGCGGACGCCGCGTACTTCGCGCGGCACTCGGTCGAGGAGCTCTCCGCGCAGTCCGACCACGCGCTGAACGACGCGGGCCGCCTCGTCGAGCCGATGGTGCTCCGCCCCGGCGCGACGCACTACGAGCCGCTCGCCTGGGACGACGCCTTCCACCTCGTCGCGCGCGAGCTCCGCGCCCTGCCCTCGCCCGACGAGGCCATCTTCTACACGTCGGGGCGCACGAGCAACGAGACGGCGTTCCTCTACCAGCTCTTCGTGCGCGCCTTCGGGACGAACAACCTGCCCGACTGCTCGAACATGTGCCACGAGTCGAGCGGCGCGGGCCTCAAGGAGTCCATCGGCGTCGGCAAGGGCACCGTGCAGCTCGAGGACTTCGCGGTCGCCGACGCGATCTTCGTCGTCGGGCAGAACCCGGGCACCAACCACCCGCGCATGCTGACGACGCTCGAGCAGGCTGCCAGGCGCGGCGCGACCATCGTGAGCGTCAACCCGCTCGCCGAGGTCGGGACGATGCGCTTCGCGCACCCGCAGAACCCCGTGGCCCTCCTCGGGGACTCGACGCCGCTCGCGCGCATGCACGTGCCGGTGCGCATCAACGGCGACGTCGCGTTCTTCCAGGGCGTGATGAAGGCGATGCTCGAAAAGGAGGCGCGCGCCCCCGGGACGGTGGTCGACCACGCCTTCGTCGAGGAGCATACCGAGGGCTACGCCGAGCTCGTGACCGCCCTCGCGGCGCGTGGCTGGAGCGATCTCGAGGCGTCGAGCGGCGTCCCCGAGGCGAGCATGCGGGCGGCGGCACGGGTCGCCGTCGCATCGCGCGCGACGATCGTCACCTGGGCGATGGGCATCACGCAGCACGTGAACGCGGTCGACAACGTGCAGGCGATCGTCGACTTTCTCCTGCTGCGCGGGATGATCGGCAAGCCCGGCGCGGGCGCGTGCCCCGTGCGCGGTCACTCGAACGTGCAGGGCGACCGCACGATGGGCATCTGGGAGAAGATGCCCGACGCGTGGCTCGCGCGCCTCGGGAAGGAGCTCGCCTTCGAGCCGCCCCGCGCGCACGGGTTCGACACGGTCGCGGCCATCCGCGCGATGCTCGAGGGCCGCGCGAAGGTCTTCTTCGCGATGGGCGGGAACTTCCTCTCGGCGGCGCCCGACACCGAGCGCACGGCGGACGCCCTCCGCCAGTGCCGCCTCACCGTGCACGTCTCGACGAAGCTCCACCGCGGGCACCTCGTCGGGGGCAGGACGGCGCTCATCCTGCCGTGCCTCGGCCGCACCGAGGTCGACGCGCAGAAGGGCGGCCCGCAGTACGTCACGGTCGAGGACTCGATGGGCATCGTGCACGCCTCGCGCGGTTCGCTCTCCCCCGCGAGCGAGCAGCTTCTGAGCGAGACGCGCATCGTCGCGCGCCTGGCGACGGCGACGGTGGGCGACCGCGCGCCGCGCATCGACTGGGAGGCCCTCGCCGACGACTACGACCGCGTGCGCGAGCTCATCGAGCGCGTCGTCCCCGGCTGCGAGGGCTACGTCGAGAAGGTGAAGCACCCCGCGGGCTTCCGCCTCCGCAACGCCGCCCGCGAGCGCGCATGGGACACGACGACCGGCAAGGCGCACTTCCTCGTGCACGATCTGCCCGACCACCGCCTCGCGCCCGGCCAGCTCCTCATGATGACCGTGCGGAGCCACGACCAGTACAACACCACCGTCTACGGCCTCGACGACCGCTACCGCGGCATCAAGGGCGGAAGGCGCATCGTGCTGATGAACGCGGGCGACGTGGAAGAGCGAGGACTGAAGGAGGGGGACCGCGTCGATCTGACGAGCCACTTCGAGGATGGTGAGCGCGTCGCGAAGGGGTTCGTCGTCGTGACGTACGACATCCCGAAGGGGTGCTGCGCGACGTACTTCCCCGAGGCCAACGTGCTGGTCCCATTGGGAGCCGTGGCGAGGAAGAGCAACACGCCCGCGAGCAAGTCGGTGGTTGTCAGCGTGCAGCCTTCGTGAATCGTCGGCTCGCTGGCACGGTTGGGTGATCAGTCGGCGTCCGCATCCGAACAGATACCGCGGCGCGCCTTCCTATCCGCCGTCACCGCATGTATCCGCAATGTAGTTGCACGACCACCCTGACTCCCCGCAGGAGCAGATCGCTTCCGTGCACGTAGCTGCCCACGTGCCCTGCGAGCATACGCACCGCTGGCCACAGAAATCATGCTGGTCGCAAATCAGTCCGCTCTCACCGCACGTCGCACCGTCGACCACCACCGCAGGGCACGACGTGCAAGGCGGTGACCCCTTGAGGCAGGACCACTTTCCGTCCGACGTGCAGAGGCACGCGTCGCAAGGGTCAAACTGACACGACGCGCCTCAGTCCGCGCGGAGCGCGGTGAGGCCGGACGCATTCGTGTAGAGGGTACCATCCGCACCGATGGCCATGGGCAATCCGCCTCCCGGTAGCATCCAGACCACCGCGCCCTGCGGCGTCAGAGCTAGCGTCTCGTACGGAGGACTCTCCCGGCCGCCCTCCGCTGTTGCCAGCCCGAGATAGACGGTGCCATCGCCACCAATCAGCGCGGCCGCGTGGCTCTCGCGCCCCTGAACGTCGAACGTCATGCGCACCCCGCCGTCGGAGCCGATCCCGTAGAGTGTCTGCGAGGTCCGCTCGACCACGAAGACTGTTCCGTCCGCACCCACTGCGGGCGGCGCCAGAGGTGCCGACATGGGCACGCGCCACAGCGGATCGCCGCCAGATGTGACGGCCACCAGCGCATTCGTTTCTGCATAGACGAGGCTGTCGGCTGGCCCGAGCACGGGATAAAGGGGTTCGAACGGCGATCCCCACGTGCCGGTCATGGGTACCGACCACAGCGTGGATTCGGATGGGGAAAGAACGCTCAGGTCGGGCGCGAGACCCATCACACCCAGGTCGCCGGCGGCTTCGATGCTGATGTCGTTTGCCACCGAGCCGCGCGTCCAGCGCACAGTCCCGTCAGGGGCGATTGCAGTCAACGTGCTGTCGCCCGCGACATACACGGTCTCGTCGTTACCTATCGCGAGCCACCCTCCGACGCCGGCCCAGCTCCAGACGACGGCACCGTCGGCGCTCAGCGCCCGCACACCAGTCGATGGAGTACTTGCATAGATACGACCGCTCCGACCAATAGCCATGTCGAAGAACTCGTCGTTTGGAGGGTCGGGTAGGCTCCATCTGCTGGAACCGTCCGGACCAAACGCAGAGCCCCCAACATAGATAGTGCCATCTGCGCCGATCACGACCGACGTGCCTCGGGACGGCGTAGACCATGCTACTGCGGGAGCATGGCTCGGCCCCAGCACCGGAGTGCGCCCTGTGCGGTCCGGGCAACGTCCCCGAGCGGGCCATGGGGCGCCGGCCTGAACACCCGACGTCGATCGGCAGGACACGGCGGTGTCCACGACAGCGTCGGACGCGAAGACGTCGACGGCGATTCCAGCGTCCAGGGCGCCAACGTCGATGGCGCCGGCATCGGGCGGGGATTCTCCCTGGTCGAGCCCTGTCCGACTCCCGCAGGCCAAGGGCGCAAGGACACCGAGTCCAACGAGGATCGGGATCCGCGAACGCATGGCCGCGAGAGTGCGACAGGGCCGGGTCGACGACAAGAGGGGCCAGGCGGACGACGCATCGTGCTGACGACGTGGCCGAGCCCGGGGCCGCGGGCCGAGGTCGAACCGGCCCAGCCGCACGGGGCCTTGTGGGTGACGTGTACGAGTTGTACAAGTAGTACATGTCGAAGCACATCTCCGCCTCCGAGGCCCGAGCCCACTTCGCCGAGGTGCTGGACCGTGTCGCCCAAGGGGGGGGCAGGGTCGTCATCGAGCGACGCGGCAAGGTGCTGGGTGCCGTGGTCTCCCGCGACGACCTCGAGGTGCTCGAACGCCTGCGCAAGCTCGAGGACGACGAGGATCGCGCGGCCGTCGCGCGCGCGCGCAAGGAAAAAGGTTCGGTCGCCTGGGCGCTCATCAAGCATGATCTCGGGCTGACCTGACCGGACCCTCGGGCACGGGCCGCAATGCCCTACGAGGTCCGTTTCAAGCCGTCTGCCGCGAAGGAGCTCGCGAAGCTCCCCGCGGAGGTGAGGCGACGAATCGCGCCGAGGATCGACGCGCTCGCGACGACGCCGCGCCCGCCGGGCGCCGAGAAGCTCGTGGGCGAGGAAGCGTGGCGCATCCGCGTCGGCGACCATCGCGTCGTCTACACCATCGAGGACCGGGTGCTCGTCGTGCTCGTCGTTCACATCGGCAACCGGCGCGAGATCTACAAGCGCCTACGCCGGTAGGTACGCCGCCGAAGTGAAGGCACCTCCTTGCGCGAGATGGTCACGAACTCTATCGTGATGACCATGTCGCATCGAAGCGTCCGCTGGAGCGTCGCCGCGGCGAAGGCCGAACTGTCGCGGGTCGTCGAGAGTGCCCAGCGGGAGCCCCAGGTCATCGAGAGACGGGGCAAGCCCGTGGCCGTCGTCATCGGCTTCGAGCAATACGAGGGCGTCGAGGCCGCGGAGCGCTGGCGACGGTTCCTGGAGTTCTCGAAGGAGACGAGCGCCGCGGGGGGCGGGCAACTGCGAGTTCCCGGCAGAAAGCCGCGGAGGTCACCCCTGGGCGCGCGGTGATGCTGGTCGACACGAACGTCCTCTCCGAGCTGCCACGGCCGCGACCGAACGCCCAGGTCCTGCGATGGTTCGCGGGACAGAAGACCGTCCAGCTCAGTGTGGTCACGCTCGAGGAGCTTGCCTTCGGTGTGTCGCGCGCATCGCTCGCCTCGCGCGATGGTTCGACGCACTGCTGGAGAGCGCGCCGCTCGTCCTCGACGTCACGCCCTCGATTGCCCGTGCTTCCGGGGAGCTCCGGGCGGCTCGCGAAGCACGCGGCCGCCGCGTCGCTCAGGCCGACATGCTGATCGCTGCGACTGCGCTCGTCCACGGGCTGACCCTGGCCACGCGGAACACCCGCGACTTCGAGGGCTGCGGCATCGCGGTGTTCAATCCGTTCGCCGGCGAGGGGGCTCACTGAACCCCTACGCTCCCCCGCAGCACCCCGCCGGCGCGCCCTTCCGCGCCGCCGCCCCCGCCGCGCAGGCCGCGACCGCGCGCGTCGAAGGCAAGCTCCTCGTCGCGGCCAACGGGTCGCCCCTGCCCGCCATGTGCCTCAA
>DASXDU010000030.1:0-20475 GCA_036490515.1 Polyangiaceae bacterium
CCGGTAACGCTCCCGGCGCGTGCCCCCGCTGCAGCCGCTGCCTTCACTGCAGTTGAGTGCGACGCTCGTCGCCGCCCTCCGGAGCTGACGAGCGAGGTCCCGGTCATGAGCCTCGATCGCCGCCACCACCGGCCGCAGCTCCCGCAACACCTCGAGAATCACTTGATAGATGCGCAACATGGCAACTCCTTGCCCAACCGCGCCTCTCGCGACGGGCTCCCCCCGTCCCGCGCCGCGCGCAGGCGACGTCAAGGACACGAAGCGGCCGTCAGGCCGCGCAGTGCCGCTGCCCCCGGCAGCGGCGCGCGCTCCTGCGCGCGTCCTTGACGTCGCCGAGCACGGCGCGACAATCGAAAAGCCCGAGCGAAAAGCCCTATTGCGTCCCTCGCCAGTTTGACGGAATGGACATCACGGCGCGGGCGCGGGCGCGGATGCACGAATACGAATGGGCGAAGGGCGGCCCGGACCGGGGAGACGCTTCGACCGCGAGCCTCGGGTACCGATCCCCGTGGGTCGGGTGCTGGTCCCTGAGCCTCGGGGAGCGATCCCCTTGCCTCCAGTGCTGCTCCCTGACCCTCGGGGAGCGATCCCCTTGCCTCCAGTGCTGCTCCCCGAGCCTCGGGTACCCCTCCCCGTGGCTCCAGTGCTGCTCCCCGGGCCCCGGGTACCCCTCCCCGTGGCTCCGGTGCTGTTCCCGGTGGGTCGGGGACGCCTCCCCGTGGCTCGGGTGCCCGCCTACGCGGGGACCACTCCCGGTGCGAGCTCCCGCAGCACCTCCGCCACGGCCTCGTAGAGCGCCTCCGGGATGACCTCGCCCATCTCGAGCTCGACGAGGGCGCGGGCGAGGGGCACGTCCTGCACGATCGGGACCCCCCAGTCCTCCGCCGCGCGCACGATGCGCCGCGCCTCGTCGCCCTCGCCCTTCGCGACCACCAGCGGCGCCTCGTCGCCGGCCTTCTCGTCGTAGCGGAGGGCGCACGCAAGGTGCGTCGGGTTCACCACGACGACGCTCGCGCCGCGCACGTTCGCGACGGTCGCCTGGGCGAGGAGCTCGTGGTAGGCGCGCTCGCGGGCCGCCTTCTGCTGCGGGTCGCCCTCGGCGTCCTTGTGCTCACGGCGGACCTCGTCCTTCGTCATGCGCAGCTTGCGGATCCAGGCCGCGCGCGTGACGAGGAGGTCGAGCAGCCCGAGGCCCAGGCCGACGAGCGCCGCCCGCCACGCGAGCGTGCCCGCGACGTCGCCCACGAGGGCGGCGATCCAGCGGGAGCGGCCTCCGACGCGCGCGAAGTCGACGACGTGGTCCTCGAGGCCGCGCAGGGCCAGCCAGCCGACCACGAGCCCCGCGACGATCGCGCGGGCGACCGCGAAGAGGCGCGTCGACGAGAAGAGGCCGCGCAGACCCTCGAAGGGGTTCAGGCGATCGAGGTTCGGCGCGAGGCGCTTGGTGGCGACCGCACCGCCCGACTGGACGAGGAGCGCGACCCCACCGGCGACGCCCGCTGCAGCGAGGATCGGGAGGACGAGCGCGACGATCGTCGTGGCGAGCGACGTCGCGTCGAGGCGGGCATGCCCGGGGTCGGCGGCGAGACGGATGGCCTCGCGGAGATCGGCGGCGGAGCGGATGGCGAGCGCGCGGACCGCGGCGGGGGCGACCGCCACGGCCACGACGAAGGCGAGCGCCTGCGCGGCGTAGGTGCTCGCCCCGCTGTCGCCTTCTTCGCGCGCCTTGCGCAGGCGCCTCGGGGTCGGTTCCTCGGTCTTGTCGCTCACGTCTCGTTCGCGCCGCGGCCGACAGCGTACAGCGCGAAGAGCAGCTCGCGCACGCCCTCGCCCGTGGCCGCCGAGACGAGCTTCAGCTCGACGCCGCGCTTCTTCAGCTTCTTCGCGAGCTCGGGGTACGCCTCGCGCGTGTCCGGGAGGTCCGCCTTCGCGAGCGCGACGATCTGCGGGCGCTTCGCGAGCTCGGGATCGAACTTCGCGAGCTCCGCGTTGATGACGTCGTAGTCGGCGATGGGCTCGCGGCCCTCGCCCGGATCGAGCGCGAGCATGTGCAGGAGCACGCGCGTGCGCTCGACGTGCTTGAGGAACCGCGTACCGAGCCCCGCCCCCTCGGCCGCGCCGGGGATGAGCCCGGGGATGTCGGCGACGACGAAGCTCTTCTCCTCGGCGACCTGGACGACCCCGAGGTGCGGGATGAGCGTCGTGAACGGGTAGTCGGCGACCTTGGGGCGCGCGCGAGACACGGCCCGGATGAAGGTGCTCTTGCCGACGTTGGGGAACCCGAGGAGGCCGACGTCGGCCATCACCTTGAGCTCGAGCCGGACGCTCCTCTCCTCGCCGGGCTCGCCGGGGTCGGCCCGGCGCGGCGCGCGGTCGTACGGCGTGGAGAAGTGGATGTTCCCGCGCCCCCCGCGGCCCCCCTTCGCGACGACGACGCGCTTGCCGCCCGCGTCGACGTCGAAGAGCAGCTCGTTCGTGGCGGCGTCGTAGCCCTGGGTGCCCACCGGCACGCCGTAGACGAGGTCCTCGCCGCCCTTTCCGTACTGGTCCTTGCCGCGCCCGTGCTCGCCCCGCTCGGCAGTCAGCGTGCGCGTGAGGGCCACGTCGAGGAGCGTCGTCTTGCCGGTATCGCCCACGAACACCACGTCCCCGCCCTTGCCGCCGTCGCCGCCCGAGGGGCCACCGAAGGGCACGTACTTCTCCCGCCGGAAGGCGACGCAGCCGTTGCCGCCGGCACCGGCCACGATCTTCACCTCGCACGAGTCGACGAACTTCACGGCGCGCCGTGTAGCACGCCTCGCGGCGGGGTTCTCAGTCCGCTTCGATCACGACGGGCATGAAGTGCTGGATGCCCCCGGGAGCGGCAGAGACGAAGGTGAGGAGGATGCCCGTCCCGGTGCCGGCCGCGGGCGCGGAGTTGACGGTGATCTGGATGGGCACCGTGTCCCCGTTGTTCCCGATGAAGGTAGGAGGGGTGACGGTGAGGTACTTGGTGTCGTTGAAGCAGCAGTCGCCCTCGGTGTGCTGCACCTGCCACTTGCTGGCCGGCCCGTCGGTGTAGAAGCCGACGTTCTCGGTGATCGTCTGGCCCGGCGCGATGCGCCAGCCCATGGTCTCGAAGCTCTGGAGCGCACCGAACGCGCCCTGCGTCTGGATGGTCACCTTCGAGAGACCGAGCGGCGTCACGTTGTTGTAGGCCCCCGACGGGACGGGGACGCACGGGTCGTGGCCGGCCTGCCCGCTCGCGTTGGACCAGACGCGCGCGAGGCCGTACGGCAGGTCGCTGCCGCCCGTGAAGTAGCCCTCCTCGAAGAACTCGCACGCGTCCGCGACCTCGTCCTGGAATTCGTTCCAGATGTCCCACGCGAGGTGGTTCTGGTCGAACCCGACGTACGCCGGCTCGTAGCCGGGGAAGGGATCGGTCGCGGTCTCTGCGAGCTCGTGCGAGGCGCTCGTGGTCGCGAAGTCGATGACGCTCTCACCCGACTGGGCCGCGCACTCATCGAGGATGAGCGCGAAGGGCTGGCCGCCGGGGTTGGGCCCGGCGTTGAGCTCCGTGTGGTAGCCGCCCTCGCTGAGGCATGCGTCCTGGCCGCTCTGGGTCACCTCGACGGTGTCGGGCACGTAGACGATGTACATCGTGTTCGCGTCGGGAGCGGGCCACCCGTTGCCGGGGGCGCCGTTGATCATCCCGCTCGCCCACGTCTCGATGTCGCCGTCGTCCCAGGGGCTGGTCGGCGCGGTCGTGATGCTGACGTGATCGGCCGCGACGCTCGTGGACGGACCGACGCCGTACTCGGCGAGCGACTGCCAGTACGTCGACGCGCCGATGGCGTCGTCGAATGCGTCGAACTGAGGAGCGTTGGCGTCGCTCGCCCAGGTGACCGTCACGATGCGCATCGTCTTGAGCACCGGGCCCTTGTTGAAGGCGAGCGTGGGCATGAACGGCGGGAACGCCGGGTAGCCCGAGAGCCCGCCGTCACCGTCGCCCCCGTCGTCGCCCGCGTCCCCCGACGGGGCGTCGCCGGCCTCCGCTGCGTCGATCGTGCCTCCGGCGTCGAAGGTGGACGCCTCTTGCAGGCCGCCGCCTTCGGGAGCCGCATCGTTCTCGCCGCCCCCCCCTTTCGAAGACGACCCGCAGCCCGAGACGAAGGAACAAGCCACGAGGCAGGAAAGCGTCGCGACGGCGAAAAGCGAGGTCCTCATCGCGCGGTCTCATACCACGCGCTCTTCGCGCGACCACGACCTTCGCTGGGCGAGGGGGGGGCGCGCGTCGCACGGTCTTCGCCGGTGCACGGCGCGTCGCACTGCGGCATGCGAGGCCTGCGACCGCGGCGAGCGAGCCCTCCCGGGGGAGAGACCGCCCGCCGGGCGCAGGGAGCGCTCACATCGAGAGGGCGCCGGTCCGCAGCAGATACGCGAGCTTCGCCCGCTGCTCGGCGGACAGCAGCGCGTGGATCCTGCCGAGGGCCCTCGCCACGGCCGTCTCGACGCGCTCGGCGCTCTTCACGCGGTCGCCCGTCGCGGCCTTCGCTTGCGCCTCGTCGAAGGTCTCGGCCGCGATCACGTCCGCGAGCGCCGAGGTCGTGCGCCGTTCGTCGACGGCGGCCTGCGCCCGCTCCGTCTTCAGCTCGGCGAGGATGGTCGCGAGCTGCTCGACCTGCGCGTCCTCGAGATCGAGCTTGTAGGCGAGGAACCGCAGGGGCCTGCGGACGCCGAAGCTGCCGCCGCCACCGAAGTCGTCGCCCCCACCGGGGCCGCCGAAGTGACCCGGACCACCGAAGTGCCCGTGGCCGCCGAACGGACCGTGCCGGCCCGCCTGCCAGGGACCCTCGCCTTGCGGGCCGCAGCCCGCGCCCTCACCGCACGCGCCGCTTCTGCGCGCGTGCCACCACGCCATCGGATGCATGTCTTTTCTGCCTTTCGGCCGGGGCTGGTCGCTCCCGGCGGGTTCACGACGCGGGCAACACGCCGCGCGTCACCGGACAGTCTTGGGTTGGGTCCGGGCCGTGTCAACCGCCGTCCCCGTCACTCCCGGCCGTCGAAGAGGCCCGTGCCCGCCTGGAGCCTGGAGGACGGGGGGGCGCTGGACGACGCGGGGGAGGACGAAGGAGTCGACCGGAGAGGGCGGAGAGCGTGGGCGGAGGCCAGCGAGGGCGTGGGGGCGGGGGCGAGCGCGAGCGTGGGGGCGGGCGCGGACGCGAGCGCGGGGGCGGACGCGAGCATGGGCGAGGACGCGGGGGAGAGCGGGGTCGGCTGCGAGGGCGCGGTGCCCGCGGTCGGCGGGACCAGCGGCGGGGCCGACGCGGGGCTTGCGGGTTGCGCGGCCGCAGCGGCGGATGCGGGGGCGGAGTGCGGCGTGGTGAGGCGCAGGAGACCGAAGACCGCGATGCCCGCGACGACGCCGCCTGCTGCGATGAGCCCCGCGACGCGGCGGCTCCGCTTCTCCTCGCGCTTCGACTCGCCACGACGCGTGTCGCCCCAGTTGCTGGCGGTGCGCGTCGGGCCGGGGTCGGAGACGACGAGACGCGCGGGCGCCTCGGGCGGGGGGATGGAGGGAACGGTCGGCGCGACCGCCGCGGCGATGCGCACGACGCGCGTGGCCGACGCCTTGGTCGCGGGCAGCGCCGAGACGACCGCGAGCGCGGAGGCCAGGGACGCGACGTCCGGGAAGCGCCGGGCAGGGTCCTTCTCGAGGCACCGAAGGACGAGCGCCTCCAGGTCGGCGGGGGCCTCGGGCACGAACGTGCGCAGCGGGATGGGCGCGTCGCGGATGATCTTGGCCGAGACGTCGGCGTTCGACTCGCCGTCGTAGGGGGGCGTGCCGGTGAGGAGCGCGTGCAGGATGGCGCCGAGCGACCAGATGTCCGCGCGCGCGTCGACGTCGCGCGTCGAGCGGAGCTGCTCGGGCGACATGAAGCAGGGCGTGCCCATGACGGTCGCGGTGCTCGTGAGGCCCGCCGCGGGGCTGGTCGACGGCTCGGCGAGCTTCGAGATCCCGAAGTCGAGCACCTTCACGCACGGCGTGCCGTCGCCCGCGGTCGCGAGGAAGAGGTTCGCGGGCTTGAGGTCGCGGTGGACGATGCCGAGCGCGTGCGCCGCCGCGATCGCCTCGCACGCCTGCGTCACGTAGAGGACCGTGTCCTCCACCGAGAGGGGGCCCTGGTGCTCGAGGAGCTGCCCGAGATCGCAGCCATCGAGGAGCTCCATGACGATGTACGGCGCGCCCGCGCCGGTTCTTCCCACGTCGAGGACCCGGACGACGTGCTCGTTCTTGATCCGGATGGCGGCCTTCGCCTCGCGCAGGAACCGGGCCGCGGCCTCCCCCGTGACGGGCAGGTGCGGCAGGAGCATCTTGATGGCGACGCGCTCGTCGAGCTCGATGTGCCGGGCGGCGAGGACGGCCCCCATCCCGCCGGCGCCGATGACGCGCTCGACGCGGTATTTCGCGGCGATGACGTCACCGGGGGCGGGCAAACCGGACGGCGGCGTCGACGGACGGGCAGGCGGGGGAGTGCTCATGGCGACAGTGGCCCTTGCTTAGACGTACCACGTCCCCGGAGGCTTCATGGGGTACGCTGATTCCGTGACGGGGCGCAGTCCAATGGGGCCGTGGCCCGCCGGCCGCGTCGGCCGCGTCGGCCGCGTCGGCCGCGTCGGCCGCGTCGGCCGCATTGGCCGTGTCGGTCCCGCCGCGGCGGTGCTCGTGGTCGCGGCGAGCGGCTTCGGCTGCAAGGCCATGCGCCGCGCGACCCACCACAGGCCGCCGCCGGCGATGACGGACGACCCGGTGGAGGCGCTCCTCGACGCGGGCATGACCGGCCCGGCCGCCTCGGCATCGTCGGGGGCCTCGGGAGCCGGCTACGAGGCTTTCCACAAGGGCTTCGCGCTCCACGACGACGGCTGCAAGGGCGGCGACTGGGGCGACTGCGTCGACCTCGGCATCGACTACGAGGACGGGAGGGGGGTCGCCATCGACCTCGGCAAGGCCGCGACCCTCTACAAGAGCGGGTGCGACCACGGCGTCGGGGCGGGGTGCACGAACCTCGGGGGCCTCTACGACCGCGGCGACGGCGTGCCGAAGGACGTGAAGCAGGCGGCGGTGTTCTACAAGCGCGGCTGCGACGGGGCCAGCCCGCTCGGCTGCAACAACCTCGGCCTCGACTACAAGGACGGCACCGGCGTGGCGGCGGACGACGTGCGGGCCGCGCGCCTCTTCACGAAGTCCTGCGACCTCGGCAACGCCGACGGATGCACGAACCTCGGGTACATGCGCTCGCAGGGGCGCGGAGTCCCGCAGGACCCGACCCTCGCGTCGGACCTCTACCGCAAGGCGTGCGAGGCCGGCAGCGGCCAGGGCTGCCACAACCTCGCGTGGCGCTACGAGCACGGCGTCGGCGTCGAGGAGAAGAGCGAGCGCCTCGCGCTCCCTCTCTACGAGAAGGGCTGCGGCCTGGGGACGGCGATCGCGTGCAACAACGAGGGCTACCTCTACGAGCACGGCGCCGAGATCCCGCACGACATGACGAAGGCCGTGCAGCTCTACGCCAAGGCCTGCACGATGAAGGACCCGAACGGCTGCAACAACGTGGGCGAGATGTACGAGTACGGCCGCGCCGTCGCCCAGGACGACGCGAAGGCGGCCTTCTATTACAAGAGCGCCTGCGACGACGGCCTCGCCCGCGCGTGCACGAACCTCGGCGAGCTGCAGAAGGCGGGACGGGCGAAGTAGGAGGCAGGGCGCGGGCGCGGGCGCGAGCGCGGGCGCGGGCGCGGGCGTGGGCGTGGGCGTGGGCGCGGGATCGACCGTGAATAGGTGGACGATTTGCGTCCAGCGTGGGGCGGGGAGCGTCGTGGACGCAGATGGGAGCGTCGTGGGTGCGGGATCGAGGGGCGTGCGCGCGAATCTGAAGCTCCAGGGCGCGAGGTCGAGCTTCCAGGGCGGGCGAGCGAGCGTCCTTGGCGCGGCCATCGTCGCTCAGCGCGGGCGATCGAGGCTCGTGCGCGCGTCCACGACGCTCGATCCTGCGGTCACGTAGCTCCCGGGCGCGTCCACGACGGTCGATCCCGCGTCCACGACGCTCGATCGCGGGCCCACGAGGCTCGAGGGGCCGTCCACGAGGCTCGCGTGCGCGGGCGCGGACGGAAAAGGCGGGGCGACGAGCCAGCGCGGCGGGAGGCCGGCGAAAAAAGTGACGGGGGGATGCTCTTTCCAGCGCCGATTCGCCCTCCTGGATGTCCCTAGAGGGTGAGGGGCTACGAGGACGGCGCTGGTGCCGTCCGCGGCGGCCCTCGTGCATCGAATCAAGCACACGAAACCCCTCACAAAGGAGACATCCATCATGACCAACCCCAATCCAACGACCACGAGCATCAACCTCTCCCAAACCCGGGCCAGCTTCGCGGCGCTCCTCTCGGCGCTGCTGGCGGGCCTGAACTCGGTCTTTCCCGGCGTCGATCCGTTCGTCGTCGACGGGCAGACCATCCCCCGCGCCACACTCGTCGCGCGCATCCAGGCAGCTCTGGATGCGATCGCCGCGGTGAAGGCGGCGCGCGGGGCACTGCAGTCGGCGGTCGCCACGCAGAACGCGGCGATCGTCGATGCGCAAGGGCTGCGCGCGGGCATCAAGCGCGCGGCGCTGACGAAGCTCGGTCCGCAGAGCCCCCGGCTCCAGGACCTCGGCTTCACCCCGGACCGGCCCCGCACGGCCAGCACCCAGACCAAGGCGCAAGCCGCGGTCAAGGCGCAGGCGACGCGGCTCGCCAACGGCAACGTCGGCAAGAAGACGCGGAGCGTGTCGACGCTGGAGGCCTCGGCCTCCACGGCGGCAACGCCCGCGGCGACCCCGCCGGCCACCCCGAGCGCAACGCCTCCCAAGGCGTGACGAACGAGGCTGCACGGTAACGGTCACGTCGTGAAGTAGCACCGAGCCGGAGCGCGGGGAGCCGTAGGCCCCGCGCTCCCGCTCACTCCAACACGCCGCCCCTCCCCACGCCCGCGCCCTCCCTCGCGCCCGCGCCCTCCCTCGCGCTCGCGCACGCCCTCGCGCCCGCGCCCACGCCCACGCCCACGCCCGCTCCCTCCTACCTCCCCACCTCCTCCAGCTTCACCCCCAGCACCTTCTCCGCGATCCCCTCGAGCGCTGCGGCGTCTCCCGTCACGTGCAGCGTCGTGTGCACGTGCTCGAGCGCCTCTCCCGGCGCGAGCGCCGCGGCGGGCGAGCTCGACTCGATCTCGTAGAAGCCGCCGAGCGAAGGCTTGCCCGGGCCCGTCGGGCCGTCGTTGTACGCGTTCACCACGTCGCCGCCGTACGGGTCGCTCTGCTTGCCCCACGCGCTGTTCACGTACCCGGCCTCCGCGTGCTCGCCGCGCGCCGCGCGGGTGTACGTCACCAGCGTGAGAAGCCCGAGGCTCGGCGTGTAGCTCCCGAGGAACGGCTTCGCTCGCGCGGGGCTCACGCCGATCTTGCCCCGCTGCTGGCCGTCGGCGACGAAGGCGAGCCAGCCCTCGCGCTCGTGGACGCGCAGCCGGTCGGGCGGGACGCGGCCGAAGTAGGCGTCGTTCACGACGGGGCCCGCCGCGGCGGCGTCGAACGGGACGACGATGCGCGCGTCGACCGCAGGCGCGTACATGCCCAGGATCCACACGCTGAGCAGGCCCGTCTCGCGCGTCCAGGGCGCGGCGCCGGCGTTGGTGATCGTGTTGTCGCTCTCGAAGGCGACCCAGCGCGTGCCCGCGGGCGGCTCCACGCCGAAGCGCGCGCGTACGCCGGCGGCGTCGAGGACCCGGATGGTGCGCTCGACCGCGACGTCGAAGGGCGTGCGCGACCAGCTCTCGACGTGCATGGCGCGACGGAACGTGAGGTGCGAGGCGTCGCGCGACGCGACGGGCCACGCGCCTTCCTGCATCGCGTGCGGCGTCTGCCACGCGTCGATCGTGAACGGCGCTCCCGGCGCGAAGTAGAGCCCGAACTGCCCGCCCTCGGGCCCCAGCCAGAAGCGGTCCTCCCCGCCCGGGTTGTCGAACGGCGTGCCGGTCTTGCCCGCCTCGAGGAACGCGCGGTGCACGAAGCCGAGGCTCGCCGCGTGCGGCGCGACGGCGCTCGTCATGACGCGCGCCTGCCAGCGGCCGCTCACGACGACGACCCCTCCGCCCGGCGCGTCCAGCACCTCGACGGGATCGTGGGCGCGCAGGAACGCAAGGTCGTCGTCGATCGACGCGTGCACCGCCCCCGCGGCGAGCGTCCCGGTCACGGGCGAGGGGGTCACCGCGACGCCGGCACGAGGCGCAGGGGGAGGCGTGGCGGGTGGAGGCAGGTCGTCGGCGCACGCACCGAGGGCGAGCGCGACGGCGACGAGGAGAGGCACGGTGCGCACCCGCGCGATGCTACCGCGCGAAGAACACGGCCACGAGCGATCCGAGCCAGACGACCGCGGCGAGGACGACCCACGCGTGGCGCGGGAGCGCCGTCGGCGGCCGGTACGAGGCGTGGCCGCGCGAGGTCAGCGCGTCGCGCTCGACGCGCTCGCGGGCGATGACGTCGGGGACGGACGCCGAGCCGATGCCCTGCTGCTTGGCGAGCGCGACCAGCATGTCGGCGCGCGTGACGAACCCGAGGTCGAGCAGCGCGCGGCCGAGAAGCTTGCCCGACGCCTTCTGCTCGGCGAGCGCGCAGTCGAGCTGCTCCTTGGTCACGAGGCCGTCGGCGACGAGGATCTCGCCGAGCCGCCCGCGCGAGGCGCCCGCGATCGCCTGGGCGAGCGACTCGCTCGGGCCGAACGGCGAGAGGGCCGCCGCGAACTCGCGCATCGTCTGGAAGCGCTCGGACGGGTTGCGCCGGAGCGCGCGGAGCGCGACGAGCGAAAGGTCACGCGGGACGTCGGGCCGGCTGGCGCCGGGCCAGGGAACGGAGTCGACCATCACGCGCGCGATGACCTGCGTGTTGGGGCCGACGAAGGGCGGGTGACCGACGAGCAGCTCGTAGAGGACGATGCCGAGCGACCAGACGTCGCTGCGGGCGTCCGCGGAGGACGAGTCGCGCAGCTGCTCGGGCGAGGCATAGCAGGGCGTGCCGACGTACGCGTCGTCGAGCGTGAGGCGGGTCGCGTCGGCCTCGACGCGCGAGATGCCGAAGTCGAGGATCTTGACGACGCGGCGCCCGCCCGAGCGGCATACGAAGAGGTTCGACGGCTTGATGTCGCGGTGGACGATCCCGAGCTCGTGGGCCTCGGCCATCGCCTCGGCGACCTGCGTCACGAGGTCGACGGCCTCCTCGACGGGGAGCGGCCCGGACGCCGTGAGCTCCGCGTCGAGGTCGCGACCCTCGAGGTACTCGAGGACGATGTAGGGAAGGCCGTTCGGCAGGCGGTCGACGTCGACCACCCGCGCGGTGTGACGGCTGCGCAGCTGCGCGGTCACCCAGGCTTCGCGCTCGAAGCGAGCGAGCAGGCGGCCGTCGTCGAGGACGTCCGGGCGAAGGACCTTGATGGCGATCCGCTGGCGGAGGCGCAGGTGCATCGCCTCGTAGACGACGCCCATCCCGCCCTCGCCGATCTTGCGCGCGACGGCGTACTTGCCGGAGAGGACGTCACCGGGGACCGGCAGGCCGGACGGGGCGGGAGCGTCGTTCGCCTTCACCTTCGATGAAACGGCTCTTCCGCGAGGAACTTTAGGGGCCGCGCGAGCGATGACGCAGGCGGTCGACGGCCACGGCGACGACGATGATGGCGCCGGTGGCGATCTCCTGCACCCAGTTGTGGACGCCGACGAAGGTGCACCCCGTGCGTATCACCGTCATCAGCATGGCCCCGACGATCGAGCCGAGGACGGTCCCCTCCCCGCCCGAGAGCGACGCGCCGCCGATGACGACGGCGGCGATGACCTCGAGCTCGAGGCCGATGGAGTCGGTCGGGTCGCCGACGGTGAGCGTCGAGAACTCGAGGACGCCGGCGAGCCCCGCGAGCGCCCCCGCGAGGGCGTACACGACGACCTTCACGCGGGCGACGTCGACGCCGCAGACGAGCGCGGTCGCCTCGTTGCTGCCGATGGCGTAGACGTGGCGCCCGAAGCGCGTCGTACGCAGGAGGATCGCGCCGGCGACGGCGACGGCGACCGCGAGCCAGACGCCCGGCGGGGCGAGCGGCCACCCGGCGGACGGCGCGAGCAGGGCGTCGAGGCCGCGCGGGTCGCAGTCGATCTTCTGCTCGTTCGCGAGGCCCTTCGCCGCGCCGCGGAGGATGCTCATCGCGCCCAGCGTGACGATGAAGGGCGCCATGCGCAGCCGCGCCACGAGCGCGCCGCAGGCCGCGCCGCTCGCCGTCGCCGCCCCGACGCCGGCGAGGACCGCGAGGAGCGGCCCGTACCCCGCCTTGAGGACCACCGCGACGACGACCGTCGTGAACGCGACCGCCGAACCGACGGAGAGGTCGATGCCTCCGCTCACGATGATGACCGTCATGCCGACCGCGGCGATCGAGACGACGGTCGTCTGCCGCGCCATCGTCACCAGGTTCGACGCGCGCGTGAAGGTCGACGGGGCGAGCGCGGCGAAGAGCGCGTAGGTCGCGACGAGGGCGACGAGCGGTCCGATCGTCGCGCGCCCGGAGAGGAGCCCGCGGAGGCCGGGAAGACCGCGAGGGCCGAGAAGACCGCGGAGCCCGGCCGCCTTCACAGTCCCACCGCCTCGGCGAGGAGGCTCGCCTCGTCGCAGTCCCGCGCGGGGCGCGCCGGCCCGAGGCGGCCGCGCGACATGACCGCGATGCGATCGGCCATCCCGAGGAGCTCGGGGAGCCAGCTCGACACGAGGAGCACGGCCTTGCCGCGGACGGCGAGCCGGTCGACGAGCGCCGCGATCTGCGCCTTGCTCCCGACGTCGATGCCGCGGGTCGGCTCGTCGAGGAGGAGGACGTCGACGTCGTGGTGGAGCAGCCGCGCGAGCTGCACCTTCTGCTGGTTTCCCCCCGAGAGCTCGACGACGGGCTGATCGGGGCCGGAGCACTTGATGGAGAGCTCGGCGATCCAGCGTGCAGCGGCGGCGCGCGAGCGTGCGCCGAGGGCGAAGCCCGGGCGCCCCAGGCGCGAGAGCGTGAGGTTGTCCGCGACGGAGAGCGACGTCGCGAGGCCCTCGCCCTTGCGGTCCTCGCTGGCGAAGCCCATCCCCTGCGCGAGCCGGCGCGCCGGCGAGGCGGGGCCGAGCACGCCCGCGACGCGGAGCTCGCCGCGCGCGACGCGGTCGAGGCCGAAGACGACCCGGAGGAGCTCCGTGCGCCCCGCCCCCACGAGGCCCGCGATGCCGAGCACCTCGCCGCGGCGAAGCTCGAAGCTCGCGTCGACCGGGAGGCGCGCCCCGGCGAGGTCGTGCGCCGAGACGACGACGTCGCCGGGCGTCCGGGGCGTCCGCGGGAACGCGCTCCCGACGTCGCGGCCGGCCATCGCGCGGACGAGCGCGCCGGTCGACGTCGACGCGACGTCGCCGGAGGTCACCGTCGCGCCGTCGCGGATCACGGTGAAGCGCGTCGCGACGCGGGCGACCTCCTCGAGGAAGTGCGAGACGTAGAGGACGGTGGTCCCGCCCGCGGCGAGATCGCCGATCAGCCCGAAGAGGCGCTCGACGTCGGACGCTCCGAGGCTGCTCGTGGGCTCGTCGAGGACGAGGACGCGCAGCGCGCCCCCGGAGGCGCGCGCGGTCGCGAGGGCGCGCGCGACCTCGACGAGCTGGCGGTCGGCGACGGAGAGATCGGCGACGCGCGTGCGGGGGTCGACGGGGCGATCGCCGAAGGCGCGGGCGAGCGCGTCGCCGACGAGGGCGGCCGTGCGGCGCCGGTCGACGAAGCCGAATCGCGCCGGCTCGATGCCGAGGGCGACGTTCGCGGCGACGTCGAGGTGGGGACAGACGGCGAGCTCCTGGTGGACCATCGCGAGGCCGCGGGCGCGAGCGTCCGCTGGGCCGCGGGGCGCCCAGGGGGCGCCGTCGACGGTCACGGTCCCGGCGTCGGGCGCCACGACGCCCGCGAGGACCTTCATCAGCGTGCTCTTTCCCGCGCCGTTCTCGCCGAGGACGGCGTGCACCTCGCCCGGCGCGGCCTCGAGCTCGACGCCCGCGAGCGCGACGGTGGACCCGAACGCCTTGCGCACCCCGTGCAGCGCGACGCGGCTCGCGCGAGGCGCGGTCACTCGCCGAGCCAGGTCTTGAGGTCGGGCTTCACGAGCGCCTGGATCTCAGGCTTGTCGACGTTGTCCTTCGTGACGAGCGTCGAGCCCGTGTCGATGCGCTTCTCGACGGCCTGCCCGTGGATGTGCGCGACGATCGTCTTGACGGCGAGGTAGCCCATGTCGAACGGCCGCTGGACGACCAGGCCGTCGATCTCGCCGCCGCGCACGGCCTGCACGAGCTTGTCCGACGCGTCGAAGCCGACGAAGCGCGCCTTGCCCTGGAGGCCCGCCTTGCGGAGCGCGAGGAGCATCCCGAACGTCGTCGACTCGTTGGGCGCGAAGACGCCCTGGACGCCGCCCTGGTCGGCCTGGAGAGACGCGAGGAGGTTCTCGCTCGCCTTCTCGGCGGTCTCGGTGGTCGCACCGCCGTACTGCGAGTCGCTCACGAGCTTCGCGTCGGGGTGGCCCTTCAACGCCTCGAGGAAGCCCTTCTCGCGGTTCGCGGTGCTCGCCGAGCCCTCCTGGTAGCGGAGGAGCACGACGTTGCCCTTGCCGACCTTCGCGGCGAGCGCGTCGCCCGCGGTCTTGCCGGCGGCCTCGTTGTCGGTGGCGACGAAGCTGACGTAGTTGCCGCCCGCGAGGTCGGAGTCGAACACGACGACCGGGACGTGCGCTTCGGTCGCCGCCTTCACGCTGCCGACGAGGCCCTTGTCGCTCAGCGGCGCCAGGACGATGCCGCCAACCCCCTGCGCGACGAACGACTGCACGACGTCGATCTGCGCCTTGAGGTCGTCCTCGCGGATGGGCCCCTTCCAGAGGAGGTCGATGTCGAGCTCCCGCGCCGCCTTGACGGCCCCGGCGTGGGCGCTCTTCCAGAACTCGTGCGTCGTCCCCTTGGGCACGACCGCGATCGTCAGCCGCGGCGGCGTGTCCCCCGCGCTCCCGCCCTTCTTGCAGCCGACGTGCGAGACGAGCAGGCAGAGGAGAGAGAGCAACAGGAAGGCGGGAAGGCGGGAAGGGACTGGGTCCCGTCCCCCATGCCTTCCCGTCTTCCCGTCTTCCTGTTCTCTCATTTCATGATCTCCCGGTAGGCGAGCTGGTCGTCGTGCATGCGGAGGAAGACGGCGTGCTTGGCGTCGTGGAAGCGCGCGACGTCGCCGCCGGCGGGGGCGACGGTGCGGCCGGGGCGCGTCATCGCGGCCATCGCGTCGACGATGCTCGCGCGATCGCCGCTGGCGACGGCGCCGAGGATGGCGGCGCCGAGGAGTACCGCCTCGGGCTCGGCGGGGAGCACGACGCGGCAACCGGTGGCGTCGGCGTGCTCGCGGAGAAAGACGTCGTTCTTCGTGCCGCCGCCGCACGCGAGGATGGTGTCGATGCGCCAGCCGTGCGCGCGCAGCGTGTCGACGATGTGCCGCGTTCCGTGGGCGACCGCCTGCACGGTCGCGAGGTAGAGGAGCGCGAGGGCGTCGACCGAGTCGCTCAGCTTGAGGCCCGAGACCATCCCGCGGAGCGTGGGATCGGCGCGCGGCGAGCGGTTGCCGTGGTGGTCGGGCAGGACGTGCAGGTCGCGCGCGAGCGCGGCGGGAAACGGGGCGCCGCCGGCCAGGGCGAGCGCTTCGAGGCGCTCGTTGAGCAGCGCGTACACCGTCGTGCCCCGCGCCGCCGCGTCGGCCGCGAGGGCGGCGCCGCGCGCGTGCGAGAAGACGACGTGATCGACGAGAGCGCCCGTCGCCGACTGCCCTCCCTCGGCGAGCCACATGCCCGGCACCATCGCCGAGAAGTACGGGCCCCAGACGCCCGGGACGAAGCGCGCCTCGCGCGCGACCGCCATGTGGCAGCTCGACGTCCCGCCGATGAGCGCGAGCCGGCCCTCGAGCGTCTCCGGCGTCACCGGTCCGCCGTCGAGCGAGGCTCCGATCGTCCCGAGACCTCCCGCGTGCGCGTCGATGATCGCGACGGCGACCGGCGTCCCCGCGGTGAGGCCGAGCTCGTTCGCGCTCCTCACCGTGAGCCCCCCGGCGCGCTCGCCCATCGGCCGCACGTTCGTGCCGATGCGCGCGAAGCCCTCGGCCGCGAGGTCCCCGAGGCCGACGGCCCCGAAGAAGTCGCGCTGCCAGCCGCGCCCGTCGTGCCCGAGGTAGGTCCACTTGCACACGGTCGTGCACAGAGAACGCACGTCGGCGCCGGTCGCGCGGTAGACGAGGAAGTCCGGGAGGTCGAGGAACCGCGCCGCGCGGGCCCACGTCTCGGGCAGGTTCTCCTTCAGCCAGAGGAGCTTGGGCGTCTGCATCTCGGGCGAGACGACGCCGCCGACGTAGCGGAGCACCTCGTGCGCGGTCGCGTTGACGCGCTCGACGAGCGGCGTCGCGCGATGGTCCATCCAGACGACGACGTTCCAGCGGTCGTCGCCGGTCGGGCTCACGGTGACCGGGCGGTCGTTCGCGTCGAGGGCCACGAGCGAGCAGGTCGCGTCGAAGCCGACGCCCGCGACGTCCTCGGCCCGGGCGCGCGCCTGGGCCAGCGCCCCGCGGATCGCCGCCCCGCACGCCTGCCAGACGTCGTCGCTCGACTGCTCGACGAAGTCCTCCCGGGGGTGCTCGAGCAGGATGGGCCGCGTCGCCGATCCGTGCATCGCGCCGCCCGCGTCGAAGAGCGCCGCGCGCACGCTGGCCGTCCCGACGTCGATGCCGAGGTAGAGCCGCGGCCCCATCTACGACGCTCCCGACGACTCGCGCAGCGCCTGCGCCTCGCCCGCCCGCCCCACCCCGGCGTAGAGCTTCGCGAGCAGCGCCATGCAAGCGCCCACGGCCTTCGGGTCGTGTGCCTCGCGGGCGCGCGCGAGCGCGTCGACCGCCTCGAGCAGCGCGTCCTCGAGGCGGCCCGCCATGGCGAGCCCCATCGCGAGCGCGAGCGACGCCTGGCAGCGCGTGGCGGCGGGGGCGCCCTCGGCGTGGGTGCGTGCGCGCCGGAGCTCGGCGAGCACCTCGACGGCGTCGGAGCTCTCCGCGCCCGCGGTGATGCGCCGGAGGCGATCCGCCAGGGGGCTCTCGCGCCTGGCCTGCGCCTGCGAGGGGGGCGGGCTCTCCGTGGGCTCGGCCGTCGCGTCGGCGAGCTGGAGGATCTCGAGGTTCGCGAGCTCCTCGGCCGTGAGAGCGGGCATCTCCTGCGTCGTGCCGTTCAGGTCGACGCTCGACGGTCCGTCGGAGTCGGGTTCGGGCAGGACGTAGCGGTCGGTCATGTCGGCGCCGGCGAGGGTCTCCTCCGGCGCGCGCTTCCACGGGTGCTCGAGGTCGAGCCGCCAGCCGCGCACGCGCAGGCCCGCGTCGGTCGCGGCGCGCGACCCGAGGAGCGAGAGCTGCCCCGCGCGGAGCGCCCGGAGGTCGCCGTCGACGAGCACCTCGCCGCCCCGGGCGATGCGCGCGAGCGAAGCCGCGGCGATGAGCACCTCGCCCCAGGCGAGCTGCATGCGCGCCCCGTCGGGGGCCAGCTGCTCGAGCTCCCCTTCGGCCATCCCGCACGACCACGCGCGCTCGACCGACAGCGACTCCTCGCGGATGCTCGTCGCCAGGAGGAGCGCCTCCTCGATCGAGTCCGGGTCCCACGCCATGGCCAGGAGCGCCGCGCTCCACGCGACGAGCCGCCCCCCGAGCGCCTCGCCCCGCGAGCACATCGAGCGCGCGCGCGTGATGTACGCACCCTCCGGCCCCACCGTCATGCCCGCGGGCGGCATGCGGAACGCGACGACGATGTCCCGCGTCACGGCGCGGTCAGACGCGGATGCGCTTCTTGAGGGCCGCGAGCTCGTCGTCGATCTCGCTCGACCCGCCGCCGCCCGCCGCTCCGTCGCCGCCCTTGCCGCTCGTCTGCCGTTCGAGATCGCGGAACTTCGCCTCGAGATCCTCGCGCTTCTCGCCCTTGCCGAGCGCGTCCTCGACCTCGGCCATGGCCATCCCCTCGGCCTCGCGGCCCTCGATCTTCTCTTCCATCCGGCGGAAGTTGTCGAACGCGCTCGACCCGCCCTTCGACCCGAGCTGCTCGCCGGTCCCCCCGTGGGACTGCTGCGCGCGCGCGACGATGGAGCCCTTGCGCATCTTGAGCTCCCCGAGCTTCTCCTTCATGCGCTCGAGCTCGTCCTTCATGCGGAGGGCCACGTCGCGCTGCTCGCCGCGCGCCTTGTCCGCGGCGGCGGCCTCGCCCGAGACGCGCTTCTTCTGCTTGAGGGCCTCGCGCGCGAGCGTCTCGTCGCCGCTCTTGAGGGCGAGCTCGGCGCGCTTGTCCCACTTTTCCACCTCGGCGTTCAGGTCGTCGACCTTCTTGCGGAGCTGCTTCTCCGCGGCGACGGCCTGGACGACCTCCTGGTGGCCGGCCTTGATCTGGCCGTCCATCTCGTCGAGGTTCAGCTCGATGAGCTTCTTGTCGTCCTCGGCGCGTTCGAGGAGCGAGTTGAGGTTGCTCTGGATGACCTTGCCCATCCGGTCGAAGATGCCCATGGTCGCTTCCTTCCGCGCGTGATGCGCGCGGGCCCTGCCAATGTAACACGGCGCGGATTGCGTCTATGCTCTCGACCCATGGACGACTGGCACCGCAAGCTGGCCAAGGAGCTCGTGCAGGGCACCCCCTCCGGCACGCTCCCGGACGCTGCACAGGCTGCCGCCGGCGCCCTCGAGATCTCGTTCGGGCACGCCCGAAGCGCGGTGACCTACGTGCTCGAGCTCGCCCGCGCGCACCGCATCCCCGTGACGGGCAGCGTCATCGGCGACGACGTGTGGCTCCAGCTCGGCGAGGGGCGCGTGCGGTTCACGCTGAACCGGCGGCAGTCCCACGTCGTCGTGGTCCGTCCAGGCCACGACGAGCAGCGCCTCGGCCTCGGCGACGCGGACTTCGGGGCCATGGCGCGCGAGGCGCTCGACGCGCTCGTCGCGTCCTGGAGGACGGGCCCCCCGCACCACCGCACGCCGAGCGCCCCCCCTCCCGAGTTCGAGGACGAGCCGACGAAAGGGTGAACCATGGCGACGTGCAAGCAGTGCGGGGACGAGGTCGACGCGCTCGTGAGCGTCAAGGTCGACGGCAAGGCGAAGAAGATGTGCGAGGAGTGCGCCGACCGGGCGAGGGAGCAGGGCGAGATCGCCGAGGCCAGCGAGTCGGTCGTGCAGGGGATGATGGGGTTCAAGGGGCGGAGGTAGGGGGACGGGGCGGGCGCGGGCGTGGGCGCGGGCGCGGGCGTGGGCGTGGGCGTGGGCGCGGGCGCGGGCGCGGGCGCGGGCGCGGGCGCGGGCGCGGGCGCGGGCGCGGGCGCGGGCGCGGGCGCGGAGAAAGACGAACACGGGAACGAGGAGCGGGAACGGGAATGTGGAATGGGGAGCGGCGAGTGATGGAGGCGTGAGGGCGAGCGGGCCGGCCTCGCCGACCTCCTCGGCACGCGTCCGAACCTTCTCGGCGGCCTCCCGTACCTCGTCGGCACGCGTCCGTACCTCCTCGGCGGCCTCCCGTACCTCGTCGGCACGCGTCCGTACCGCCTCGGCGACCTCCCGTACCTCGTCGACGCGCGTCCGAACCTCCTCGGCGGCCTCCCGTACCGCCTCGGCACGCGTCCGTACCGCGTCGGCGACCTCCCGTACCGCCTCGGCACGCGTCCGTACCGCGTCGGCGGCCTCCCGTACCTCGTCGGCGCGCGCCCGTACCGCCTCGGCGACCTCCCGTACCTCCTCGGCATGCGTCCGTACCGCCTCGGCGACCTCCCGTACCTCCTCGGCAAACATCCCTACCTTCTCGGCGACCGATCCCGCGACAACGGGGCCGCGGAGGGAGCGCCCGCCGCTCCCTCCGAGCTCGCCGCCGCCTCAGCGCACGTTCTTCACGAGCACGGCGCGGACGTGATCGAGGCTGTCGAGCAGCCCGGCATCGACCGCGTCGACGTAGCCGAGCGCAATGGCCGAATCGAGGCACGCCGCCGTCTCCCGGGCGGAGCCGAGCGCGTTGCGGTAGCGCTCCCGGCGTGTGCCTCCGCTGCAGCCGCTGCCCTCGGACGTGTTCAGGGCAACGCTGGTGGCGGCCCTCCGGAGCTGGCGAGCCAGGTCGCGGTCATGGAGCTCGATCGCGGCAATCACGGGCCGAAGCCCGACGAGCACTTCGAGAATCACTTCGTAGATCCTGAGCATGGCGTCGTTCCTTTCGCCCTCGACGGGCCCGCCCCCGTCGGCGCCGCGCGCAGGGCAGCTCAAGGATGCGCAGCACCGCGGACTCCCGTCCGCGGCGCGCGCTCCTGCGCGCGTCCTTGAACTGCCCGAGCACGGCGCCAAGCTCGAATAGCCCGAGCGAGA
>DASXDU010000032.1:0-420835 GCA_036490515.1 Polyangiaceae bacterium
CAAGATGGTCATGCCGGGGGACAACACGAAGATGACGATCGAGCTGATCACGCCGGTCGCGCTCGAGGAGCAGCAGCGCTTCGCAATCCGCGAAGGCGGCCGCACCGTCGGCGCCGGCATCGTCACGAAGATCCTGGCGTAAGGACACACTCATGGCCGCCACGACGAAAATTCGCATTCGCCTCAAGGCATTCGATCACCAGCTGCTCGACAAGTCGGCCAACGACATCGTCGAGACGGCCAAGCGCACGGGCGCGCGCGTGGCGGGACCCATCCCGCTCCCCACGCACATCGCCCGGTACACGGTCCTCCGCGGCCCGCACGTCGACAAGAAGTCGCGCGAGCAGTTCGAGATCCGTACCCACAAGCGTCTCCTCGACATCCTCGACCCCACGCAGCAGACGCTCGACGCGCTGATGAAGCTGGACCTGTCGGCGGGCGTCGACGTCGAGATCAAGAGCTGAGGAGGGCGAAGAGATGGCAACGTTCGACGTCTTCAACATGAAACGCGAGAAGGTCGGCTCGATCGACCTCGCCGACGAGGTCTTCGGGACCGAGGTGCGCGAGCACCTCTTCTACGAGGTCGTGAAGGCGCAGCTCGCGTCCAAGCGGCAGGGCACCCAGTGCGCGAAGAACCGCTCTGCGGTCAGCGGCAGCACGAAGAAGCTCTACAAGCAGAAGGGCACCGGCCGCGCGCGTCACGGCTCGATCCGGGCGCCCGTCTACGTGGGCGGCGGCCGGGCGCACCCGCCGCGTCCGCGCGACTGGTCGTACGAGCCTCCGCGCCGCGTGCGGGCGCTCGCGCTCACGTCCGCGCTCTCCAAGTTCGGCAAGGAGGGTCGCCTCCTCGTCGTCGACAGCCTCGAGCTCGGTGAGTTCAAGACCAAGAGAGTGGTCGACACGCTCCAGGCGCTCAAGGCCGATACCAAGACGCTGATCGTGGACCTCCACGACAACGAGAAGCTCCGCCTCTCGATCAGGAACTGCAAAGATCACCAGTTCCTCCCGCCCGAGGGAGTGAACGTGTACGACCTGCTCCGGCACGACACGCTCGTGCTCTCCAAGCAGGCCGCACGGGTGCTCGAGGAGCGCTGCCTCAAGTCGGCGGCCGCCCGCGGCGAGCGCTCGAGCCAGTCGAAACCGGAGCGAGGCGCGCAATGACCCCCGAGCAGATCATCCGTCGTCCCATCGTCCTCACCGAGAAGGCGAACCTCCTGCGCGAGAAGCGCAACCAGGTCGTCTTCGAGGTCGCGCGCACGGCGAACAAGGTCGAGATCAAGTCCGCCGTGCAGAAGCTCTTCAACGTGAAGGTCATGGCGGTGAACACCATGATCTTCCGCGGGAAGGATCGTCGCATGGGCCGGGGCTACGCCAAGACCCAGAACTGGAAGAAGGCCGTCGTCACCCTGAAGGACGGCGACACCATCGACTTCTTCGCCGACGCGGCGGAAGGAAGCTAGAGCCATGGGCGTCAAGAACTTCAAGCCGACCTCTCCGGCCCGGCGCTTTTACTCGGTCTCCGATTTCAAGGAGCTCTCCAAGGACGTGGAGCCGCTGCGCAAGCTGGTCGAGCACCAGACGCGCACCGGCGGCCGCAACCACTACGGGCGCATCACGTCGCGCTTCCGCGGCGGCGGGCACAAGCAGCGCTACCGCATCATCGACTGGAAGCGGAACAAGATCGGCGTCCCGGCCACGGTGGCGACGATCGAGTACGACCCCAACCGCACGGCGCGCATCGCGCTGCTCCACTACGTCGATGGCGACAAGAAGTACATCCTCGCCCCCGACGGGATGAAGGTCGGCGACAAGATCGTCTCGAGCCGCAACGCCGACATCAAGCCCGGCAACTCGATGACGCTCCGGTACATCCCGCTCGGCACGATGATCCACAACATCGAGCTGAAGAAGGGCAAGGGGGCGCAGCTCGTTCGCGCCGCCGGCGCCGCCGCGGCCCTCATGGCGAAGGACGGCGAGTACGCGCAGGTCCGCCTGCCCTCGGGCGAGGTCCGCATGGTCCACCTCGAGTGCCACGCGACCATCGGTCAGGTGTCCAACATCGAGCACGCGAACATCTCGCTCGGCAAGGCGGGGCGATCGCGCTGGCTCGGCAAGCGTCCGCACAACCGCGGCGTCACGATGAACCCCGTCGATCACCCGATGGGCGGAGGCGAGGGGCGCACCTCGGGTGGACGTCACCCGTGCTCGCCGTGGGGCCAGCTCTCGAAGGGGCTCAAGACGCGCAACAACAAGCGAACCGACGGCATGATCGTGAAGCGCCGCGGCGAGAAGGGTTGAGAGGAGAAACGTCATGGCGCGTTCGGTAAAGAAGGGCCCGTTCGTCGACGGCCACCTCGCCGAGAAGATCGCAGCGGCTTCGGCCGCGCAGAGCAAGAAGGTCATCAAGACCTGGTCCCGCCGCAGCACGATCACGCCCGACGCCGTCGGGCTGACGTTCGCGGTGCACAACGGCCGCAAGTTCGTCCCCGTCTTCGTGACGGAGAACATGGTCGGCCACAAGCTCGGGGAGTTCGCGCCTACGCGCACCTTCCACGGGCACTCGGGCGACAAGAAGGGGAAGGTCGCCGGTGGCGCCGGGGCAGCTCCAGCCGCCGCCGCAGCCAAGCCGGCCGCCGCACCCGCGAAGAAGTAGAACGGCTCCGGTCACGGAGCGGTAGAGGACGGGAAGACGGCAGGCTCGGGCGAGACCCGGGCCTCGCCGGGTTCCCGTCTTCGCGTTCCGTCCGTCAGAAGTGGACGGTCGTCGCGCTCGACGGCGCGTAGTAGCCGGTCGCATTGACGGGCGTGGACGACTGGCAGGCGATAACGGACAGCGTACCTCGGGGCTACACGTCTGCCGACGTCGTGAGAACCGCCGAGGGGGATGCCGCGCTCAGAGGAAGCCGGTTCGCGCACGCACACGTCGCGGGTCCCGTGGTGCTCCATGCCCGCGCCCGCGCTCGCGCACCACGGGCCGGAGCGACGACGGCCGAGTCCCTAGGAGAGACGTCATGGCCCGTTCGTGCGATGGCCGGGCCTGACCGAGGCACGTCCGGGGCAGACCGAGCATCGTCCGGGCCTGACCGAGGCACGTCCCGGGCAGACCTCGTTCCGCCCGAACCGACGGACATCCGGCTCCGTTTGAGCGATAGACGGGCCCCAGCAAGGCATAGCCGGCGCGGTTCGGGCGATAGACGGGCTCCAGCAAGGCACGTCCGGCCCCGTTTGAGCGAACCACGGGGCCGAGTAAGGCATAGCCGGCCCCGTCCAAGCGATACACCGCGCCGACGAAGGCACATCGGGCTCCGTTTGAGCCATAAACGGGCCACAGGACGGCATAGACGGCGCCGTTTGAGCGAACGACGGGCTCCAGGTAGCCATACCCGGCTCCCTTCGAGCGATAGTCGGGGCCGTCTGACGCACGTCCGGCCCCGCTTAACCGATCCCCCAGGCCGCGCAGCGCTCCCTCCGCACGGTCCGTCGCATACCCGCGGCCCCCTGTGCGACGGCGCCCTCTCGCCGTTCCACATTCCCACTCCGTGTTCGTGCATTCATCTTCGCCCGCGCCCGCGCCCGCGCTCTACCCCATGCTCGCGCTTCGCCCCCTCCCACACTTCCCTCTGCATTTCGCTTGCGAAGTCGCGCTTCCTGCGTAAAGTACGCCTCCCCCAAGGACCGGCCACGTCTGTCCCGGGGGTTTTCCGAGATTCTCGAACGATTCCCGGTGTCCGTAACGGCCCGCGCCGTCGAGCAAGAGGCTCGATGCCCGTGAGTACGACGGTCACCCTGAGGCCCCGACCATGGTCAGCAAGGCAATCGCCCGGTTCACGCGAATCAGCCCGCGCAAGGCACGCGTCATCGTGAACCTCGTCCGCGGCCGTCAGGCCGGCGAGGCGCTGCAGTTGCTCGAGTTCACGCAGAAGGCCGCCGCGCCCATCGTCAAGAAGCTCATCGAGAGCGCCGTCGCCAACGCCAAGACGCAGAGCCCCGGCGTGGACGTCGACGCGCTCTTCGTCGAGACGGCCTTCGTCGACAAGGCCCCCAACAAGCACATGCGCCGGTGGCGGCCTCGCGCCATGGGCCGCGCCACGCGGGTCCAGAAGGGCCTCAGCCACATCACCATCATCCTCGGCGAGCGATAGGACAGACCATGGGACAGAAAGTCCATCCGTACGGCTTCCGCCTCGGTGTCATCAAGACGTGGAACTCGAAGTGGTTCGAGGACAAGAGCTATTCGAAGTGGCTCCACGAGGACATCCGCATCAAGCGCGCCGTGAAGGGCTACCTCCAGAACGCGGGCATCGCCGGCGTCGAGATCGAGCGCGCCGCCAACAAGTGCAAGGTCATCGTCTTCACCGCGCGGCCGGGCATGGTCATCGGCAAGGGCGGCAAGGGCATCGAGACCCTGAAGATCGGCAACCTGAAGACGGCCGCCAAGGGCGAGACGCTCTTCCCGGGCGTCCAGTCGTTCACCGAGAACGAGGTCTTCATCGACGTGCAGGAGGTCCGCAAGGCCGAGACGGCCGCGCAGCTCGTCGCCGAGAACATCGCGATGCAGCTCGAGCGCCGCGTCGCCTTCCGCCGCGCGATGAAGAAGTCGCTCACGACCGCGATGAAGTTCGGCGCCAAGGGCATCCGCGTCCGCTGCTCCGGTCGCCTCGGTGGCAGCGAGATGAGCCGCGTCGAGACGTACCGCGAGGGGCGCGTCCCGCTCCACACGCTCCGGGCGGACATCGAGTTCGGCACGGCCGAGGCCCGCACCAAGTACGGGATCATCGGCGTCAAGGTGTGGGTCTTCAAGGGCGAGGTGCTCCAGCGCCGCAACCGCCGCCCGCAGATCGCAGGAGCCTGAGTAGGAAGCCATGCTCTCCCCCAAGCGCACCAAGTTCCGGAAAGCCCAGAAGGGCAACAACCGCGGCACCGCGCGCCGCGGCAGCGACGTGTCGTTCGGCGACTTCGCCATGCAGGCGATGGAGCCGGGCCGGGTGACGTCGCGCCAGATCGAGGCAGCCCGCATGGCGATCACCCGCCACGTGAAGCGCGCCGGCAAACTCTGGATCCGCGTCTTCCCGGACATCCCCGTGACCAAGAAGCCGCTCGAGGTCCGCATGGGTGGCGGCAAGGGCAACGTCGAGGAGTGGGCCGCCCAGGTCCTTCCCGGCCGCGTCATGTACGAGCTTCAGGGCGTCGACGAGAAGACGGCGCGCGAGGCCTTCCGCCTGGCCGGCCACAAGCTGCCCGTCGCCTACAAGTTCCTCGCCCGTGGAGACATCGCATGAAGGCCACCGACCTGCGCGAGAAGAGCGGAGACGATCTGCGCGAGCTCGAGAAATCGCTCGCCCGGGACGTCTTCCAGAACCGCCTCAAGAACTTCACCAACCGCCTCGACGACACGAGCGCGATGCGCAAGACGAAGCGCGACCTCGCGCGCGTCATCACGGTCCTCCGCGAGCAGTCGCTCGGCATCGCGCGCAAGGGCGCGGCGAAGCACGAGCACGCCGGCCACGGTCACGAGGGCCACGAGCACGCGGCGAAGGGCTCGAGGCCGGCCAAGGCTGCGAAGGCCCCCAAGGCCGAGGCCAAAGCCGCCGGCGACAAGCCCAAGAAGAGCGGCGCGAGCAGCACGAAGAAGACCGCCGCGAAGACCGCGAAGAAGGGTGAGGCCAAGTAGCCATGACGGACACCGCACAGCCGCAGGCCGCGGAGCACGGGGGCCACGGCTTCCGCCGGAAGATGATCGGGCGCGTCATCAGCGCCAAGATGCAGAAGACGGTCGTCGTCGAGGTGGTGACCCACCGCCGCGACCCGCTCTACGGCAAGTACGTCCGCTCGCGCTCGCGCTACAAGGCGCACGACGAGAAAGGCCAGTTCAAGGCCGGGGACCAGGTCGAGATCCAGGAGCATCGCCCCATCAGCCGCGACAAGCGCTTCATCGTGACGCGCCTCGTGAAGAAGTTCGTGGAGGAGTGACGCCATGATCCAGATGCGAACGGTCATGGAAGTGGCCGACAATTCCGGCGCCAAGCGCGTGCAGTGCATCAAGGTGCTCGGCGGTTCGCGTCGCCGGTACGCCGCGCTCGGTGACGTCATCGTCGTCTCCGTCAAGGAGGCCATTGCCGGCGCCAAGGTGAAGAAGGGCGAGGTCGCGCAGGCGGTCGTCGTGCGAACGCGCCACCAGGTTTCCCGCGCCGACGGCAGCTACATCCGCTTCGACGAGAACAGCGCGGTCCTCATCAACAAGGAGCGCGAGCCCATCGGCACGCGCATCTTCGGGCCGGTCGCCCGCGAGCTGCGCGCCAAGAAGTTCATGAAGATCATCTCGCTCGCGCCGGAGGTGCTGTGATGGCCGCGCGCATTCGCAAGGGGGACACGGTCGTCGTCATCAGCGGCGCCGACAAGGGCAAGACGGGCAAGATCATGCGCATCCTCCGCGAGGACGACCGCGTGGTGGTCGAGGGCGTGAACCTCGTGAAGCGCCACATGCGCCCCACCCCCCGCAACCCCTCGGGCGGCATCCTCGAGCGCGAGCAGCCGATCCACGCGAGCAAGGTGATGCCGGTGGACCCGTCGTCCGGCAAGGGAACGCGCATCCGCATGAAGACCCTCGAGAACGGGAAGAAGATTCGCATTGCAGCCAAGAGCGGGGACGAGATCCCCGTTCCGGCGGCGGAGTAACGGGCCATGGCAGACGAGAAGAAGCCCAAGGGCGAGCAGCACGCCAAGTCGGCCGGTGACAAGGGCGGCAAAGGTGGCGGCGACAAGGGCAAGGGCGGCAAGAAGAAGGGCGACGTCCCCGCGGCGACTCCGTCGCAGCGCGCGGTCGCGTCCGACACCGCGGCCGTCTCCCCGCGCCTGCTCGACAAGTACAAGGAGCAGGTCATCCCCGCGCTGACCAAGCAGTTCAACTACAAGAACCCGAACCAGGTCCCGCGTCTGCAGAAGATCGTGGTGAACATGGGTCTCGGGGCCGCGGTGGCGAACCCCAAGATCATCGACACCGCGGTCGAGGAGCTCAAGGCGCTCAGCGGGCAGAAGCCGGTGGTCACCCGCTCCAAGAAGGCGATCGCGAACTTCAAGCTACGGGCCGGCCTGCCCATCGGGGCGATGGTCACCCTTCGCAGCTCGCGCATGTGGGAGTTCTTCGACCGTCTCGTCAGCGTCGCGCTCCCGCGCACGCGCGACTTCAAGGGCGTCGCTCGCAAGGCGTTCGACGGGCAAGGCAACTACACGCTGGGGCTGCGCGAGCAGATCATTTTCCCCGAGATCAACTACGACCGGATCGACGCGATCAAGGGTCTGAACATCAGCATCGTGACGACGGCCCACAGCGACGAGGAGGGCCGAGCCCTCCTCCAGCAGCTGGGGATGCCGTTCCGCGCGAACTGATTCGGTAGAGGAAGACGACCATGGCACGTGCTTCTCAGTTCGCGAAACTCAACCGAGCCCCCAAGTTCTCGACGCGGCACCGCAGCCGCTGCAAGGTCTGCGGCCGCGCGCGCGGCTACTACCGCAAGTTCGAGCTCTGCAGGATCTGCCTGCGTATTCTCTCGCTCCGTGGGGAAATCCCGGGCGTGATCAAGGCGAGCTGGTGATCCCATGATGACCGATCCGATCGCGGACATGCTCACCCGGATTCGCAACGCGGGCCTCGCGCGGCACGACCGCACCGAGATGCCCCACTCGCGCCTCAAGGAGCACGTCGCCGGGGTGCTCAAGGCCGAGGGCTACCTCGACGACGTTCGCGTCAGCGAAGGCGAGGACCCGAAGACGCTGACGCTGGTGATGCGCTACGGGCGCGACCGGCAGTCGGCCATCGACGGCGTGCGCCGCGTGTCGACCCCCGGTCGCCGCGTCTACGTTCGTCACGACCGCATCGCCAAGGTGTGCTCCGGCATGGGGATCTCGATCCTCAGTACGAGCCGCGGCGTCATGACCGACCGCGAGGCGCGCAAGCAGCGCGTCGGCGGCGAGCTGCTCTGCGAGGTCTGGTGAGCGCCATGACGACGCAAACGACGAGCAACACGCAGGGCGAAGGTGGCCTCAAGCAGTCGCGCATCGGCAAGCGGCCGATCGCGCTGCCGAAGGGCGTCGCCGCGGCCGTGAAGGACGGCGCGATCGAGGTCAAGGGCCCGAAGGGAACGCTCAAGCGCGCCCTCCCGCCCGGCGTGAGCGCGAAGGTCGACGCGGGGAACGTCCTCGTCACCCCGACGCTTCCGGGCCGCGACGGCGCCCGGTTCCAGGGACTCGCGTGGGCCCTCATCGGTGGGATGGTGAAGGGCGTCGCGGAGGGGTACACGAAGACGCTGCAGCTGGTCGGTACCGGCTACCGCGCGGAGCTCAAGGGCCAGGTGCTGCACCTCGCCCTCGGCTTCTCGCACCCCATCGCGTACCCGCTCCCGCAAGGCGTGAAGTGCGAGATCCCGGGCGACTCGAAGGGAACAATCGTGATCCTCACCGGTTCCGACAAGGAGACGATGGGGCAGACCGCCGCGAAGATCCGGGGCTTCCGGCCGCCGGAGCCCTATGGCGGCAAGGGCGTGCGATACCAGGGCGAGAAGGTCCGCGAGAAGGCGGGCAAGGCCGCGAAGGCCGGCGGAGGAAAGTGACGCCATGGCAATGCGAATCGTGGGTCGCGAGCGCAGGAAGCTGCGCATCCGACGGAAGATCAGCGGCACGTCACAGCAGCCGCGCCTCAGCGTGTTCCGCAGCGCGAAGCACATCTACGCGCAGGTGGTGGACGACGTCGCGGGCACGACGCTCGCGCACGCGTCCACGCTCTCGCGCGACGTCCGCACCGAGGTGACCGAGGCGAGCAAGCTCGATGCGGCCAAGAAGGTCGGCCAGAGCATCGCCAAGGTGCTCCTCGCAAAGGGCATCCAGAAGGTCGTCTTCGACCGCAACGGGTACCTCTACCACGGGCGCGTTCGCGCCCTCGCCGACGCCGCGCGCGAAGCCGGCTTGAAATTCTAAGGGTAACGGGAGACAGCCATGCCGTTCGACCAGCTCCAGATTGACGAAGAGAAGCTCAAGGAGCGCGTCATCTACATCAACCGCGTCGCCAAGGTCGTGAAGGGCGGGCGCCGGTTCAGCTTCAGCGCGCTCGTCGTCGTCGGAGACGAGGCCGGGCACGTGGGCGTCGGCCTGGGGAAGGCCAACGAAGTCCCCGAGGCGATTCGCAAGGGCAACGACCAGGCGCGCAAGAACGTCTTCAAGGTCCCCCTCGATGGCGTGACCATCCCGCACCAGACGCTCGGGCACTTCGGCGCCGGTCGCGTGTTCCTCAAGCCGGCGTCGCAGGGAACGGGCGTCATCGCCGGCGGCGCGGTCCGCGCAGTCGTCGAGAGCGCGGGCATCCACGACATCCTCACCAAGTGCCTGGGCAGCTCGAACCCGCACAACGTGGTGCGGGCGACGATCGCGGCCCTCAGGTCGCTGCGCAGCCTGGACCAGGTGGCCCACAAGCGCGGCAAGCAGACCGAAGACCTCGCCAACGTCACGCGTCACTCGACGACGGACCTCCAGGCCGCGGCCGCGGAACACAGCTGAGGCGTAGGAGCCGATCATGAAGGCGAAGCTTCGCGTGACGCAGATGAAGAGCACGATCGGGGAGCAGCACCCGATGCGCAAGACGATCCACGGCCTCGGCCTGCGCGGCCCGGGCAGCATGGTGGTCGTCAACAACACCCCGTCGTTCCGTGGCGCGATCAAGAAGGTGCTCCACCTGGTGCGCGTAGAAGAGGTGGACCATGTCTGAGACCTTGAGCAAGCTCGCGAAGCCCGCAGGGGCGACGCAGACGAAGATCCGCCGCGGTCGCGGCGTGGGCTCCGGCCTCGGCAAGACCGCCGGACGCGGGCAGAAGGGGCAGTACGCCCGGACGCGCGGCTTCAAGCCGCACTTCGAGGGCGGCCAGACGCCCATCCAGCGGCGCCTCCCCAAGCGTGGGTTCAAGAACCCGTTCGCGGCGCGGATCGCCGAGGTGAACGTCGGCGACCTCGAGGTGTTCGCCGCGGGCGCCGAGGTCGACGAGAAAGCGCTGGTCGCGCGAGGCCTCGTGAGGGGGCGCTTCGACCGCATCAAGATACTTGGCGACGGCGAGCTGACGCGCGCCGTCACGGTCTCCGCCCACGCCTTCTCCAAGGTGGCGGCCGAGAAGATCCAGAAGGCGGGCGGCAAGATCGTCCTGGTGGGAAGCAACCAGGGCTGAGGCGCGCTAAAAGGTCCGACGCCACAGCCGCTCGAGCCACTCGATCATGTCCGCCCTCTCTGCCTTCTCCAACATCGGCAAGGTGCCCGAGCTCCGGCGGCGCATCATCTTCACCGTCGTGCTGATGGCGGTGTACCGCGTCGGCGTCTTCGTCACGATTCCAGGCGTCGACCGGACGGTCATGAACGCCATCGTGCACAAGCCGGGTGGCGGCCTGCTCAGCCTCTTCAACATGTTCAGCGGCGGTGCGCTGGGGAACATGTCGATCTTCGCGCTCGGCATCATGCCCTACGTCAGCGCGAGCATCATCCTGCAGCTCCTGACGATGGTCTTCAAGCCGCTCGACGACCTTCGTAAGGAAGGCGAGCAGGGGCAGCGGAAGATCAACCAGTACACGCGCTACGGCACGATCATTCTCTCGCTCGTCCAGGCCTTCGGCATCGCGATGAGCGTCGAGGCGATGAACAACGGCGACCTCTCCGACTCGGCGGCCGTCGGCGACGTCGTCACCCATGCGGGCTGGGGCTTCCGCTTCATGAGCGTCATCACGCTCACGACGGGCACCGCCTTCATGATGTGGGTCGGCGAGCAGATCACCGAGCGCGGTATCGGCAACGGCATCTCGCTCCTCATCTTCGCCGGAATCGTCGACGGCATCCCCGACGGCGTGGCGGGCTACTTCGCCACCAACAAGGGGAACATCCAGCCGCTGAACCTCGCCGCAGTCGTGGCCATCGTCCTCGCGACGGTCGCCATCATCGTGTTCTTCGAGCGCGCGTACCGGCAGATCCCGATCTACTACGCACGGAGGACGGTCGGGCGGCGCATCTACGGTGGCCAGACCGCGCACTTGCCGCTGCGCGTGAACACGAGCGGCACCATCCCGCCAATCTTCGCGTCGTCGCTGCTCATGATCCCGGCGACGCTGGCGAACTTCAAGATCCCGGGGATGGGTCTCCTCCAGTCCCTGCTCTCGCGCGGCGACTGGGCGTTCAACACGTTCTACGTGCTCCTCATCATCTTCTTCTGCCACTTCTACACGGCGGTCACGTTCCAGCCGGTCGACGTGGCGGACAACCTGAAGAAGCAGCAGGCGTTCATCCCGAGCGTCCGGCAGGGCAAGCAGACCGCCGACTACATCGACTACGTCCTCACGCGCATCACCTTCGGGGGGTCGCTCTACGTGGCGCTCGTCTGCATCGTGCCGAGCATCGTGAGCTCGTACTTCCACATCCCGTTCCGCTGGGGCGGCACCTCCATCATGATCGTCGTCGGCGTCGCGCTCGACACGGTCAACCAGATCGAGGCGCACCTCATCACGCGAAACTACGAAGGGCTCTCCGGCGGTGGCGCCCGGACGTCCCGCATCCGCGTCCGGAAGGACTAGGTCCGATGCGCGTCGTATTCGTGGGACCGCCCGGGGCAGGGAAGGGCACGCAGGCGAAGTTCGTCGGCAGCCGTCTCGGCGTGCCCCAGGTGTCCACGGGCGACATGCTCCGTGCGGCGAAGTCCGAGGGGCGCCTTCCGGCGGATCTCGTGGCCGCCATGGCGAAGGGGGCGCTCGTCCCGGACGAGGTGGTCATCGGCCTCATCGACGACCGCACCCGCCAGCCGGACTGCGTCCCCGGGTTCCTCCTCGACGGCTTTCCTCGGACCGCGCCGCAGGCGACGGCGCTCGACGACCTCCTCTCCCGGCGAGGCCAGAAGCTCGACCGGGTGGTGGCGCTCGACGTTCCGCGCGATCTGCTGTTCGAGCGTGCAGTCCTCCGGCGGACGGACAAACGCACTGGACAGATTTACCACTTGAAGTACAACCCTCCCCCCCCGGACGCGGACCTCGAGCACCGGGCTGACGACAAGGAAGACGTCGTCGCCAAGCGCCTCGACGTTTACTTGGCGATGACTGCGGAGCTCCTCCCGTACTACGAGAAGCTCGGCATTCTGAGACGGGTCGACGGGGTTGGAAGCGTGGACGAAGTAACCCGGCGCATTGCAAACGCGCTCGGTCTCGAGTGAAGGAAAGACCAGGAGACTTCTCTTCTTATGAGTGAACGTCGCGAGCGAAAGGAACCGAAGGGCGACAAGCTGGAATTCGACGGCGTCGTCCAGGAGGCGCTGCCGAACGCGATGTTCCGTGTGAAGTGCGATAACGGTCTGGTCGTCCTCGCGACGATCAGCGGGCGGATGAGGCAGTTCTACATCCGCATCCTCCCAGGCGACCGGGTCACCGTCGAAGTGAGCCCCTACGACCCGAGCCGCGGACGAATCACGTACCGGCACAAGTGAGCGTCAAATGAAGGTCCGTCCGAGCGTCAAGAAGATCTGTGACAAGTGCAAGGTGGTCCGCCGCAAGGGCGTCGTACGGATCATTTGCGAGAACCCCCGCCACAAGCAGCGGCAAGGCTGAGCGAGAGAAATCATGGCCCGCATCGCAGGCGTCGACCTCCCCCGTCACAAGCAAATCGTCTACGCGCTTCCGTACCTCTACGGCATCGGGCGTACCGCGGCGCGCCAGATCTGCGCGTCGACGGGAATCGCCCCCACGAGGATGACGGAGGAGCTCACCGAGAGCGAGATCAAGAGGATCCGCGACGCGCTCGACGCCGACTACAAGGTCGAGGGCGACCTGCGCCGCGAGGTGCAGATGAACATCAAGCGGTTGATGGACCTCGGCTGCTATCGCGGCCTCCGTCATCGCCGCGGTCTGCCCGTCAACGGGCAGCGCACGCACACCAACGCGCGAACCCGCAAGGGCCCGCGCAAGGGCCTCATCTCGCGCGCCCGCAAGACCCCCACCTGATCGCCGCCAAGGACCGTAGGAGCTCATCGTCATGACGCAGGACGCGAACATCCCCGCCGCCCCCTCACCGGGCGCAGGCGGTCCCAAGGCAAAGCCCGCGAAGAAGAAGGTCAAGAAGAACGTCGCGAGCGGCATCGCCCACATCCAGTCGACCTTCAACAACACGGTCGTCACCATCACCGACGTCAACGGCAACACCGTGGCGTGGTCGAGCGCCGGGTCACGGGGCTTCAAGGGCTCGCGCAAGAGCACCCCGTTCGCGGCGCAGCTCGCGGCCGAAGAAGCGGCGCGCAAGGCGATGGAGCACGGCATGCGCTCGGTGGCGGTCTTCGTGAAGGGCCCCGGCGCCGGCCGCGAGAGCGCGCTCCGCGCCCTGCAGACCGTCGGCTTCAAGGTCACCCTCATCCGGGACGTCACGCCGGTCCCGCACAACGGCTGCCGGCCGCCCAAGCGCCGCCGCGTCTGATCGAAATTCCACATTCCAGAACCCCGGCGCCGCTCCTCCGAGCGGGTCCACGCCGGCCCGGGACGAAGCACCTCGGTGCGTAAACCGGTCTTCGACGAAGAGAGAGAAGAAGAAATGGCTCGTTACCACGGTCCCGTCTGCAAGCTTTGTCGCCGCGAGGGCATGAAGCTCTACCTCAAGGGGGAGCGCTGCTACTCCGAGAAGTGCTCGTACACCCGCCGGCCGTATCCGCCGGGGCAGCACGGGCAGGCTCGCATCAAGCTGAGCGAGTACGCGATCCGCCTGCGCGAGAAGCAGAAGGTCCGCCGCATCTACGGCGTCGTCGAGCGCCAGTTCCAGAAGTACTACTTCGACGCGGCCCGCCGGAAGGGGCGCACGGGCGAGCAGATGCTCGGCCTCCTCGAGGCGCGGTTCGACAACGTCGTGCACCGCCTGGGCTTCGCGTTCACGCGCTCGCAGGCGCGTCAGCTCGTTCGTCACGGGCACCTCCTCGTGAACGGCAAGCGCGTCGACATCCCGAGCGTCATCCTGCGCCCGGGCGACAAGGTGGAGGTCAGGCAGAAGAGCCGCGAGATCAAGGAGGTCGTCGCCTCCCTCGCGCAGGTCGACAAGCGGCCGCAGCTCTCCTGGCTCGAGCTCGACAAGGCGAACTTCACGGGCACCTTCAAGGGCGCGCCGGTGCGCGACGAGATGAACGAGCCGGCGATTCGAGAGCAGTACGTGGTCGAGTACTACTCGCGCTAGTCGAGGAGAGAGACATCGAAGAGGAGAGGCCCGATGCATGGGCCGCAGCACACGGGCAGGTGACGGTTACCACCGGAGAGCGGGTTCGAAGGGGTAGCGAGATCGCCGCGTGAACGGAACGTAGAAGAAGGAAGAAGAGGCAAGCAGCATGTCCACGTCGAACATCATCACCCGCAACTGGCGCGACCTCATTCGCCCCCGCGGGATCCACATCGAGAGCGAGACCCTCACCGACTTCTACGGGAAGTTCACCGCCGAGCCCCTCGAGCGCGGTTACGGCATCACGATCGGCAACTCCCTCCGCCGCATTCTCCTCTCGTCCCTCCAGGGCGCGGCCATCACCGCCGTCCGCGTCGACGGTGCCCTCCACGAGTTCACGACGGTGACCGACGTCGTCGAGGACGTGACCGAGATCGTGCTCAACCTCAAGGAGGTCGTCCTCAAGGCCGCCTCGGCGAAGACGTACACGGTCCGCATCGACAAGGAAGGTCCCGGCACCGTTCACGCGCGGGACATCCAGCTCGTCGACGGCCTGCAGGTCCTCAACCCGGACCACGTCATCGCGACGCTCGACAAGAAGGGCCCGCTCGCCATGGAGCTCACGGTGAACGTGGGCCGTGGCTACGTGCCGGCGGAGCGCAACAAGACGGCCGGGATGCCCATCGGGACGATCCCCATCGACTCGCTCTTCGCCCCGATCCGCAAGGTCAACTACACCGTGACCAACGCGCGCGTCGGCCAGCAGACGGACTACGACAAGCTGACGCTCGAGGTCTGGACGAACGGCAGCCTCAAGCCGCAGGACGCGGTCGCCTACGCGGCGAAGATCCTCAAGGAGCAGGTCTCGATCTTCATCAACTTCGAGGAGACCGAGGAGACGCAGTACGCGCCCGCGGGCAACGAGGAAGAGCCGCTCAACGAGAACCTGTTCCGCAGCGTCGACGAGCTCGAGCTCAGCGTCCGCAGCGCCAACTGCCTGCAGAACGCGAACATCCAGCTCATCGGCGAGCTCGTGCAGCGCACCGAGCAGGACATGCTCAAGACGAAGAACTTCGGCCGCAAGAGCCTGAAGGAGATCAAGGAGATCCTCGCGAACATGGGGCTCTCCCTGGGCATGAAGATCGACAACTGGCCCCAGATGCTCGAGCGCTGGAAGCAGCAGCAGCAGCAAAACTAGCTGCACCGGAGCCGGGCGCGGCCCGGCGGAGTGCAAGCCGAGTGAACCAGGAAGCGTGAAGAGGACAGGGAAGAGGAAGTCATGCGTCACAAGAACTCGGGTCGTAAGTTCGACCGGAACACCAGCAGCCGCCGGGCGATGCTGCGCAACCTGACGGCCAACCTGATCCTCCACGAGAAGATCGAGACGACCGACGCGAAGGCCAAGGAGCTGCGGCGCGTGGCCGAGCGCCTCATCACGAAGGCTCGCCGGCTCGGCGCCGCCGCCTACACCCCGCAAGCCGAGCTCTCGCCGGTCGACAAGGCGCGGCGCCTCGCTGCGGCACGCACCATCGCAGCGTACATCCCCCGTTTCGGCGTTCGCGTCGAAACGGGCGGGGCGTCGACGCGCGTCGACCTCGTCGAGAAGGTTCTGCTCGACCTGGCCAAGCGCTACGCGAACCGCGCGGGCGGTTACACGCGCATCGTGAAGTTCGGGCCTCGCCGCGGCGACGGCGCCCCCATCTCGCTCATCGAACTGGTCGAGGACGGTGCGACCGCGTCCGAGCCCGAGGAGAAGAAGGGCGGCGCGAAGGCCAAGGCCAAGTCGTCGAAGAAGGCGACGGCCGCAGCCCCGACCGAGGCCGCGAAGGTCGAGTAGCTTTCCTACCGCGACGATCGACGCGTCCCGAAGGTGATACGGGCGACCGGCCTCGACGACCGCCGGCCGTGTTTCGCGTCAAGCGGTCGCGGCGCCCCTGCGGCGGCGGCTGCCGACGAAGGCGATCCCGCCAAGCGCCGCGAGCAGGACCGCTGCTGCCGCGAGGAGCCTCCATCCGCGCACGCGGCTGGCGGTCTCCTCGGCATGCAGCTTGTCCAGATCCGCGCGTGCGCGCCCGTTCTGCGGATCGAGGGCGAGCGCCTGCTCGAAGGGCTCGGTGTCGGCGATGCCGTGCGCGACGAGGTCCTCGCCCTCCAGGATGTCGATCTCGCTCCGCACGTGGCTCGACTGGGGCCCTGCCTCGTCGAGTCGCAGAGCCTTCCGGAGCGCGGCCAGTGCGGCCGGCGCGTCCGCCGCCTCGCGCGATTCCGCCAGGGCCACGTATGCGGGTGCCATCTCGGCGCGCCGGTCGAGGAGCGGCTGGCGGGCGAGCACCTCGTCGAAGTCCGCGACGGCCTCCTCGAGGTGTCCGTCCTTCTGCTTCGCGAGCCCCCGGTCGAGCAGGGCGTACACCTCCTGGAGGCGGAACCGGTCGTACGCGTCGAAGAGCTTCTTTGCGAGCTCGGGGGCGGCGATGCCTTCGGGCGCAGGATCGCCCGTCAGCGCCGTGTAGGCCTCGCGCAGCTTCCAGAGGGCGTCCTGCCCGTAGGCGAGGGTCGCCTCGCGCGCGGCGACACGCACCTGGGCGCGGTCGGAGTTTACGAACGAGAGCACGACGGGGAGGGCGTCGAGGTCCTTGATCGAAGCGTAGGCGCGCACGATGTCGGCGAGCGCCTGGTTGTCCTTCGTCTGTACCGCCTCGCCGGGCGTGCGCCTGCCCATCGCCTCGAGAAGGTTCGACGCCCACGTGCGCGTCTCGCCCGAGGGGTCCCTGTGCGCCTCGATGAGCGGCGCGAGTGCACGGTCTCCCATGGCCTTCATCTGGCGGGAGAGCTCCGGCCGGAGCGCGCCGCCCGCGTCGGACGCGAGAAGCACGAGCTGGCGGCCCGCGGCGGCTGTCGCGGCGTGCGCGAACCCCCGCAGGAGCGCGGTCATCGTGAGCGCGCGCGTCGTCGGGCCGTCCGGCCTCTGCTGGACGAGCGCCTCGAGCAGATCGAACGCGCCCTCCTTCCCGCGATCGTGCCCCGCGGCCTTCACCGCCGCGTTCGCGCCTCCGTCGCCGCCCTTGCGAAGCTCGGCGAGCTTCTGCCCCATCGCGGGCACCGCGTCCGGCCCGAGCGCCGCGATGGCCGCCGCCGCCGCCTTGCGGTCCTCGACCGCGTCGTGACCGAGCGGCGCGATCAGCCTGTCGAGCTCAGCCGACGACAGCGCGGCCTCCGCCGTCACGCTCGCCGACGGCGCGCCTTCCGCGTACGCGGCAGGGGACGCTCCGAGGAGCGCCGCCGCCACCGCGAGCCATGCGAGCCGCCCTATCATCGTTCCCTCATCGAACGCGCGCCGCCCCCGGACGCCTTCCCCGCTACTCGGTGATGCGGAAGTCCGAGAACTCCCCGGTGTAGCCGCGCCAGCGCACGTCGACGTCGTCCACCCGAGCGGCAGACGGCCCGTGGTGCGCCCACGAGATGATCTCCTTGATGGACTCTTCCTCGCCCTCGGCCACCATCTCGATGCTGCCGTCGGGTCGGTTCTTGACCCAGCCCGTGACGCCCAGGCGCTTTGCCTCGCGCTGCGTCGCCGCGCGGAAGAAGACCCCCGTGACCCGGCCGCGGACGATGACGTGGACTCGCTTGGTGGACATGGCTGACGCCCGGCCGGACCCGGCCGCTCTCCACCCCCACGTAGCGAATCGCGCGCCTCCCGGCAACTTTCGATGGAGCCTGAACGACCGGAGGCCCGGGACGAGCTACCGTCCGTGCGTGGACGAGGCCGTGCCCGTGGACAGCAGTCGCGCGAAGGTGGCGCGAGATGGGGCCGGCGACGACATCGCGGTCGACGGCGTGGGCCTCCACACGGGCGAGCGCGCGCGCGTCGTCCTGCGTCGCGCACCCGGGCCCGTGCGTATCCGCGCGCGCGGGGTGGAGGCCACCCTCGCCGAGCTTCGCGTCGTCGCGAGCGCGCGCGCCACCACGGTCGAGCCTCGGGGCGGAGGCTTCCGCGTTTGCACCGTCGAGCACGCGCTCGCGGCCCTCGCAGGCCTCGGCGTCCACGACGGCGTCACCCTCGACGTCGACGGCCCCGAGATGCCCCTCCTCGACGGCGGCGCCGCTCTCTGGTGCGAGGCCCTGCGATCCCTCTCGCTCGTGCCCTCGGCCCCGCGCCTCCGCGTCACGCGCGCGGCGACGTACGATGTCGGCCCCAGTCGCTACGTCTTCGATCCGGGCCCGCGTCCGCCCGGCGAGGGTCCACGCGGCGGCGCCCTCCACTCGCGCGAACGCGGGGCCAGCGGCGCCGATCGTGGGCCCTCCGTCTCGGTCTCGGTCCGCGTCGACTTCGGCCTCTCCTTCGTCGCGACCACGGCCGCCTGGCACGGCGATCCCGCCGACTTCGCCGCCCGCATCGCTCCGGCACGTACTTTCGCCCTGGCGCGCGAGGTCGACGAGCTCGCGCGCCGTGGGCTCGCCCGCCACGTCGATCCCGCGTGCGTCCTCGTCCTCTCGTCCGACGCCATCCTCCATGCGGGCCGCCCGCCCGCGCCCGACGAACCCGCCCGCCACAAGCTCCTCGACCTCCTCGGCGACTTCCACCTGCACGGCGGGCCGGCCGTCGGCCGCGTCCACGCCGTGCGCCCCGGCCACGCCGCGAACGTCCGCGCCTTCCGCCGCGCTCTCGACGCGGGGGTCCTCGCGCCCGTCGGCTGAGCCCTCCGCCGGGCCGCACGAAGACGGCGCTCCGGCCCCGCCGTGAAGCGGCAGGGCGAGGCGGGAGACCATGGCGGCGGGGTTCACGGTACGATGACGCGTCCCATGCGGTCGACCGGCGTCCTCCCCCTCCTCGTGCTCGCTCTTCCCTGCGCCGCGTGCGGAGGATCGCCTCCGCCCCCTCCTGCGCCGCTTCCACCTCCTGTCGTGACCGTGGCCCCTGCGGTGCCCGCGCCTCCCGCCGAACCCGGAGCGCTTGCGGTCGTCGCCTCTCCTCCCCACCACGTGTGCGAGCTCACGCGTCCCCTCGCGAGCGCCCCGGTGGACCTCGCCGTTCTTCCCAAGGCGGACGCCTTCGGTCAGCTCGCGGGCGGGACGCTGGCCGTGCAGCTCGGCGATGCCGGCGCCTTCGCCGAGGTCCGCGCGCCCTCCTGGACCGTCCGCGGCTTCCCGTCGTCCGGTGCAACGCGCGTGTGGGCGGGCCGGTGGATCGCGTTCGGCGGAGTCCTCTACACGAGCAAGCGCGAGCGCTTCGACGTGCGCGGTGTGCGCGACGGAAAGCTCGTCCTGTCGGCTCCGGGGGTCGCGGGGTTCGTCCCCACCGACGCCGCCGCCACGACGCTCGTCTCTTGCGCGGACGTGTCGCTCGTGCCGGACCCGGACGGCGTCCTCACGCAGGCCCCGCCAGCCGCATTCCTCCCGGCGAAGAAGGCGCAGGTGATGGTCCTTCGCCGCACGAAGCCGGTCGCGCTCTCGGCCGATCCCGACGGACCGCCGGGTGGCACCATCGAGGCCTCCGACGCCCCGGTCCACGTGACCCTCCTCGAGCGCCGCGGAGCGCACGCACGCATTCGCATGGGCCACCTCGCCGGGTGGGTCGACGGCGCGCTCGTCGTGGCGCCGCCTCCGGCCCCGCCTCCGCGGCCGCGTCCGGCGATGACCCCTGCCAGGAGAGCCGCCCTGCGCGACGTGGCCGAGTTCGGGATGATCGGCCTCCTTGGCTCCGGCGAGGCCTCGCAGGTCCAGGACCAGGACACACCCGCTGCCGATGCCGCCGCGCCGGCGGCGCCTCCCGCGCCGTCGGCGGTCTCGCAGGCCTCGCCGGTCACCTGCGCATCGGACGTCCGGCTCGTCGTCGACTGGACCTCTACGGGATCCATCGCTGCTTCGGCGGGTGCGAACGATTCCGCCCGACACTACGTCGTCGGCGTCATCCCCGCGGGCAAGCCCGTGCGCGTCACCGAACCCGGGCCCGAGCTCACGACGGTTACGCTGGGCGGGGACCCCGGCGTTGCGGCGAGCGACGGCGTCTTCCTGCCGCGCGGGTACGCGCGCCTGGCCGTGCCCACGCGTGACATCGCGACCGGCTGCGTCCCCGCGCCCGATGCGGCCGGCGCGACGGCTCCCAGCGCAGCGCTGAAAGCGAGCGCCGACGCTCCCGCGGGCGCCCATGACGTCGCCGACCTCGCCGACGCCGTCGATCGGCTGAATGCCCCGCCGTCCGAGCGGGTTCCCCTGGGCCAGATCACGGGCAGCATGTTCGGCGAGGCGGTCGGCGACTCCTTCGGGGCCGGAGGGCTCGGCCTGCGCGGGGTCGGCCAGGCGGGCAGCTCGGGCGAGGGGATCGGACTGGGGAATATCGGAACCATCGGTCACGGGGCCGGCACCGGCGTGGGGCAGGGCTTCGGCGGCTCGCGGCCGATCAACCGCGCCCCCTCCCTTCGCACGGGTGCGGTCCAGGTCACCGGCCGCCTGCCGCCCGAGGTGGTCCAGCGGATCGTCCGGCAGAACTTCGGGCGCTTCCGCCTCTGCTACGAGCAGGGGCTCCGCACGAAGCCGAGCCTCACCGGCCGCGTCTCGACGCGATTCGTCATCGACCGCGCGGGCGCCGTCGCCAGCGCCACCGACGCGGGGTCCGACCTCCCCAGCCCGACCGTGGTCTCCTGCGTCGTGCGCGCCTTCTCGAACCTCTTGTTCCCGCAGCCAGAAGGGGGGACCGTGACGGTCGTCTTCCCGGTTCTGTTCTCGCCGGGGTGAGCTAAGAATCGAGGACGGTCCGCGTGTCTGCGTTCCCCCTCCCCCCCTACCTCGTCCAAGGAGCGCTCCCCGTGAACGCGCGCGGGAGGTGTCCCGCGTTTCACATCCCCGCGTTCGGGCTCTCCGAGGCAATCGCCTTCCCGCGCGAGCTCTTCGCCGAGGTGCTCGCGAGCCATTCGCGCCTCGTCGAGGAGCACGCCGTGGCGCTCGTCGCCGCCCCGCTCGATCACGCCTCCCCGGACGACGAGGAAGGCGACCGGCTCGTCCCCGACTACTGCATGCACCACGCGGCGATCCTCCTCGTGCGCGAGGGGACGCACGTCGAGATCCACCGGTGGACGCCGCCCGAGGCCTCCTGGGCCGTGCAGCGATGCCGCGGCATCGTCCGCAAGATGATGCTGCAGGCTCCCGACGGCACGGCGCACCTGGTGGTCGTCGCCGAGGGCGTCGCGTCACTGCACTACGTGCGAAGCGCCCCGCCCAAGCGCGTGGGCGAGCCCCCCCGGGCCGAGATCGTGGAGCGGGACGTCGTCGTCGAGCCTTGGGACCAGTGGCACCAGCGGCTGGAGGGGCACGTGGTGACGACGTGGAGAACGCCCGCCGGAGACCTCGTCGGCTCGCGCGTGAAGGCACGCCGCTGGTCGCGCGATCTCCGCCACGTCGCCGATTCGCTGTTCGAGGACTACGACGCCGAGCTGCGCCGTGCGGCGAGGGGGCACGTGAAGACGCACCGGCGCGATCGGCCGCTGGTGCTCCTGACGTCCAGCGGGGCGGGGGAGAAGATCGACGTGCTCGACCGCACGTTCTCTTCGCTCACCGAAGGCTTCCCGGAGATCCACGTCGCGCTCCACGCCGGCCGGCCGGGGTGCGTGCCGGTCCTGCTCGATCTCTTCCAGTGGGGGGTGCTCCGCTGGCTCCCGATCGGAGCGACGGACGTCGCGGTGCCCGAGACGCTGTACTCGAAGTACGAGCGGGGCTTCAGCCCCTACTCCGACCCGGAGGAAGACGAGGAGGAGAACGAGGAGAAGGATACCTCGTGGCGCGCACGCTCCCGCTTGCGCGAGACCTGCGCGCTCGTCTTGGGCCTGCTCGCCAACGCCTGGATGTTCGTGCTCGTCCTGCTCGTGCTCGCGTCGATCGTGCTCATGGTCGTGGTCGTCGTCGCCGAGATCGGCTGGCCGGAGCTCGGCGTGGGAAGCTCGCCGCTCGTCCCCGTGGCCGCGGGGCTGGGCATGGTCGCCGGTGCGCACCTGTGGATCTGGCACTGGCTCCTCGTGCGCAAGGACCGGAGGGCGCCGGCCCCGGCCACCTCGCTGACGCCGCCGAAGCGGGTCCACGGGCGCCGCTACTGGATCCAGCGGCTCTCGCACCGCCTCTCGCGCCTCGAGCGGCTCGTGCTCCTCGACGCGCCGGAGATCATCCTCGAGAGCGAGCGCCGCCTGGTGCGGGAGGGCATCGCGGAGCTCTCGCCCGGGGACGCGCACGCGGTCCTCAGCGCGTGGCCCAACGCGAAGAAGTGGCTCGAGCCGGGCGCGCCGCCCAGGCCCGAAGAGAAGCCGAACTGACGTGCCCGACGCACCCGCCCTCGAGACACCCCGGCTCACGCTCAGGGGCCACGTCGCCGCGGACTTCGCGGAGAGCGCGGCGATGTGGGCCGACCCGGTGGTCACGCGCCACATCGGCGGGCGGCCGTTCACGAGCGAGGAGAGCTGGGCACGCCTTCTCCGTTACCCGGGCCTCTGGTCGATCCTGGGCTACGGCTACTGGGTCGTTCGCGAGCGGGCGAGCGGGGCGTTCGTCGGCGAGGTGGGGTTCGCCGACTTCCACCGCGCCATCGAGCCGTCGCTCGGCGCCATGCCCGAGGGCGGCTGGGTGCTCGCTCCCGCCGCCCATGGCAAGGGCTTCGCGACGGAGGCGCTGCGCGCGGCGCTGGCGTGGCTCGAGGGCGCGCGCGGCCCCGAGCGGACGTGCTGCCTCATCGCGCCCGACAACGCGGCGTCGCTGCGCGTCGCGTACAAGTGCGGCTACGTGGAGGCCGCGCGCTCGACGTACAAGGAGTCGCCTGCCGTGATCCTCTACCGGGACGGCGCGCGCCCGGGCTGAGCTCAGTGACCGTGCGGCGCCCCCCGCGGCGGAGGCGGAGGCGCCAGGTGTGGTGGAGGCGGAGCGTGCGTCGACGGATGGACGGGCGCGAAGGGCTCGACGAGCGGCTCGGGAACCGGCGCTGCCGACGCCGAGTCCGCGGGCGCCGTCGCGTCGGGAGCGCGCTCCTTGAGCCCGACGAGCACTGCCGCGAGGACGAGGAGCAGGACGAGCGCGCACGCGCCAGCGAGCACGTAGAGCAGCAGCCGATTCGCAGGCGACAGCAACCCGGCCTTGCGCATCCCCGCGCCCCTGCCCACCCTCGCGCCCGCGCCCGCGCCCGCGCCCACGCCCGCGCCCACCCCCGACCCCTCTCCCTCCTCCTCGCATTCGCCCCGGTCCGCCGCGTCCGCGTCCGCCTCCGTCAAGGGCGCGCCCACCTGCGGCGACAAGCCCCTCCCCCCCTGCCCCCTCTACGCGTGGATGAAGGCCAACACGTCCGCCGCCATGAGCGCGCAGGACTACGACGCCCTCGCGACGGCCCTCGACAAGACCGCGAAGTTCGCGCCGCCCGGGTTCACGAACTGGGTGTCGATCTCGAAGGACGGCGCCGCGGCGGCGCGGGCGCAGAGCCTCGACGGCGTGAAGGGCGCCTGCCGCGGTTGCCACAACCAGTACAAGGACAAGTACAAGAAGGAGATGCGGGACCGGCCCATCTGAGCGGGCCCCTCCGCGTCGCCATGCCCCTCCGCCCGATCTCCCGCCCGAAGGTCCCGCGCGTCGGGCGCCCCACCGGGAAGTTCACGCAGCACCGGCGCCTAGACTTCCTCCGCGAGAAGCTCGAGGCCCACCCGGCGGGCCTCCTGCTCGAGGATCTCGCGACCATGCTGCGCGTGAGCACGCGCTCGGTGCGGCGCTACCTCCGGGAGCTCTCGCTCGTCACCGAGGTCGAGTCGGTCGAGGTGCGCGCCGGCGGGGTCCACATCTGGCGAATCAAGCCGAGCGAGCGCGGTCGCACGGTGGCTCTCCGCCGGACGCAGGCGTACGCGCTTCTGGCGCCGCGGCGGTGCTTCGACATCCTCAAGGGGTCGGCCCTCTTCGACGAGATCGACCTGGCGCTCCGCCAGGTGGAGCAGGTGGCCCACCGTCCCGCGGCGCGGCCGAGCCCTCGGGGGACGCGCGGCGAGGCGCCCGGCGAAGCGCAGCTCGAAGAGCGCTTCGCGTACGTGCCGCCGCTGCCGCGCGCGTACGCGAACCGGAGCGAGGACATCGACGCTGCGTTCCAGAGCGTGGCCGACCTGACGGTGCTGCGCTTCCGGTACCGCGAGGACGGCGCCGACGGCGGCGATGGGGGCAAGCGCGCGCGGATCACCGCGCACCCGTACGCGATGGTGCTCCACGGCGGCGCAATCACGTGCCTGGCGCGCGACGTCGACCGCGGCGTGACGCGCCCCTTCGTCTTCGAGCGGATGAGCGACCTCCAGTCGAGCGAGACCGACCGCTTCGAGCTCCCCGCGGATTTCGCCCTTTCCGAGTGGCTGCAGGGGGACTTCGGGGTCGCGCGGGCGCACCGTCACGTCGACGTGCTCGTCGAGTTCGAGCCCCGCGCTGCCGACGCCGTCCGCGCGCGAAAGGTGCACCCCACGCAGAAGCTCGCGGTCGCCCGCGACGGGCGCACCCGGGCCTCGCTTCGCGTGCCCCACGCCCCCGAGGTGCTCGCGCAGGTCCGCGCCTGGCTCCTCGGCTTCGGCGCGGCGGCGCACGTCCTCGAGCCGCAGGAGCTCGCCGACGACGTGGCGGCCGAGCTCCGGCGCGCCGCATCGCGCTACGGCGGCTAGTTGCAACGTGAGCTACCCCGTGGGAGAAGGCGAGCCTCCATGTCCACCGCGCCGAGCAACCCCCTCCCGGTCGTCTCGAACGACGTCCAGCCCATCGTCCCGAAGAAGCCGCCGGTCGACCCCGCGTCGCTCGCGCACAAGGACCTGCGCCGCGGCCCCTTCTGGCAGAAGATCCCTGCCTACAAGGCCGTCGACGAGAAGACGTTCCTCGACCACGCGTGGCAGGCGAAGAACTCGATCACGAAGGTGTCGAAGCTCGTCGAGACGATCCAGGACCTCGTGCCGGCCGGCTTCGTCGAGGACCTCGAGGCGGGGATGAAGCGCGCCCCCATGAGCGTGCGCGTGAGCCCCTACCTCGTGTCGCTCATCGACTGGGAGCACCCCTACGATGACCCCGAGCGCATCCAGTTCTTCCCGGTGGCCTCGCGCCTGCTCGCCGACCACCCGAAGCTCGGGCTCGACTCGCTGCACGAGCAGGCCGACGCCCCCGTCCCGGGCCTCACGCACCGCTACCAGGACAAGGCCCTCTTTCTGCCGCTCGACACGTGCCCGGTCTACTGCCGCTTCTGCACGCGCAGCTACGCCATCGGCCTCGACACCGACGAGGTCGAGAAGGTGCACCTCCGGCCCAACGACGAGCGCTGGAAGCGCGCCTACCAGTACATCGCGTCGCGCCCGGAGCTCGAGGACATCGTCATCAGCGGCGGCGACGCGTACCAGCTCCGCGCGCAGCACATCGAGGAGATCGGCGAGGCGCTCCTCGCCATCCCGAACGTGCGACGCATGCGCTTCGCGACGAAGGGCCCGGCGGTCATGCCGATGAAGATCCTGACCGACGACCCGTGGGTCGACGCGCTCACGCGCATCGTCGAGAAGGGCAGAAAGCTCCACAAGGACGTGGTGCTCCACACGCACTTCAACAACGCCGGAGAGATCACGGGCATCACCGAGGCGGCCATGGGGCGGCTCTTCGAGCGCGGCATCGTCGTCCGCAACCAGAGCGTCTTGATCCGCGGCGTGAACGACGGCGTGGACTCGATGACGCTCCTCGTGAAGCGCCTCGGGCACGTCAACGTGCACCCCTACTACGTCTACGTGCACGACATGGTGAGCGGCGTCGAAGACCTGCGCACGAGCGTCGACACGGCCGTCCACATCGAGAAGAACGTGCGCGGCAGCACCGCGGGCTTCAACACGCCGACGTTCGTCGTCGACGCCCCGGGAGGCGGTGGCAAGCGCGACGCGCACTCGTTCGAGTACTACGACCCCGACACGGGCGTCAGCGTGTACGCGGCTCCGAGCGTCAAGCCCGGGCAGCTCTTCCTCTACTTCGACCCGATGCACCAGCTCTCGACCCACCAGCAGCGCCGCTGGCAGGACCCTACGGAGCAGCAGGTGATGGTCGAAGACGCCCTGTCGAAGGCGCGTGGCCGGGCGCGGTAAGACCGTCGTTTCACCGGGCGGGCGGCGCGCATGACGGGACGCGGATGGATCGCGGCGGTGCGGGTCTCGGTCGTCGCGGCGGTAGGCGTCGCGGGGGTCGCCGCGGCTCCGGCGGACGCGCAGGAGGCCGAGGCGGGCGAGGTGGTGCGCCTCGCGTACGCGAGCGCTCCCGGGTGTCCGTCGCGCGAGAGCTTCGAGGCGCGGGTGCGGGCCCGTACGGCGCGGGCCGTATTCGCGGACTCGGGCGGAGCGGCGCGGATCTTCGAGGTGGAGATCTCCAGCGGGCCGGCGCCTCGCGGCCGCTTCTCGGTCTGGCGCGCGGGGGTCGTGGAGGGCACGCGCGCGGTCGATGCGTCCTCCTGCGACGAGGTCGCGGACGCGCTCGCGCTCGCCGTCGCACTGGCGATCGATCCCTCTGCAGGCATGTCGTCCACGGCACCCCTCTCCTCGGGCGCGGCCCCAGCTGCACCGCCCGCATCGTCGGCCGCGACTTCTCCTCCGCTGGCCGCGCCCTCGCCCTTTCCCTCCCCACCGACGTCGCCGGACGCGCGGGTCGGGTCCGAGTCGAACCCGACGGACGGACGGGACGCGTGGGCGCAGCTCCGGTGGCCGGAGACACTCGCGTTCTCCGCCGAGGTCGCGCTCGCGACGGGGGTGGTCCAGGGTGCGCTCGTCGGGTTCGCGCCGCGGGTCGGGTGGCAGGGTCACGGGTCGTCGCTCTTCCAGCCAGCCGTCGGCGTCTCCTTCCTGCGCGCGGCGAGCGGGACGTTCTCCCTCGCGACGGGGGACGCAGCGTTCACCTGGACCGTGGGGCGCGCCGACGGGTGCGTCCTCGCTTGGCCGCCGCGCGCCCGGCTCCGCGTGCGCGCGTGTGCCCGCGCAGAGGCCGGGCAGCTCCTCGCGGCGGGCTCTCGCATCAGCGGCGCTCGCACGGAAGGCGCACCATGGCTGGCCCTGGGGCCGGTCGCGCGCGTCGAATGGGGTCCCCTGCCGCCGCTGTTCCTCTCGATCGAGGTCGCCGGCATGGTCCACGTGACGGACGATCGCTTCTACTTCGTGCCGGACACGACGGTTCACATCGTCCCCCTTCTGGGGGCGGAAGCCTCGATCGGTCTGGGGGTCCGGTTTCTGTGATCGATCGGCGCGCCGCCGGCCATGGTGGGGAGGTCGCTCCGTCATGACCCGGACCGAGTGCAACGCCGCCGACATGCCCTCCCTCGCACGCGAGCGCGCGTCCATGCCCGTCGACCGGGTGCGCGGCGTCGTCGAGGCCCAGTACGACTTCGTGTGGCGGACGCTGCGCACCCTCGGTCTCGGCGGCGCCGACGCCGAGGACGCCGCGCAGCAGGTGATGTGCGTGCTCGCCCGCCGCATCGACGACGTCGAGGCGGGCGCGGAGCGAGCCTTCCTCTTCTCCACCGCGACCCACGTCGCTTCGACGTGGCGCCGCACCGCACGCCGGCACCCCGAGGACGCCTCGGACGACCTCGATACGCGGAGCGCTCCGGCTCCGAGCGTCGAGGATCTCCTCGACCGCCGCCGCGCGTACGAGGTTCTCGAGCGCGTCCTCCAGGCGATGCCCGTCGAGCTCCGTATCGTCTTCGTGCTCTACGAGCTCGAGGAGATGACGACCCCGGCCATCGCGGAGGTCATCGGCGTGCCGGTCGGCACGATCGCGTCACGGCTCCGCCGGGCGCGGGAGTCGTTCCAGGCGATCGTGAAACGCATGCAGGCCGTGCAGCGCGGCCGCAAGGAACAGCCATGAAGGATCCCCCCCGTTTGCTCGAAGGCTCCGCGAGCGAGTACGAGCGCCTGCTGCTTCGGGCGGGACGCGCCGACGCACCCGCCGAGGCTCGGCAGCGCGCGATCGTCGCCGCGACGGCGGCCCTGGGTACGACGGGCCTGGCGGTCGGTGCGGCCACGAGCCTGGCGGCGAAATCGGCCTCCGGGCTGTCGCTCAAGTGGCTCGCGGTCGTGAGCCTCGTCGGAGTCGGCGCGGTGGTCGGCGCGGCGGCGATCGAGTCGCACGGGCGAGCGTCCGCGTCGGGCGCGCGCAGCGAGCCGACGATCCTCGTGCAGGCCGCTCCGACGCTCGGGGCGTCCCCCCACGTGCGCGGGACGACGGGGGTGTCTCCGCGGGCGTCGGCGACGGACGTTCCTTCGCCTGTCGCGCCAGCGGCGCCGGTCGCACCGGCACTCGGCTCGGCTTCCGGGACCGAGATGCCGGCGCCCGCGATCTCCGGTGCGCCCCTCCCGCCGCCTGCGTCGGCTCCGTCCGACGTCCGCTCCGAGCTCCGCGATCTCGAGGACGCACGTGCCGCCCTCGCCGCGGGCCAGCCCGCCCGCGCGCTCTCCCTTCTCGACGCCTACGCGGCGAGCCACCCGCACGCGACGATGGCGTCGGAGGCGACCGTCATCCGCATCGAGGCTCTCGTTCGCGCCGGTGATCACCCGGCGGCCGAACGTCTGGCAGCGTCGTTCCTCGCGAGCCAGCCGCAAAGCCCCTACGCCGAGCGCGTGCGGTCGCTCGTCGGTGCGTCGAATCCGTGATCGACGGCGCCCGGCGCGGCCATCTTCAGCGCAGGAGAACGACCCATGCGACGCATCGACGGCTTCCTTTTCGTGGCTACCGCGCTCCTTGCCCCGGCGGCGTGCCGGGGTGAGATCGCCCTCGGCGGCACCGGCCAGGAGGGGCAGGGGTCCACGGCTCCGAACGTGCCGAGTCTCTGCCCGAGCTTCGATTCCCTTCCGACGTGCACGTCGGCAGCCGGCGCGGCCGCGTGCGTGGGGGGCAACCCCACCGAGGGCTGCGGGCAGGACGCCCTGCCGACGGGCCAGGCGTGCTCTGCCAATTCGCAATGCGCGTTAGCCGTCTTCCCGTGCCCCGACTGGCAGACGTCGGTCGGAGGTGAAGTCACGGACGGGTTCGTGTGCACGTGCGTCGGCGGCGCGTGGTCGTGCAACGACTGCAACCCCGGCGCTGGCGAGTGCGCCGATGCCGGAGGCGCTGGCGGGGGGAGTGGCTCCTCTGGCGGGTCCGGCGGCGGCAGTAGCGGCGCGTCGTCGAGTGGGTCGGGCAGCTCGAGCGGGTCGTCGAGCAGCGGGAGTTCGGGTGGGGCGTGTACGACGACCCCCGCCGGAGGTGGCAGCAATGGTGGGGCTCCCGTCATGCTCGCGCAGATCCCATCCCCGTCCGGCCTCGCGATCGACGCCCAGAGCCTCTACGTCGCGTCGTACGAGATCGGTCCCGTCTATGCCCTGCCGATCGGCGGCGGCCCCGTCAGAACACTCGACGGGATCGGCGACACCACCCTTGCCATCAACTCGACGAGCGTCTTCACCGTGTCGGGCAACGGAGGCAACCAGCCGGAGAACCTCGTCGTCGGCTGCGCCAAGACGGGCTGCGGCGGCAACTACACCACGGTCGCGTCCGGCCAGGTGTACGTATGGGGCGTCGCGGTGGACGACGAGAACGTCTACTGGACGGGCGGCGGATTGTTCAAAGCCCCTGTCGGCGGCGGCGGCCCGGTGACGGCCTTGAGCACCGCGCCGAGCGCGGACAGTGTGATTCTCCTGAGCGGAGGGGTTCTCTACTACACCGCGGCGGCGGGCCCGAACGACGGCGAGGATCTCCTGAGCATTCCGGTCGGGGGCGGCACCCCCACGGTGCTCGTGCCCGGGCCGTCGGACGCCAGCGTCGCAGGCATCGCGGCCGACTGCGTGAACGTCTACTACGGGACCAACCAGGGCACGCTGGGCAAGGTCCCCCTGGGCGGAGGCGCGCCGACGACGCTCGCCACGGGCACCGGCTTCGTGGGCTTTCAGCTCGCGGTCGACGCGGACCGGCTCTACTTCGCGGATACCTTCGGGGGGTCCATCGAGGCGGTCCCGATCGCCGGTGGCCCTGTGGTCACGCTCGCCACGGGTCAGTCCGTGCCCAGCGGGATCGCCGTGGACGCGAACTACGTCTATTGGACCAATCAAGGGGACGGCACAGTCATGAAGCTCGCGAAGTGACGTCGCGCCCCCGCCTCGAGATGGTGCGGGGGCGCGTCCGGTCGACGTCGCCCGCTCAGTCTCCGCAGGGGTCCGGCGCAGCGGGCGAGCCGCCGGCGATGTCGCCGGGGACCGGCGGGGCAACCTCCGTCGCGTCGAAGCCGACGCCGATCGAGATGGCGTTGCAAGAGATGCCCGCGCCGTTGGTCACCTGGTCGCCCTCGAGGACGATGTCGGACGCCTGCTCGATCTGCTGCGCGATGCTCTGGAAGGCGCTGCCCGAGCACAGGGACGTCGAGATCGAGCCTGCGACGGCCTGCAGGGCGTTGACGAGATCCGTCGTCGCGAGCGCGCCAGCGATGACGCCGTTGGTCACGGAGCCCGGCGTCTTCGGCTGGAACGTGAGGATGCCGCCGCGGATGAGCAGCGGCAGGGCGTCCCCGCCGATGCCGAGCGTGAGGGGGATGTCGGCCGGGTCGCCCGTCACGAAGGTCCCCGCGGACTGGTACGCGTGGGGGAACTGCACGACGGCGTCCGCGACGGGGTTGGTCCCCGACGGACAGCCGCCCGTCGCGGTGCAGCCGTTCATCGACTGCGGAGCGATCGGCCAGTGCGTCGTGACGTCCCAGCTGGGAGCAGCGCCGCCGTGGGCGGCCGCGTAGCTCGCTCCGACGAAGAAGACACCGGTCAGGCCGGTGGCGTTCATCGCGTTCCCCGACGCGTCGTCGAAGCCGACCACGTAGACGAGGTCCGTCGGGCCGCCGGCCTCGATTGCGGCGTCCGTGGTCGCGCTGAAGTCGGAGCCCGCCGTCGTGATGACGATGGGCAGGATGTTCTCGCCGAACGAGTTGTCGATGCCGCCGTTGCCGTCGACCTGCGTCTCCTTGGATGCGCCCGCGGCGAGCGTGCACACGTCGACCGACGTATTGGTGGTGACGAGGCTGTCGAGGTTGTAGCCGTAGGCCTTCCACGCGGTGGCGCTCGCGACGCCCGTGCGGTCGGTGTCGCCGAGGTAGAGCTTGCGCATCGCGTACTGGTGCGGGCCCGGGGTGGCGACGCCGCCGCCGGGAGGGGGCGGAGGCGTGATGCAGGTCACGCCGGGCGTGACGCAATTGTCGCCCGTGGGCGCGGGGCCGCTGTCGTGGATGCCCGGACCCGAGTCGAACGACGGGCCGCTGTCGAACGTGGGGGCGGGGCCCGAGTCGTGCTGGGCGGGGGATCCCGTGTCGGACGTACCGCCGTCGCCTCCGGCGCCCTCGACCTTCCCGCTGCATCCGGGTGTCGCGACGGCCCCCACGAGGGCGGCTCCGAGAGTCGCGGCCAGCGTCGCACCGAAGATGCGGTCCTGCTTCGTTCGCATGATCAAGCTCCGAGGAAGGAGAAGGTCGTCGCGGAACGATGGTCCGCACCCGCGGACCGGTCAAGCGTGGCGCGGCCTGGACGACCGTCTCCAAACGGACGACGAGCCCGTGATAGTCAACACGGCGTCGATGCCGCCCCGCACCGCCTCGCGCGTCCGAAGGGCCCTCGCGCGCCTGCTCCTCCTCGCACCGGCGCTCGCCGTGCTCGCCCTCGACTTCGCCTTGCGGGGGCGTCTCCTGAGGGAGTTCACTCGCGAGGCGGCCCTCGCCTACGCGCGGTGCTTCGGCCCGGCGGCGCTCGCATGGGGCGCGCTGGTTCTCGCTGCCGCGCGCCGGCGATCGTGGACGCGGTGGGGAGCGCGCGTCGTCCTCGCCCTGGCGGCCCTGCTGGCGGTCGGTACGCAATGCCAGACGTTCGCCCGGTACGGGTCGTACCTGAACTGGCGAACGGCCCTCATGGGGAACTCGCTGACGCCGTTCCTCGGTCAGGAGCTCTTCGGAGACAGGCTGCGCGCGCTCGCGTTCCTCCTCGCGCCGGTCGTCTTCGTGCTCGCCGTCGCCGTGGGCGTCCGTCGCCTCGCACCGCCCCGCCGGCTGGCCGCGCGCGTGGGGCTCCCTCTCGGCATCGCGGGGCTCGCGGCGGCCCTCGTGTGGGGGAAGGCCGACACGGGCTGGGACAACGGGACGACGCCGGACGTGCTCTGGCTCGCCGCCGTCGGAGCGCTCGCGAAGTCCAGGCGCACCCACGAGGACGTCATGGTGGAGCTCCGCTGGCTCCCGGGCTCGCGATCGCCCGAGGACGTGCCGGCGCTCCACCCGCATCCTGCGCGTCCGCGCAACGTGCTCCTGCTCGTCGACGAATCGGTGCGCGGCGAGGACGTCTGCAGCGCCCCGGGCGACGACTGCGCGAAGAACCCGTTCACGAACGCGCTCCTGCCCGACCGGTTCGGCTTCGAACAGATGCGCGCGGTGGACTCGACGACCGCCCTCTCGATGGTGACCATGCTGAGTGGGCGATCTCCCGCGTCGCCCCGCTCCGTGCTCCTCTCGGCCCCCCTTTTGCCCGAGTACGCGCACCGCGCGGGCGCCGACACCGCGTACTGGACGTCGCAGAACCTCCTCTACGCGAACGCCGGCCGGTTCCTCGACGGCCTGCCCTTCTCCGACTTCGTCTGCGGCACGCAGCTGGCGCCGTACGCGGACTACCTCGACGGCGCGGACGACGGGGTGATGCTCGACCGCGCCCTGCAGGGCCTCGCTCGACTCCGCGCGCCGTACGTCGCCATCGCGCAGCTCGCGAACACGCACTTCCCCTACGAGATCGACCCGCACGATCTTCCCTTCTCGTCGACCCACGACTGGCGCCACATGGACGACTTCGGCCGGACGCGCATCCGCTACTGGGACGCGCTCCACCGGCAGGACGCGCTCCTCGCGTCTTTCCTCGTGCGCCTCCGCGCGCAGCCTGGTGCCGAGCGCACCGTGGTCGTCTTCCTCTCCGATCACGGCGAGCAGATCGGCGAGCACGGCCAGACCGGGCACACGTGGAACCTCTACGACGACGAGATTCGCGTGCCCTTCTGGATCGACGCGCCCGCGGGCACGCTGAGCGACGAGGAGGCGGCTCACCTGCGCGCGCTGCGGGACGCTCCGTTGACCGAGCTCGAGATCGCGCCCACGGTGCTCGATCTGCTCGGCGTCTGGGACGACCCGGCGCTCGCGCCGCTCCGCGGGGCGATGCACGGCGCGAGCATGCTGCGAGGCGCGCCACCCGCGGAGCGCGTCGAGGTGATGACCAACTGCTCGGAGCTCTTCTCGTGCGCCGTGAAGAACTGGGGTGCCATCCGCGGCTCGCGCAAGCTCTTTGCCGCGGAGGAGGACGCCGCCTGGCACTGCTTCGACGTTGCGGCGGATCCGGGCGAGGAGAAGGATCTCGGTCCCGGCGCGTGCGACGGCCTGCGCGCGGCGGCCGAGGGGCAGGGGAGGGGAACGCCGTTTCCTCCCAACTGAGGCGGTCGTCGTCGAGCCCGCACGGGCCAGCGCAGACTCAGCGAGCGAGCGCGGAGTCCGGGAACTGCTTCTTCAAGCGGGTCTCGGCGTCCCGCGCGTCGTCGTCGCGGCCGAGGGCACGGAGCGCCTGGGCCTCGAGCGCGAGCTCCTCGGGCCCGAGGGCGTGCGACGGCAGCGTGCGCGCCGCGCGGACCGAGCGCAGGGCCGAGCGCGCGTCGCCGCGCATCATCGCGGCGTGCGCCTCTGCGACGAGGCTCGCCTCCCGGGGGAACGTGTCCGCCGCGGACGTGGCGGGAGGAGCCGCGTTCGCGCGCGGCGAGGGACGCGACGCTGCAGGCGCGCGGGGGGCGACGCCCGTCGCCACTGCGGCCGGGGCGAGGGAACGTGGGGGCGGCGCGAGCGGGACCGGGGGGTCGTCGTGCTCGACCGGCGGCGGTGCGACGTTTCTCGCGGGGCTCGGGGAACCACCCACGACGACGACCTGCGCCGCAGCGCCAACCGACGTTGCAGGAGGCGTGGGGGACGGTGCAGGACCGACGCGAATGAGCGCGGCGGCCAGACCGACCGTGATCGTCCCACCGAGCAAGGCACCGATCGTCAGCAACTTCGACGCGGCGGCGGCCCCTCCTGCCGCGGCCGAGGCGCCCGGTGCGACGGAGCTTCCCGTGGTCGCTGCGATGCCCGCGGCACCCGCTGCACCTGCGCCACCGACCGACGCAGCGACGCCCGACCAGACCTTCGCGCGGGCGGCCGCGCCGGGACCGTCGGCCTTGGCGGCGTGCAGCAATGCACGCGTCGTCGCGCTGAGGCGAGGTTCGGTCACGGCTCGCCCTCCCCGAGCGCGACGAGCGCCGTCTCGAGCTCGGCGCGCCCCACGCGCAGGCGCGAGTACACCGTGTTCAGCGGTATCCCGAGCACCTGCGCGATCTCGGGCGCGGTCATCTCCTCGATCTCGTGCAGCACGAGGACCGCGCGGCGCCCGACCTCGATGGTGTCGAGCGCGGCGTCGAGGCGGGAGAGCGCTTCGCTCCGCAGGAGCGCGTCCGCCTGTCCGGGCTCGACCGAGGCACGCCCGAGGGCGTCGCCGCCGTCCGGATCCTCGGGGTGGCGGCGGCGGTGGCGTCGGGCATCGCTCGCGACGCGAAGCACGATCTGGAAGAGCCATGCGCGCGGCCCGTGCCCCCGATCCTCGAACTGGTCGAAGCGCCGATGCGCGACGACGAAGACCTCCTGCGTGCGGTCGTCGACGTCGGCCTCGTAGACGCCGAGCCGCCGCAGGTTGCGCCACACGAAGTCGACGTGCGTCTCGTAGAGCGCGCGGAAACTCCGGGCGCGCTCCTCGGCGGACGGGACCGCGAGAGGAAGCTCCATCGGCCGGAGCGACGGGCGTGTCTGCGTGTGGGGGTGCGGGCCCACCAGGACCGCCGGGGAGGTCACATCGGGAGAATGGCCGCGGGTGGTCATGTCCGTCACCGGATGTCCCACGAGAAGGCCAGCTCGAGACGACCGTCGGCCAGGGGCGGACGTTCGGTCGCGCCGCTCAGGTCCTGGAACGAGTCGCGGAGGAGATTCACGCCCGCGACGACGCGCAGCACGGCGGAGAGACGCCCACCGAGCTCGCCGCGCAGGTCCAGGCTGGGTCCGAGATCGAAGTACGGGAGCGTGCTCGTGGCCACACCGACCGCAGTGACGCGCGTCATTCCCACGTCCCCGCCGCCGCACAGGTCGAGCTGCATCCCGTGGTGGCGCGTGTAGAGGCCCGGCAGCCGCAGGCAAGTGTCGAAGCGGCCGGCTGTCCAGGTGGACGAGGTCACGTCGCTCGGCGGCAGGGAGGTGAGGGACTGGCCGAACGCGATCGACGGGCGGAGGAAGAGACCATGGCCCGCCTCGACGACGACGAACGCGCTGGGACCGGCCAGCGCCCCGCCGCCCGTGCCGGTCATCAGGAACACACCCGCGCCCGCCTCGAGCGTTCGATCCTGGTCGTGGTGGAGGTACCAGTCGTGCTCGGGCGACGGCTTTTCTGCGACCGCGGGCGGAGGCCACGCGCTCGTCGGCTCGCCCGACCGTGCGTCCACGCCCGTGACCGCGCCGAGCACGTTGCCCCCGCCGCCGGCAGCCGAGACGCCCCCCGTGCCTCCCGACGGCGACGAGCCTGCGCCGCCCGGCGGTGCCCCTTCCGCCGGACCCCCGGAGGACGCCCCATGGCCTGCCGCGCCCCCGGCTCGACCTTCCCGCTCCCCATCCGACTCTGGCGAGCCGCTCGCTCGCGCCGACGCCGCCTCCGCCCGGCGCCTCTCGTCGTCGAGAACGAGGGATGCCCAGACACCCATCGCGCGGGCCATGCCCCCGCAATCTGCCGGGGTGCCGACGATCGTCCTGTGGGCCACGCCGACGCCGTCACCATCGACGATGTCGCCGTCCGCCCGGAGCGCCCGGGTGCCTGTCGGCGCGATGCGCATCGACACGACCCACCCCTGCGACGGAGCCCGAGACGAACCGAGCGTCCGGTGGAGCAGCGTCTCCGTGCGATCGCCTTCCCGGCACGCGGCGGGGCTCTCGAAGACGATGCGAGGGGGCTCGGCTGCGTCCACGTGCTTCTTTCGAGCATGGCCGGCAACGGGATGTTCCGTCGTCCGTCTGCAACCACAGTTGGCGGATACGTGCCCACACGGGCACATCGAAGCGGAGAACCAGGCGGAAACGCAGGATGTCGTGTCCCGGTAGACGCGCCAGTCTGCAAGAGGGGGACCGACGGCGAGGGGAACCACGGCGCCGGCCAGCAGTCGGAAGAAACGGTCAGACCTCCGCCGCAGCTTGTGTCACCACGCGGCGCTGCGCCAGACCGGCCGACAGGAAGAACGCGCACGCGAGGGCGCGGATCGCCTCGCTGGCGACGAGCGTCCCGGCGCCGTTCGCGTTCAGCGCTTCGATCAGCCCGGAGCCCGCGTCGTAGAGGACCCAGGCAAGCCCGCTGGCTGCGAGAAACCCCCAGGGCCAGCGAAGCACTCCCCCTCGCATCGCGAGCGCGGTCAGCATCACGGGCGCCACCAGCGCGAGGCAGATCGTGTCGCCGAGGTCGGACGCGATCGACACGGTCGCGCCGACGTCGCCCCCTGCCAGCAAGCGGACATCGTGCACGAGCGGCCACCCCGTGATGACCACCGCGAGGAGGGCCGCCCCCGCGAAGAGCAGTCTCCGTCGTGCGCGCGTGGGCCCACCTTCGCCCTCGTCCTCCTCTTCGAGGCCTGACACGGTCCACGCCCGCGCGAGCATCCACGTTCCCACGACGGAAGCCGCGTTCGCGAGCACCGCGAGCGCGCCCTGCGCGCCGTCGACGACGTGCCCGCCCACGTGCGCACCGACGACCGGCATCCCGGCGGCGTCGCTCGCGAGCAGCACGGCATAGCAAAGGCCGCTGCACAGCCACGCGCGGCGCAGGTAATCGCCGCGCTCGAACGCCACCGCCGCGACGATGCAGCCGATGGCCGCGATCGTCTTTCCCGTCTCGTTCTCCGCGATCAGCACCGCGGCGAGCGACGCGGAGCCGCCTGCGACCGCGGTCGCGGCGATGGAGAAGGCCGCCGCGAAGACGAGAGGCAGCAGCGCGAGAGAGCGGAACTTCATTGCGGCATCGGTCGTGCGCGCTCGCCGGGAGCCCATGGAGATTACACCAGCGGACCGCCGCACTCGGAGGCGTCGACGGCCCGACGCCGAGGCGTCAATGGGACGGGTGGATGGCGTCGCATGCGGTTATGAAACGCGCGGCTCGACAGGGGAAAATGCGCTTTCTTTCAGGTACGCGGCAATAAGCCGCTGCTGGTGCGCACAGATCTCCCAGGGCCGATTGCGGAGCACGCGCGGGCTCGGGTACAAGCCGAGCGCTTACTTTCGTCCACCGTTCTTGCGGGAAGAACAAAGGGGTCGTCATGCGAGGTCTGGGAGCACTGTCTGCGGTCGCGCTGGTGGCCGTCATCGGCTGTGGTGGTCGTACGGTCCTCGATGACGGAGCGAGTGCTCTCACGGGCGACGGCGGCGGAGGAACGTCGTCGAGCGGAGCCGGGGGCACGCACCTGGACGCTGGATCGTCCTCGGGCTCCGAGGGGGGGGTGTCGGCCGACGGCGGTCGCGGCGGCCTCGACGGCGGAGGTGGTGGCTCGAGCGGCGGCTCGTCCGGCGGCAGCTCTTCCAGCGGCTCGTCGAGCGGTGGCGCCAGCTCCGGCAGCAGTTCCGGCAGCACTTCCGGGAGCAGCTCGGGTGGTAGTTCGTCGTCCTCGGGCGGTTCGTCCATCACGTGCGGCACGTCGACGTGCGATCCGTCCACCCAGGAGTGCTGCCTCAGCGTCGGCGCTGGCGGCGGCGGTGGTGGGATCGGGGGAGGCGCGACGTGCGCGCCCATCGGGCAGTGCGGCGGCGTGTCCCTGACGTGCACCGGATCCGACAACTGTACCAACGGCGAGGTGTGCTGCGTTTCGCTGGGCGGCGGCGCGCCGACGTCCACCTGCCAGGCCTCCTGCGGCGGCGGGGGAGGGGGCGGCGGCGGCATCGGTGGCGGCGGCCTTCAGCTCTGCAGCTCCCCCTCGGACTGCCCCAACGGCGAGCAGTGCATCCCTACTCCCGTCGGTATCAGCGTCTGCTTCGGCGGTGGTGGTCGAGGTGGCGGAGGCGGAGGCGGCGGCGGAGGCGGCGGAGGCGGCGGAGGTGGCGGGGGTGGCGGGGGTGGCGGGGGTGGTGGTGGCGGCGGAGGGGGCCGCGGAGGCGGCGGCGGAGGAGGGGGTGGAGGCGGTGGCGGTAACGGCGGCGGTGGCAACGGTGGCGGTGGCGCCGGTGGCGGCGCAGGCAACGGCGGCTGATAGACCCACGCGGTTCGGAGTCATCCATGCGTCTCGTACCGATCTTCTTCCTGACATCCATGGCCGTCGCAATCGCGGCGTCCGGCACCGCGTGCGGCTCCTCCGGCTCGGGCGGCTCGCACTCGAGCCCGCCCGACGCCAGCAGCGATGACAGCGGCAACACTCCCGTGGTCGACTCGGGCGCCCCCGAGGTCGTCGCCGAGGCTGCCGCCCCGGAGGCTGCGCCCGAGGCCGCGGGCTATCCGGCCACGTTGCCCACCGATATCCCGCAGGTCGCCACGCGCGGCGGGAACGTGATGACGCTCCCGAAGATCTACCCAATCTTCTTCGCCGGCGACGATCCCACGATGACCGCCTCCGTCCAGGACTTCGCCAACAAGGTCGGGGCGACCAACTACTGGAAGGCGAACGCCGAGTACGGCGTCGGCGCCGCGATCGGCGAGCCCGCGATCCAGCTCACGCACGACGACGATCCGCCCCTCGTCTACGACGACAACGACATCGAGACCTGGCTGACGAACAAGCTCCAGTCGAAGGACCCGGCATTCCCGGCGCCCGACGGGAACACCCTCTATGCGTTCTTCTTCCCGGCCGACATCACCATCACGATGGGCGGCACGAGCAGCGGCTTCCCCCCCGACGGCGGGTACATGGACGGCGACGTCGTCGAGGCGGGCAGCATCCCCTCGACCGCGTCCCAGAGCTGCAAGGAGTTCGGCGGCTACCACTCGGCAATCCAGCTCAGCGACGGCACGCTCGCCGCGTACTCCGTCGTCCCGCGCTGCGCGGGCTTCGACGGGTTCACGGGCATCGACGCCGTGACGGCGGCTGCGAGCCACGAGTTCTCCGAGGCGGCGACCGATCCGTTCCTCGACGCGTACAGCAGCGTCGACCGCCCGCATCGCTACTGGAGCTCGCTCATGGGCGGCGGCGAGGTCGGCGACATGTGCGCCCAGAACCTCGGTTCTTTCCTGAAGTTCTCGGAGCTGCCGTACACGGTGCAGCGCATCTGGTCGAACAAGGCCGCCCTGACGGGGCTCGATCCGTGCGTCCCGGTTCCCACGGGAGAGGTCTACTTCAACACGTTCCCCGTCATGCCCGACCAGATCACGACGACGGGCAAGGGGGTCGATGGCGGCACGACCACGACGAGCGTGCCGGGCGTCCAGATCGCCGTCGGGGCCAGCAAGACCATCGAGCTCGATCTCTTCAGCACGGCTCCCACCACGGGGCCGTGGACCGTGAGCGCCTACGATCAGTTCGACCTTCAAGAAGTGACGGCGCAGGAGCTCACGTTCAAGTACGGCAAGCTCACGGGCCAGAACGGCGACAAGATCCAGCTCACGATCACCGTCGTCGCCGCGGGCCGCGGCAACACCGAGCCGTTCCTCATCTACTCGACGCTGAAGGGCGGGGCGCAGAACCTCTGGGCCGGCGTCGTCGGCAACTGACGCGCTACTTGCCCTTCGCCTTCTGCTCCTCGGCGATGTCCGTCTGGACGGCCTGAACGAGAGGGTCGACGACCGGCGGGGCGCTCGGCGGGAGCACGGGTACGAGCGACGGCGCCGAGTCGGTGGGCGCCGGTTCGGCCGCGGCTGTAGCCGACGCGGGAGGCGTGGGGGAGGCTGAGGCGCCCGTCGCCGCCGGGGACGCCCCCGGAGGAGGGCTGGCAGGGACCGTGGTCGGCGCCATTTCAGCGACCCTCGTCGAGCGCTGCACGGAAGTAGCCCCACCCGCCAAATGCGCGGGTGCCACCGGCGGATTCCATCGCGGGGCTGGTGCGAGGGGAAGCGCGGTGGCGGCGATGACCGGAGTTCCTGGCTCCGTCGACGGAGGGACGGGGGCGAGGCCCGGCACCGCCGGATGGGCGGGAGATGCCACAGCTGCAGTCGCCGTCCCTTGCAGCGGGGACGCCGCTGCGGGCCGAGACGCCGCCGCGGAATGCAAACCTCCCGGCTGCGTCATGCGCGCCCCGACCACGATGGCCCCCACGATCGCAAGCCCCAGGACGGTGCCGCCGACCACGCCCTTCCAGAGCGAGGAGGAAGCCCGCCCGCGCGGCGGCTCGAGCACGGTGGAGAGAGGCGTGATGACCGTCGCGACCACCGGTGGTACCGACGGGTAGTTCTGGGCCGGAGGCGGGGAGCTCTGCGTCTCCCGGGCTGCCGGCGGTGGAGGAGGAGGCGCCGGGAGCGGCGTGGACTCGAATGCGCGCGGCGACGGCTTGAGCTCCGGGAGAGGAGTCGGCTGGCCGATCTTCCGGAGCACCGTCCGCGTCGGTCGACGGTGCGGCGAGCTCGCGTCGTTGGTTGGCATGGCGTTCCGCGCCATTGGCGAAGAGGCGCGCTTGGTACTCTTTGTCACACAAGAGCAGTCACGCAAGTACCTCATGCGACGACGGGGGGGCTCGTCCGCAGACTCTGGAATCCGCCACCCTCGCCTGCCACCTGCCGGGAACCAGGGAGCGGGGAAGCCACCGCCGCCGACCCTCGGACGGGTGCGACCTTCACCGCCGAGCCTGGCGCCTTCGCTGGCTTCGCCCGGCGGCCACCGATAGTCTCGTCGTTCCACGATGGATCCGGTCCCCGAGACGCCCGGCTACGACGCCCTCGTCGGGCGGACGATCGCCGGCAAGTTCCGGATCGAAGCCATGGTCGGGCGCGGGTCGATGGGGTGCGTCTACAAGGCGACCCAGCTGAACCTGAAGAAGACCGTCGCCATCAAGGTGCTCAACCCGTCTCGGCCCGCCGACGGCGCCTATGCCGCGCGCTTCAAGCGCGAGGCCAAGGCCGCTTCGCGAATGGACCACCCGAACAGCCTCCGCGTCCTCGACTGGGGCGAGGACGACGATGGCATCCTCTACATCGCGATGGAATTCCTGCAGGGCAGGGACCTCCTCGCCGTCCTGCGCGAGGAGTACCCGCTCTCGCGCGAGCGCATCATCGGCATCCTCTCGCAGGTCCTCGCCGCGCTCGCCGTCGCCCACGAGATGGGCGTCATCCACCGCGACCTCAAGCCGGAGAACATCATGCTTCTCCCCGCGAAGGACGACGAGGGCAACGCCATCGAGGTCGTGAAGGTCTGCGACTTCGGCATCGCCAAGATCGTCGAGCCCGATCCCGATGGCGGCGCGGGCGAGCCCACGCGGACCGCGACGCACACCGGCACGCTCACCGCGCACGGGATGCTCATCGGCACGCCCGAGTACATGTCGCCCGAACAGGCGCGCGGCGAGCCGGCCGATGCGCGCAGCGATATCTACTCGCTGGGCGTCATCCTCTACCAGCTCCTCACGGGGCGCCTCCCGTTCGTCGCGGCGAGCAAGATCCGCCTCGTCATCAAGCACGTCGAGGAGCGCCCCGCGCCCCCGACGGAGGTCGACTCGCGCGTCGACCTCGGCCTCGAAGCGATCTGCATGAAGACCCTCGAGAAGCGCCCGGACGATCGCTTCCAGACCGCGCGCGAGATGCGCGCCGCGCTCAAAGCATGCCTCGACGGCGACGAGAGCACGCGCCCCAGGTACACGCAGAGCAATCCTCCGCCGCCCGGGCGCGCGTCGAGCAGCTCGGCGAAGGCCGCGGTCCGGGCGAGCGACCCGCCTCCGGCGCCAGCGGCTGCCTCCACGCCTCCCTCTCCCGCCGCGCGCCCGAAGCGCCAGGAGCTGTCCGACGTCGCGACCGTGAGCACGATGGACGACCCCGCCGAGTCGGCCGCGGCCATCCTCGAGGCGCGCAAGCTCCTCAACAGCGTGCCTCCGTCCGGGACGCGCGCAAGCGATCCGCCCGCGTCCGTCCCCCCGGCCGCGGCGGTCGGTGCCTCGCCCGCGCCGCTCGCCGTGGCGCCGGCCGGCAAGCCGTCGAGCGCCCTGACGTACGTCGCAATCGCGGCGATCGTGCTCCTCGCGCTCGTGGCGTACTTCGCGTCGCGGTGAGGCAGCGCGTCACGCCTTCGTGACGTTCGAGGTATACACTCCTCGCCCATGACGGCTCCCACTCGCGCTGCGGTCTGGCTCGATCACCACGAGGCTCGCGTCTTCCACGTCGATCTCGACGGGTTCGACGAGCAGACGCTCCGGTCGCCCCAGCATCACGTCCACCGGCACCCGAAGGGCGCCTCCGAGCCCCACGACCATCCGCAGGACGAGCAGCACTTCTTCGCCGCGATCGCGAAGGCGCTCGCCAGCGCGGAGTCGATCCTCGTCCTCGGGCCGACCACCGCGAAGGCGGAGCTCCTCCGATACGTCCACGATCACGCGCCCGCCCTCGCCGGCAAGGTGGTAGGCGTCGAGACGAGCGATCATCCGACGGACGCGCAGATCGTGGAACACGTGAGGGCCCACTTCCGCATTCCCGCGCTGCGGGTGCAGTAGGGCCCGTCGAGTCGACGAACTTCTCCGTCGGGTCCGGCGACTTCGAAGGTGATCGACGTGGGGCATTCGAAACGTTCCGGGACCTCACCAGCCAGTCGAATGGGCGCGTCGCTACGTCGACGCACCGTGCCGCTTCGTCTACGGCCTTCGCCGGTCGCTCGAGTGGAACGTCGTCGACGTCGACGAATCGGACGACCATGGAGCCGCGCCGTCGCGGTACGAAGACGAGCTTCTCCGCCTTGGTCAGTGGCTTCGTCGCTGCCTTCACGGATCGAACGGGCACGAAGACCATCCGGTCCGCCATGGAGAGGATGCGTCACGATGCGCAGCCACTCTTCGACAATCCCAGACGCTTCCAGTTCACCCCGAAGAGGTTGCGGTCCGGTCACGGGCCGCGCTTCGAAGGTCGCGGGACGATCCGGGATCCTTTCTCGATCTCGCGGACGAAGCATCGAAACCCGAAGGACCGTTCGTCCAACCGGGAGGACCTTTCTCGAAACACAGAGGTCGCATTCGTCGAGAACGAGGTGACGCTCCGAACATCGAACTCACTGCGCGGCGTTCGCGCACGACGTGAAGTCGGTGTCCCCGACTCCCTCGCCGGCGGAGAGCCACGACGTGATGCAGGCGTAGGCGTCGTCGCCGGTCGCGAAGACCTCGCCACCCTTGTGTCGTTCGAGCTGCAGCGGCTTGCGGATGAGCAGGAGCGCCTCGGGGGCCAGCTGAAGCTCGTGCACCTGCGTCATGATCTCGGGCTGGAGCGCGATGACGGACTGGTAGTTCGCCGTGAGCTCCGTCTCGGTGGTCGCACCCTGCCCCGGCTGGTTCTCGGCGTCCGCCTCGACGAAGCGCAGGCCGTCGACGCCGTAGATGCGAAGCGCGCGCCCCACCTGCCCGTGGCAGTCGAGCGTCCCGCAGCGCTTCTCGAGAACGCGGCTGACACCGGCCTGCCCGGCAGGCAGGTTGGTGCCCGCGAACTGATCGAACGGCGGCGCGTCGATCTCGGTGATGTCGTTGGGGTTGGGGGCCTTGCAGGCCTCCACGCTGGAGACTGCGAGCAGCGCCGCGAACGCGGTCGCCACGGCGAGGCGTGCGCTCACGGGCCACCTCCATATCCGGCGGGCACGGGGTTGACGGGGCAGTTGGGGTCGGAGCCCTGGTAGTTGGGATCGTCCACGGTCTGCGTCAGGTTCACGAGGCCGGGCGTCATGTAGTAGTTGTCCTGCGTCACGTACTGGTGGCAGTCGGCGCACGAGCCGGTGCGCCCGATGTGGCTCACCATCGACGGCGCCAGGTAGGTGGGGGTCTCCGCGCCGTTGTTGGGCTCGGGCACCGTCGCGGAGATCGTGACCAGCAGCGGGAAGAATGGGCCGCCCGCGGGCCAGTCGCCTGGCTGGACGTAGAAGTTGCCGACGCAGTTCGTCGTGAAGGCGTAGGTCGAGCCGTAGTCGTCCTCGATCGTGACCGTCACGCCGCCGACGCCGATGGGCGGCTGCGTGTTGGCGGGCCCGTAGAAGACCGTGCCCGCCACCGTGAATACCTGCTTCGCCGGCCCCTCGCCGCCGTGACAGGTGAGGCACGGCTGCCCCGCGCGGTGGTACTCGCCCTTCGGTACGCCGGCGATCTCGGGCCCGAGGTTGTCGACGGCCGCTTTGTGCACCGGGTCCGTGTTGCACGACGCTGCGCTCCCTGCAGCGAGGGCGATCACGACGGAGGCGAGCGCGGAACGGATGCGCGCGTCCATCATTCGAACTCCGCGTCGAAGCCCACCGTCCCGTAGACGGCGGTGCGCTGGGTGATGTAGAGCGAGTCGAAGTACTTCGCGTAGAGCGTGTCGGCCTGCACGGAGAGGCCGTACTGCGTCTTGGCCTCGGGGTCGGAGATGAGCCAGTGCAGGCCGCCGCCACCGGTGAGCGAGACGAGCGGCGAGAGCTCGCGATCGGTCGTGCGGTAGAGCGGCACGACGAGCTGGGCGGTGTTCGGGTCCACCGTCGCGGAGTATGCGAGCTGGTAGAAGTTCGCGCCCGTCTGGGCGTTGAAGCGCGCGTGCGGCCAGATCTCGAAGTGGCGGCCGAGGTCGAAGATGAACCTGCCGTCGGTCGTGGTCGCCTTGAGCTGCCACGAGTCGCTGTAGAGGCGCTGCTCGATGCGGAGCGTCGCACCTGGGAAGCGGTGCGCGAAGCGCGCCCCCACGGCGTACCGGTTGCGGAAGAGGGGGAGCTGCTCGGTGGGACGGAACGGCAGCCGCACGCGGTTGACGAGGTCGGGGCTGGCGCCGACCGGGATGAACGGCGCGACGTTCACCGGGTCGAACATGGGGACGTACCGGTACGGCTTGCTCTGGTCGCCGTTCTCGAACTGCGCGGTCACGCTGACGAGGAGGAGCGACGTGGGCGAGACGACGAACGTCACGCCGGCTTCGAACTCCGTGGTGTCGAGCGTGTGGATGAAGTTGTTCGGCCCGCGCCCGATGCTGTCATGGTTGTAGTTTGCCGCGAGCCGCGGCGTGACGAGCTTCTCGTCGAGGTCCGCCGTCAGCGCGAGGCCGCCGCCGCGCGAGATGTAATCGGGCTCGGAGCTGTAGTTGACCTGCGCCTGCGCCGCGTACGTCTTGTACTTGTAGCCGCCGTCGAGGCCGCCCGAGTACCGCTGCTCGTGGTAGGGCGGCGACGCCTCGCTGACGATGTCCGGCGACGCCGCGGTGACCACGTCGACGAGGAAGTGCCCGCCCGCGTTCCAGCCTTGCGTCGGCGACGACACGTTCACGTCGATCTCGGGGCTCCACACCTCGACGTTCGTCGTGTCCGAGTAGCCCGAGAGCTGCGTCCCCGCCTTGACGACCAGGGGTTTGCTCTTCTGCGGGAGGCACTTGAGGATCTCGTCCTGGCTCTTCGCGCCGAGCATGCATTTGAGCTGCCCGGGCGTGAGGTACTCCGGCGCCTGCGACTTGAGGACGAGGGGCACGGTGAGGAGCTGGGCCTCGCCGACCTGGTAGCTCTGGTCGAGGCTCAGGGGGATCCCGTTCTGCGTGGCCTCGGCGTGGACCTTGTGATCGCCCGGGTCGATCGAGAAGCGCTTCGTCAGGGCGTTGGGCGGTACCGGTCGATCGTCGAAGGTGACCTGCAAGTCGTCGAGCCCGGGAGACGGCGCGAAGGTCACGTGCGGGATGCGGCGGAGCAGGCCCTCGACGCGTTCTCGGGCGGCCTTCATGACGGCGGGGTCGCGACGCTTGAGTCCGTCCTCGAGCGCCTTCTGCGCGTCCTGGAGCGCATCGATGAGGTGCGCCGAGCGGGCCTCGCACGAGGAGAGATGGAGGCGCGTCCGCGGCTGCTCTTCGAGCTCGAGCGACTTCTTGTCGTGCTCGATGCACTCGGAGAGCTTTCCCGCCATGTCGGACGCCAGGCCGGCGCTCGCCTCCTGGAAGGCGTCGACGTTGTTCCAGCCCGGGATGTGCCCCGGTGGGGTCGCGCCTCCCGGTGCAGGGGCTGCCCCCGCGCCTGGCTCGCCCCCCGCCGTATCGGAGGGGCCGGATGCCGCCCCCTTGGCCTCGTCCCACTGTGCGCGAATGTCGGGCGTCGTTCGCGGGGGGAGCTGCGCGCTCGGGTCGGCTTGCTGAGCAAGCTGGAACTGGGCCCTCGCCTCGGCCTTCTGCCCCGTCTGCGAGGCGATCATCCCGAGCAGGATGTGGAGCGGCGCCTGGGTGCTCGGCGCGCACCGGGCGCAGCGGCCGAGGGCCGCCTCGATCTTCTTCTTTGCGTCCGTGAAGTTGCCGGACGAGTACTCCCCGTCCAGGACCTCCTGCGCGGTCCGCAGCGCCGCCGCGTCCTCCGCTCCGGCGGCCTTCGCCCGCGCCGGTACAAGCACGACCAGGAACAGCCCGAGCACTGCGAGGAGTGCGCGCAAGCGGGTCCGCACCTGCCGTACCGTATCAGAGGCCGAAGGCTCCGCGGTTCTCCTCAGTTGCAGCCGCACCCGCCGCCGCCGCCGCTGAGGCCACCGGTGGCGCCTTCGGAGACGTCCTCGACGTGCGTCGCGAGCGGCGTCGTGAAGGGGTCCTCGGCGCTCATGGTCGGATGGGCGAGGTTCCCGCGCTCGTATGGAGCGACGTGAGAGCAGCCCCAGGTCGCCGAGAGGAGCGCCGCGCCGACGATGCCGAGCACCGCCCGAACGACCCCCCTGCGGATTTCTGCGCTGACCATGTCCGTGACCTCCACGCTGACCCATGGTGCATCCATCGCGCCAGCAGCGAGCGATTGCGGCGGGCCGCGGATCGACGAGGGAAATCGCGTTCCTCGCGCCTCGTTCGCTGGAGGAGGGTGGCCATCGCTGGATCGGCGACGATCCGGCTTCCAGGCCTCACTCCACGGCCGGCCGGCTCCCCTCCTTCGCACTAGAGCGTGCGGATCCGAGGCTTTCCGCCTGCGCTCGCGAACCTGCATCGGCGGGCGCGAGTCCTGCAGTTACGATGGGTCATGCGCGTTTCCCTGCTCGCCCTCTCCGCCTTCGTCGTGGCCGCGGCGGTCGCCGCCGCATGCGGGGGAGAGACCGACACGAACTTCGGACCGCCCAACGGCCTGGTGGGCAAGCAGGCGCCCCAGCCGGGCAATGGGTCGTCCTCTTCTTCGAGCGGATCGTCGTCGGGGTCGTCTTCCGGATCGTCGAGCGGCTCTTCCTCGGGGAGCTCGTCGGGCTCGTCGAGCGGGTCCAGCGGTTCTTCGTCGGGCGCGTCCTCTTCGGGCACGGCTTCCTCGTCCGGGACCGCCTCCTCGGGTGGCACGTCGTCGAGCGGCGGGACGGCCGCCTGTGCGGTGAGCTGGTCGACGGACGTCTTCCCTCTCTTCGAGAGCACGGGGCCGGGCACGTGCGGCACATCGGTCTGCCACGGCGGGACGAACCCCCCGACCATCGTCGACGGGAACGCGGCGACGACGTACACGAACATGTCCGTGTATTCGATCAACGGGAAGAAGCTGTTCGTTCCAGGCGACACCAACCCGTCCGACTCGACGATCGAGTGCGACATCGGCATCCAGACACCGCTCTGCGGCATCGCGCAGATGCCCGAGGCGCCCGGGGTTCTGAGCGCCGCGAACCGCACGACGATCGACACCTGGGTGAAGTGCGGCGCGCCGAACAACTGAGGGGACCAGGAGGCTTCTGACTCCGCCCCCATCGGGTCGGCCAGCGCGTGGGCGGCGCACGAGCCCCGTGCTACTCGCTGGGGGCGAACCCCGTGGAACGTCTCCTCGCGCGCCTCGAGCGGTCCATCGGCCGCTTCGCCATCCCGAATCTCATCACGATCATCGTCGCGGGGATGGGCCTCGTGTGGGCCATGCAGACGTTCGCCCACGTCGACGTCATGCCGCGGATCACGCTCGACATGGGCGCGGTCCTCCGCGGAGAGGTCTGGCGTCTCGTCACGTTCCTCTTCATCCCGATGGGCAGCTCGCTCATCTGGGTGCTCGTGAACCTCTACTTCACGTGGTGGGTCGGCTCGAGCCTCGAGCAGCACTGGGGCGCGTTCAAGTTCAACGCGTTCTACTTCGTCGGCGTCGTCGGGACGATCGCCGCGGCCGCCCTCACCGACCCCCAGACGAACTTCTGGCTCGACGCGTCGCTCTTCCTCGCGTTCGCGACGACGTTCCCGGACGTGCAGATCCTCCTCTTCTTCATCCTGCCGATCCGCGTGAAGTGGCTCGGCATCGTGGCGGCGCTCGGAATCGCCGCTGCGCTGGCGATGGGTGACTGGACGACGCGCGCGGCCGTCGTCGCGGCGATGGCCAACTATCTCCTCTTCTTCGGCGGCCACTGGTGGGACGTCTGGAAGTCGCGAAACCTCCAGGTGCGACAGCGGGCGCGCCGTGTGCAGTTCGAGTCCGATGTGCCGGTCTTCGGCCATCGCACCTGCGCGATCTGCGGCGCGCGCGAGGCCGACGGTGCGGACATCCGCGTCTGTTCCTGCGAGAAGTGCGGGGGACAGCCCCGCACGCTCTGCCTGGAGCATGCCCGGAATCACTGAGCGGTCGCAGGCGTGCACGTGCCTTGAGTCGCGACCCGAGGCATGACGCGCGGTGGCCTGCGTGGCGTTACACCTCGAGCACGATCTTCCCGAACGTCTCGTTGCCTTGCATTGCGGCGTGGCCCTCGGCAGCCTTCGCGAGTGGGAGCACGCGGTCGACCACGGGGCGGAGCTTGCCCGCCTCGAAGAGAGGGACGAGGCGCCGTTCGAGCGCCTGCGCCGCGATGATCTTTTCTTCCAGCGGGCGCGCACGCAGGACCGTCCCGCGCACCTCGACGCGCTTGTGCATGAGCGACCCCAGGTTCAGCTCCGTGGTCGCCCCCGCCATCAGCCCGACGACGACGATGCGGCCGCGTGGCGCGACGCACGCCAGATCTTCCGCGACGTAGGCGCCGCCGACCAGCTCGAGCACCACCTCGACGCCGCGGCCGCCGGTCCGCGCGAGCACCTCCTTGGCGAAGGCGCCCTTCTCGACGACGATGCCGTCGGAGAGGCCGAGCTCCTTCGCCCGTGCGAGCTTGTCCGCCGTGCGGACCGTCCCGATGGCGCGCGCCCCGATGGCGATCGCGATCTGGAATGCCGCCGTGCCGACGCCGCTGCCCGCCGCGTGAACGAGCAGGGTATCGCCTGCGGCGAGGCGCCCCTGTTGGACCATCGCGTCCCACGCCGTGAGGAAGGCCTCCGGCACGGCCGCGGCGTCGGTGAAAGACATCCCGACGGGCATTCGCGCAAGCGTCCGCGCCGGGGCGACGACGTGCTCGGCATACGCTCCTCCGCCCACGATGGCGAAGACGCGGTCTCCGACGGCCAGGTCCGCGACGTCCTCGCCCAACGCGTCCACCTCGCCGGCCATCTCCAGCCCGGGGATGTCCTTCGGCGCGCCGTGCGGCGCGGGGTACATCCCCATGCGCTGGAGCACGTCCGCCCGGTTGACCGCGGTCGCCCGCACGCGCACGCGCGCCTCGCCCCGCTGCGGCTCCGGCGTGGGAACGTCCTTCAGCTCGAGCACCTCGGGTCCACCAGGCTCACGGATGACGACGGCGCGCATGACCCGCGACCTTAGCGCTATAAAGCGTCCACCTCGATGCGCGTCGTCCGACCCGTCGTTCGCAGCTTCAAGTGGCCCCACCTCGACGAGGCAGCCTCGTGGGTGCGCGCCGGCGGGCACGCGGTCGTGTGGATCGCGCCCCGCAAGGCGCGTCTCGTCTTCGGCCGGCCCCGGGCGCGCGACGAGGAGGACCTCGGCTACTGGTCGGTCCTCGATCTCGGGCGCACAGACTACCGCGTCGCGGGCAAGGGCCCCTTCGAGGGGATGGCCTTCATCGCCGTGCCCCACGACTGCTACGCGATCGTGCACGACCGCATCCGGCGCGACTCGGTCCATCCGCGGGCGACGCGCGCGATCGAGCTCGACTGCCTCGCGTGCGGCGCGTGCTGCCGGGACAACAAGGTCATCCTCGACGACGTCGACGTCGAGCGCTTCGAGAGGGCGGGGAAGGGGTACCTCGCACGGCCGCCGTACGCGAGGCGAGAAGACGGGAGCGTCGTGCTCGTGCTGCGCAAGGACAAGGACTGCAAGCACCTCGGCGGCGACAACAAGTGCGGGGTCTACGCCGTCCGCCCGGACGCGTGCAGCACGTTCCCCGTGGGCAGCGAGTGCTGCCTCTCGTCGCGCGAGGAGGAGATGAACCTCATCGATGGGCTCCGCCCCTCCTGAGCCAGCGTCAGCGCGTCAAGGGGTCGAGTCCCAGGGGAGGTCCTCGGGCTTGCCGAGGATCTCGACGTCGTGGAATGGGCCGTAGTCGATGACGCGCGTCCCGTCGGGTTCGAGGGTGAGGACGTCGGTGAAGCGCGCGTTGTAGACGACGTCGTCGAGCTTGTAGCGGTAGCGCGCGTGGATCTGCTGGCCGATGGTCTCGTCGACGCCCGTGAACGCCAGGAAGATCTCCGCCTGCTGCTCGCGCAGCTGCGCGAGCCCGGTCTCGCCCCCGTGGAACGGGCTCGATGCGTCGATCCTGTGCATGGGCGTCCACGTCAGGGCGAAGAGCGCGGTGCGGTCGCGCACGAGGGGGAGCTCCAGAGGCATGCGGATGACGTCGCCCTCGCGGGTCTTCTGGAGGACGAGGAGGAGCACGCGGAGCTGCCCTTCGACGACCATGTTGCCGCGCCAGTTGGCGAGCCGGAAGAGGAGGTGCGGGACGCCGTCGCGTAGGTGGACCACGGCCTTGGCGGCGAAGAGGATCCGTGCCGTCGGGCGCGCGAACTTGGCGAAGGTGACGCCGGTGACGATCGCTACACCGAGCGTCCCGACGAGCGCCTCGACGACGACGACGAGGTGCCCGAACCGCGTCGCGGGCGCCATCGCGCCGTAGCCGATCGTCGCGAGGGTCTGCACGCTGAAGTAGAAGGCGTCCTCGAGGTCACCCGGGCGCGCTCCCGACACCGAGCCTGGGGCGGCGGCGTAGACCACGGCGAAGATCAGGTTGATCCCGACCCAGGCTCCCGCGGTGTACGCGAAGAAGCGCCACCACGGCATGCTGAGGACCTTGTGGTAAAGGTCCTCGAAGAGCGGGACTTGTTGGCCCGAGGTCCGGATCGCCGCGACGGACGCGGCTGCCGGCGGATCGAAGCGGATTTTCTTCGGCCTCTCGGGCCCTTTCGACGTCACGGCGTTGCGGGGCCCGTCTTCTGCTGCTTCTTCTTCTTGCCGCTGTCCGGGGGCGGAGGCCGCGGCGCCGCGGCGGCGACGAGCGCCTCGAGCCGCTCTCGCGCGAAGGGCACCGTCGTCTCGTCCTTCGCGGCGGCAGCGACGACGCCCGAGTCGTCGAGCGTGAGGAGCGCTTGCCCTGCGCTCACGACGGCGGTCGAGATGTCGTCGTTCGGGGCGCTTGCACGATACATCCCGAAGAACTCGCGGAGGGTGGCGAGCTGCTCGGGCCCGGCCACCACCGCCAGCGCCGCGGCCGCCTGCTTCACGTCGTCGTCGGTGTCTGCGGGATCCAGCAAGTGCGACGCGAGCAGGGGAGCGGCGCTCTTCTGCTTCATCGCACCGAGCGCCTCGGCGATCGGGCCGACCGGCGGCGCGCGCAGCACGTCCTTCAGGAAGTCGTAGTGCCGAGCGAGCGCGGCCTCCATGTACTGCGCGCCGTTACGGCGGTTCGCCAGCGCCGCGCGCGCATCGCCGAGCAGATCGGGGCTGGTCCGTGGATCGCTCGCCACGTCGACCAACGTCTTGGTCGCGGTGTCGTCTTCCATCCCGGCGAGCTCACGAAGCAGGAGCTTTTGCGCGCTCACGAGCTCGGGCGCGTCCGTCCGGACCGCCTCGGAGAGTTGCTGCGTGAGGGGCTTCGCGTCCTCGGGTGTGCCCGACAGGTGCTGCGCGTCCACGTTCACGACACACGACTTCACTGGTTCTCCGAGGTCCATCTCGCCCAGCGTTCCCCCAGTCTTCGCGTCGAGCTCCACGACCTTGCCCTGCTCGTCGCACAGGATCACGCCGCCCGCGGCGGCGGCGCCCCCGACGAAGTCTGCGCCGTGCAGGCGGACCCATGCGAGCTTGCCCTTCTCGGCGCCGAACCCCATCGCGAGACGGAAGTACGTCGCGTACCAGCGATCGTCCTCGATCGCAGCGCCCGACTCGGTCGCGCGGGGGCGAGCGTACATCCGGACCTTGTCCGTGGCGTCGGCGACGGGCAGGAGCGACTTGTCCCCGGGCGCCATGAGGCGCGGCGAGCCGGGGAGCTCGCGTGCGGGGATGTTCGTGGTGCTGGCCTTTCCCTTCGACGCATCCTTGATGTGCTCGTCGAAGCGGGTGTAGCCGAGCTCCCCGAACCAGAGGGAGCCCCCTTCGGTCCACGCGCGGCTCGTCTGCTGGCGCAACGTCACGCGGGCCGCCTCGTCGCCGTTGGCGAGATCGATGACGGACACGTACTCGCCCGCCCATGGCACGAACGCGAGTCGCCCGAGCACGGCGGGGGAGCCGAGCGGCCTGTCCGACTCGATCTGCCGCACCACCTGCCCGTCGCGCTGCACCGCGAGGAGAACGCTGCCCGCACCTCCCGCCTTGTGGAAGGTCACGACGGTGACCGAGCCGTCGTCGCCCGCGCCCAGCAGGGGAATGCCTCCGGTCGGGCGGCGCCAGAGCACCGAGCCCGTCTTCGCGTCGAGCGCGAAGACCTCGTTGCCTCCCGAGCCGACGACGACGTTGCCGGCGACGACAGGCCGCGCGTCGAGAGGATGCGCGAAGGTCCACTTCGATCCACCGCCGACGGGGGACCCGATCAGCTTGTCCGAGTTGCCCGCGACGCCGACGACGACGTCCGCCGACTCGGGGATGGGTGCACTCCCTACCCGGTCCCATACGTGCCCGATTGAGGCGCCGCCGTCGTCTTCCCAGTTCGTCGAGAACAAGCTCGATCGCGTCTGGCCCCCGCCGCACGCGGCGAGCGCCACTGCCGTCGCGAGGCCGATGGTCGCGCGGCTCACTGGGAACCTCCGCCCGCGCCGGGAGACCCGCTCGTCGCGATCACGGCCTGGTCGATCGCCTGCTTCACGCGCGCGGACCAGGTCTTGGGCCACTTGCCCTGGACGTCCTTGAGGAAGCGGTTGGCCTCGCCGGTTCCGAGCTCGCGGACGCGCCCGACGATTTTCACCTTCATGTCGTCGCTCACGTCGGCCGGGGCCCGGAAGAGCACCTGATCGAGGCCGCTCGTGACGACGTCGAAGGGCACGCTCCCGAGCTTCCCCGCGAGCCGATCGCACTCGTTGCCCGCGCAGAGCTGACCGATGGACGCCGCCGCCTCGGCCACCCTGTGGTCGAGCGCCACGAAGAGATCGCCGACGGCATCCTTCGCTTTCATGCTCCCGAGGCCGGTCGCCGCAAGTCCGCGGACGCCGGGATCGGGATCCGAGAGGGCGGCGCGTAGCACCTTCACCGCTTCTCCGCCGCGCGTCCGCGCTAGCGCCTGGACTGCCGCGCGACGCAGCTCCACGTTCCGGTGGTGCGCGTACCAGGCGAGCGAGGCGCTGCCCGCCTCGCTCTCCGTGTCGGCGAGCGTGTCGATCGCGGCCTGAGTCAGCGTCGGCGAGAGGCCCTGCTGGAGAAGCTCGCCGATGGCAGGGGCCGCGGGCGCGCCCGCCTTTGCGGAGGTCCGCACGTCGTCGAGTGCGTTCTTCACCTGCGCGACGTCGCCGCTCCGGAGCCGCTTCAGCGTGTCCGCCGGCAGAGGGACGGCACGCGGCACGTCCGCCGACGCCTTGGGCTTGGCCTCGGCCGAATGGACGGGCGCCACCAGGACGCCGGCGACCAGTAGGAGGGCGACCGACGCATGAATACCAGCTCGCATGGTGCAGGATGCTCGCGCCGCGAAGGCCCGCCTGTCAAAGAGGTCAAGCGAGGGCCCGGGGCCTGAGGACCAGCGGCAGCGATCGAGGGCATGGGCCACGGGGGCGCGAGCCCGCACGGGCCGTCTTTCCCGAGCGATCCGGAAGGAACGGGGGTTGCTCGTCGAGGGGCGTGGGACGCAAGCGCGCGACGGATACGGACCGGACGGTACGACGCAAGATCGACGTGGCGGCGGCCTTTGCCGGCGACGACGATCCGCCGACATCGCCCGCGGTGCGGGAGCTCGTCCCCCTCGACGCGGTCCCCGTCCTGGCGCTCGGTCGAGGGGATCTCCCCTGGGGCGAGCTCGACGAGCTCTCCGCGCAGCTTCTCCTGCGGGTCGACGGAAAGACGCGCGCGATGCAGCTCGTGACGGGCAACGCGCGGACCCCGGGCGAGTGCGCCCGGGAGCTGGCTGCCCTCGCGCGCCGCGGTCTCCTGCGCCTCCTGCCGCCCGTCCAGGAAGGACCCGACGGGGTGCCGCTCGAGATCGACCTCACGATGCTCTGAAGCGCCCGAGCCCGACGCGTATCATCGCGGCTCATGTTCGATTCCGCCGAGCTGGGCCACCGCGTCGACAGGCGCGACTACGAGAAGGAGGTCCCCGCGTTGCGGGAGAAGCTCCTCGCAGCGCAGGCGGCGTGGGTCGAGCGGGCGGAGTCTCCTCTCGTCATGCTGAGCGGCGGCGTCGACGGCGGGGGCAAGGGCGAGATCGTCAACCTGCTCCTCGAGTGGCTCGACCCGCGGCACGTGCAGGTGCATGCGATGGGCGCACCGACGGACGAGGAGCTCGCACGGCCGCCGATGTGGCGGTTCTGGCGAGCCCTGCCCCCGCGCGGGAAGTTAGGGGTCTTCTTCGGCTCCTGGTACACCGCCCCGATCGTCGATCGCGCGATCGGGCGCGTTCGCCGCGCGGAGTTCGAGCGATCGCTCCAGGAGATCGTGCGCTTCGAGCGGATGCTCCACGACGAGGGGGCGCTGCTCGTGAAGATCTGGCTGCACCTGTCGAAGAAGGAGCAGCGCAAGCGGTTCCGGCAGCTCGAGGCGAGCCCGGTCACGCGGTGGCGCGTGACGGGACAGGACTGGGAGAACCACCGGCACTACGGCCGGTTCCGCCGCGTGAGCGAGCGCGCCGTCGGGGACACGAGCGCCGCGGAAGCGCCGTGGACCGTGGTCGAGGCCACCGACGAGAGGTACCGCGATCTAACCGTCGCGCGGGCGCTCCTCGACGCGATGTCTCGGAGGCTGGCCGCTCGCAAGACGAAGGCCGCCGTGCGCGCCGCGGCCGCCCCCGCGCCCCCGATCGACTCCCGCGACGTCATCGGCGCGCTCGATCTCGGCCGGAAGCTCTCCGAGCACGCCTACGACGAGCGGCTCCCCGCGCTCCAGGGACGTTTGAACTCCCTCTCGCGGGACAAGCGGTTTCTCCGGGATCACGCGTGCGTGCTCGTCTTCGAGGGCAACGACGCGGCCGGCAAGGGGGGCGCCATACGCCGTGTCACCGCCGCGCTCGACGCGCGCCGGTACGACGTCGTACCCATCGCGGCGCCGACGCAGGAGGAGCGCGCGCAGCCGTATCTGTGGAGGTTCTGGCGCCACGTGCCTCGGCGCGGGCACTTCACGATCTTCGACCGGAGCTGGTACGGCCGCGTGCTCGTCGAGAGGGTCGAAGGTTTCGCGCCCGAGGCGGACTGGATGCGTGCGTACCGCGAGATCGTCGACTTCGAGGAGTCTCTCGTCCGCAGCGGCGTCTTGGTCGTGAAACTGTGGCTCGCGATCTCCAAGGAGGAGCAGCTCGCGCGCTTCCGGGCACGCGAGAAGACGCCCTTCAAGCGTTTCAAGATCACGCGCGACGACTGGCGCAACCGCGGCAGGTGGGACGCGTACGAGCGCGCCGTCTGCGACGTGGTGGACCGTACGAGCGTCGAGGCGAGCCCCTGGCACCTCGTGGAGGCCAACGACAAGCGATGGGCCCGGGTGAAGGTGCTCGAGACCGTGTGCGAGGCCGTTCACCGCGTGCTGTAACATCCCACCCATGCGCGCCCTCCCGCCCCTCCTCGTCGCCGTCCTCGCGGCTGCGTGCTCGCCGCGGCTGGACCACCAGAAGCTCGAGTCGGACATCCAGGCCGACATGGCCGCCAAGGGAGTCGCGCTGAGCAACGTCACGTGCCCGAAGGTGACGCTCGCGAAGGGAGCGACGTTCCAGTGCACGGCCACCGACTCGAACGGCACGAACGCGGTCTTCGACGTGACGGCGAGCGGCGATTCGAAGGGCGACGTGACCTGGAAGATGCGCGGCAAGTTCGAGAACATGGCCGTGGTGGGCGATCGCCTCGAACAGTCGCTCTCGGCGCGCATGGGCCAGGCGGTGGACGTCTCGTGCCCGAGCAAGAACATCGTCATCCAGAAGGGGGTGACGTTCGAGTGTTCGGCCAAGGTCGGCGTCAAGACGATGAAGTTCGTCTTCACCGCCAAGAGCGACCAGGGCGACTGGGACACCAAGGTCGTCGAGGGCTGAACTCGCGATCGGAGGAACGATGGGCGGCCCCGCAACCAACACGCTGACCGCGAGGTTCGCCGACCCCGCACTCGAGGCGGAGTACGCGCGAGAGTCGTTCGACCTCTCGACGAAGCCCATCACGCGCTTCACCGTGTCGCTGAGCGCCGTCGTGTTCCTCGCGTACGGCGTGCACGACGCGGTCGTCATGCCTCCCGCGCTGCTCCACGAGTCGTGGGCCATCCGTTACTGCATCGGCGTCCCGTCGCTCGCGCTGGCCCTCGGCGCGGCGTGGTCGGGCGTCTATGTCCGCCTCTACAAGCCGGCGATGTTCCTCTTCGTCCTGGCGATCAACGCGGTCGTGATCGCGCTCGGCGCGATCGCAGGAGGGGAGGCAGGCGCCCTCCAGGCTTCGTGGGCGCCGCTCTTCGTCGTTCTCGGCCCGTTCATCGTGCGCTTCGACGTGGTGTCGCAGTTCGTCTACGCCCTGCTGACACTCGTCCTCTACGACGTGCTGACCCTCGCGCTCGGCCACTACACGTTGGTCGTGGTGATCTCGATCAACGTCGCGATCCTGTCGATGGGTTTCGTCGGAGGGCTGGTCGCGCGGCACATGGAGCGGCAGTCACGCGAGATGTTCGTACAGCGCCGAACGATCCGCGCGCAGCTCGAGCAGCTCGATGCGGAGAAGCAGAAGTCCGAGACCTTGCTCCTCAACGTGCTGCCTGCCGCCATCGCCGAGCGGCTCAAGGTCGAGAACCGCCCCATCGCCGACGGTTTCCAGGACGTCTCGGTCCTCTTCGCGGACATCGTCGGCTTCACGAAGCTCTCGGAGCGTCTGACGCCCGACGAGCTCGTGGGTCGGCTGAACGAGCTCTTCTCGGCGTTCGACGACCTCCTCGACCGGTTCAAGCTCGAGAAGATCAAGACGATCGGCGACGCCTACATGGTGGTGGGAGGCCTCAACGGGGGCAAGGACCACGCGCTGGCGCTGACCGAGCTGGCGCTCGACATGCTGGCCCGGATCGAGGAGCTCGCCGGGCGCCATGGCGAGGACTTCAGCGTCCGGATCGGGATCAACACGGGTCCCGTCGTCGGCGGGGTGATCGGAAAGAAAAAGTTCATCTACGACGTCTGGGGCGACACCGTGAACGTCGCGAGCCGGATGGAGTCGAGCGGCATGCCGGGCTCCGTGCAGGTTTCCCACGAGACGTACCTGCGGATCCGCGCGATGTACGAGCTCGAAGATCGGGGAGAGATCCCGATCAAGGGCAAGCAGCCGATGCGAACGTGGCTCGTCAAGGCGCGCAAGAAGGACGTGATGATCGACCGCGGGAGCCTCGTTGCCTGAACAGGCCGCGCCCGCGCGCGGTGGGCTCACGAAGGTCGGCGCGTCGTCTTCCTTTGTGCGTGTGCGCGTGCGCGCGGACGAGGCTCCTCTTCCCAGAGCGACAGGCACTCGGTCACCGACTCCACCAGAACGTCGCGGAAGCTGCGCACCTCCGCCCGGTCGCGCAGGAGGTGCTGCTTCACCACGGGCATGTCCACCCAGGCGATGACGTCGTCGCCCTCGTCGCCCTGCAGGTCCAGCGTCCACGGGTCGTCCATGATCTTCATGATTCCGCGACGGAATCCAAGAACCGTGCTCGCACCGCATGCGCAGTGTGCCGCTGCATCGCGCCTCGCTCGCACACTGCAGACGCTGGCCGCATGCACGCGCGCCACGGTCCGTGGGCGGTCCCGACCATCCGCAGTCGCGCTCGCGTGGCGCGTTGCCGCCACGCGCGCCCCGGCGACGTGGCGTTCGTGAGGTTCAGCCCGCCGCTCGTCGCGCCTTCTTGGCGCCTTTGGCAGCCTTGCCGGGCTTCTCGTCGGCCTCGTCCTGGTCGCTCTTCGCCTTTGCGGGTCCCGGCTTGCCGGCCGCGCTGATGGACCGCGAAAGGAGCTCCGCCAGGTCGATGACCTGGGCGCCCGTGGAGGCAGCCGCTGCCGGCGCCTCCTCGCTCGTCTCTCGGGAGACTTCGCCCGCCTCCACCTTCTGATCCACGGCCGCGAGGACGGCGTTGCGGTACTCGTCCGGGTGGCGCCCGGGATCGAACGGCCCGCTGAGCTCCTCGACGAGGTGAAGCGCGAGTTGCTTCTCGCGCGGGCTCGGCTCCTTCTGGTCCGCGGGCGCCAGCTCGTCGCCCGCCACGAGCTCCTCGGCGAAGCGCATCATGTCGAGCGAGAAGAGCTTCCCGCGCGGCCGGACGAGCGCAAGACGCGTGCGCGTCCGCAGCCGCACCTTCGCCAGCGCCACCTTCTTCGTCTGATCGAGCACGCTCCGGAGTAGATCGTAGCCGCGCACGTTCTTGCTCCCAGGGCCCACCCAGTAGCTCTTCTCGATGTACGCGAGGTCCACCTCGAGCGGGTCGACGAACTCGACGATCTCGATCGTCCCCCCCGTCTCGTCGCCGTCGAGCTTCGCCAGCTCCTCCTTCGTGAAGAGCGCGTACTCGCCCTTCGAAACCTCGTATCCCTTGCCGATCTCCTCCCAGGCGAGGTCCTTGCTACATTTCGGGCACCGGCGGACCATGGTGATGCGCGTCCCGCACTCCTTGTGGAGCTGGTGGAACTGAGGCGTCAGATCCTTGGTCGCCGTGTAGAGCTTGGCGGGGATGGTGACGAGGCCGAAGGCGATTTCACCGGACCAGAAGGCGCGCATGGATAGCTCCGATGGCTACGACGAAAGCGAGATCTCGCAAGGCAGACAAGGCTGAACCGAAGGGCAGTGGACGCCTCGCGACGTACGAGGCGAAGCGCCGCTTCGGGGTCACGCCCGAGCCTCGCGGATCGTCGCAAGGAGGGAGCCGGAAGGGAAAGAAAACGAGCGCCCCGGAGCTCCAGTTCGTCGTGCAGAAGCACGACGCGCGCCGGATGCACTACGACGTGCGGCTCGAGATCGGGGGAGCGATGGCCAGCTGGGCGGTCCCCAAGGGCCCCAGCTACGACCCGAGTGTGCGGCGGCTGGCGGTCCAGACCGAGGACCACCCGATGGAGTACAACGCCTTCGAGGGCCGGATCCCCGAGGGCGAGTACGGCGCGGGGGACGTCCTCATCTGGGATCGCGGCAACTACGAGACCGTTCCCCCAGGCCAGGAGCACGCGATGCTCGAGAAGGGCCACCTCCACGTGCGCCTGGCGGGGGACAAGCTCGTCGGAGACTGGCACCTGATCAAGACCGAGCGTTCGGGTGGTGATGACGGCGCAGGCGGGAGCGGCAAGGCACAGTGGCTCATGTTCAAGGCCAAGGACGCGCACGCGAACCCTGCGTATGACGTCGTGACGGAGCGTCCGGAGTCCGTGGTGAGCGGGAGGCAGGCGACGCGCGGCCCTCGCCGCGTGGGCCCTTCGGAGCAAGGGAGGAGCGCGAAGGCCCTCCACGAGGCGGTCGGCGAGCCGATGCTGGCGACGGCCACGACGAGCCTGTCGGACCCGAAGGAGTGGCTCTTCGAGGTGAAGTACGACGGCTACCGCCTCCAGGCCTGCAAGGCAGCCGGCGACGTGCGCCTCTTCACGCGTCGTGCGAACGACTGGACGGAGCGGTTCCGGCCCATCGCGGACGCGATCGCGCAGCTCGCCGCGCGCGAGTGCGTGGTCGACGGCGAAGCCTGCGTGGTCGACGCGAACGGACGCCCTTCGTTCCACGCGCTCCAGGAGTGGCTGGGGGGCGGCGGCGGCGCGCCGGCGCGCATCGGGTTTGCCGCGTTCGACCTGCTGTGGCTCGACGGCCGCGACGTGCGGCACGAGCCCGTCGAGGTGCGTCGCGAGCTCCTCGAGAAGCTCTTCGAGGGCCGTCCGGCACCCCTCTCGTTCTCCCGTGCCGTCACCGGCGATCTCGTGAAGCTCCTCGCCGCGGCCAAGGACGCCGGACTCGAGGGGCTCATGGCGAAGCGCAAGGGGACGCCCTATGTCGGCGGGCGGTCGACCCAGTGGCTCAAGCTCCGCTTCGACCGGCGACAGGACTGCGTGGTCATCGGGTGGATCCCCCTGTCCGGGAACCGCGAGTCCATGGGCGCGCTGGTACTCGGCGTCGTCGTCGGGGAGAAGCTGGTTCACGCCGGGCGCGTGGGTACCGGTTTCAGCGATCGCGACCGACGCGCTTGGGTGAAGATGCTCCTGGGCGACGCGATCGAGGCGCCGGCGGCGGAGAACGTACCGAAGACGAAGGACGCCCACTGGGTCAAACCGCGCCTCTGCGTCGAATGCGCGTTCGCCGAATGGACGAGCGACGGATCGATGCGGCAGCCGCGCTTTCTCGGAGCGCGCGACGACAAGGCGCCCATGGAGTGCGTGAAGGAGGTGGAGCGCGACGAGGAGGAGCTCGGCGTCGCGGCGGCGACTCCCCCCCGCAGAGCCGGGCTCGCCGCGGCCCGTCACGGGCACGGGCCGTCGCTGTCCAACCCGCAGAAGGTGCTCTTCCCGCGCAACGGGATCACCAAGCAGCAGATCTGGGACTACTACACAGCCATCGCCCCGGTGATGCTCCCGCACCTGGCCGGACGGCCGATCAACCTGCAGCGGTACCCGGACGGGATCGACGGCGAGGAGTGGTACCAGCAGAACGCGCCGCCGAAGGTTCCAGCGTTCGTGCACCTGCTCGAGGTGGGGCCGCGCCACGACAACAAGCAGCGCATGGTGATCGACTCCGTCGAGTCGCTGCAGTACCTCGCAAACCTGGCCGCGCTCACCATCCACCAGTGGTGCTGCCACGTGCCGGCGAACGTCACTGGCCGTGCGGGCATCGACCACGCGCTCGCTCGTCCCGACTACGTCGTGCTCGACCTCGACCCGGGCGACGGTACCTGGGCGCACCTCGTCGAGGTGGCCGCGGCCGTGCGCACGCTCCTCGAAGCTCTCGAGCTCGAGAGCTTCGTGAAGACCAGCGGCAAGCGCGGGCTCCACGTTCTCGTTCCCTTCGCCCCGGGGCCCACGCACGACGAGGCCACCGGCTTCGCCGAGCGCGTTGCTCGCGCCGTGGCGAAGGTCCTCCCGGGCATAGCGACCGTCGAGCGCATGAAGGACAAGCGCGGCGGCAAGCTCTACGTCGACTACGGCCAGAACGGGGAGGGGCGCACGATCGTGTCGCCCTACACCATCCGCGCGCGCGACGGCGCCGTGGTGTCCGCGCCCATCCGGTGGGACGAGGTCACCGAGTCCCTCGATCCGACGCGGTTCACGATCCGGACGATCCTGGATCGCGTCGCGAAGTTCGGCGACCTCTTCGCCCTCGTCCTCGCGTCCCGGCAAAGGCTGCGATGAGCGCGCGCGACGGAGTATCCTCACGACCCGTGAGGCGGGGACGGAGGAAGAGGAGAGGGCTCGCGATCCTCGCGGTCATCGGGGCCACCGTGCCCGGGGCGGCGGGGCGCGCGCAGACCGCCGCCCCCGACCCGCCGTCGTCCGCGCCTGCACCCGTCCCCACGGTACTCGCCCCATTCCTGCCGGCTGCGCCGCCCGCTGCTTTGGATTCCGCCGAGCGAGACCTCTCGTCGGCCGAGAAAGCCTACGTGGACCTCGACTTCGACCGCGCGAACCAGCTCGTCGACAGCGTCGTTCAGCGGGGTCATCTCACACACGCGCAACTCGTCCGCGCCTTCGGGCTCCTCGGGCGCACCCACGCAATCCTCAACCACGACGAGGCGGCTCGGGCTGCGTTCGTGAAGCTCCTCACCTATTCGCCGGACGAGAGGGAGGATCGCAACCTTCCGCCTCGGGTGACGATGCGCATGGCCGAGGCGCGGGGCATCCTCGACGGGTATCCGTCACGCCCGGGCATCGAGGTCGCCCCGTCGCTGGTGGCCGGGGATGGGGGCGCGCTCCACGTGACCACGCACGATCCGACGCACGTCGTCCAGCGCGTGGTCGTCGGGTGGCGCTGGGGCGTCACGGGCGAGTTCTCGACGTCGTCGCCCGTGGTGGGCGATGAGGTCGAGGTTCCCCTCGCGACGGCCCCCACGGGCGCCGCCCGGCTCGACTACTACGCGGACGCCGTCGACGACCGCGGAGACGTCGTCTTCGAGGTGGGCAACGCGGATGCTCCGAAGACGGCCCTCGTTCCCGTGCCTCCGTCAACTCCTCCCGCCCCTACGCCGGCCCCCCCGACGTCGGCCCGGCCTTCCCCCGCCCCCGGCAGATCGATCCTCGCGAGCCCCGTTTTCTGGGCCATTGCGGGAGGAGTCCTCGTCGGCGTCGGCACGAGCGCCTACTTCGGCCTCCGCACGTCGCACGACGACTCGGGGCCGGCGTCGAGTGCTCGCCTCACGCCGGTCCTTCTCTGCGGCGCCGATCGCTGTCAGTAGGCATCAGCAGCCCCCGTCGCATTTCTGGGAAAGCGACGTGCACGAGGTCGTCGGGAGAGCCGTGGGCGTGGCAGCCTGTGCGATGGGAACGACGATGGGGGGGGTGTTTGGCTCGACGTCGGCTTGCGCGCAGCCCGTGAAGAGATCCTCCCCCCCACTTTCGGCCACGACGAGGAAGGACCGAGGCCCGTACGCGACATCGAGCGAGCCGCCGCCGCCCGCCAGGGAGCAAGTGCCAATCGCGCCCGTATCGAGCAGGAGGGTCGGGGATTCGGGGAGCGGCGCGCCCGCTTGCCGGGTGATCAACAACGACAGGCAGTCTGCGCCCTCCATGCTCGTGTCGAACACGAGGACCTCCACCTGCTGCGTCGCGATCGCGGCCTCGGTCGAAGGAAAGACGATCTCGTACTGACTGCTCGACGGCCCCGTGGATCCAGTCTGCGCCCGCGAGCACGCAAGGCCCCCGAGGGCGAGGCTCGCCAGCGCTGCGGGGAGGGACCACCGACGAGGCATCGCCCGCCGATGGTACCGCTAGAACGCATCCGACCCCGGCTCGAACGCGCCGAGGTTCGTCGGATGCGTTCTAGTGAAGGTCGTTTGCGTTGAGTTCACCCAGGGTCTCGAACACGTAGCCTGCGTCGGCCTGCTGCTTCACGACCTGCCAGACGATGTAATCCGCCCTCACATCGCCGGATGGGTCGAAGTCGCAGTCCCCGGACGCGCCGTCGTAGTCAATCTCTTCACCACGGGCGAGCGCATCGAGCGCGTCCACGAACTCGCCGGGGCCGTACACCGTTCCGGGTGGATTGGCGACGTCGATGAGCGCGTCGCGGATCGCCTGGCCGTCGCTCGCCGTCCCCGCTTTGGCGATCGCGAGCGCAAGGAGGAGGGTCGCGTCGTACTGGTTCGCAGCGTAGGGGGGAGGGTCCGTCGTGGGATAACTCTGCCGCCAGATGTCCCGGAACGTCGCGAAGGCAGGGGTACTGGGCGCGGTGTCCGGAGCGGTCCCGTAGCAGGAGGCAGCCGAGTTCGAGGACGTCGGGTTGGCCGGATCGGAAAGGCCGTCGAGGATGAAGTTCGTGTCGTACTCGCCGTCGGAGCCGCACACCCGGAACCCGCTCCAGTCGTGCCCCGTGTCGGCCGCGATCGAGGCCTGAAGCGTGCGGAGGAAGGCGGCGCCCACGTCGGCGTAGACGACGAGTACGAGGCACTGCGGGTGGGCGGCGACCACCTGACTCGCGGCGTCGCCGTAGTCGGTCTGCAGAGTCGTCGGCACCTCCGCCTGGCCGAGGACACGCGCCGACGCCGTCGGGAAGTCGCTCAGCACGGCGTTCCCGAGGCTCATGCCGTAGGCATCGAGTCCGTTCACGATGAAAGCTTCCTGGCAGAAGCCGCCGACGGTGCCGGCATCGCCGCCGTCCGCGCCCGTGAGGGGGACGCCGTCGCGGAGGAACTGCGTGATCGCATCACCCTGCAGCGCGTCCGGGGGCGCCGTGCGGAACAGGTAGCGATCTTCTGTGGGCTGATCCGCGCTGAGGAAGATCGACGTCGCAGACCCCGTCAACTCGACCACGTGCGCGGCGTAGGTGAGATCCTGAACGCTCTGCACCTCTCCGCTCGAGATGGGACCGATGATCCCGGCCACGCCCTCGTCGAGCATGGACTGCACGATTGTCCTCGAGACCGTCGGATCCGACGTGTCGTCGCGGACGTCGAAGGTGATCTGCACCCCTCCCAGAATGCCGACGCGATTGACCTGCTGCGCCGCGACTCCGATCGCCTGGCTCATGCCGATACCGATGCCCGAGTTCCCGCCCGTGAGCGAGTCGACCACACCGACGACGATGCCCTGGGCTGGGCCACCATCGCCGGCGCCGCCCGCCGCCGCCCTCGAGCCGTTGCACGCGATGGCCGCCGCCCCCGCGGCGGTCGTCAGCCAGACGACCGCGGCGATCGCGCGCAGGCGGGTCATGGCTCGCTCAGCCCGAGCCGGCGACTCAGCGTCTCGCCAGGCCGGATGGTGACCGGGTACGTGCGGTGGATGCCTTGCTCCGGGTTGTCGAGCGTGAGGGCATGCTCTCCCGGCGAGAGGGGAAGGTGCACGAGCGGCGTGTCGCCGAGCACGCGTCCCCCTTCCGAGACGCGGGTCCACGGGTACGTGTCGAACGAGAGGTACCCCGTTTCGGCGGCCGCGGGGGCCGCCGACTCCTGGGCCGAGGCGGTTCGCGGCGCATGCGTCGACGCCCCGGTGGCGTGCGCCGTGGCTCCCGCGGGAGCGGAGGCCGAGTCGGCGAGGGGTGGTTCGTTCGGGAACGGCGGCGCGCTCGATTCCGGGGCCGGAGGAGTCGGCGACGGGAGAGTGTTCGGCCCAGACCGGGTCGACCCGCCTGCTGTCCCGGCGGCCGACGGCGCCGTCGGGGACGATCTGTGCGCGACACCCGCCATGACGACGACCGCGGCCACCAGGGCACCGGCCATCGTGGCAACGAGCAGCCAAAGGATGCTCCCGCGTCGCCCGTTGGCAGTCCCCGCCCTCCGTTCTTCCTCCGCGCTCGGCCCGACGACTGCAGTGCCGCTTCCCCCGTCCGGATGATCCTCGATCGACGGGAGCATGTTCTCCCGCGTCCTCCACCGGATGGGGCCTGACCCGGAAGGCCGCTTCGCGCCCTCGGGCTCCTTCTCGGCCTTGCCCGCGGCGATCGCGTCGCTGCCCTTCACGTAAGCCTGGATCTGCCGCTGCACGGCTTCCCGCACCGGCTCGAAGAGGTCCGATACGAGGGCTCCGACCTGGTCGCCGGTGACCCCCTCGCCGTGCGACTCGACCCATGCGTCGAGCGCGACGCGCAGCTGCAGAGCCGACTGGTAGCGGTCCTCCGGGCGCGGCGCCAGGGCCTTCGCGACTATCTCGTCGAGGGAGGGGTCGACGTCGGGGACGACGGTGGAGAGGCGCGGAGGTGTCTCGTGGAGAAGCTTGTGCAGCGTGGTGGCGGCGTACTCGTGGCGGTAGAGGTTCTGCCCCGAGAGCGCTTCCCACAGCACGATGCCGACGGCGAAGAGGTCCGACCGGCCGTCGATCGCCTCGCCGCGAGCCTGTTCGGGCGACATGTATGCGACCTTGCCCTTGAGGACGCCCGATTCGGTGTGCGTCCGGCTGAAGGCCGCCTTCGCGATCCCGAAGTCGACGACCTTCACTTGCCCGTCATAGGTCACGAAGACGTTGTGCGGCGAGACGTCACGATGAACCACGCGAAGCGGCGTCCCGTCGTAGTCCTTGAGGTCGTGCGCGTACTGGAGGCCCACGAGGGAATCCCGGACGATGCGGAGCCAGAACTCCTGCGGCACCGTCCGGCCGGACTGCTTGACCTCCGCGAGGATCCGGTTGAGAGGCTGCCCCTCGAGGTACTCCATCGCGATGAAGTAGAGCCCTTCGTTCTCGCCGACCTCGTAGGTGTGGATGACGTTGGGGTGGTTCAGGCGCGCGGCAAGGCGCGCCTCGTCGATGAACATCGTCACCAGCGACTCGTCCTTCGCGTACTGCGACCGCATCCGCTTGAGGACGCAGAGCTTGTTGAAGCCCGCCGGACCGCGCGCGAGCGCGAGGAACACCTGCGCCATGCCGCCTTCGCCGAGCTTCGCGAAAGCCTGGTACTTCGCACTCTGGCGGGCCGCCCCGGCTCCCGCGCGCCTGCCGGTTTCACCCACGATGCCTCAATCGAAATCGGTAACGGAAGCGGCCGGCAGGGTCAACCGGCGGCGCCCTCACTGGGCCGCGGCTGGTACCTCGCCCGGGGCCGCCGGCCGCGGCGGCGGCTTGTACCGGAAGATGGGGATCCGGTTCAGGAACTTGAGTACGCCGTGCTGGTTCATCCAGAGCCCGTATTCGACGTACGTCGGGTCACGCGAGAGGTGCCGCTCCTCGGTCTTCGCGCGCATGAAATACATGAAGTTGATGATCCCGAGCGCGATGCAGTGCTTGATGGAGTTGAGCGGGTGCCCGTCGTTGACGATGAAGGGGATGCTGACGAGCCACCACGAGATGTTCTTGGACACGTAGGCCGGGTGCTTGGTGAAGTGGTACGGCCCGTTCGTGAGGATGCCGCGGTGGGTGAGGTTCGAGAAGCGGATGCCGAACGTGATGGTGGCGAGCACGTAGATCGTAATGAGAAGCAGGATGACGGTCGCCCAACCCCACCGGAGCGAGTCGTGCTGCGAGAGCCAAGCGCCGAAGTTGTTGCTGTCGTAGTGAACGTACTGCCGCTCGAACATGTTGTAGAAGGGCGGGTAACAGAAGAGTGCGACCGCCCATCCGAGCATCGTCGGCTCCGCGGTGCGGATGTGGGAGTCGGTCGCGCGGAAGCTCATTACGTACCCGACCACGCAGAAGAGCAGGTCGATGAAGAAGATGAAGTCGTAGAGGAAGTCGTACGCGCGGAGGTTCGACCACGACGCGTTGGTGATGTCGAAGTTCACGACGTTGTGCGTGCTGTTCGACAGCCACACGACCATGATCGGGATGAAGTACCCCTTCACCAGCCAGCCCTTGTAGTGGTTGGCGATCGTCGGCCCGCTCGCGTCCCGCCACTTGCCGAGGAAGACGCGCCCGAGCTGCCAGTAGGAGTCTCGAGGGTCCTTCATCTGGCCGTCGATGATGAAGATGTAGAGGGGTACCCCGACGGCGAACGTCAACGCGAACCGGTGCAGATAATTCCAGAGGGGGTTGTAGAACGCGCCGTTGTACTCCGGCGTCATCCAGTAGAAGACGGCGAATGGCGCGAGAGTCACCGCGAGGCCGAGGAGCTTCGTGAGAACGCGGCCGAAGTCCGGCGCGAACGTCTGGTCCCAGTCGAGGCCGGTGGAAGGCCGCCGATGCACCTTGAGGACGAGGATGTCGAGGGCGATGATCGGGATGGCCACGGCGCCGCAGAGCACCAGAACCTCGTCGACCTTGGGCTTCTGCGTCCGCAGGAACCACATGGCCCCGAGGACGATCACCAGCGCGATCAAGCTGAAACCGAAGTTCGTCGCCGACTCGGGGCAACGCGTCTCGACCTGTGAAGAGTCCTCGGTGCTCATGGGCGGGCGGAGTCTACATCATCCGGCCGCCTGCGCTCCCGCTTCGCCGAGCTTCTCGAGCAGGCGGCGGGCCACCCCCGGAGCGTCTCCGTCGTCGTGCTTCACGTAGACGTAGGCCGCGGACCACGGCTGGGCGGAAATCTTGCGGGCCCATTCAATCAGGAGGTCGTCCGGATAGGCATCCTTGCGGAGGCGCACGTACCCCCAATCCGCGGTGGCCACGAGCGGCGAAGCGAGGGCCTCTCCCTCCGCGACGCAGAGCGCTGCGCCGCGGGCGCGGAGGGTGGCCCAGACGTCCTCGTCGAACCACGACGGGTGGCGGAACTCGAAGGCATAGCGGTGCCCTCGCGGCGCGGTCTCGAGGAAGGCCGCCAGGCGTGGGACGTCCTTTTTCAGGAATGGCGGTAGCTGGAAGAGCAGCGGCCCGAGCCGGCTACCGAGCACCGAGACGGTGCGCACGAAGGCCTCCGTGGTCTCGGCGGCCCCTGCGAGCTTCGCGATGTGCGTGATGCGCTGAGGCGCCTTCACCGCGAACGTGAACGACTCCGGCACCTCCCCCGCCCAGCCCTCGACGAGCTTCGCCGTCGGCATGCGGTAGAAGGTGTTGTTGATCTCCACCGTCGCGAGGCGTTCGGCGTAATAAGGAAGGAAGCTCTTGACCGGGAGCTTCTCCGGATAGAACGGGCCCTTCCATTCCTTGTACGAGTAGCCGCTGGTTCCGACGAGGACGCGCATGGCGCCTCAGCGTAGACCAGCCGGACGCCGCCAGCCGGGTCACTGTGTGGGCTGCGGCGGCTGAGGAGGATCCGTGTCGGGCTGGATGCACGAGGAGAGGTCGAAGAACATGAACTCGAGGGCCAGCTCCTGCGGCGTCATCGCCCCCGGTGTGCATTCCTGCGGGAACGGCAGCGACGTCGAGCTCGTCGACACGACGTGGAAGTCGCTGAAGAGCACCTTGCCGCACTGGTTCTGCGCGGGTTGCCCGACGGGCGCGTTGAACGTGTAGTGCAGCAGCGCGCCACCCGAGCTGTCCGTCTGCGCGAGGCTCGGGTCCGAGATCCAGCCGGTGGACGGGGGGGTCGCCGCGCGCACGTTGTAGCGCGCATCGTCGATGGGGAACTGCCCGCGCGCAGCCGTCGCACCGACGTTCACCAGCCACTCCGCAAATGCCTCGCCCTTCGGGAAGCTCGTGTCGATCGTCCCATCGATGTCGGTCGTCCCGGCGACCTCCGGGATGAACGTCGCGGTGGACGCCCAGGCCGGGTTGCTCGCCACGACGGGCCCGTCCACGATCTTCGTCGGATCGATCCAGTAGTACTGGTAGTGCGTGTTGAAGATGCGCCCGCCGGCGTTCGCGTAGGCGACGAGGTTGTCGATCGACGATTGCGGCTTCTCGTCTGCCTCCTCGGAGCACTCGCACGCGTTGAGGAGGATGTCGTAGTTGGAAAGCGACGAGCTCGCCCAGAGGGTGGTCGCGCTCGTCGTCGGCGTCGACAACGGCGAGCCGCCCATGCCCTGGTAGACGTGCACCTTCCCGCCGCCGTTCTCGTTGGTGAACTCACCGGGATCGATGCCGATCTTCTGCAGCAAGCACTCGAAGGCGTCGCAGCCGCCGGTGGCGATTGCGATCTGCGGCATGTCCCCCTCGCTCTGCTTCGCGGGTAGGCGCATCACCGACGGATCGCTCATGAAGTTCTCGGCGCAGGGATCGACCCTCGGAACCGTGATCTGCTTGCGCCACTTGCCTACCTGGATGACGAGCGGCACGTTCGTCCCGGCCGGGACGTTTCGCAGCACGAAGCGTCCGTCGGAGTTCGTGAGCGCGGTGACGAGTGGGGAGCCCGAGGCGACGACGCCGCACTGGTCGCACGAGACGCCCTCGCTGAGCGGCTGCACCGGGCCGTTGGGGACGTAGACGACGACGTTGTAGAGCGGGTGCACCCCCGCAGGATCGTAGACGATGCCCGAGAGCGTCGTCGGTTGCTGGTTGCGCTCCTCGCAGTTCACCTGGTGGCACTCGAGGTTCACGCAGGGATGCCCGTCCGTGGCGCCGTTGCCCACGAGATTGCCGCCCTCGCCAGCGCCGATCGCGTCGGCTCCCGCGTCGAGGGCGAGGGTGGGAGCACGGTCCGGATCGTCGGCGCAGGAGCAGAGCGCTACGAACGCGGCGAATGGCAATGCGGCGACGGCACCTCGCATATGCATGGTACCTCCACACCGAGCATACGCCGCGCCACCGCCGGCACCAGACGGAAGCGAAACCAATTCGGCGTCTCCGCGGTACCCTCGTGTCGTGGACGATGACACCAAGAAGGATGGCGGTGAGGCCGCGGGAGGCGGGCGTCGCGACGCGCTGAGGACGCTCGCAGTGGTCGGCGCCGCTGCAGGATGTGCGGCGCTGGCGGTGCCCACCGTACGCTTCGTGACCGCTCCAGCGCACGGAGGGTCGAGCGCAGCACGATGGATCCCCACCGTCAGACTGGATTCCCTCACAAACGGACAACCGAAGCGGGTTGCGCTCGTGGCGGATCATCGAGATGCGTGGACGATGGAGAAGCAGGTGGTGCTCGGTGCGGCCTGGCTTCTCCGCGACGGCGACGGCGTGAAGGCGTGGAGCGTCACGTGCCCGCACCTCGGATGCTCGATCGATCACCTCGGCACGGGGGGCTTCAACTGCCCCTGCCACGATTCGTCCTTCGACCCTCAGGGCCGCCGCGTCGCCGGGCCTTCGCCGCGCGACATGGACACGCTCGAGACGCGCGTCGACGACGGAGTGGTCCTCGTCGACTTCCGCCGGTTTCGCCAGGGGACGGCGGAGAAAGCGCCGGTGGGTTGATGGCGTTCCGCGTCGGAGCGTGGCTGGAAGAGCGCACCGGCTGGCGCTCGTCGTTGCGCGCGTGGGTCGAGAGTCCCGTCGTCGGAGGGGCGCCGTGGGCCGCCGGGATGGCCGCGGCGGTCGCGACCTGCGTCGGCATCCTCGCATTGACCGGCATCACGTTGATGACGGCGTACGGTGCGTCGCCCCAGGCTGCGTGGGCCAGCGTCCACTTCGTGCAGTTCGTCCAGCCGCGCGGCTGGATCGTGCGCGGACTCCACTACTGGGCGGCGCAGGCGCTCCTCGTCCTCGCGCTCGTGCACGTCATCCATGGCGCCCTCGTGGGCGTCTACCGCAAGCCGCGTGAAGTTGCATGGTGGGCGACGCTCGCCGTCTTCGGCCTGGTGGTCGGCGAGGCGATCACGGGTGGCTTGCTCCCTTGGGACGAGCGCGGGTGGTGGTCGCGCGTCGTGGAAGGAAACATCATCGGGCTCGCCCCCGGTATCGGCGGCTGGCTCCAGCAGATGATGGCGGGCGGGTCGGAGCTCGGCGCGCTGGGTCTGGCGCGCGCGTACGCCATGCACGTCGCCGCGCTGCCGTTCCTCATTCTTGCTCTGCTCGCCCTCCGGAGATCCGTCGTGCGACGCCACGGCTGGGTCGACGCCTCCACGGCGGTAGCGGTGGATCGGAGGAGGCAGCTGGCACGGAACGCGCTCGTCGCAGTGGCCGTCATCGTCGTGGTCTTTGCCCTCACGGGAAACACGCACGGCGCACCCCTCGAGGCGCCCGCCGACCCGATGGGGGACTACCCCGCGCGCCCGGAGTGGTTCCTGATGACGCTCTACGAGCTGCGGAAGCTCTTTCACGGCGTGGGCGAGTTCCTCGGGACGACGCTCCTTCCCGGTCTTGCGGGAGCGTATCTCGCGCTGCTCCCCTGGTTCGACGGGCCCCGGCGCCCTCGCAGTCTCGTCGTCGGCGCACCGATCGCGCTCATGGTGCTCGGAGCCTTGGGGCTCGCGGGCGTGGCCATGCGCAAGGACGCGCACGACGAGGTGTTCTCGCGGCAGCGCGCGAAGGCCGAGCTGCGCGCGTCGGCTGCGGCGAAGCTCGCCATGGGCGGAGTTCCACCCGAGGGGGCGCTCGCCATGGTCCGCGCCGATCCGGAGCTGCGGGGGAGAGACCTCTTCGACCAGCACTGCGCGAGCTGCCACGTCCTGGGCGATCTCGGCGATCCGAAGAAGGCGACGGCGTCGAAGCTCGACGGATGGGGAACCGCGAAGTGGATCGCCGCCATGGTCCACGACCCCGACGCCCCCGAATTCTTCGGCCGCGGGCCCTACCAGGGGCAGATGCCGAGCGTGGACACGCGGCCGAAGGACAAGCCCGAGGGCGAGAAGTGGACGCCCATCGTGAAGAGCGACGCGGACCGGGCCGCGGTCGCGGCGTTCCTCGCCTCGCAGGGCGACGAACCGGGCGAACCGCCCAGCGCGCCCGACGACGCAGCGCGCGAGCGCGGCGAGAAGATCGTCTCCGACCAGTGCACGAGTTGCCACCTCTACAAGGGCGACGGGGATCTCGAAGGCAACGACGACGCGCCGGAGCTCGCGCACTACGGCAGCATCGCGTGGACCCGTGCACAGGTCGCGAACCCCTCGACGGCCGAGACGTACCGCGACAAGGCGCTCGACCCCGAGAGGAAGAAACACATGCCGCGCTTCGACAAGGACCTCTCCGCCGCAGACGTCGACCTCGTCGCGCGCTGGGTGCGGGCGCACGGTCGAGGTCAGAGCCTGCCGTGAAGCCGGCGAACTTGCGTTCGCCGCCGGGACGTCGCACGTTCACCGTATGAGCAAATCCCGCCCGGAAGTTGTGGCCGACTCACGGCGCAAGGGGTTCGTCGCGGGCGCGGCCGCCGTCGCGACCGTCGCGCTCGGCGCCACGGTGGGCCTCCCGGTGGCGGCTGTCGCGGCCGTCCCCACTGCCGTCCTCGGGTGGCGCTGGTGGAAGCACCGCGCCGAGAACGGCATCAAGTTCTAGCTACTTCGCGACGCCGATCTCGCCGCCGCATGGCACGTCGATCGAGTGCGTGCGCCCGCGGCCCACCTTGATCTGATGGGTGCCGCAGCTGACGAGCGCCGACGACGAGGAGAGCCTCTTGCCATCGAGCCACGCCCGCCCGGGCGTGGCGGGTCGGTCCAGGCGAACGGTGCCCGTGCTGGCTCCCGTGGAGGTCGTCGGGGAGGGCGTCACCGGAGCAGCCGGGGAAGGCGGGGGGACGGGGGCAGGCGCCGCCGTGGCTGACGTCGAGGGGACGCTGGGATCCGGCGTCCCTGCGGCTGCCGTCGAGGGGGAAACGGTTGCCGCCGGGCTGCTCGCGTGACTCACCCGTGCAATCCCGGCGGCCACGAGGATCAGCGCGCATCCTGCGACGGTCGCCACCACGATGACTCCCAGCCGGCGCCGGCGCATCGGCAGACGGACCTCCATCGTCGGGTTGACTTCTTCGTCCCCCCTCTCGACCCCGTCGGAGGTCGCCAGGTCCAGGCCAACCGGGGCGATGGACGAGTTCGACTGCGAGGGCCTGCGCGGGCCGAGCCCGAGCTTGGGCTTCAGCGTCTCGACGATCTCGAGGACGTCGAGCGCCTGAAGCTCCTGGGTTGCCTCTACGGGCACTTTCCCTTTTCGTTCCGGACCGTTCATCGAGAGGGATCCTACCTGCGGCGGTGCTGGAACTGCGACGAGTGGCGCCATGCTGAGCCTCGGCGGCGTGTGCGGCAAGACGACTCCACGCCCCAAAAGCGTCCCCATCGTCACCAGCGGAAGATGACCGCCGGCGTGCACAATGACGGAATCCTCCCTGGACGGACATGAGCGTGCAGGCAACGTAGCGAAGCACCGGAGTTGACGAACAATGCTCGTCGCGCTTGCGTTAACCGGGATGGGCGGGGAAACGCCAATGACAGGTGAGTTGGCGACCCCCGCCTCCGACGCATCGTGGCACCGCATGGAGCGGGTCGGCGAAGGGGCCACCTCCATCGTCTGGAGGGCGCGTCACACCGAGCGGGGAGGGGTGGCCGCCCTCAAGGTCGCGCGCCCCGAGGCGGCCTTCGTGGAGGCCATCGCGCGCGAAGCGATCCTCCTTGCCCGGGTGGGTCGGCGATGGGGCGCCGGGCTGGTCGACGCGGGGCCGGGATTCCTCGCGACCGAGTGGGTGCCCGGAGCGCCGATCGATCCCGGCGCGCTCCCGGCGAGGACGAACCGGCAGCAGCTCGCAGCCGTCGTGGCGCATGCAGTAGGCCGTGCGCTCGAGGAGCTCCATCACGCCGGAGTGCGCCACGGGGACGTGAAACCCGGAAACATCCTCCGGGGAACGCACGTCCCCTCTGCGGACGCCGCCTCGGATCGGGGCGCCACCCTCATAGACCTCGGGCTCGCCGACGACGTGCGCGCAGAGCCCCGCGGGGGGACCCCCCGGTACGCGGCGCCCGAGCTTCGCGAGCGTGGCGAGGGAGGTCCCGCGTCCGATCTATGGGCGCTCGGCCTCGTCCTCGCCGAGATCCTCGACCCACGCGCGGCCGCCGCCACTGATCCGCGTGCCGTCGTCGCCTCCTGGAAGGACGATGGGACGGAGCCCACGCGCTGGGTGCGCGCGCTGGTCTCGCGCGCCCCGGGAGGACGCCCGAGCGCCGAGTGGCTGGCCGCCCGCGCGTCGCGCTGGTTGAAGCTCGAGGCCGATGAGCGAGAGGCCGCGCAGCGTCGTGTCGATCGCGTGCGGAGAACCTACCTCGCCGTGAGGATGCCCGAGCTGCGCCCCGGGGCGCGGCCCTCTCCGGCGCTGGGAGCGGCCGCCAGCGGGTGGTTGCGCGAGGCGACCGGCTTCGCCAAGCGCCTTGCACCGGCTGCGAGTGCGCCGACGATCACGATCGAGCCGATGGGGGCCCTCCAACGAGCACGATGGTTCGTCGCGCTGGTGGGCCCGAGTGCCTCCGTGTGGCCGGCGGGCGCCGACGGAGGGGACGAGGGCGTCATCGTCGAGCGCGCGCTTGCACTCGCGCGCGAGCGCGAGCCGGCCGCGTGGACGCTCGACGACGTCCTCGGTGGTGGAGTGATCGCGCGAGGGCGGTGGGTCGCCGGCCCCTCCGAGGAGCGCATCGTCCGCATCGTGCGCGAGCTCGGCCGTCCCACTCCCGACCCTGACGCCATCGCCGCAGCGGAGGACGATCTCGCCACCGGGCGCGGTCCCGCGGCCATCGCGCTTCCGCTCGCGTCCGCGCTCGGGCGGGCGGGCGAGACTGGGCGTGCCTGGGCTGCCCTCTCCGGCTCGAACACGCCGGAAGCGGACGCCCTCAGGGCGGAGCTCGCAAGACGACGCGACCAGCCTGACGAAGCCGAGCAGTCGGCGCTGCGCGCCCTCGAGGCGAGCGAGCCGGCCATCCGGTGGTCGGCGCAAGCGACGCGCGCTCGCCTCGCGTGGGATCGAGGTGATCTCGACCAGGCGGAGCGTTTTCTCGAGGGTGCGCACGGCGCGGCGGCGGCAGAGGTGAGTGCGCTGGTGGCGTGGCGTCGCGGCGGAGGCGAGCCTGCGCTGCGCGCCATCGACGCGTGCCTCGCGGAGTCTCTCGAAGGAGACGTCCGCGCGCGACTCGAGGCGTCCAAGGGTTTGCTCGAGGCGTCTCGTGGGGCGTCCGCGCAGGCGCTGCGTTCGTTCGGGAGGGCCGTCGAGCTCGCGACGCGGGCCGGAGCCGTCGTCGAGGAGGCAACGTACCTGACGAGCGAGGCGGCCGCGGCAACCGACCAGGGCGACATCGAGCGTTCGCTCGCGAGCGCGACCCGCGCGGCCCTCCTCTGGGAGCGGCTCGGACGACCCGATCGTGCGGCCCGCGCCTGGCTTGCTCGTGCGGGATCCCTGGCCACCATCGGCGCCCTTCACGCAGCCGACGAGGCCGCGGAGGAGGTCCTCTCGCGGGCCGCCGTTTCGCGCGACCCGCAGGCCGCCGCCTACGCGCGGTGGGCACGCGTCGAGGTACGTCCTGCCGGCGACCCCCGCGCCCGTGCGTGGGCAATCGAGGCGGACGAATGCCTCCGCGAAGGGAGCGTCGAGGACCGCGCGCGCGCCGCCTCTCGCCTTCTGGTCTGGGCTCCCGACACGATGTCCGACGAGCGCGTGGCCTCGACCGACGCAGTCGCCTCCACCCTGTCGCCGCCCGCGCGGTGGGAATGGTGGGGAGCTCGCGCGGCGTCCGTCCTCGCCGGCCGCGGTGTCGACTCCGCGCCCGCCGTCCTCGCCGCGCTCGTCGCGCTCCTCGACGTCCCCGCACTCCTCAGCTCCCGGGGCCCGGCCCTCGACGCCGCCGCGCGTCTCGCCACCGAGCAGGGCGACGGCGACGCCGCGCGCCGGATTGAACAGGTGCGCCAGAACGCAGCCCGCGCCTTGCGCGAGGGCACGCCCCCGGAGCATGCGTCCTCGCTCGCCGCCGTCAGCTGGGCGCGCCTTCCGACGGTGCAGGCCGAGGACGTGGCCTTCGTCCCCGCCCAGGTGGCGCAGCTCGAAGGCATCGTGCGCGCGCTCTCCTCGCGTGACCGTCTCCGGCCCCTGCTCGAGCAGGTCCTCGACACGATGGTGCTCTGGACCGGCGTCGAGCGCGGACTTCTCCTCCTGCGCGCGCCCGACGGTCGCCTCGTGCCGCGCGCCGCACGAAACCTCGCGCGACGCGACCTCACCGGCGATCAGCTCGCCCTCTCGCACACGATCGCGCGTCGCGCCATCGAGGAGCGCGACGCGGTCGTGGCGACCGACGCCTTCTCGTCTCTCGGCGACGTGCACGCGAGCGTCCACACGCTTCGCCTTCGCAGCGTCCTTGCGGTCCCGCTCATCGCCCGTGGCGAGGTGCTCGGTGTCGTCTACCTCGACGATCGCGTACGTCGCGGCGCGTTCGGCCCGCGCGAGCTCGCGTGGGTCCGCGTCGTCGCGTCGCAGGCCGCCATGGCCATCGCGGATGCCAGGGACACCGTTCTCCTCCGCCGCGCCGCACGCCGCGCCGAGCGGGCCCGTGTTCGCCTCGAGGCGGCCCTCCACGAGCGCGACGCCCAGCTCGACGTCACGCGTACGCAGCTCGAGATGGTGCGCGATGGCCGCGAGACGCGGTACCGCTACGACGAGATCGCCGGGCGCAGCGAGCCGATGCGCGAGCTCCTCCGCATGGTCGACCGGGTCACCGGGAGCGACGTTCCCGTCCTCGTCGTCGGCGAGAGCGGCACGGGCAAGGAGCTCGTAGCGCGCGCGATGCATGCCAACGGCCCACGGGCCAAGCGGGCGTTCGTCAGCGAGAACTGCGCGAGCGTCCCCGAGACACTCCTCGAGTCCACGCTCTTCGGGCACGTGCGGGGCGCCTTCACCGGCGCCTCGTCGACGCGCGCTGGGCTCTTCGACGTCGCCGACGGAGGGACGCTCTTCCTCGACGAGATCGGCGAGATGTCCCTCGCCATGCAGGCCAAGCTGCTGCGCGCGCTCCAGGACGGCGAGATCCGCGCCGTGGGCGGCGATCGGACCCGCACGGTGGACGTCCGCGTCATCGGTGCGACGCACCGGGACCTCGCGGCGATGGTCGCCGGGGGCAAGTTCCGCGAGGACCTCTTCTACCGGCTCGACGTCATCACGCTCCGTGTGCCTGCCCTGCGCGAGCGGCCCGAGGACATCCCGCTTCTGGTGGACCACTTCGTGAAGAAGCACGCGCCCCCCGGCCGCGCGGTGAAGGTCACGCGCGCCGCCCTCGCGAAGCTCTCGGCGTTTCCGTGGCCGGGCAACGTGCGCCAGCTCGAGAACGAGATGCGCCGCGCGCTCGTCCTCTCCGAGGGCGCGATCGACGTCGCCGAGCTCTCGCCCGACGTCGTCCGCGGTGGGCCGGGCGCGGCGCGCGGGGCGGGGCTCGACATGCGAGCGCGCGTCGACGCACTCGAAGTGGAGCTGGTGACCGAGGCGCTCCAGAAGACCCGAGGCAACCAGACGCGTGCGGCGCAGCTCCTCGGACTCTCGCGCTTCGGCCTCCAGAAGATGATGAAGCGCCTCAAGATCCGCGCGCCGGCGGTGTAGCGTGCTCCCCATGCCCCCCAAGACGCTGACCGGCAAGGCCCTGCAGCACCTGCGCGGACTCGGCCACGCGCTCGATCCGGTCATCGCCGTCGGGAAGAACGGCGTCACGGAGGCCCTCGCGAAGGAGACGTCGCACGCCCTCGAGAAGCACGAGCTCGTGAAGGTGCGCGTCATGAGCGAGGCTCCGGTCGACCGGCACCAGGCCGCCGAGGAACTTGCCGAGAAGACCGGTGCGGTCCTGGCGCAGGTGCTGGGCAGGACCTTCCTCCTCTACCGCCGGCACCCGAAGAAACCACGGATCGTCCTGCCCACGCCCGGGGACGTCGGCTAACGTCCGCGGCATGCGCCGCCGCCTCCTCGCCCTCGCTCCGCTCCTCGTCGCATGCGCCTGCGGAGACGACCTCCCGCCCGCGCAGGAACCCGCGACCCCGCCGTCTGCTCCACCCCCGCCGGTGGCCAGCGCCGCCCCTCCGGCTCCGACGACGGCGACCGTCCATCGCACGCTCGTCTCGCTCGGTCGCACGTCCGGCTCCGACGTCACGACCACGTCCACCGACGGCACCGTGACGGTTGCCTTCGAGATGACGTGGAACGGCCGCGGCCCCAAGGCCGACGCCACGTTCCACCTCCTCCCCGACGGGACGATCGGCTCCTACGAGGCGCGCGGCCATCACATGATGCAGGCGCCCGTCGAGGAGACGTTCGCGAACGACAACGGCTACGCGCACTGGAAGGGGCTCGAGGAGACCGGCTCGGCGACCGTGCGCCGGCCGGCGTTCTTCGTCCCTCTCGCCGACGTGCCCGACGCGATCGGCCTTCTCGCGCATGCGCTTCTCGAGGCCGGCGGGACGCTGCCGCTCCTGCCGCAGGGCGAGGCCCACATCGAGAAGGTCGGCGAGGCGGTCGTCCTCGCCACGGGCAAGACGAAGCACCTGAACGCCTACGACGTCACGGGGCTCGATCTCACGCCGACGTCCGTCTGGATGGAGGACGACGGCAGCTGGTTCGGCGTCGTGAGCCCGTTCTTCTCGCTCGTCCCCGACGGGTGGGAGGGCGCGATCGACGCGCTCGTCGCCAAGCAGGACCAGCTCGCGCGCGAACGCGATCGCAGCAACGCAGACAGGCTCGCGCACAAGCCACCTTCCGCCGGTCTCGCGCTCACGCACGCGCGCGTCCTCGACGTCGAGCGTGGCAAGTGGCTCCCCGATCAGACGGTCGTCGTCGTGGGCGACACGATCGCCGCGGTCGGTCCGTCGAAGGCGACGAAGGCGCCGCCGGGCGCGGAGGTGGTCGACCTCGCCGGCAAGGCGATCCTCCCGGGCCTCTGGGACATGCACGCGCACCTCGCGGACGCGGACGGCGCGCTCGACGTCGCATCGGGTGTCACCACCGTGCGCGACTGCGGCAACGATCCCGACAAGCTCGACGACTACAAGAAGCGGTTCGACGACGGCACGGCGATCGGGCCGCACGTCCTTCGCGCGGGCTTCGTCGAGGGGCGCGGCGAGAAGGCCGCGTCGAGCAAGATCACCGCCGAGACCGAGGCGGAAGCGAAGGCCGCCGTCGAGTTCTACGCGAAGCGCGGCTACGAGATGATGAAGATCTACAACTCGGTGAAGCCCGAGCTCGTGCCCGTCATCACGAAGGCGGCGCACGCCCGCGGGATGACCGTCACCGGCCACATCCCCGTGCACATGCTCGCCCGCGAGGCCGTTCGGGACGGCTACGACGGCATCGAGCACGCGAACATGCTCTTCCTCAACTTCTTCGCGGACCACGACACCGACACGCGCACGCCGGTGCGCTTCTCCCTGGTCGGCGACAAGGCGGCGGACTTCGACCTCCGCTCGAAGCCGGCGCAGGAGTTCTTCGCGTACCTCCACCAGCACCGGACCGTGATCGACCCGACGCTCGCCACGTTCGAGAGCGTCTACGTCGGCGAGCAAGGCAAGGTGCCGCCCGGGGAGAAGGGGCTCGTGGACCGGCTGCCCGTGCAGACCCAGCGCGGGTTTCTCACGGGCGGGCTTCCGCTCCAGGGGAAGGAGGAGCTCTACCGGCGCTCGTACGACAAGATGGTCGCGCTGGTGAAGGCGCTCGCCGACGCGAAGGTCACCGTGGTCGCCGGAACCGACGCTCTCGCCGGTCTCATGCTCGATCGCGAGCTCGAGCTCTTCGTCAAGGGCGGCCTCACCCCCGCGGAGGCCCTGCGCGACGCGACGATCGTTCCGGCGCGCGCGATGAAGCTGGACAGAAAGACCGGCAGCATCGCGCCCGGCAAGGTCGCCGACCTCGTCGTCGTCGACGGCGACCCGCTCGCGGACGTCTCCGACGTACGGAAGACGATCACGACCCTCCGTGCCGGAGTCGTCTTCCCCGCGAAGCAAACGTTCGCGACCGTCGGCGTGAAGCCCTGGCAGTGACGGGCGTCTGCCTGGCCGAGGCCACTGGACGTCACGGCGGCGGTGCCACCGGCTCGACCACCTGGATCGACGTCGGGCGCGTCGACAGCACGGTGACGCTCACGCGCCCGCGGTCGGCGCGGCGAAACGACCAGTACGTCGCCGCGGGCGTCGACGACCGTTGGAGCTCGGCCCCTCCGCCCCCCGCCAGCGTCCGATCGAAGAAGTCCACCGCGTCTGCGTAGCCGAGCGACGTCTGGTAGTCGCGCTCGAGGTCCTGCCCGTTGCCCGCGCGGCCGACGAAGGAGGTCGCCGGCGGGAGCTCCACCGTCGCCGTCGCGGCGGCTGTCGGTGGCACGACCGCCGTGCCCTGCGGCTCGGCCGCGCCCTGCGAGCGCGGCTCGGGCGCGTCGTTCTCGGTCGAGCGCGCCCACGCCTGGGCCTCGGTCTGTCCGACGGGCGACGAGGGATTCGACGCCGACCAGCTCACGGGTCCACGGCTCTCCTTCGCGGTGCACGCGAGCACGGGCAGGGCCGCGAGGACGGCTGTGATGGCCACGACGTTACGGACTCGCACGGGCATCCTCCGCTGCATCGCGGGGGTGCATCGCGGGTGCCAGCCGGTCGGTCGCGCTCCGGGCTACGGCGGGGCCGCCGCCTGGAGGGCGATGCACGCGCGCGATGCGCTCGCGCCGATCGCCTCGAGCCCCTGGGCCATCTCGTCTCGCTTCAGCGCGTCGCGCGTGCCCCAGACGAGGCAGACGTTCTCGTCGTCGCTCCCGGTGAGCCGGAACGCACCCGGCAGGGGAGTGCCGTTGCCGCACCCGAGGTCGACCGCCGGCTGAAGCGGGAACGCCGCGCCTCCGCGGTCGTACACGACGAGATCGAAGGACATCCCGGCGCCCGGAGGGCAGGTGACGACGGCCTTGAAGCGGTCACCGTCGCGGAACGTGCCTGCGGGACCGTCGATGCGCGCGCCGTCGTCTCGCACCAGAGAGAACGCCACGGCGTCTCCCTTCACGTGGTTGCGCATCGCGACGACGTCGCCCGTGCCGGGCCGCGGCCCCGCGCGCAGGAAGAGGACGACCGCGGCCGCGGCGGCGAGCGCTCCCCCGGCCGCGGCCGATGCACGGAGGAGCCACCGCGAGCGGGCCGTGCGAGCTGCAAGTCCCTGCGCCGGCGGCGCGGCCGCGCCCTCCGCCACCGCGTGGATGTCCGGGAGTGCGGGCAGGGGCACGCCGTCGTCCTCGGCGATGCGTGCGAGGCACGCCGCGCACGCCGGACAGCCCACGAGGTGCGCGTCGATGCTCCTCCGCTCGTTCTCGGCGATCTCCCCGAGGTGGTAGCGCTCGAGGCGCAGCCACGAGACCGCCTCGCCCGTGCATCGCGCGGTCATCGGCCGCCCTCCTGCGCGCCGAGCTCGGCGATGCGGCGGACGACCTCGCGGACGCGATCGAGCCGCTTGCCGACCGTCTTCCGGCTCAGGCCGAGCAGCGACGCGATCTCCTCCTGCGTCATGTCGTCGAGGTAGCGGTAGGTCAGCACTTCGGTCTCCGAGTCGTCGAGCTCCCGCGCGAGCTTCGTGAGGAGGTCGAGGCCGATGACGTGGTCGTCGCAGCGGGTGCGCGCGGGGGGAACGAGCGCGGCGTCGTTGCGGTCGAGGAGGCGCGCTCGGTTCGATGCGTCGCGCAGGAGCGTGAGGCAGCGGTTCGTGACGGACCGATAGAGGTAGGGCAGGTCCGTGGGGACCTCGCCCCGCTGGCAGAGGTCCACGAAGAGGCCCTGGACGACGTCGCGCGCGTCGTCGGCATTGCCGAGCAGGCGGATCGCGCGGCGGAGGAGCGCTCGTCCATGGCGTTCGTACGCCTCGATGCGCGCGGGCGGAGGCATCCCGTCACTGGCACCGGCCGCCGCGCGCCCCGTACCACTGGCAGTTCGACGGGTTGCTTGCGCCGAGGGCGGCGTCGAGATCGCACGCGCCGGCCTCGTCACCGAGCGGGATGGGTGTGGCTCCGGCGCAGGTGCCGCTGACGCAGTCCGTCCCCACGAGGCACGGAGCGCCGGACGCTCCGAGGCCCTGGCCCGGACCGCACTGGTTCGGGAAGAAGACACTGCGTGTCGAGCACGAGACGCCGGCGTCCCCCGGACACGACTGGGTGTCCGAGCACTGCGCGCAGAGGAGGTCCGTTCCCGTCCCGGTGCACGTGAGACCGTCCGCGCACTCGCTCGAGTCCGAGCACGTCTCGCCGAGCTCCAGCGTGCCCGCGTCCGGCGCCGAGGGCGCCGCCGTGCACCCGGAGGACGACTGGATGCGCATCTCGGCGAGCACCGCGGTCCCCGTGCCCTTCTTCACGATCGCGAAGGTGATGCCCTGGTAGGCCGCGGGCGCGGTGATCTCCTCCTCTACCTTCTGCCACGACGTCGCGCCGAGCTGGCCGGTGTACTCGTAGGAGCCGTCGCTGTCGAAGTCGACCATGAGCGTCAGGTTGGCGGTCGGATCGAGGTTCGCCACGGTCGTGAAGAGGATGCACGTCGCCGACGACTCGGTCGTCGCCTGCGAGATCTGCGTTCCGTCGGCGAAGCTCACGCCGAGGTCGTCCTTGCTCCACGTCGGAACGGGCGTGACGTGCCCCACGTCGAGGTGCCACGCGCACAGCGAGTCGCCGCACCAGTCGCGGAACGTCGGATCTTGCACGAGGTCGCCGTCGCAGTCGCCGCCGAGCGCGGATGCGCCGAGGAAGACCACCGCCCAGGTTGCGCGCCGCACGCGGGTACGCCGTCCCATCACCGCTCGAAGGATGTCGTTCATCGTCCGTCTCCCAGCCGAAGTCGCAGGCCGATCGCCCCCGAGAAGCCTCCGCTGTCGTGCACGTCCCCGATGAGATCGTGGATGACGGGCGCATGGTCGTAGCCGGCCTGCGCGAAGAGCGTGAGCGGCACGCGCCGGAAGCGTACCGACAGGCCCGCGGCGCCGCCGAGGAGGTAACTCCCGTAGGTGCTCGTGCTCGAGGGCGGGACGCCCGTCTGCGACGTCTGCTGCGTCAGCACGCCGAGCGAGAGGCCTCCGCCCGCCTGCGCGTACGCCCCGAGCCACTGCCCGGCGAGGTCGGTGAAGGCGCGCAGGTAGACGCCCGCGCCGTACGCCGAGAAGGTCGCCGTGTCCGTGCTGTCGGCGATCGATCGCTGGTAGGAGTCGCCCGACAGCGTCTCGAGCTGGAGCACCCCTGCCAGGTGCGGCGCGAGGACGCGCGAGACGCCGAGCGCGAACTGCGGATCGGGCAGGACGATGAGGCCCTTCTCCGTGTACCCGAAGGTCTGCAGGCGACTCGTGAACGCGTCGCTCTGCCGCGTGATGAGCCCCGCCCACCCCTCGATGTTCCAGCGGTCGATCTCGCGCATCGGCGGCGGCTCGTTCGCGCCCTCGCCCTTCGCCTGCGACCGGTCCGGCACGACCGGCGTGCAGCCCGTCGTGTCGAGGGGCGTGACCCGATCGTCCAGGAGCGCGAGGCGGCACTGAACGACGCCCCCTGCCTGCCCCACGATCGCATCGTACGACCCCGCCGCCAAGGCGAGGCGCACCGGCGCGCCCGGCGCCTTCTGGAGCTCCGCGACGACCGAGCCGCTCGGCCGGTGCTGCACCAGAACCCGCCCCTCGAGCGCTGCCGGAAGTTCGAGCTGCGCACGCGCATCCGCCGGGTACGTCATCGGCAGGTCGCCCTGGCCGGCGAGGTCCGTCTCGAGGGTCACGTGCTGCTCGCCGACCTGCGTGCGCGCCGTCGACGCGAGCGTCCGCCGGTACGCGTAGCGGTAGGCCTCGTCGAGCGACACGCGCCCGTCGCCGTCCGCGTCCCCCGCGCCGCGCAGCGCGGTCACGAGGTGATGCGTGAAGTACGACCCGTGAAGCTCGTCGGACTCCTGGCTCAGCTCCTGCGGGCTGCTCGACGCCATGATGGCGAGCCCCTTCTGCTGGAGGCGCGACACGGAGTTGTACGTGAAGTCCGCCGCGGGCTCGGCGCCCTTCACGCGCGCGAACGCGCCGCTCTGGCACGCGTCGAGGACGACGATCGTCAGCGCCGAGGGCGATGCGGTCAGGCGCTCTCGCAAGGTCGTCAACGGGAGCTCGCCGGCGCCGAGCGTGATGCCGCTCGCCTTCGCGTGGCCCGAGTAATAGAAGACGAGCTCCGAGGGCTCGCCGCGCGCCGCCGCCGCGCGCACCTTCGCGGTCACGTCGTCGAGCGCGCCGAGGACGTCGTTCGGCGCGGGGTGGAGAAGGACGCGCACGTCGGCCGCGTCGAAGCGGCCGATCTCGCGAAGGACGCGCGCCATCCGCTGCGCGTCGTCCTCGGCGTAGCGCAGGGGCTGCTGGCCGGGGCCGCCCGCGTTGCTCCCCACGATGAGCGCGTAGGCGTGTGGTCGTGCGGCAACAGGAGGGGTGTCGGCGTGTGCGCCGGACGCCACGAGCGCGCCCGCCGCGAGGGCAAGGAAGGAGGAGACGAGGGGTCGAAGGCGCATGGGTTCGGGTGTGTCCGACCCATTAACGCGCCACCTCGCATTCGTGGGAACCAGGGAACAGCGGTTCCCATGCCGACCGGCCGACGCGTTAAGGGGCCGGAGGTTCCTTCATGAGAATGCCGTGCCTCGTTCTTTTCGTCCCGTGCGCAGTCTTCTTCGCGGCCGGTTGCAGCAGCGGATCGGCCCCGACGCCGGCCGACGCCGGGACCCCGGACGGTCACGCCGGGGCGGACGGCGGAGGGGCCGGGGAGGGCGGGGCAGGCGCCGACGCGGCGTCCGAGGCAACGGCTTCCGCCGACGCAGCCTCCTCCGGAGACGCGGCTTCTTCGTGCAACGACCTCGCGAACGCTGCCCCTGCCATCACCATCCAGCAGGTCGTCGGCGACCCGCCCGCCCCCCAGGGGGGCGCCATCGCCGACGGCACCTACTGGCTCACCGCCGCGACCATCTACACGGGCGAAGGTGACGCCCCCGGTCCGGGCGGCGCCGGCCAGACCACCATCCGCATCACCGGCAGTACGATGGACGTCGCGGCCAGCGGCACCCCTCCGACGCGAACGCTCACCCTCACGACCAGCGGGACGTCGATCACGGCCGCCGACACGTGCCCCGACACGGATACCTCGCAGGCCACGTATTCGGCGACCGCCACGGCCCTCGTCTTCATCCTCCCCGGCGGCACCGACGACGCTGGCACGCGGACCGTCGTCGAGACGTACACGAAGCAGTGAGAGCAGTGAGCGCCCCGTTCACGGAGGCGTCAATCGCCACACGCGGCCCGACCCCGACGCGACGTAGTAGAGCCCCGTCGCGTCGACGGCGATCGCGCTCGCGTAGTCCACGCTCGACACGAGCTTGGTGACGTTGCCCCCGCCCAGCGGGAGAGTCGAGATGTTGCCCTGCGGATTCACGTCGTCCTCGACCCAGTAGACGTCGTTCGAGTCGAGGGCGATGGCGTTGACGGTGTCGCGCCCGGACGCGAGGATCGTGGGCGAGTTGCTGCCGGCGAGCGGCATGCTCGCCACGACCGAGGTGGTGCTCCCGTCGTTCGACCCGAAGAAGAGGGTCGTCGCGTTCACGGCCACCGTCTCGACGTACGCCGCGGTGTTGCTCGTCGTCAGCACGCTGACGCCGCCCCCGCCGCCCTTGGCGGTGGCGGCGATGGTGCTGTTCCCGTAGTTCGCCCAGTACACGTTGGTCCCGTCGACGGCGATGCCGACCGGCGTCTGCTGGTTCGACGCGAGCGTCGTCACCGTGCCCCCGGCGATGGGCACGCTCTTGACGTGGCCGCCTCCGGCGTTCGTGTAGTAGACGTTGCTCGCGTCGATGGCGATCCCCCACGGCTCCCCGAGGCCCTGGTCGAGCGTCACGGGCGTGCCCCCCGAGAGGGGGACCTTCATCACCGCGCCGGAGCTCGTCGCTCCGCCGTTCTCCGGTGCGCTCGGGTTGTCGTAGTTCGTCCAGTAGACGTTGTTGTCGTCGACCGCGATCGCCCAAGGGTAGTCCTGGTTGGTGGCGACGACGGTCGGCGTGCCGCCCGTCTCGGGGACGCTCATCACCGTCCCGCCCGCGGTGTAGTTGGTCCAGTAGACGACGCCGCCGTGGACTGCGACGCCCGACGGATTGGTCTGGCCGCACGCCAGCGCCACGGCGGTATAGCCGGCGGAGGCATTCGCGCTGGTGTCGCAGAAGCCGGCGTCGCTCGCGGCGTCGGTCCCGCCGCCGGAGCCGGAGCTCGACGCCGATCCCGACGAGGACGCAGACCCCGAGCTCGACGCCGACCCGGACGACGAACCGGAACCCGAGGAGGCGCCCCCCGAAGAGGCGCCCCCCGAGGACCCGGCGCCGGACGACCCCGCGCCCGAGGAGCCCGAGGGCCCGCCGTCGTTGCTGCCCGACGAATTGCTGAACGAGCAGCCTGCCCCCCCGAAGAGTGACGCCGCGCACGCCATCGCCACGGCACCGGAAAACGCCACCAGAGTCTTCGTCGATCGCATGAATGCTCCTCCTCGAAAGCGTCACTCTTCGCAGGTCCGCGCCCCACTCACGGGGCGGCGCTGCAGCCCGTCTGCGTCTGTGAAATCGCGTTGTTGGTCGCGTTGAGCGCGGCGAGGCGCCAGCCGCCCTTGTTGTGCTCCGCGCGCTCGAGCGACGACTTGGCCGCATTGAGGCTGCCGAGGGCCGCAGCCATGTTGGGCTGGTCGTGGCAAGGGCCCGTCAGGGTCGGCTGCGGGTCGGGGTCGTGGTTGGCCGAGGCGGTTTGAATGCCGACCGAAGCGACGAGGCCTGCGACGGCGAAGATGGCGAGCGGCTTCCAGACGTTCATGAGAGTTCCTCCTGGGCCGCGATCCGCCGCGACCCGAGCAACCCATCAGTGCAGTGCACGCGCCACCGTTCGGGCCACCGATTCCGCGGACAAGTCCGCGGAATCCCGTCGCGGTGCGGTGACACGGCGAGTGTCACGGACGGCTTGTGACACGCGCCGGCGACCCTGCGCCGCCGGCGTCAGCGCCGTCGCGCGTCCGGGGCCACGCGCGGCCGTTCTTCAGTGCGTCTTGCCGGGCCGCTTCAGCGCGTGGCGATCCATCTCGCGATAGAGCTGCGTCCTCTGGAGCCCGAGGCTCCGCGCCGCGCGGCTCACGTTGCCGTCGTGCTCGGCGAGCGCGCGCACCAGGGCCTCGCGCGTGAGCTGCGCGGAGCGCCGGACGTACGGCCGCATCCCCGGTTGCGCGGGCGGGCGCCGGGACGACGGCGGGGCGAGCGGCTGGCCGGCCTCGGGTGCGAGGTGCTCTGCGCGAACGCGGTCGGCGCCCTCGGCCAGCGCGCGGCCCGCCGCGTCGCGAAGGTGCCGGCGCAGCTCGCGCACGTTGCCCGGCCAGGGGCGCAGGATGCACGCCTCGACGAGCTTCGCGTGCGGCTTCACGCTCGCCGCTGCGACCGCGAGCTCCGCGACGACGTGGTGGGCCAGCTCCTCGAGCCGATCCCGCAGCGGCGGCAGGTCCACCTGGGGTGGGGCGATGCGGTGGTAGAGGTCCGACCGGAAACGCCCCTCGGTCACCGCGCGCCGCAGGAGCACGTGCGTCGCGACGCACACCCGCACGTCCACGCGCGTCGGCTGCGTCGCACCGAGGGCCACCACCTCCCGGGCCTCGAGGACGCGGAGCAGCTTCGCCTGCACCTGGAGGTCGAGCTCCGCTGCCTCGTCGAGGAAGAGGACACCTCCTTCGGCCGCGCGCACGTGCCCCACGACGTCCGTCGTGGCTCCCGAGTAGGCGCCCTTGCGCGCGCCGAAGAGCAGGCGCTCGGCGAGCCCGGGGGGGATCGTCGCGCAGTTGAGTGCGACGAACGGACCCCGGGCGTTCGGGCCGCGCTCGTGGAAACGCCTCGCGGCGAGCTCCTTGCCCGTACCGCTCTCCCCCGACAGGAGCAGCGTGTCGTTCGCGGCTGCCGCGCGGTCCACCGCGTCGAGCGCGGTGCGCATCCGCCACCCGAGGACGAAGCCGCCCTCGGTCGCGACCGGCTGGAACCCCGTGATGTCCGCGCAGGGGAGAAGGAGCGTGTCGGCTGCACGGACGACGCGGGGGGGCGTGGAACGGAGCTCGCCGAGGGCAGGCTCGCCGTCGACGAAGGTGCCGTTCCGGCTGCCGAGGTCCGTCACCGTCCAGCCCTCGGCAGAGGCGGCGATCGAGCAGTGGCGCCGGGACAGTCGGTCGTCCGGCAGGAGGGACCCCGCCTCGCCCGCGCGGCCGATGACGAGCGGCGTGCCGTCGGCCGGGAGCACCAGAGACATCGCGGAGGATGCCGAGAACGCGACGATGACCCCAGGTCGGGCACGCGCGTCCTGCCGCGATGCGCCCTGGCTCTGGTCCGCGGTCTCGGCGAGCATCGATCCCCCAGCCTATCCGGGCCGGACGCCGGCCGAGAAGATGGCTGTGGTACCTTCGGCACCGTGGGGCGGCCGCTCGTCTCCTGGGTGGCCCGCGTCGCGCTGGTCGTCGCGTCGCTCGCCACCGTCCCCGCGTCGGCCGACGGGGACGGCGCCCACGAGGCGGACGCCCAGCGCCTGTTCGACGAAGCGCGCGACCTGATGGCGAAGGGCCGCTTCGCCGAGGCGTGCGGGATGCTCGAGCGGAGCGAGGCGCAGGACCCGGGCATCGGCACGGAGTTCAACCTCGCGCGGTGCTACGACCTCGCCGGCCGCCTCGCGAGCGCCCGCGCCATGTACCGCCGCGTGATCGAGGAGACCGTCGAAGCTGGGCAGAGGGACCGGGAGACCGTGGCGCGTGGCCTGAGCGCCGGGCTCGAGAAGCGCGTGGTCCGCATTGCCCTCCACGTCGCATCGCCCGCCGTCGCCCTCGAGATACGCGTCGACGGGAACCTGGTGCCACAGATGGACTGGGCGACGCCCCTCGAGGTGGACCCCGGGCCACACGAGGTCGAAGCCACGGCGCCCGACTTCTCGCCCTGGCGCACCGTGGTCCGGGCGCTGCACGAGGGCGACACCGTGGGGGTCGACGTGCCGCCTCTCGTTTCGAGAGCCGCGGTCCAACCCGTCGCCGCCGCGCCGCTGCGCGAGTCCCCGGCTCCCGTGGTCGCCGGCACCGGCGGGGGCTTTGGCTCGCAGCGGATCGTCGCGCTCGGCCTCGGCGCGCTGGGTCTCGGGGCGCTCGTCCCCGCCACGTACTTCGGGGCGCAGGCCATCTCGCTCGAGTCGCAGGCGGGGCCTCTCTGCCGCATCAACGGCGCCGAGTGCGACCCGACCGGCTACGACGACCGCCAGCGGTCGCTCTCGGCGGGCAACGCGTCGACCGTGTCGTTCGTCGTCGGCGGCGTGCTCCTCGCCGCCGCAGGAGTCGTCTGGTTCACCGCGCCGCACCGCCCCTGATCGGGCGGCCGGCGCTCAGGGCGTCCGCGCGCACCGCACGCCGCCCTTGTAATCGCGGAACCCGATCGCGTAGTCGAACCGGGCGTACGTCACCAGGGCCCCCTCGGGGACGATGAACGAGCCGCCTCGCGCCGCCATGAAGCCCGTCGGCGTGAGGTCGGCGCAGTCCTGGCAGGGCAGCACGTAGCTCGTCGTGTAGCTGTCCACGGTCTCCTCGTGGACGTTGCCCGTGAGGTCGAGCTGGAGCCACCTGCCGCGGCCGAGCGGCATCGTCCCGACGGGCGCGATGTTCGCGACGGATCCGCAGGTGAAGGCGGCGTCGACGAGGCCGCCCTCCGGATACTCGCATCCGTAGTCGGCGTACTGGTTGAGCAGGCCCGGGTCCGCCGACCCCCACGCGTACTCGCGCTGGGCGTCCCCGCCCGACGCCGCGTATGCCCACTCCGCCTCGCTCGGGAGAAACCCCCCGTCCCAGATGCAGAACGCGTAGGCCTCGTACCAGTTGATGCACGTGATGGGGAGGCTCTCCTGGCTTGCCGGCGACGGCGTCCAGGTCGAGGGCGAGCAGGACTGGAGGTTCGCGTCCCACGAGCCGGCACCTCCCGCCGGCCCCGAGAGGTTCGAGTCGTAGCTCGCCAGCCACCCTGGCTCGAAGACGATGCCTCCGTCGCTCGTCGGCTGTTCGAGACCGAGGCCGGCGTTCACGTGGGTGTGGATCCCCGACCCGGCGACGGGTGCCCACCCTGCGTTCGACGCCTGGACGAACTGCCGGAAGCGCCCGACCGTGACCTCGTACTCGTCGAGGCGAAACGTGCTCACCGTCGCGTCGTCTCCGAGGTCGGTCGCGACGCCGCTCGCGTTCACGGCGAACGATCGCGCGACCGTTCCGCCCGGGACCGTCAGGCTCGTGCAGCAGCTGTCCTGCAGCGTGCCGCACGTGGACACACCCGCGCCGCCGTCGACCGGGCAGCTCGGCGGGCCCGAGGCGACGAGCCCCGCGTCTCCGTCGGCGGCGTCGCCGACTGCGACGTCTCCCGCGTCGGCGTCGCCGGCGACTCCCGCCTCCTCGACGCCCGCGTCCTTCCCTGCGTCCGGCGCATCCCCGGTCGTCGCGTCCTTCGGGGCAGAGGTGTCTCCGTCGCCCGTGCCCGCGTCCGCGAGCACGGCATCGGGCGTCCCGAGGAGCGAGTTGCAGGCGCCCACGCCCGCCACGACGAGGAGGGCGAGCACGGGGAGCACGGGGCGGGCGCGACGGACGGACACCCCCATGTCGATGCGATATCCTCCAATGGCGTGCGTACGCCGTCCAGTGTTCCCATCGGCGCGCTGCTCGCCGGCAAGTACCGGGTAGACGGCGTCCTCGGGGCGGGAGGCATGGGCGTCGTCCTCCTCGCGACGCACGTGCACCTCCGGCAGAAGGTCGCGGTCAAGCTGCTTCACCCCGAGACGGCCGTGCGTCGCGGCGCCGTGGAGCGCTTCCTTCGGGAGGCGCGCGTCGCCATGAGCCTGCGCGGCGAGCACGTCGTCCGGATCTTCGACGTGGGCACCCTCGACGACGGTTCGCCGTTCATCGCCATGGAGCGCCTGGAGGGGCGCGACTTCGGCGCGATGCTCGACGCCGCGGCTCCCCTGTCCCCCGCGATCGCGGTCGACTACGTCCTCCAGGCCATCGAGGCGGTCGCCGAGGCCCACGCCCTCGGCGTCGTCCACCGCGACCTCAAGCCGGCGAACCTGTTCCTGACGAAGCGCGTCGACGGGTCCCCGTGCGTGAAGGTCCTCGACTTCGGCGTCTCGAAGATCGACGAGGGTGCGGCCGCGGCGGAGCTCGACGACACGGCCGGCTCCTCGCGCGACGACGACGCGAGGCCGCTCTCGGAGCCTCCCCCCTCGCAGGACCGGATCACCCGCGGCAGCGCCGTGGTCGGGTCGCCGCGCTACATGGCGCCGGAGCAGATCCTCTCGCCCCGCGACGTCGACGCGCGCGCCGACGTCTGGGCCTTCGGCGTGATCCTCTACGAGCTCGTGACCGGCGCGCCGCCATTCGAGGGACGCACGCTCGACGAGCTCCGCGCGAACGTGATGAAGGCGCCCGTGCCGCCGATGCGGGACGTGCCCTCGGGCCTGCAGGCCGTCGTGCGGAGATGCCTCTCGAAGGCGCCCGGCGATCGCCCAGCGTCCGTGCACGCGCTGGCCGAGCTGCTGGCGCCCTTCGCCTCGGCGGACGGCGACGAGGCCGCCGCGCGCATCGGACGGATCGTCGGCGGCGGGAACACGGCGAGCGACACGCCGCTCGTTCGAGACCTCGTGCGCCGGCCGGGGCCCCGCAAGCGTCGCGTCGCCGTGGGGGTTGCCGTGGCGGCGGCCGCGGCGTGCGTCGTGGCGTGGACCGTGACCTTCGGCTCCCCTACTCCGCAGGCCGCCCCCGCCGCCGTGACGAACGTCGCGCCCGTCGCACCTTCCGCGTCCACGCCGTCGCCCGCCTTCGCACCGCCGGGCCCCCCGCCGTCTCCGTCGCAGCCAGCGGAGACCAAGCCCGAGCAGACCGCTCCCGCCCCGGAGCCCACGGCCGCGCGCGCGTCCGCGCGGCCCGCCGCCCCCGGCGCCGCCCCCGCGGTGCCCCCCGTGGCGACTCCGCGTACCACGCAGATTAACCCGTCCGCCCCGGGCGCGGCGTCCGGGATGCCCGGCGCCGGAGCCGCACCCGTCGCGGCGGCCCCCGTCGTCCCTGCCGCATCGGCGCCAGGCCCGGACCCGCTCCACCTCGATACGCTGGCCGACGCCGGGCTCCTCTTCCGCGGCAGGAAGTGAACGTCGCGACCGGCCGCGTGGCCCGGCTCCCGCCGGACCGACCGCGGCCGTGGTGTCATCCTTCCGGACGACGAATCGCGGCCCGCCGGACCTGGTAGACACCTGCCTCTCCCGGGGAGGGTCCGACCATGGTTCGTTCGCATCGGGCGCTGCGCGCGCTCCTCGTAGTCGGCTTCGTGGGTGCGGGGCTGGCGTGCAGCAGCGCGTCGAGCGGACCGGATCGCGTCGCAAGCACCTCGGAGGGCCTGCTGCTCCGCTGCTCGCAGGCCTGCCCCGCATGGGAGGAGTGCGGGCTCACGTTGGTCGGCTCGCACGAGGCGCTCGGGTGCGTCGCCTGTGGCCGGACAGGCCAGGTGCCTTGCGGCAGCTCCGCCGTCGACGCGGGCTGCCAGTCTATCGGCGGGGTCCCCATGGGATCGCTCGACGGCCTTTGCGCCGTGTGCGGCGACAGCGGGGAACGTGCCTGCGACGCCGCCTGGGTCGCGCCCGGCAGGACGCAGCCCTGGTTCGGCGGCTGCGCTCCCGTGTCGGCGGCCGATCCGGGGCAGCCGCTCCTCTCCTCCGGCGGGACGTGCGTCCCCTGTGGGCTGCCGGGGCAACCGACGTGCAGCTGTCCCGCGAGCGACCCGGCCTGCCAGATCGCGGCGAACGTCACCGTCGACCTCGCCGAGACGGGCACCATCGGCCCGCGCTTCCTCGGGCTCAGCTACGAGAAGGGTCACCTCGACCAGGGCCTTTTCGTGGGTCCCGCCACCGTGGCCGGCGTCACGTCCCCCGGGAACACGGCTCTCATGAACCTCCTGGGGCAGCTCGGCCCGGGCATCCTGCGCATCGGAGGAGGTCCGACGAGCGGCGTCGACGACGTCCGGTGGAACGCGGCGGGGCTCGGGAAGGTGCCCGGCGAGGTCGGTCCGCCCGACGTCCAGGCGCTCGCGAGCTTCCTGAACCAGACCGGATGGGCCGCCCTCTATGGCGTGCCGATGGTGCCCGGCTGTCCGCCGGACGCGTGCCCGGTCGCTCCGAACCCGAACGGCTGCACCGACCCCACGGCCACGCAGACCGAAGCCGGCTCGGTTGCGACGGCGCTCGGCGCCTCACTCTACGGCTTCGAGTTCGGCAACGAGCCCGAGTACTACGCCATCTGCAACGTCCCCGGCCTCTCCGACGGGACGTCGAAGGCCGACGCCGCGAGCTACCAGGACTTCCTCGGCACCTGGACCTCGCTCGCCGCAGACGTGCGGGCGAGCGCGCCGGACGCGATGTTCACCGGTCCCGCGGCCTCCGGAGGCCTCTCGGGCGTGACCACCTACGCGGTGCCCTTCGCGAGTGACGCGGGCAACCAGATCGGCCTGCTCACCCAGCACTACTACGAGCAGAACGTCCCGTCGGGCTCCGTGAGCTGCGGCGGGCAGACCGCGAGCGTCTGGACGACCGGGCCCGGCACCGCGGGCGCGCCCACCTGCGACGGCCTTCTCGCGGCGCTCCTCCATCCCGACCCGGTGCTCGGGACCGAGCTCGCCGACATGGGGCAGGCCGTCGCCGGCACGCGCCTGCCGTTTCGGCTCTCCGAGGCCAACTCGTTCTCCGGCGGCGGCGTCGCCGGCGTCAGCGACACGCAGGCCTCGGCGCTCTGGGTCATCGACTTCCTCTTCCAGAACGCGCTCGCGGGCTCGTCGGGGGTGAACCTGCACGGGGGCGGGTTCGGCGACACCTACACGCCCATCGCCGACCACAACGACGGCGTCGTCTGCGACTCCGCCCAGGCGCAGGCCCTCGGGACGAGCTGCCACCTCTCCAGCGATCTCCCCGGCCACGTCGATCCGGGCGTGCGCGCCGAGTACTACGGGCTCCTCCTCTTCGCGCGCGCGGGGCAGGGGCGGGTCGCGGCGCTGCCGGTCTCGTTCCCCACCGGCTCCACGGCGCCGCTCACCGGGTACGCCGTCATCGGCGCCGATGCGAGCGTGAGCTACGTCCTCGTCAACCACGACCCCACCAAGACCGTCACGGCGTCGATCGACTACGGCCGTCCGGCCTCCCGGCGGTACTCCACCTTCGTGCTCACGGGGCCCTCGCTCACGGCGACCTCCGGGCTCACCTTCGGTGGCACCGCGATCTCGCCCGACGCCCCCTGGGCCGGCACGCCCCAGGCCGGGGGATTCGGCGATCTGCACGTCACCGTCGCGGTTCCGCCCGCGAGCGCCACCCTCACCACTGTGCGCTCCCTCATCGCGCGTCTCTGAACGACGATCAGGAGAGGCGATCCCGTCGTACCAGGGCCGGCACGCCGCCCTTGGGACGCAGGGTCGCGAACGCGTCGGCCTCGATGGTCCGGGCCGGGTCGATCTCGAAGCGCGCGCTGCGCATCAGCGTCGCCAGCACGATGGGCCCCTCCATGAGCGCGAAGTGGTTCCCGATGCAGACGCGCGGCCCCACGCCGAACGGCATCCACGCGGACTTGTGGCGGACGGCCTCGCGCTCGGGGAGAAAGCGATCGGGATCGAAGCGGTCCGGATCGGGCCAGACCGCGGGCGACGTGTGGATGCCGTAGATGTTCACGAAGACGAGCGTGCGCTCCGGGAGGGCCCCACCCCGCAGGGTCACCGGCTCGGTCGCGCGCCGCCCGAGGACGACGAGCGGCGGGTAGAGGCGCAGCGCCTCCTTGAACGCGCGCGTCGTGTACGCGAGGCGGTCGGGCGCGAAGCTCGTCGGCCCCTCCGGCCCGAAGGCGTCGGCCTCCGCCTGCACGCGCGCCCGCGCCTCGGGGTTGCGCGCGAGCAGGTAGAACGTCCATGCGAGGGCGTTCGCGGTCGTCTCGTGGCCGGCGACGAAGAGCGTGTTCGCCTCGTCGCGGACCTGCGCGTCGCTCATCCCCTCGCGTCGGCCCTCGGTGTCGCGTGCGAGGAGGAGCCGCGAGAGCAGGTCGGCCCGCTCGCTCGGGTTCGCGCGGCGGTCGTCGATCATGCCTGCGATTCGCCGGTCGAGGGTTCGAAGCGCCTCGACGTACGCCGGCTCCCTCCGGCCCGGCAGGAGCACCGGTTCGCGCAGCGCGTCCTCGATGCGCTGCCGCACGTCGCGCAGCGGCGCGGGCACGTGCGCCTCCGCCTTCTCGGCGGCCTCGAAGAGCGCCATCTGCACCGACAGGTACGTGGACGCCAGGCTGTCGTCGATCCACTTCAGCGCCACGGTGAGCGCGTGCCCCAGCTCGTCGGCCGCGTCGCTCGTGTCCGCGCCGAAGAGCGTCTCGGCGACGACACCCATCGTGATCCGCGTCATCTCGTGCGCGAGGTCCAGGCGGTCGCCGTCGCGCATGCGATCGAGCGCGCGCCGCGCCACGGCGCTCATCGACGCGGCGTACGACGAGAGCTGCTGCGCGTGGAAGAGCGGCGCCATGAGTCGGCGCTGCCGCTTCCAGAGATCCCCTTCGCTCGTGAAGAGTCCGTCGCCCGCCACGTCCTTGAGCACCATCCGGAGCGCCGGGGTCTTCTCGAAGCTGTTCGCCCGCTCGACGAGGACCTCGTGCGCAGTCTCCGGCGAGCTCGCCATCAGCACCCAGCGCCGCAGCAGGCGCACGCGCGAGAGAGCTCCCGTACCCCCAACCGACCGCAGGAACGCCAGGCGGTCGCCGCGAAACAGGTGGGCATGCCCGAGGAATCGCTCGCCCGTGACCACCGGAATGCTCGACATGTTCATGGCGGACCTCGTCCTCGACGGGGAAGAAGATGGGTACGGCCGGGCCGGGAGGCCACTCGCATACGAGGGAGGGTGGGCGCGAGGCCGGGCGAGCCTCGCGCACGCTGCGCCAGACGCGGTGGACGAGGGGGGAGTGCGAGGAAAGCTCGCGTTCCGGGCTGCCGGCGCGTGGGGGTGAGCGACGCGGGAGAGGAGAGCGCCCCCCGTCCAGAGGGCGCTCCCCGTCCCGTCCCGTCACGCGCTCACGCGCTCACGCCACCGCGGCTCGACCGGTCACGTCAGGTCTTCTGCGCGCCACCTCCTCCCGCTGCAGCAGCGGTTGCCGCCGGCGCACCGGCGCCGTTGCTTCCGCTGCTCGCGTTGCCCCTGCTGCTCCCACTTCCGCTGCTGCTGCCGTCGGCCGGCACGGCGGGACCCGCCGTCATCGGCGTGATGACGACGCCGGTGACGTTGCCGGTGATCTGCTGCTTCTGCACCGACCCCCGGGTGCCGCGGGCCTTGCGCGTCGCAGCCGCCTTCGCGGCTGCGGCGGCACGCGCCGCCGGGGTGACGACCGCCACCTTGGCCGGAGCGATGGCGTACGCCAGGAGCTTGGACGAGCTCTTGCCGTACTTGCCGACCAGGACCGCCTTGACGGCCGCGGCGACCGGCGTCGCCGTCTGCTCTGCGACCCGCTCGGTCTGGACGTCTTGCCTCCAGGCCGTGTTGCTCGCCTTCGTCGCCTCCGCGGTGCTGACGAAGGATGCGAGCACCGCGACGATTGCATCGCGGGTCATGTCCCCCATCGGCAGCTCGAAGACGTCGTCGGGCTGGTAGTTGTCCTCCAGCCCCGCGATGAGCCCCAGGTACGCCGACTGGAGCTCGACCTTGGTCCCCCGGTTTCCGCCGTTCGCGACGCTGGTGACCGGCGTCGTGGCAGCGGGGGCGGCCGCCGGCGGCGCGGCGCTCGCCGCAGGCGGGGGTGAAGCTGTCGGTGGCGGCGCCCCGGCGAGCGGCGCCGCAGAGGGCGACGTCGCCGGCGGGGAAGCCGGCATGGCAGCGGGTTGCGTGTTCGCGGAGGCCGGGGCCGCCGCGGGCTTGGTGTTCTCGGTCGATTGCATTTGGGTTGGTTCGGTTCCTTGCATTGGGTTGATGAAACGGTTCGAAGCGAAGATTCTGGGAGCGGGTGCGCCTCCTGGGCGCGACCGGCCTTCCCCGTCGTCCCGTCCTGCGTCGTGTGTTCCTACCCTTGGGGCGTTTGCTACCAGGACGAACCAGGACGACCGAGACGACCGAGACGACCAAGACCGAGCCCGCGGCGGCGGCGCGCCGGAGACGCCGAGTCGCGCGCCCCGCAGGAACGCTCCGCATCGCCGACAAGGCGCTCCGTGTGCCCCGCATGAACGGTTTCGTTGCCCGCGATCCACGGTTTCGCAGGCGCACTCCTCGGCTTCGCTGCCCGGGAACGCGCAGGGCGTGGCCGGTCGACACGGTTTCGACGGGCACACGATCGAGCCTTCACGGCCGACAACCCGGTTTCGTCGGGCATGATCTCCACCTTTCGCGCCCCACGAGGCGGCTCGCATGGCCGCGAGGAGAAGGGATGGTGCTCGACGAACGTTCTCCTGGTGGCCGTCGAACCTCCCGGGTGTGCCCATCGAACATGCCTTGCGGCGCGCGCCATGCGGATCGCGTGGCGAGCGAACATGGACGGTGTGGCCCGCACGCGCGCACCGTGTGGCCCACGAACGTGCCTCGGGTCGACCGCGATCGGGCTGCCCTGGGCGCCCGGTGCGGTCCGTGTGGCCATGATCCCCGGGGATCACGACCATGATCTCCAGGGATGTGGGGCACACAATGCGTTCCTCACGCGCTGCGATCCGTTCCTGGTGCCCATGGTCTCCGTCCTCACTGGCGTGATCCCCGGGTCCGTGAGGCACAAGGAGCGCTGATCGCGCCTGACGACCCGCTCATGCGGCCTTGCATGCACGCGATCGCGCTTGCCTCGGCCAGGGGCCTGGGTCCGACGGCGCGGTGCGTCGACGCTGTTTGTTCACATGTGTCGCGGGTGACGAGGAAAACGCCCGTGCAGCGCCCGTCCCGCCTTGACGGCCTCGTGCATTCGCGGTTCTGATGCGGTCCTTCTCCTGGTGTCGGAGAGGGGAGGGAGGGGGGACGATGGCCAAGAAGGCGCAAGGGCTGCAGGCGTACGGACTGCTCATGGGCAAGGTGACGGCGGTGCGCGCGCGCCGCGCCTCGGGCTGCCACCTGGTCCTGTTCGTCCAGCCCGGCGATGCCTCGCATCCGGCCTACCGCGTCGCGATCGACGTTGGTGCGGAGACCGCGTCGGGCCCCGGCATCGAGTACCAGGCGGTCGAGCTGACCCGCGTCTCGAAGGCGGCCCTTCTGGTCGCGGAGCTCAAGCAACGCGGCGCGACCGACGCGTTCGTCCTGGCCGAGGACGATCCCCGCGTCCCGCGCCTCGACTACGTCCGCGGCGGCGCAGAGCTCGGCCTCGCCGACGCGTGGGAGAACGTCGGTGCGGGATCGAAAGGCAAGGCGAACGCCCTCGAGGCTGCACTGACGGCCGCAGCCAAGGGCGCGACCGTCGCTGTCTTCGGTACGGGGTCGCCCGTCGACCACCGGACGGGAGCGCGCCGGCCGACCGGCTACGACGGCGTCGACAACGTGCACATGAATCAGGGGAGCTTCAACGTCGTGGGAGCGGCGCCGAACCACCTCGAGAACGGTCCCGGCCAAGATGGCGCGGTCGTGTTCCTGCAGAAATCGTCCGGGAAGGCGTTCTTCCTCAAGTTCAAGAACCAGACGCTGAGCACCGACGTGCAGGGCAACCCCACGGTCACGGGCGTCAAGAAGCTCGACTCGACGCCCGCTCGAGTGCGCAACGCGATCATGAAGCCGGCGCCTCCCGTGGCCGGTTCCGCCGTCGCACGCACGCAGCCCGACACGCCCACGGGGTTCGTCTTCGCCGACACGAACCCGAACGACGAAGAGGGCCAATTCAAGCCGGACGACGACGACGGCACGTACAAGACCCCGTTCGTCCAGAACCTCTCGCTCGGCAAGACCCGTGGCCCCGTGCCGACGCCCCGGGGCTATCCGACGCTCGATCTGACGACGATCCTCGGAGACTCGCCCCCGGGGTACACGAGCACCGCGGCGGGCCAGACCATCGCCTTCGACGTCATGGGCGACTCGGGCCCCGTGACCGAGGCGCAGCTGCCGAAGGAGATGAGCGTCTCCGATCTCATCGTGCGCAACGCGATCTCGTCAGCGCCGGCCTTTCTCTTCCACGTCGGGGACGTCGTCTATTACTACGGTGAAGGCCCGTTCTATTACGGGCAGTTCTTCGAGCCGCTCCGGTGCTACCCGGCGCCCATCTTCGCCATTCCCGGCAACCACGACGGCGTGACCTACACCTCGAGCATGGTGTCGCTGCAGGCCTTTCAGGAGGTCTTCTGCGCGCCCGGGCCGGGGCGGACGGACCTGTCGGCGGGCATCAAGCGGACGACGATGACGCAGCCTGGCGTCTACTTCACGCTCGACGCGCCGCTGGTCTCGATCATCGGTCTCTACAGCAACTGCGGCGAGTCGAACGGCTGGCTCGACGAGCAGCAACTCCTGTTTCTCTACCACGAGCTCGTTCGTCTCAAGGGGCTCCGCCAGAAGGAGGGACGGGCAACGGTACTCGCCATCCATCACTGCCCGCGCTGGTTCCCGGGAACGAAGAAGGACTCCACGAGTACGGCGATCGACAACGCGTGCACCGAGGCGCAGTTCTGGCCCGATGCGGTCGTGTGCGGGCACGCGCATCTCTACCAGCGCATCGTGCGCCAGACGGGCGGGCGGGACATCCCGTACATCATCACCGGCGCGGGCGGATACGGCCTCAAGGCAAACCAGGCGCTCGCCAAGAACTACACGCCGTCGCTCTCCTCGCAGCTCACGAGGACCATCGTCGAGTATGGCTACGTGCGAGCGTCGGTGTCGAGGCCGAGCAGCGGCGGCTCGCCGCCGACTCTGCGGTTCGAATACCACAGTACGAACCAGACGAGTAACGAGCCGGACGACGTCTGCGTCGTCAACCTCGCCACCAACAAGCTCGTGTAGACGGCCGTGAAGCACGAGCGCGACACGGGCCCATCGAGCTACCCCCGGTGGCTCGAGGAGCGAGAGACCGCGGCGATCGTGGCGCGCAGGGAGCTCGCCCGGCACGACCCCGCCGCTCCGCACGTCGGCCTCGCGCTCTCCGGAGGCGGGATCCGGAGCGCGACGTTCTGCCTCGGCGTCTTGCAGGCTCTCGCCCGGGCGGGCCTACTCCGGCGCATCGACTACATGTCGACGGTGTCGGGAGGGGGGTACGTCGGCTCGTTCCTCGGCGGCCTCTTCGTCGGGTCCAGGCGCGAGCCCGCCGCGCCCGCCGTGTGCCGCTGCGACGAGGTGGAGCGCGGACTGACCGCGGTGCCGGATTCCTTCGCTGTCTCGTGGCTGCGCTCCAACGGGCGTTACCTGGCGCCGAACGGCTCCGGCGCGAGCTGGCTCGCCGGTGCGGTCCTCCTCCGCAACTGGATCGCGGTCCTGTTCGTGTTTGCGCTCGGAGCGCTCACGCTCGCCCTGCTCGCCGACGGGGCGCACCTGGGGGTCAACCTCCTGCGGGAGCGGCTGCCGAGCGGGGCCTTCCGGAAGTTCTGCTGGGCAGTGGGCAACGACACCAGCCCGCTCTTTCCCCTGGCCGTGGTGAGCTTCCTGGGGCTGATGGTCCCCTCCGGGATTGCCTACTGGCTCGTCCCCGTCGGTCGCCCCGGCGGCATGCGCTGGACGGTGCTGCTGCTCGGAATACTTTGCGTGGGGGGCCTCCGGATTTACGGCATGCGGGTCGGCGACTTCCGCGAGCCTCGCGGCGCCCTCGTCCTCGTCCTCGGGGTCGTCCTCGCGTCGAGCGTGGCCTTCTGGCTCTGGGCCCGCGGTTGGAGGACGGACGTCACGGGGGAAGCGAGGAACCTGCTCTCTCGGGCGCTGGCCGCCTGGCTCGTCGTGACCCTCGCCATCCTGTCGATCGCGGTCTGCGATGCGCTCGGGCAGGCGCTCTACGTCCACGTGCTCGACGCGGACAGCCGGCGCTTCTTCTACGGCGCGCTCGGCGGCGCATACGCGGCGGGCGCCGCGGTGGCGCTGGCCGGGCAGCGCATCCTCGCGGCGCTCGGGCCGCTCAAGAAAATGCGCACGCAGCTCCTGCCGATGACGCTCTTCCTGGGGGCCGTCGCCGCCGTGCTGCTCATGGGCACCCTGGCCTCGCTGGCGAGTCACGCGATCGTCTGGCAGGGCGAGCCGCCGTATCGCGTGCGCGGCGCCGTGTGGAACTTCGCAGTCGCGACCGGGTGTGCGGCCATCGCGATGTTCGCTCTCAGCCGGTTCTACCGGTTCGTGAACCAGTCGTCGCTCGCGTCGCTCTATGCGGACCGACTGACCCGCGCCTTCCTCGGAGCGTCCAACGAGAGGCGCGAGGCGGCCGACCGCGGGCCGAGGGACTTCCGCGGCCCCGAGCCGATGGACGGCGACCAGATCCCGCTCGACCGTTACCATCCACACCGGTACGGCGGCCCGCTGCACCCGCTCAACGCGACCGTCAACGAGACGATCGACGCGAGGGTCCAGGTGAAGCAACCGGACCGCCACGGCCTGCCCATCGCGCTCGGGCCCTGTGCGGTCAGCGTGGGCGTCAAGCACCACGCGGCGCGAAGATCGGACGCGGACGGGACCACGGCGAACGGCATCTCGCTGGTGCTGGAGAACCCCGCCGCGGCGGGGGAGCCTGGGGTGTTTCAGGTGTTCCCGCCGGGGCGCGAGCTCGTGCCGGAGCAGATGCCGCTCGGCACGTGGATGGCGCTGTCGGGAGCCGCCGTGTCGACGGGCCTCGGTGCCCGCACGCACCTGGGCATGAGCATGCTCCTCGCCTTCTTCAACATGCGCCTCGGTCACTGGTGGGACAGCGGAATCGCGCGAGACGCGGACCGCAAGGCGGTCCCCCAGCGACTGGTCGGGCGCATCGTCTTCTCGCTCGCCCGCGTGCTCCCCATCTACGGTTTCCTCTGGGGGGAGATGCTCGCTCGCTTTCCCGGGACGGCGGCCCGCCACTGGTACGTGACCGACGGAGGTCATTTCGAGAACACCGGGTGCTACGAGCTCATACGCCGCGGCGTGCCGTTCATCGTCTGCTGCGACGCAGGCGCGGATCCCAAGTACAGCTTCACCGACGTCGGCAACCTGGTACGCCTCGCGCGCGTGGACTTCGGCGTCGAGATCGAGTTCCTCGAAGGCAGCGATCTCGACCGGTTGCTGGCCCCCGACGTGCGCGACCACTTCGGGACACTCGAGCAGGTGAAGACCCAGGCCTGGCGCGCTGGCTCGAAGGAAGGTGCCGGTACGCCGCCGCCGAGGATTCACGCGGCGCTGGGCAGAATTCGCTATCGCGACGGCAGCGAGGGGCGACTCGTCCTCCTGAAGCCGACGCTCTCGGGCGACGAGCCGCAAGACGTGCGCGGATACGGCATCGCGCATCCGGCGTTTCCTCAGGAGTCCACTGCGGACCAGTTCTTCGACGACGCGCAGTGGGAAGCGTACCGGCGCCTGGGCGAGCACGTCGCGGCGGGCGTCTTCTCCCCGGCTGCCGTCGACCCGGCGAGGGGCTGGCGCCCCAGCCACATGACGCCTGCGTGAGCACGGCCCGATGGTACCGTCCCCGCCCATGGACCTCGAGGCGACGATCCGTGCGGCCGAAGAGCGACTCTGGCAGGCGCAGCTTGCCGGGGACGTCGAGGCGCTCGACGATCTCATCGCCGACGAGCTCCTCTTCACGGGGCTCGCCGGCTCGCTCGAGACGAAGGCGGCGGACCTCCAGCAGCACCGGTCGGGCGGTCTGAAGATCACGCGGCTCGAGCCGCTGGAGTTCCACGTGCGCGCGATCCCGGGAGGCGCGATCACGAGCGTCAAGATGGACGCGGCGGCGCTCATCGCGGGGGCGCCGACGTCCGCCGTCCTCCGCTACACGCGCGTGTGGGTCTCCGAGGGAGGGCGCTGGCGGATCGCCGGTGGGCACATGAGCGTCGTCCCTCCCGCGTCGGCTGCGTAGCGAGGGACGGGTGGCGCATTCGTGAAAACGTTTGGCGCGCAGGCGAAAGGCGCGCGATGGGCAGCCTGGTAGAGGAGGCTCGAAATGGATCGCAACGCAGCGTACGCGCTCGTGACGGCGGCGTTCGCCGCTGGATGCTCGACGACGACCGTGACGAACGTCTACGTGGGCGCGGACGCGGGCGACGCGGGACGTGCTCCGATCGGTGGCGACGCCGCGAGCCAGGCAGACGGCGTCGGCGCGGGAGGCGGGGACTCCGGGGCGAGCGACGCTGCCGATGGGTCGACCTCGTCGTGCGGCGCGTCGGCGACCGTCGACGACACGGGTCTCCAGCAGTGCGCGAGCTGCACTCCCACGACCTCGTGTTCGTCCGCCGCGCCGCTCGGAGCGTGCTGCACGTGGCTCGCGGTTCCGAAGGACCCGCTGGCCGACGGGATCGGCCTTCATCGCTTTTCGACGGGCGACCCCTCGGCCGTCCCGGACCTCTCGTGCCTCACCCAGCCGGGCGCACTGGGCACGCCGCAGACGGTCACCCTGACGGGCTACGTCTGGGCGTTCTCGTCCGGGCAAGACACCGTCGGCGTCCAGGTCGACCTCTACGCCGAGAACCACCCGGAGACGCCCGACGGGACGATCGGTGCGACGCCTCTCGGGACGTACACGACCACGGCGAGCGATCCGATCGACCCCGTGGACACCACGTGGGACAGCACGTGCGGGGGTGGCTGCTCGTTCCGGCAGTACACCATCAAGAACGTGCCCACCGAGACGCCGCTCGTCCTACGCACCAGCGACGCGGGCTCCGGCAGGTGGGTGACGCGCTACGAGTACGACGTGTACGTCGCCAACGCCGCGGTCGTGGGCGGCATTGCCTTCTACGACGCGACCGCCATGGCCGGTCCCGACGTCGAGACACTTGCGGCCACCGTGGGGCTCACGACCGTCAGCACCAAGGGCCAGCTGATCGGCGAGGTGCACGACTGCAGCGACCTCCGGCTCTCGGGTGCGACGGTCGAGACGAACCAGGCGCACCAGGGGACCCTCCTCTACTTCACGTCCGACGAATCCAACCCCTTGCCTTCCCTCCAGGCGCCCGACACGAGCGACCTCGGGCTCTTTGCCGCACTCGACATGCAACCGGGCACACCCACGCGGGTGACCGCGGTCGGCCGGTGTCCGCCCGGCGCGGCGGGCGCGGCCCCGCCCATCTGCCACGCGGGCGACGACGTGATGCTCGGCACCTACGTGGTCCAGATGTACCCGGGAGCCGTGACCGCGCTCGCGTTGCGCGGGCGCCGACCGTGGCAGCCATGAAGGGAGCGGAGAGCGTCGTCCCTCCCGCGTCAGCTCCGTAGCGTGCCTCGCCGTCCGCGGCGCCGCCTCGCGAAGGCGAGCACCACGGCGAGGCCCACGCCCATGCCCTTCACGGGGAGCGGAGCTTGCCCGGCCGGTGCGAGGGAACACCCACCGCCCGAGCCTCCTCCGTCGTCCGGGTGCGCGCCGTCGCCGCCGTCGCCGTTCGAGCCGCCGTCCGCTCCCGAGCCGCCGCCCTCGCGGCCCGCCTCGGCTCCGCCGCCGGAGCTGCTGCCCGCTCCGCCGTCGCCCGAGGTGCCGCCGTCGGCCTTCCCACCCTCGACCGACGCGTCGCCCGTGCCCGCGTCCTTCGCCGGGATGCCGGTGCAGCACTGGATGTCGGCCGGGCCGGGGCAGAGGTCGGCCGTGGAGGTGCCGCCCTCGCTCGTGCACTGCGCGGTGTCGATGCAGACGCCCATCGCGCCGGTCGCGGTGACCGTGCACGTCCCGTAGTCGGGAGCGCCGGAGTCGCCCGCGCCGCCGTCGATGGGCAGGCTCCCGTTCGCCGTGAACGTCGCGAGCTCCGCGCTCGAGCCGAGGAAGGAGTCGTCGTCCACGTTGACGCCCGACACCGTGCCCGACGAGTCGTATTGCCAGAAGGTCGCCGCGGTCCACGGCGCGGGCACCTCGAAGCAGTTGGTGCCGCTGTAGTCGGCGATCCAGAGCGGGTAATTCTCGAGGCCGGTCGTGTCGACGCCGTTGTCGGAGAACCAGGAGCCGTACGAGTAGACGATGGGGGTGAGGCCCGTCGCCGTCTCGATGGTCGTGAGAAAGTCGTTCATCGCCTGCGTGATCTGCGAGGAGGGCGCGTCCCCCGAGCTGCCGTTGCCCAGGCAGTCGCTCTCGCCCGCGACCGGGCACTCGATGTCGAGCGTCGGCGGGAGATCCCCCGGCTCGAGGGTGCCCACGACGCTCAGGAAGTAGTTGGCCTGGTCGACGCCGCTCACGGTGGCGTCGAAGAAGTGGTACGCGCCGCGCACCACGCCCGCCGACTTCAGCGCCGCCCAGTTCGCGGCGAAGTCGTTGTCCGTGTAGGACGTGCCCTGCGTCGCCTTTAGGATGGCGAAGCCCTTGCCGCTGCCGGCCCAGTCGAGCGTGCCGTCGCCGTCGACGTTGAGATCGACGCCGCTGACGACGACGGAGGGCGCGCACTGCTGGCCGGCTGCCGCGTCGCCGCCGTGAAAGGCGATCGCCAGCGCAGCACCGAGCGCCGCGAGGGAAGGGCGAGCGAGCCGCGAAGGGTGAACGCGCCGCGAAGGGCGAACGAGCCGCCGTGAGAGGGAGCTCGCGAAAGCCAAGGACGCCGGCTGCATCGGCGCCGCGTGTGCAAGGGACAGACCCATCCGTAGAGGCGAGACTACAGGTCTTTCGCTGGGTCGATGCCGGTGAGCTCGCGAACGCTGGCGAACCACTCGCGAGGGGGCGCGAACGCTCCGAAAATCGACGCAACCGAAGTAACGGGCAACGCGTACGCGCCGTACTCTCGCGCAACCCGAGGCGTTTTCCGCGCTCGTCCGGCTCGCTCGCGGGCCCGGTGCGGCGTGGAACGCTCCCATCCTCGAGCGTCCTCCGGAAATGATCGCCGTCGCGTGCGCTCGACGCGTGCCGGCACAGACTCGCGCAAATCGTGAGAGGTGACTTCATGCGTCCTTCGACTTCCTCCTTCCTCGTCGGCCTCGGCGCCGTGCTCGGCCTCGTGGCGTGCAGCAGCAGCAGCGGGGGCAACCCCGGGGACACGCAGCACGACTCGGGCGCCGCCGAGGGCGGTTCCGCGGCCGAGGGCGGCTCCACGATGGACGCCTCGCACCCGGTCGAGGGCGGAGGCGGCTCGGAGGCGGGCCCCGAAGGGGGCGGCGCAGGCGACGGCGCCGCCGAGGCGGAGGCCGGACCGGCATCCCCGGCGAACGCCGTCTACACGATGAGCAACGCGGCGTCGGGCAACGCCGTCATCGGCTTCACCCGCGCCGCCGACGGCAGCCTCATGCCGATGGCGGCCACCTTCGCGACCGGCGGGGCTGGCACCGGCGCCAGCCTCGGCGAGCAGGGAGCCGTCGCCTACGACGTCGCGAACGACCGCGTCTACGCCGTCAACGCCGGCGACGACAGCTTCTCGTTCTTCCCGGTGAACGGCGACGGCAGCCTGGGCGCGGCGGTGAAGGTCAGCGCGAGCGGCGTGACGGGCGGCGCGGGGCTCATCGGGCCCAAGAGCGTCGCGGTGCACGGGGGGACCGTCTACGTCCTCTTCGAGGGCGACGCGACGCACGCCTCGGCCATCGCCGGCTGGACGATCGCGGGCTCGACGGCCACGGCCGTCGCGGGCTCCGTCCTGGCCCTGAGCAGCGCCACGCAGGGGGTCGACCCCGCGCAGATCGCGTTCTCGCCCGACGGCGCATGGCTCGTCGTCACCGAGAAGCAGGACGGCGCCGCGGGCGCAGTCGCCGGCAGCGGGAGCATCGACACCTTCTCCGTGGACGGCACCGGCCTCGCGACGAAGAAGGGCTTCTACGCCACGGCGCCGCTCGGAGACGCCGGCCTGCAGATGGTCCCCTACGGCTTCGCGTTCGCGGGCTCGACGCTGGTCGTCTCCGAGGCGGGGTCCACCGGCGTCGGCACGTACACCTACGCGAGCGGCGCGATCGCGCCGGTCGCCACGGGCGCGCAGTTCCTCTCGACCGACCCGGCCCCCTGCTGGGTGGCCGTCTCCTCCGACTGGGCCTACGTCGCGAACGCCAAGGGGCCAGACGTCAGCGGCTTCACCGTCGCCGCCACGGGAGGCCTCACCGCGATCGGTTCCGCGGCGAACGCCGTCGTCGCCCAAACCGGGAGCGAGACGACGACCGACGCGGGCGTCGTCGTCGCGGGTCCCACCGACGAGGCGGTGTCCGCCGACGGCAAGTACCTCTACGTGCTCGACGCCAGCACTCCGGCCATCGGCGTCTTCGCCGTGAACGGGGACGGCACGCTCACGCGCGTGGGAGCGGCCGACTACACCGCCGCGAGCCTGCCCGCGGGCGCCGTGGGTCTCGCGGCGCGCTGAGAGGCGAGGGCCCGAGCTACCCCGCCGGCAGGAGGCGCGTCGCCTCGCCGTTCCACGCCACCAGGACCTGGTGCCGCGCCCGGGTGAGGGCCACGTAGAGCGTGCGGCGCGACGCCGGGTCGTCGGGGTAGGTCGTCGCGTCGGCGTCCGGCACGATGACGGTGTCGAACTCGAGGCCGCGCACCTGGTCGACGGTCGTGACCTGGACGCCTCCCCGCGCGAGAAAGCGGCCGTCGAGGACGAGGCGCGCGGGGACCCCGGCTCGCAGTCGCTCGACGAAGCGCCGCGCGAAGAGGGGCGAGCGGCAGAGGACCGCGGTCGTGGCGGTGCGGTCGACGCGCGCGAGGTGGGCGAGCTCGCGCGCGAGGAAGGACGCGAGCGCCGCCTCGTCGTCGAAGGGGCGGCGGACGACGGCCTCGAGAGGGGCGGAAGCTGCGGGCACGCCGTGGGACGGGCCGCCGGGTCGACCGGGATCGAGCACCGATCGCGCGAGCGTCACGACCGCGGCCGGGCACCGGTACCCGGCGAGCAGCGTGACCGTGTCGTGGTCCGCACAGCCGAGCTCGCGCATCGTCTCCTCCCACGACGCGAACGTGACGCCGGGGTCGACCTGCTGCGCGGGATCGCCTGCGACGACGAGCGTCCCGCCGGGGGAAACGCTGCGCCCGAGAAGGACGCGCTCGAGGGGTGCGAGCTCCTGGGCCTCGTCGATCATCATCAGATCGTAGAGGCGCGGGCGGGCTGGCTCGGTGCCGCGGTGGAGGGCGCGCAGGCGGTCGATCTCGAAGAGGACGGCGTAGTCCTCGGTGTCGATGCTGCGTGCGTCGGCGCTCGCCGTGCCCTCGTCGAGAGGCCGGCCGTCGACCGCGACGAGGCGCGCGCGGTCGGTGACGTGCGACCACTCCTTCTCCGTGGTGCGCGAGAACTGGACCCGCGTGTGTTCGAGGACATCGTCCACCATGCGGGAGGTCACGGTGCCCGCCGCGGCGGACGCGACCCGCTCGAGCAGGACGCGGTCGCCGAAGAGCTCGAGGAGGTCGCGGCGCTGGGCGCGCCCGAGCGCGCCGGCGCGCGCCACGTCGTCGAGCACGGCGCGCAGGGCCGGGTGCCGCTTCAGACGAGCGACGAGCGGCGTCGCGGTCTCGCTCTCCCGGCGAGGCAGTCCGCGGAACGCTGCGCGGGCCTGGTCCCTGGCCCACCGCTCGTAGGCCACGACCTCGACGTCGGCTCCGAGGCGCCGGAGCAGCGGCTGGAGGAGGCGCTCGAGCCCCTCGGTCGGGACGACGACGCACGCGGTGAGGTCGCGCGCGGCAGTCCGCCAGAGGTGGGCGACCCGGTGGAGGCCGACGGTGGTCTTGCCGTGTCCCGCCTCGCCGAGCACGAGGAGAGACCGTCCCGCCGGCCGACGGACCGCGTCCTCCTGCGCGGGGTCGAGCGTGACGTCGACGAGCGACGGCGCGCGGCGTCGGAGGGCCACCGGGCGAGCGGAGAGGTCGTGCATCGTCGGTCTCTTTGGACACGACATCGCGCGCCGAAAGAAGCTCCCCCGTTCGGCGCGAAAGCTCGATACTTGATCCAGCGTGGGTACGAACACCGGGGTGCGCCTCGCGCTCGGGATCGCGGTCCGCACGGGCTGGGCCGCGTGCCTCGTCGCCGGGGGGAGCCTGCGCGACCCGCGCGTCGTCGTTCGCGAGCACGTGGAGCTGCTCGGCGATCCCGAGCGCTTCGTGTTTCACCGGGCGTCCGAGGGGACGCCGGCCGATGCGCCTCGCGCCGTCGCTTCGGCGCGCGCCGCCGCGACGGAGATCTCCGGGCGCGTGCTGCGCCGGCTGAAGGCCGAGCACGGCGTCGTCCGGTGTGCGGTCGTGGCGAAGGGCGGCGCGATGCCCGAGCTGACGGCGATCCTCGCGTCCCACCCGCGCATCCACACGGCCGAGGGGATGTTCTACCGGGACGTGATCCTGGGCGCCGCGGAGGCCTGCTGGATGGAGGCGCAGCTCGTGCTCCCGTCCTCGCTCGACCTGACGTCGAAGGCCGTGACCGCCGCCGGCAAGGCCGTGGGACGCCCCTGGAGCGCCGAATGGAAGGCCGCGGCCCTCGCGGCGTGGAGCCTGCTCGGCTGACCGCCCGACGTGCCTTCGACCTCCCGGCCCTCAGCGCCGCAGGCGACGACGACGCACTTCGAGTGGAGCTGACGAGAATCGAACTCACTGATGGCCACGCGTAACGACTGGGCTTTTTCGCGTTCGCCGAGAAAACAAGGCCTTTGAGGTTGCCTGAGGTTGCTCCGGGTTGCCCGAAGTAGCAGACGCCGTGTGAACACCCGTGTGAACACTACTGTGGGCCGATGCCCCAGCTGTACCGCTGTTTGGAAAGGACGATGGCGACCCGCTGATCGAGAGCGGGATGAAGCTCCTTGGGGAGCTCGGACCTCCCGAGCCTCCAGGCCAGCTCCTCTTCTCGGATGATGAGGGCCTTCTCAGCGTCGGAGAGAGCCTCAGCGAGAGCCTTTCGGTCGCCCTCGACGTCCGATGCCCCCGCCGACCGTCTGGCATCCACCACCTGATCCCGCCGGCTGGCGGCAGCAAAGTAGGCGTCCCATTCTTTGCGCGGGGTCTGTCCGCGGAAGGAGAGACAATGCCCGTATTCGTGGGCGAGCGTGACCATCTCGTCCCGCAGGTCCACCGCCACCCCATCGGTCCGATACTCAGACGGCTGATCCAAGGGCTCCGGATACGAGAGCCGGCAGATCGCCACGCACGGCCCTCGTTCGCCGAACGGTGCGCGTCGGTTCTCGTAGTTGCCACCCTTGTGGTCGAAGTAACCGACCTCCGCATACCGGTTGCTCGGAGAGTCGTACCTGACGCACACCTTCTCGGACTCGATTCGCCGCCAAAACGCTGAGTACGTAGTGAAGAAGGGATCGCTCATGACGCACGCAAACGGTAGCACTGTCGAGGTAGGATCACCGGCGATGCCCTCCCTGTCCTCCCGCATCCACGACCTAGCCTCCCGCTTCGCTGACGAGGTTCTGGCGGCCGTCCGCGCCGCGTCGCTCGGCGAGCTAGCCCTGGGAAGTCCCCGTCGCAGCCGTCCCAACGGTCGCGGACCGCGGATGAGCGTGTCCTCGTCACCGAGAGCGGCGACCACCGCGAAGTTCGTCGGGGGCCGTCTCGCCCGGCGCTCGTCCGAGGACATCGAGAAGACCCTCGGGCTCGTGGTCGCCGCGCTCAGGGCCGGCCCGATGAAGGCTGAGGCCATCAAGGCGTCGCTGGGGCTCGACCGGAAGGAACTGCCCCTCGTTCTCAAGCTTGGGCTCAAGACGAAGTCGCTCAAGAAGCGGGGCCAGAAGCGCGGGACCCTCTACAGCGCCGCTGGCTAGTGATTGGCATCCGTGAAAGCGGAGACCTTCCCGGTGCTAGCCTCGGGGACACGCATGACATACGACGTGACCGAGGCCGTCCTTCTCATCCCATTCGCCCACGTGGGGACGATCATCCCTCCTGGGCAGAAGATCACGCAGGGGCACGGCTACACGATGACCGTGCGCGAGGACATGCACGTCCTCGAATTCTACTTCTCCGGCGACGTCGTCACGCTCATCCCCCTCGTCCACGTCGCGAGCATGCTGGCCAAGGAGCCCGCCGAATAGGGGCAGAGGGGGCTACCGCCGCCGACCCTTGACCTCCCCAGCGCTCCGGCCTGTAGTCGGTCGCATGCGCTACGACGTCACAGAAGCGGTCCTCCTCATCGATATCCCTGCCGCCAGCAAGGGCACCACGCTCAACCAAAGCAGGGGCTTTGGCCCGATGGCGATAGAGGAGGGGTCCGGCGTGTTGGAGGTGCGACACGGCAGGGACGTCCCCATGGTTGTCCCGCTGTCCAACGTGGCCTACGCCTACATCAAGTAGCAGCGCCGCAGGTCAAACTGAACAAGGTCCGACGTGGTTCGCCACTATTTCGTCGGATCCGTTACCTTGATCCCGAGCTGCGTGCGTACGTCGCCGACGAACGCGTGCACCCCGATGTGCGTGAGCTTCACGTCGATCGCGAGGTACGCCTTCTCGCCCATGAGGCGCCACATGACCGTGTTCGCGTAGTCCTCGGTGACGTATCGGCCGAGGGACGTCGGGTCGCCGATGGTCGAGCGGTACTCACCCGCCGCCCGGACCAGCGCGTCCGTGTCGCCCTTCTTGGCCGCCTGGAGCATGTGACGCTTGGCCGTCTCCCGGCCGCATCGAGGGTCTCGCTGGCACGCGAAGACCATGTGGTGGATGGCACCCTGCGGCGGGTAGTCGGCGACGTACTCGATGTCGTCGCGGTGGAACTGGATGAAGCGGATGAGGGCCTCGCGCCGGATGAGAAGGAAGCCGGTGGGGAGCTCGCCGACCTCCGCGACCGTGAACCCTCCCATCTCCTCGTAGACGCGGCCGCCGCCCAGGGTCGTGTTGAAGATCGGCCGCGAGGCGTGGAGAGGCAACTCGGACGGAGCAACGCCCGACTTCACGGCCGCAGTGACCCGTTCCCAGTCGATCTCCTTGCACGGGTAGGCCGCGCCGACGACCGGGAGGTTCGTCCACAGCATCCTCAGGACGTCCATGGGATCGAACTGGATGTCGTCGTCGATCTGCATCATCGCGTCGGCGCCTGACTCCAGGAACCGAGCGCACTGGCGGTTGCGGGCTCGGTCCGTTCCGGTCCCACCGTCCCGCACGACCGTGAGGTCCACGCCCTCCCTCATGCAGGCAGTGCGGAGTCCCTCCATGCATGCGGCGTTGTGGGCGGTGATCTTCCCGCCGCCAAAGACCGTGCACGCGTAGAGGTGGGGCTTCCTCACTTCGGCCATGGTCAGACCACCCACACGGTGGCGACGCACTGGGCGCTCGCGTTGACGACGAAGCTGCCAGGCGACGCCTGGTTCAGCGGCAGGACGAGCGTTCCTCCCGCGTTGCCCGCGTTGTACCCGGTGTCGGCCGCGACGCCCTTGAAGGTGATCGTGAATCCGCTCGGGACCGTGATGATGAGGTACCCGCCGAGGGGGACGGGCGAGGTCGGGAGCGTGATGGTGTTCGGCCCGCTGCTCAGGACCTGCGCCGGATTGCGGTAGCCGGGGCTGTTCGTGCTCTGCCAGCTCGCGATGGGGATGGTCTGGTCGTTGACGCCGTCCCCCGTGATGGAGAGCGTGACGTTCAACGTTGCGATCTTCGCCATGGGACCCGCCCGCCCGCGGAACGGGCTCGGCTGCGTGGGTCCTCATCCCGAGAGGGCCGGAGCACGGGGCGCCGACTCGGGCGCCGTTCGGCAGGTTCGTGGGGCGGCCTTGAGCCGCGATGACAGCTCGATTCTAGCATTGCGCCTTCGGTCCGTCGTCAGCTCGCCGGGTCTCCGACTCGCGACCGCACGACGGGCACGTCAGGATCGCGAAGTACGTGCCGTTGATGGGTTCGTCCGTCGCGATCTCGATGCGTGCGGGGTACCTCCACCCGCATCTGCACGCGGGCTGCGCGAGCTGGACGATCTCGCCCACCTATCCTCCATCGTCCGGCTTCGGCGTGCCCTCGCCGAGGAGCCTGTGGACCTCAGCGCGGAGCTCTCCTTCGCTCATTCGAGCGTAGGACGAACGGTAGTCCTCCCGCTCGGCAGTGGCGGGCGCCCAGTCGGCCGGACGTCGGCGCCCCAGGACTTCGAGGGCCAGCTTGGCGTCCGTCCTGGTGCCTCGCATCGTCGACCGGACGAGGACGGCCTCCTGGATGGAGAGCGCCTCGTCCACGGCCCACGCGAGGCGACCCTCGGCCGTGTCCTTGTCATCCTCCACGTCGAGCTGTCCCTGGCGGAGCCACTTCGAGAGGGTCGTCCTCCGCAGCCCACACATGCGGGCGGCATTGTCGAGGGTCTGACCTTCCCCGATCAGGCGGACCATCTCCCTCGTGAGCTCGGCCGACAGGAGCGCATCCCCCGACCTGCCGCGGGGCACTCGGGAGCGGATGCCCGCGACCTCGACGGCGACGGTCGCTGGATCGAGCTCGGGATGAGGGCTCGTGAGTGGAGCGAAGATGTCGCCGTCGTCCGGTTCGTCGGGCACGTCGCCTCCTACCGCCCGTGCTCAGCCGGGACCGGCATCCCCGCCTTGAGCACCGCCCACGTTCCGATGCTGCCGCCGATGGCCGTGAGGGCGCCAAGAAGCACGGCCATGACGAGCCTTCGACGCAGCTTCGCGGACTGAGCCTCGGCATGCTTCCGCCGCTTGATCTCGCGTTCGAGGTCAGAGAGGCGCTCGTCCGCGTCGCTGAACGAGTCCACCTTCGGGCGCATAGATCGGACCTCGCGTCGCGCTTCCCGTATGTCCGAGATCGCGGCGTCCACCTTGTCCGAGAGGTTGTCGATGCTCTGCGTGACCCCAGCTCGTAGACCGACCATCTCTCGCGTGAGCACGCCGATGGCTTCGACCGTCGACAGGGCGTGGTTGACGGCCGCATCCGCCTTCGCCCGCGCAACCGGGTCGATCCCGAGGGGCAGGTCGTCCTCGTACTCCCCGTTGCCGTTTGTGGTCATGCGAGCGCCGCCAGGTACATCTTGTTCGAGCCGTTGCAGTAGACGACGTAGACCGCCGTGGAGATCGAGACGGTCTTCGTCGCCGTCGCGCACTCGGCCGTCACTGTGTGGGCGTTGAGCGTGAGGGCCGAGCCGTCCACGACCCAGTAGGCCCGCGTGTTCGGGAACTGGAGGATGCAGTTGCCGCTGAGCGACCCGGTCAGGACGATGACCGGGCAGTTGTATTGCGTCGTCGAGAGGACCGTCGTCCCGGTGGTGATGGCGATGGACGCCGCGTTCCACGTGAAGGCTTGCCCGGTGGTCGCGCCGACGCCGCCGCTGAACTGGCTGCCTCCCGTGCCGAACGTGAGCTGCACGGCCCCGTTTGAGCCCAGGTTGACGGTCGCGGCCTGCGTTGGCCCAATGGCCAGAGTGCCGGCGCTTGGCGTGTCGAGGCTCAAGGTGGCGACGGCGGGAGCCTGGAAATTCTGGATGCTCTTGACGAGCGTCGCGTTCGCCGCGCCCAGGGTCAGGGTTCCGGCGTTCGCCCGGTCGAGTGCGGGGCCGACGAACCCGGAGGGGCCCGCCTCGACGAGACCATCGCTCGCGGCCGAGAGGTTGACGGCGGCGCTCTGCCCGCTCGTCCCCGTGATGCTGACGCCCGGTTCGAGCGGGACAGGGCCCGCGACCCCGCCCGGGCCGGAGATCGAGGCGAGCCACTGCGCGAAGGAGGTGGATCCGGCGAGGTCACCTCCGAACGCCTGCGGCGTGCCTCCGATGCCGATGTAGCTCGGGCGCACGAACAGCTCGCCCGAGGAGTCGCACGTGCCGATGACGGTCCCCGAGGCGCCACGACCAGGCGTCGTGCTGGCCACGACGGTCGTGGACGTGCCGCTCCCGATGTTGAAGACGGCGTAGGGGATCCGTCCGTTGCACTCGACGTGGAGCGGGTTGCCCGGCATGGCGGGAGTCGTGGCGACCCCGACGAGGCATCCCGTGGAGCCCGAGGCTTGGGCCCAGGGGAGCCACACGTCCGCGCCGATGTTCACGACGACCTGGCCGACGCTCACCGGCGTCGTGGAGTTCGGAGAGAGTGTGTCCGTCACGGCCCGACCTCGTAGGGAACGGACTCGCCGCGGTAGCGGCAGATGCCCGGGTAGCTGGGAGCGAAGTCGTCCTGCGAGCAGCTGAACCCGTCGGGGCAGCAGGCGTGCCCGTCACGGTGGCACGCATGCCACCCCGGGTTGTCGTGACCCGCGAGCTCGCAGGGCATCTCGTGCTCCTGCTCCTGACCGCCGCTCGCTTGGAAGACGGGGCTGGCGCCGCACGTCCAGGACGTGGCCGCAACAAGGAACGCGAACGCGACGCCGCGCGCTCTCACGACCACACCTGCGAGTAGCGAGCGGCGAAGTACGCGAACATGGCCGCGACCTGCGCCTGCGTATGCGTCCCCACGAAGACGACGATCTCCGCGATCTTCCCGTTGAGGTAATTGGCAGTCCCGCCATTCCCCGATCCGATGGCTTGGGTGCTACTGGGATCATTCGTCCCCGGGTTTCCGTTGATCGGGGCGGACGAGGAATTGATGTAGAACGAAGAAGACGCCCCGTTGTAAACGCCCGCAAAGGCCATCGCGACGCCTTGTGTGGTGTTGCCGGACGGTAGGCTCGTACCCGAATAGAGGGTCCACGAGACGGACGACCCCAGGGCGAGGTAGATCGCTCTGTTGACTCCAGAGTCGCCAAAGAACTGCTGCTGCGAGGGACCGCTCGTGCTTTGGCCGACGATGTAGACCGTCGCCGGATGGGCGGTCATCACACTGGCGAGTTGCATCCACTGGGAGTTGGTGGAGACGAATTGCAGCGACGGCTTGAATCCGTACGCCGCATCCATCGGATTCAGCGTCGGCTGCTTCGCTCCCGTGGACTGGGTCGCGTTGTTCCCGAGGCCCGAGAAGTCGTTCCACTGAGACACCCCCGTGCTCAGCGAGATGCCCTGATCGCTCCGGAGCCATAGAGCCGTGTTTCCGAGCGCGAGCGGCGTATTGGCAGGGGCGTACCTCGCATTGAGGTACGCCTGGACTTGGGCGATCTCCTGCGAGGAGAGAGCGCGGTTGTAGGCGATGACCTCGGCGATCCCGCCATTCCAGAAGTTGCCGCCGATGCCGGTGCCGACGCCCGTTGTGAGGGTCGCGACTGCGACGGGCTGCGTCGTCGAGTTCGTGAGCGCCTGCGCCGTCCCGTTGATTGCGAGGGTCGAGACGGCGCCCGTGTTCTGGGCCGTCCACTGCTCCCACGTGGGCGAGAGTGCCGAGTCCCCCAGTACGGCGGCCCCCGGGTACCAGAGGGCGCGAGCCGTACCAGCGCCCGACCCGCCGAACGCCATGCCGTTCGTCGCGCCGCCGACCGAGAAGAAGAACCCCTCGGCCCCGGGCGTCGAGCTTTGCGCGACTGCAAAGACGGTCCACGGAGAGGCGGCGAGTGCGGCGGCCGAGAGGGAGAGCGACTGCGACGCCGCCGCCGAGAAGGCGACGTACGCCTGGTTGTTCGGACCGCCCGACGTGTGGCTCGTGGGCTGGTTCGCTCCCGTGGCCTGAGTGACGTTGTTCCCGACGCCCGAGTAGTCGGCCCACGAGGAAACGCCGGTCGAGATCGTGACGCCCTGGTCGCCACGCAGCCATAGGTTGCAGCTCGGGATCGAGACCGGAGTGGGGAGTGAGATCCCATACCGGGCCGCCGCATACGCGTAGATGAGACTCAGCTCGCCGACGCTGAGCGCGCGGTTGTAGACGATGACCTCGGCGACCTTCCCGTTGAGGAAGTCGGCACTGTCGGTGAACGCTGCGCCGAGCGTGATGCCAACGAGACCGGCGCTCCCCGGGTTGCCCGTCGCTACCGAAACGGGCGCCGTGGGGTTGTTGACGTAAAGGGCGGACGACACCCCGTTGACGACCGCACCGATGATGCTCGGGAAGAGGACGTTGGCTGTGCCGGAGACAACGCTTCCGGTCGCCCGCAGACCAAGAGTCGGGCCCGCAAGCGCCTCAACGCGAATGCTGTTTGTGCCGTCGAAGCCGTCCGTGAAGAACTGCGTCCCGACCTGGGTGGACTGCCCGACGATGATGACCGTGCAGGGCTGGTTGAGCGGCGTCGCGAGCGCCGCCCGAAACATGTACTTCGAGGCACCGTCGAACCCGAGCGTGGGCTTCCCGCCGTAGGCGGCGTCGCTCGTCGTGTACGTGGGCTGTGCGCCCGCGACGGTGGATGTGAGGTTGTTCCCGTTGCCCGAGTAGTCGTTCCACTGGCTGACGCCGGTGCCGATGGTGATCCCCTGGTCCGACCTGCACCACAAGGCACAGCCCGGGACGAGGAGCGGTACGGGGAGTTGGAACCCGTATCGATTAAGGAGGTACGACTCGACCTCGTTGATCTCGGTGGCCGAGAGGACGCGGTTGTACGCAATGATCTCGGCGATGCCTCCGTTGAAGAAGGCCCCGTTGCCCGTGCCGACGGCAGTCCGCGCCCCAGGAGCACCGATGACCGCGTTGTTCGGCGTAAGGGGCTGCGGTACGCCGTTGACCCGCAAGGACGTGACGGGCCCCGTCGACGTGTTCTGCGCGGTCCACTGCTCCCACGTGTTGAGTGGGACGACGCCGTTGTATTGAGCCGCGTTGCCGTAAGCGACGATGTCTCGCTTCGACGTGTCCGCTTGAATGCCGAATCCGTTGCCCGTCCCCCCGACCTGAAGGACCGGCCGCGACGCGGCGGTATCGGCGACGTTGTGAACCGTAAAGACGGTCCAGTTGTTCGCGCCTACGACGGCATTGCCGCTGAGGAGGTTTTGGGTCGCGGCCGACGAGAACGAGATGTAAGGCTGGTTGTTCGGCCCGCCGCTCGGGAAGAGAGTGGGCTCAAGGGCGCCGTTCGACTGAGTGACGTTGTTCCCGTTGCCGCTCTGATCGGCCCACGTGAAAACCGTGGTTCCGTTGAGAAGCGTCAGGCCACGGTCCGCGCGCACCCAGAAGGTGCAGCCGGGGACGTTCGTGGGAGCGACCCCCCCCGAGCCGCCCATGAGGCGCCGGTTGCGTGCGACCCGACGATTCGGCACGTCAGGTCCCGGACTGGTGGATCTCGGCGACCGGCGTCCCCGTGGACGCGACGAGCGCGACGTACCGGCATGGGGAGAGGCCCCCGGGCGGGAGCTGGGAAGTGGCACCGCCCGCTACGACGAAGTCGGCGTAGCTCCCGGCTGGGATGATCGATGCCTCGTTGTTGGTGAGGGTGATCTTCCCGTTCGCAGCGACCGTCGAGTACGAGGTCGGCGAGATGGCCGCGAGGGTCGATGCGTTGTTGCCCGTGGCGTAGTAGCCGTCGCCACCACGGAGGGTGATCCGCACGTAGCGGCCGACCGGGTTCTTGAGGGTCCCATCACCGGCCGGCGAAGACGGGAGGGTCGTGAGGTCCACGATCTGGACGGCGTTCGAGAGCTGGACGCACGCGAGCGCGCCCTGAACCGGCGGCAGGACCGTCGCGGCCTGTGTTTCGATGAGCGCTCCGGGCACAGCGAGCCCCAAACCCTTCGGAACCGCCCCGGGAGGGCAGTCCGCGCCGTTGCGGCGTCAGACGTGGGTCAGGGTCGTTGCGGGAGCGTCGTGGCCGTCAGAGGGAGCCAGCCGCACGCCTGGGGCGTCGTCCGGCACTATTGCCCTCAAGGGCCTGTGTCGAGAGTTCTAGCATGTTTGCCGCCGACATCTTCGATAGCCCGGAGGCGGCATTCACTTTCCCCCCTTGGGGAATCGGCTTTGCCGAGGATGCTCCGGCCATTGAAGCGGCGCTTTGCTGCAAAGCGAGAGTCATCCCCTTGGGGGCCAAAGTGGACATTCCGCCAAGTAGGCCGAATTGAGTTTTGCGACCGGGCGTGAGCCCATCGAAGGACGCGTGGTCCATGGCCGCCTGACGGGCGATGGTGGCCTGCGTCTGCGCGTGGAGAGACGGCCACACGGCCTTGAGCCCCACCGCGAGTCCCGGGGTGAGCTGGCCGTGGGCGAGGGCATCGGTCGCGAACCGGGGGTCGTGGGCAACAGCGGCCCCTTCGAGGAACTCGCGCGCCTCCTTGTCGGAGAGGTCCCGTCCGGTCGGCTCATGGCCTTGACCGAGGGCGGCCATGACGCGGGTCGGGATCTTCGAGACCATGTACGTCAGTGCTCGACGGGCGGCGCCCTCGACGGCCGTGGACGCCTGCGGGGCGAGGATCGAGAGGCTCGGGTCGAGCGCCGCGATTCGAGCCGCGAGGTCGTTCCCCCGGGACATCTTCACGACGTGGATCATCGCCTCGGCCGCCGTCCGTCGGAGCTCGTGGGGCGGGAGGCTCGGAACGCCGACGGTCGCGAACCGTGGGACCTCTCGGCCCGCTGCCGCCGCTCGTGTGCTCCTGCGCATCGCGACCTCGATCTCCGACCGAAGGGCCTTCATCTCGGCGAGTCGGCTCATCTTGTGGACGGCCCAGGCGGCCACGGTCGGCGCGTACTTCTTCGCGATGCCGACGCCCGCCCCCGCGACCGGGTGGCCGAACATGGCCCCTCCGAGCGCGTGGCCGAGGATGCCTCCGTAGTGGCCGAAGACCTCGCGCCCGAAGCGAGAAGCCTCGCGACCCCGCTGCCGCTCCAGCATCCGCTCGATGTCCTTGGCCTGGCCGTAGCGGTTCTTGGCGTGGATGTACCGCGCGGTGATCTCCGGGTTCGGTGACTTCCGCGCGGCCTCGTCGAGCGAGTGCTCCAGGCGGTCTTCGAGGGCGGAGCGCGCGGACTTCTTCATCTCGACGATGGCGTTCGTCACGGCGTCCTGACCACGCGACCACGGGATGATGTCGTCGAGCTTCGAACGCCACTGGCGGACGGACGTGAACGGGACGCGGAGGGAGGCGTTGTCACGGCGGATGGCCGAGACCATGTGCGCGTAGGTCCGATCCCTCTGGGCCTGCGTCTCGGCGATCCTCTGGCTGGCCTGGTTGCGCAGCTCGGTGTGGCGGGACATCGCATGGTCCCACTGGTCCTTTGCCTTTGCGTATCGCTCGTTGAGCTGGTCGGTGGCGATCTGGCGGAGCTCCGCGCGACGAGCATTCCGGGCCGCGACGCCCGCCTCAATCTCGACGCGGGCTCCGGCTTCGAGCGCTCCTGGGGTCGCGAGCTGTACGCCGAGCCGCTGACGCTCGGCCATGTCGGTCGCAGAGGCGAACCGCGTGACGAGCCGCTGACGGTACGCCTCCATGTCGGCGGGCTTGATGACCTTCGGCGACTTCTCGGTCTTCCACCCGAGCCCGTCCGCATCGGCAAGCTCCCGCCAGCGGCCACGCACGTCCCGCTCCGTGACCTCCGGAGGTGGGGGCGTCGTCGGAGGCATCAGGCCGCGCTTGGCCTCTGCCTGCCACGCGTGGTCATAGAGGCGGTCAGGTGCATCGTCGGGGAGGCGGTCGAGGGGGTTGGGGTCGTCCTTCCATCCGATGTGCGTGTCGAAGTCCTGCTTGAGACGCTCGGCCATCGCGTCGAGGTTGCCCCCCGCGAGCCGCCCGTCGTCCTGTGCCCGATCGATTGCCCCGTGGAGCGCTTGCCGGGACTCGGCTGCGTTCATGCCGTTGTAGGCGGCGTCGGCCTCCCGGGCGATGTTGTCCAGGAGCTCCCCGTCGCGCGTCGAGACGCTCTTGGCCATCTCGTAGCGCTCCGCGTCGGTGAGGAATGGCCGCGAGAGGCCCTCCTCCATCGCGCGGTCGCCGAGGACACCGGGCCCCCAGCGGTCGAGGGCCTTCCGGTACTGCCCCGCCGTGCCGCCGAGGCGACCTTCGGAGATGCGAGCCGCGATGCGTCCCGCCCCGGTCAGAGCCTTCTCCGCCCCGGTGCCGACGAGACCCATGAGCGAGCCGTAGAGGGCTCCGTGCTCGATGGCCGCCAGGTACGTCTCTCCGGTCGTCGGAGTGTCGCCAAGCTCCTGTTCGTCGGCCGCGTTCGCCGCGTCGATGATCGCGCCCTCGGTCCCCCAACGTGCGAGCGTCGCGGCCTTGTCGCCGAAGAGGGGCGCCAAGTAGTCCTCGGTTGCCGCCCCGCCACGGCCGACGACGGCGTTGGGGTTCGCGTTGCGGAAGATGCTTCCGAGCGCCGAGCCCACTGTCCTGCCCGAGGCCGCATCGGCATCGGACACGGCTTGGGCCGCGCTGGCCGACTGACCCAGGGACGCCCCGGTCTGGGTCGCCTGCGTGGTCTGGGCCTGCGCCTTCGCCTGTTCGGCGGCTTCGAGGGGCGTGACCTCGCCGCCCACCTCGCCGGCCGCATGGGCGCCCTCGGCCAAGTCGAGCCCTTCGGCTCCGGCCTTCCCGACGTCCGCCTCCGCGCCCCCGGGGATGAACATCGAGGCGAGGGCGCCGCCAAGCTCACCTGCCGTCGAAGCGTCCGGGTGGGACTCGCGGAGCCCTTGGAGTGTCTTTCGGACGTACTCCCCGCCCTCGTGTCCCTTGAGGAGCTTTCCCTCCTCGACGGCGAGCCAGTCGGTGAGGCCGAGCGATGCGCCGCGGATGGCTCCGGCCGCTGCCGCCTTCGTGGCACCGGAGGGGTCGAAGTTGAGCTTCGCCCGGCCCGAGGCGATGGCGTCGTTGATCCGCTCGGCCGGGATCGTGACCGCGTTGCCGTCGAGGATGGCGGGTACACGGGATCCGGGTGCGAAGGCGATCTTCCCCTTCGCGTGCTCCGCCTCGACTGCCTCGACGGGCAGCGTCGTGGGCTCGCCCGTGTCGGTGTTGATGACCGGAACGTCCGCCACGCTACCTCACGGGCTCGGCGCCGAAGTTGTCGGGCGGAGGCGCCGGGTTCCGCGTCGTCGGCTTGCCGGTCGATGGGGTGGCCCAGTACTTCAGCTCGTTCGCCTGCTTGCCGACGCCCGGTCCGACACGGACGTCCACAGGCTGCGCGTTCGCCGTCGAGAGGGTCTCCTGGCGGTACCTATCGAGCTGGGAGAGGAACCGCTCGGCCTTGGGCTTGTCGATGGCCGCGGTGAGGCTCCCGAATTGCGGCAGCGCCTCCTTGGCGATCTGCTGGATGTTGACCGGAACGCCACGCGCCGAGGAGAGCTTGGCGAGAGACTCCTGCACCGTCGCGTCGATGCCCTCGCCGCGTTTGATGTTCGCGCTCCACGGGTGGTAGTCCGTGATGCCGCGCGAATCGAGCAAGCCAAGGCCCTCTCGGATCGAGTCTTCGAGCCGCTCGTAGGCGTTCATCGTCTGCCGCATGTTCTCGGCGTCGCCCTTGGGGACGATGTACTGCTGGCCCTTCACGCCCACGACCATGTTGGGATCGACTTCGAGTCCGCTCGCCGACGTCGGGTTTCCCGCACGCTGACCGGCGAGCTTGGCGAGGGCCGCGTCTCTCGCGCTCTTCATGTCCGCGATGAGCTGACGGACCTGAGCCGCTTCGACGTCGCCCTTGGCTGCCGCTCCGCTTCGGGCGACCTCCACCATGGCCGCGCCGTACATGGCAGCCCGCGCCTTATCCATCGCCTCCTGCTCGTTCGTCGACGTCCGCATGAACGAGCCGAGGAGGTTGTCCGCCATCTGACCCGCCTTGTACTTGCGGTCGATGGCCTCCTTCTGCTGCATGAGCGAGCCGTCCATGTACGCATGGAGCTGGTTCAAGGCAGCGGCGGGACCGCCCGCCCACCCGGCCGCCATGAGGCCGATGGCTGCACCGATCTTCTGCGGGATCGTCCGGTCGCCCCACCACTTGTCCGTGTCGATGGTCCCCTCCGCGTAGTCGCGGTTGAGCTGATCGACTTCCGCGATCCGAGCCCGCATCGCCTCGGCGTTGTCGTGGGCTTCGGCCGCCGATGCCATGGCGTTGCCGCGCTGGAGCTCGGCGGCGTTACCGAGCCCCTCGGCCTGTCCGGAGGCCATCGCCTGGCGAGCAGCCATCTCGTCCTGCATCGCGGCGATGCGCTCGTTGAAGTCGCCTTCGAGGCGCTTCCCCCACGGATCGACACGGGGTCCTCCACCACCGACACCACGGGGAGCGGGAGCGGACTTCTTCGGAGCGGGCGGGGCTCCACGGTCGAGAGCCTCGTTCGCCTCCCGGCCGAAGACGAATGACCCGGTGGGTTCGCGCGCCGCATCGCGCGGATTGGCGACCGGGCTATCCGGCTTGAGTTCCGCGGGCGCGACCGCGTTGTGAACCGCCTCGACGAGGTCCGGGCCGGGCGTAGAGACCCGCGTGGCCTGCCGCTGGTAGTTCGGCGGGAGCGCCGACCGCATCTCGGGCGGGAGGCCGAGGGTGTCCCCCTGGTACTTCGCCCACTGGGTCGCAACGTCGGAGTCGTAGTTCTGGGCGAGCCGGAGACGGTCCTCCGGAGTGACCGTCGCGAGGTCAGCCTTCACGGCATCGGGCGGCTCGGGGAGGACGAACGCCGGGACCTCGCGACGTGCGCGGTCCTCGGTCTCGGGGACCGCCGCGTTGCTCGTGTCCTCGGGGGCCGCTGGGATGCGGTACGTCCCCGCCTTGGGCGCGCTGATGGGATCGTAGCCGTTCACGCGGCCTTCCCCTTCCCGCTGCCCTTGTGGGGCTTCGACTTGCCGAAGAGAGACGCGAGCGCCTTCCCCTTGGCCTTGAGGTCGCCGTCCTTGTAGGAGCGCGATGCCGTCTCCTTGTCGTGGACCTCCTCCTCATCTTCGAGGTCGTGGAGCTGCTGCTGGAGGTTGGCCTTGCGGTCGTTCCCCGTGCGCGTGAGCTGCATCGTGGGACGGTGCCGGTCGGCCGGATCCGTCACGAGATCGGCGTCCTTGTATGACTTGGGCATCGAGTCCGACGTGTCGACGGCGCGACGGACCTGCTTGGCCTTCGCCTGTTCGTTGCCGACGCGCGTCTTGTCCTCGGTCTCCTGGTTGAGGTCCGCGTCCGAGTAGCGAGCGCGCGCCTTCTTCTCCTGCTCCCACTGCGCCATGAGCGTGCGGAGGGCCATGCGGTTCTTCGTCCGCTTGCGGGCCTCGTCCATGTCGATGGTCTCGGCCTCGCCGGGAACGAGATCGAGCCCGAGCTTGCGCATGGCCTTCTCGTGAGCGGCGTCTTCGACCCCTCCACGTTCGAACGCAGCGACGTCGGCGGCGAGGGGGTTCGGCTGGGCGTCGTACTTTCGGTTGGCCGCGTGAAGGGCGGTCATCCAGTCCGTAGGGCCCACCTTCGGCTGTGCGGGGAAGAGCGTGGCGAGGGCCGGGTGCTCCCGGTACGGGTTCATCCGGTCGAAGTCCCGGGCCATGCGGCGGACCTTGCGGTCCTCGTCGGGATCTGGGAACCGAGCCGGGATGGCCGCGGGGTCCTCCTGCACGGGCCCCACGCGCTCGACATTCTCGGGAGCGGCCCACCCGTAGGGATCGTCGGCGCTCGGGACGTACGCGTCGAGATCGACTGGTGCGCGCTGGCTTTCGAGGATGGCCCGCTCGTCGGCGAGATCCTTGTCGAACGACTTGCGGGCCTTCTTGCCGCGAGGTGCGCGGTAGACGTCGAGGTCCGCGGGCTCGTCGGCGTCCGGGATCTCGGCGTCGAGGTCCACGGGGTTGTCCTCGCTCCCGCGCCGGTCCGAGTTGAGCTCGCCGTCGGGGTACTCGCCGGGATGCTGCTCGATCTCGCCGACCGTGACCTTGCCGCCACGGTCGGCATCGTCGAGCGCGACGCGATCAAACGACCCGTACCCGAGCCCTTGGAGGACACGACCCTCGGGCCCGACCGAGAGTTCGACCGAGCCGGAGTCGGTCCCACGACGACGCGGGAGGAGAGAGCGCTCGTCCTCCGGCGTGTAGTCGATGGACTTCAGGATGTTCTGCTTCTCCTCACGGAGTTGGGCGAGGAGACCCTTCGCCTCCTCGGCCGCACGGGCGCCCTGGATGCGACGGTTCGCGTCGGCGTACGCGCGCTCGACGGCCATCGAGAGGTCGTTCCCCTTGAGGTCCCCGTCCGAGTACGACTTCGGCGGCCCGAACGCCTCGGCGTAGTCCGCGGGGTAGGCCACGGGCTTTACCGGCAGGGGCGTCGTCGCGGGCATCGTCGAGCCCGAGCCTGGCTTCTTGGCCTGACCCGCCTTCGGCTGCTGCTGGGCGTACTTGGCGAGGGCCGAGGGGTTGGAGAACCCGAGGAGCGCTCCGCCGATCATCCGGCCCCACCGGGGACCGTCGTCCTCGCCCTTGGGTGCGGGCTGGCCGTTCGCCTTGGCGGTCGCCGCCTGGACGTCCTCGCGGCTCTGCGGACCCTGGCCGTAGCGGAGCTTGTCGAGCTGACCCTGGAGGGCGTCCTCGCTGAGCTGATGTCCGGCCTCGTCGTCGTTGTAGCGGCTCGGCGAGACGGTCGGAGGCGTGTAGCCCGCGACCGCATACTCATTGCCGCCCGAGTCACGTCCGCCGTACGCGGAGCGAGCCATCTCGTCGTTCAGGTCGGATTCGCCGTACGACGGATCACGGAGCTGCTCGGCCGCCTTGTTCCCGCCCGGAGGGGGAGCCCACGAGGTCGAAGGCGTGTCGTCGAGGTCCCCATCGGCGTAGGAGGGCATTGCGGGCATGGGCGTCGTCGGAGAGCTTTTCGACGATCCCATGCTGGAGAACGCTGACTTGGCCGCCGATTGCGTGGGGCTGAATCCCGTGCCCGTCGCAGGAGACGACGTCGAGGGGGCCGAGATAGACGTGTCCATGTCGGGGAGGTCCCCATCCGAGTAGGACTTCTGGCCCGAGGTCGCGGCCCGGTAGAGGCCCGGGTGCGCCTGGCGGACCATGCTCGCAAAACGCTCGTCGCCTCCGAGGTCGCCGTCCGCCATCTGCTTGTGGGCCCGCTGCGAGTCCGGACCCTTGATGGGACCCGCCCCGTGCGGGGCCATCGCCTCCTTCTTCTCCGACTGCGAGAGAGGCGCCGTAGCGAGCTTGAACATCTGGCCGGTGCGCTGGTTGACCGCGAGGATGAATCCCTTCTCTTCGCGAATGGTCCAGTGCGCGGCCCCTCCGGGCTCCTTGAAGTCGCTCGTGCCGACACGCGCCCCGTCCCCGAGGTCCCCGTCCGCCAAGAGCGCGAGACCCGCCGCCGCACCCGCGCCCGACGAGCCGAGGTTGAGCATCGTGCCCGTGTTGAATTGGCTCTGCTGCTGGGCGAGTTGGGAGGCGCCCTGGTTCAGGGCCGCCTGACCTTGGGCCGCCTGATCGAACGCCTGCGCTTGACCAACGTCCTGGTTGCGCATGTTCGTCGCCATGTTGCCCGCGGCGCTCATGGCCCCGATCTGTTCCTGGGCTCGAGCCGTCGCGGCTTGGCCTCCGAGGGTCTGGAGCGCCCCCGTGTTCGCCATCATCGCGGTACGCCGGGCACCCGCTTGTCCGGTCTGACCGGAGCCGGACGACGCCATGGCGTTGTTGTTCGACATCGCCTCCTGCGTCTGCTGCTTGAGGAGATCCGTCGCGGCGGAGGGGCCCTTGCCCTGCGCCATCTGGTTGAGCTGGTTGAGCGTGTTCTGCTGCTGGCCAGCGTCAACGTTGCTCTGGTTCATCCCCTGAGCAAAACCGCCGTACTGGATCGTGTGCCCGTTCGGGTCCGTGAACCCGGTGGGGACCGTCAGGTTGTTTCCGTACGTGCCCGCGCCGGTCCCGCTCGCGTTCTCATTGTTGACGCCCGTGTTGGGCTGGACCTGCGAGTACGGGCTCCCAAGGCCAGTATCGCCTTCCTCGTCGTCAAAGGGGTTCGGGTTCGACATGGCCTGGACTCACTGCGTGGAGGGCGCGGGCAGCTTGTAGGGGCTCTCGTACGTGCCGATTGCCAGCGTGAAACCTAGCATTTGGCATCCTTGGCCGCTTACCGAAGAAGCGTCGGCGACGTCTTGAATCTGAATCTGGAAGGCCTCTCCCATCCGCCCGTCGTACGTGCGGAGTTGCGTGAGCGGCGTGAGAAGTGTCCCACCCGGCGCAATCGGGTTCTGTCCCGATGTCTCCCACGTCCAAATGCGGTTTTGGCCGACAGAGCCGTAATCGACGCCCACGGAGATGATGAGACCGTGCGGATCCAAAGAATCCAGAAGAGCCAGAATGTCCCAAAGGCGAAAACGCCCCTGCATGCTCGCGGCGCTCTGCTGCGAACCTGGCAGGGTGATGACCGGCGTTCGCCAGATGGACGAGACGTAGGTCTCGTTGTCGAACCACGGGGTCGCGTCGGCGGCGGGGTCGTGCTCGCGCCACACGGTCCCATCAGCCGACATGAGGTGCATTCGGGTGGCGGGGGCCGAGAGGATCGGGACGCCGTGGACGACCTTGCCGGTGCCACGCCCGATGGCAACGCATCCGGAGACGAACCCCGTCTGCGTGGTGCCGTTCATCACAACCCGCGTGGTCCAGGCGTCGAGCGTGTAGTCCCGTGCGATCAGCTCACCCGCGATCTCGGGGCTGCCGAGGGTGCCGAGGTTCGCGAGGAAGTAGTAGCGGTTGTTCGACGGGTAGTAGAACGCGCCTGCGAGATTCGGGTACTGCGCGAGCTCGTCCTCGACAGGGCCGCCGACGTACTGGACCGAGAGGGCACGAGTCACGAGCCGAAGGCCCGCCGTGCTCATGTAGTAGACGCCCTCAGGTCCCGAGAGAACGCCCTGCGGTCCCACGCATCCGAGATCGGTCGGAATGGGCTGGGGGTTCTGAAAGAGGGCCCCGCTCCCGTCGTCGCCGGGGCCGACGCCATCGAGGAAGTACACGTCCTCGTTGCCCTTGAGGATGACGATCTTGTCGTCCATGGAGGCAAGGCCGGTGATGGGGTCCGAGCCGCCTACCTCGACGGAGAGGACTTCCTCGTTGTACCCGGGGCCTACGAGGTCGGCGCGCTGCTTCGTGTACCAAACCGTGTTGCCCCGAGCGAGGAACAGCCGCTCCATGTGCCGCACCATGGCGGGCGTCGCGGGCGGGCACAGGTTGTCGAGCGAGCCCGGAGCGCCCGTCGATCCATCGCCGTAGAGTTCCGGCTGCGTGACGAGGAGGCCATCGGTCACGTTGTCGATGACGGGCCCGATGAACGGGGTGTTGAGCTGGTTGTAAGCCGCCGTCAGGGAGAGGTTCGTCCCCGTCCAGAAGGGGTCCGTGACCCGGTGGTAGACGAGGCCATTCAACTCCGTCCGGTACACGCCGATCATGATCGGGCCGGCCGGTGGCGGCATGTTTACGGTTGGAGCGAGCGTCGAGGGCCAGACGTAGCTCCGCATCGTCACCCCCTGCGTGGGAATGTAGAACCGGAACTGCATCGGGCTGCTCGGGTATGAGCCCGAGCCAACGACCATGTCTCCCGTGATGGTGACGGGATCGGATCTACCCGAGAGGTGGAAGTTGCCCTGGTTGTCGAACTGCTCGAACGTGAAGATCCACGACCACGCGTCCTCAGGCTGCGTGAACGTGAATGCGCCGCCCGTGGTGGTGTTGGTCCAGATGACGTTCTCTATCGTGTAGAGGAACGACTGCTCGAAGAGGTTCGCCCCGTCGTAGCAAGTTGGGAGCGCGCCTCCGTAGCAGAGAAGGTTCCCCCACATGGCAGTGGGGTAGCCGGCTGCGGGAGTCATTTGGATGTGACCCGACGCCAAGAGGGTGCGGTTGCCCTGCGACGAGCAGACGTAGGCGATGTAGGCCGTCGAGAACGGGTCCGTCCCGAGGTTCCACTCGGAGAGAGCGGCCTGCCCGTTGATGGCGCCGTTGATGAAGATCGCACTACTGAGCGCCGCCTCGTAGACCTGGGTCGGATCGTTGAGCGCCGTCCGCGTTTGGATCTGCCCGCAGGGGCGTAGGCAATAGGGGTTCGGGAACTCGCGGGAGATACTGCCGTCCGTGGGGTTGTTCGCGTAGTCGCACGCGAGCAGTAGGTACCCACCCTGCGTCTGGCTCGGGATCCATCCGAGGCAGTAGACGATGCCGTTCGCTTCGAGCCATTGCGAGGTGAGGCAGACCCCGTACGTGCTCCTTTGGATGGTGTTCGAGTAGGGCGTCACGGCGCCCGCCGTCACGTTGAATTGCGTGGTCTGGATTGCGGCGCACATGGCCGAGACCGGAAGGTCGCCCGGCACGGACGTAGCGGCGTTCGGGTTGACCCCGCCCCAGTTGAAGTACCCGCCGAGGTTCGACCACCCGACGATCCATGAGGGCGCGCCCGAGATCGTCCCCGTGTACCCAACGGCCGGGATGCCAGAAGAGAAGTGGGTGATGCCCGACGTGTTGATGTTGGTGATCGACGTCGCCGTGCCTTTGACGGTGAAGGCCGGGTAGTTGATCACCGTGGCCATGAGGTCCTGAGACGAGCCCGTCGTGTTCTGGAACCACGCGACCGCGATCCCGTTGGTCGCATCGGCACGGAACCCGGACCCGAGAAAGAAGTTGCCCGAGCCGCTCGTGCCGCCGACCGAGATCGTCCCGGTGTTCGCGAATGCGGTCGTCCACGCGGTGAGAATGAGCGAGTAGGTCGGGCCGGTGACGAACTTGTAGTAGAGGAGCGCGAAGTGGGTGGTATCGCCCGTGATGGCCCGGATGAAGTGGGGCTGGGTTCCGCTGGCTGTCGCCGCGTTCGTAATGAACGTGGTGAGCGCGATGGTGGAGAGCGGGACCGTGGGTAGCAGGTTCCCCGCGATGGTCTTCCCCCGGATGTTGACGCCATCGGTCCCGTCGGACGTTTGGAGAGTGATGACGACCGTGGTCCCCACGAGGCATGCGCAGACGGCCGCGATGGGGAGCACCGTGGCCGAGTCCACGAGCTGGGGCGCCTGGGCGTACTCCCCCGTTGAGATTTCGAGGACGCAGTACCAGGCGGTCCAGAAGAGGGCCCCGGACTGCGTCCCCGTGTTGAGCCAGACGATGAGCTGGTAGTCGCCGACGACGACGGACGTCGGGGTGAACGCGCTCTGCGGGCTCGATGCGACGATCTTGTCCTGGGCGATCTGGACCTCGGGGGGCATCCCGCGAAGGGTCCAAGCCCCCTGGTCGTCCGAGTAGCTCGAAAGGTTGGTCACCTGCTGCGTGGTCGTCCCTGTCGTGGGGTCCCACGGGCCGGAGACGATGCGGGTGGGGTTGCCCTGCCATGAGGCGACGTTGAGCCCCGCGTCCGGCGTGAACGCGGGCGTCGTGTCGACGTTGGAGTTGAGCGGGAAGAGTCCGATGCTCTTCTCCAAGCGCCCCATCTTGTTGACGACGAGGTTCTGCGCCATCGCGGACGTGCCGAGCGGCAGTTTCCGCGGGTCGATCTTCTGCGCGAGTCCCTTGGTTACGGGGATGTCGAGGAGCTGCTTCTTGAGGGGCATCGCTCAGGCCCCGTACACCGCGAGGTCGTAGGTCCCCGTGCATCCCGGATAGAGGAGGAGGTACTGGCTCGGCGGGTACTTGCTCGTCGGCCAGTCGGCGCTGCCCGGGTCGACCTTGGTGGCCGCGAAGGGGTGGCTCGTTGCGTTGCTGCCCGTGGACTCGAAGCGGACCGCGGGCTCGCCGAGGCCATGGCGGATGACGACGGGGGTCATCGTGGCCGTCGCCGTGTAGACGTTGTCCACGGTCCACGGGCCGGTCGTGGTCCATTGGGCCGTCACGCCCGTGCTCCCGAGGGTGACGGGTGCCGGGTTGCCGGAGGCGTCCTGCGGGATGAGGACGTTGTTGCCGGCGAGCGTCTTGCCGCCGTCGCTCGACCACGAGAACGTCGCCGTGCCGAGGGCGCCGCCGGTCGGGATCGTGAGCACGAACTGGAAGCTACCGAGCGGCGAGCCGTTGAGCGTCAGGGTCGGCGGCGACGTGCCGTTCGCCGTGACGGCCCCGACGGTGCCCCCTGAGGTGTTCATCTTCACGCCCTCGGCGAGGTAGGGGAGGGCGAGCGGATGGGAGCGGGCCGCGAGCGTCGAGGCGTTGTTGTTGTCCTGGAGCTGGTTGATGATGCGGGCGAGTGACGCCGGATCGACGTGCTGACCGCCGTTCGTGAGGTGGGCAGCCGTCACGGTGAGGCGCGTCGCGGACACACGTTCGCGGGTCGAGGGCACTCCCTCGGCGCTGACCACGGTGGGGACCTTCGGACGGGCCGCCACTTAGAAGCCCCTTCCGCGTCGACCGGCGCCACGCATGCCCCAGTTGCGGACGATCTGAACCCGGGGAGGACGCGAGCGATCACGTCGACGGGCGATGGAGTGGATGCGTTCGACGTGGGCGGCGAAGTCGCGTTCGAGCGCGGACGTGTCGAGGTCGTCCTTGCGGCGCATGAGGACCGCCGCCCACGTGACCGCCGCGTCGTCGAACCCCAGTAGGAAGTTGCACGTGTCCGTGGGGTTCACGAGCGGCGTCGGCGTCGGGATGTAGCGGACCTTGAGCCACGAGGAGAGCGGCGGCTGCGGCACGACGTCGATCGACATCGACATCGGGATGGTCCCGACGGTTGCGGCGGCCGGGGACGCGGCGAACCCGTACTTGAAGTGCCAGGGGGCAACCGAGTACCCAGCATTGAGGAGTGCCGCGCGCTCTGTCTCCTCGTACGGTTCGAGCTGCCGCCATGGCCCGTTCTGCGCCGAGGCCCACGAGACGCTCGTGAACTGGAGCATGTCGAGCGGGAGAGGGATGACCGTCGCCTGCCCGAGGAGCGGGGCCGTCACGATCTGGACGTTCGCCTCCGTGAGGAAGTACGGACGATCCTGGCAGACGATGATCTCCGCGTAGACTCGGACGATCCCCTGGTTGACGTAGGTATAGACCTCGGGCGTGGGAAAGCGGTTGGCCGCGTTCTCGATGTCCGCCAGCCGCAGTGCGGCCGTCGCCATGTTTTCGAGGTTTTGCAGCGCCACGTATCACTCCCACCGGTGCGGCGAGCGGGAGCGGTCACTCCTCGTCGTCGCGCGGTTCCTCTTCGGGCTCGGGCTCTTCCTCGCCGTCGCCGGGTTCCGGCTCTTCCTCCGGCTCCTCGTCCTGCTCGTGGAGGGCCTTCGCCACGCACGCGTGGACGTAGGCAGCCAGCGCCGAACCGAAGTCACCTCGGTCCTCCGGCGAGACACCGACGATGTCGGCGAGGTCGTCGAGGGCCATCTCCTCGTGCTCGTCGTACCCGCCCGGCTTCTCCGACGAGGCGGGGGCCTCCCCGTCCCCGTCCCCGTCGCCGTCGCCGGAGCCGCGCTCCTCCTCCATCTCGGGCTCGCCCTCGATGTCCGGCTTGCGCATCTTCTTCTCGAAGAGACCGACCAATGCTTTCGCGGCCATGATCGTTCCTCCTCAGCGGTTGACCTGGGACTCAGCCAGCACGATGGCGAAGGAGCAGCGGTAGTTCGACGGCAGCTCGGCGAGCGATCCAGCGCTCGTCATGGTGATGAGCAGCTTCGTTCCGGTCGCGTCAGCCGCGAACGCGGTGCCGCCCGTGTTGGAGCTGAGGAACCCCTGAGAGATCATCTCCGCGACCGGGTTGGCGGTCGGGAGCGATCCGGTGATGCCCGTGTCCGGGCCGGTCTTCACGACGGCCTCGACGACGGACGCGAATGCCTGCGCGAGCGTGATGCCGTACACGCCCGCCGCAAAGCGGTTCAGCGTGAACCCCGGCCGGGACGGCCGGATGCTCGTGATGGCGGGGGTCGCGCTGACCGTGAAGTCACCCGCGACGACCACGAGCCCCGGCCCCCACGCGCGGAGCATGCCTTTGAGGCCGTACACGGCTCAGACCTCCTCGACGATCATCTGGAACCGAGTGCCGGCCGGGATCGCGACACCGACGCCGGAGGGCGTGACGGTGATCTGCGTCTGGCTGCCGCTCGGGATGATCGAGTTCACGTTCGAGTTCGGCGGCACGACGATGCTGGTCCCTGCGGCCCAGTTGCCCGTCGCCCCGTTCGCGGCCGTGTTGTTGGTTGCGATGCTCCCCATGACCGTGAGGGACGAGCTGTTGTCGTTCGTGTAGCCGTAGTTGACGGTGACGTAGTTGGCCGACACGAAGGTGAGCGCGCCGCCCGGGAGGATGCGCACCTCCTTGACGTTCACCGGCCGGTCGAGACGCTGCACCGGGAGGGTGTACGTGGTGGCTGCGGTCGTCGCGGTGATGCCGACGTCCACTTCGAGGAAGCGCTGCGCGTCCTGCGCGATGCAGAGCGGCGCGTTCGCGACCGACGGCGAGGAGCCGAGCGATCCGACGAGAACCTGCTTGTACTGGCTGCGGTCTGAAGTCGTCATGTTCGGCTCCTTTCAGGCCGTAAGGCTGATGCGGGCGTTCCTGCCGGGCGCCCAGCAGATCGTCTGGAGATCGCCGAGGAGGCGAATCTCGAAGGAGTCCGCCCACTCCTCGCGGGACATCGAGAGGCCGTCGCCGGCCATGAGCGTCGGGAACGACTCGGCGCCCTTGATCTCCCAGGTGTCGAGCTCCAGGGCCCAGCCGGTTCCGGTTCCGACGCGGCTGTCCGCGAAGACCTTGACCTGGCCACCGGGACCCGCGAACGAGATGCCGTCGATCGGCTCGCCGAACGAGTGGCTCCCGATGGGCGCCGGGAGCTGCTTCGTCATCATGAGGACGCCCGCCGACTGGAGCTCGAACTGGAGCGACTCGAAGTTGGTCGGGTTCAGGAAGTAGTGCGTGGGGTTCGCCGAGTTGCGGAGCGCCTCGCGGACCACGCGCATCGCCGACTCCCGCGGGGTGAGGTTCGTCCCCGGCACGCGGATGCCCGCGAGGCGGAGCGGGTCCGTCGAGCGGTTCTGACCGAAGAACGAGTCGGTCGAGCCCGGGTCGGCTGCGGGGACATACCCGCCGACGCCGATCATGACGTTGTTGTACGTGCCGCCTCGGAACAGGTAGTCGCCGACGACGAGTCCGGGGATGTTGCCCGCGTCCGTCCAGTTGCCCGACGCCGTCTGGAGGTTCCAGGTCGCGCCGTAGTTGCGGCTGACCGCTCCGACGAGCACCTTGCCCGGCCGGACGCCCGTGGGTCCGCCCGTGGCCGCCGTGCCGTCGTCCGGGGCGCCCTGCAGCGTCATCGACCGGTCGAACTTGACGACGTCGTCCGTCGAGGTGAGGACGAGCTGGTTGTTCGTGATCGACTGGACCTGTCCGATGGCGCCGCCGCCGTTGCCCCACAGCTCCGTGCTCGCCTCGAACTTCCAGGCGAGGATGGCTTGCTGCGCCGCGCGGTCGAGCGCGTTGACGATGGCGCGCGTGTCTCCACGCGACAGCGCGATCGCCTGCCGGCTGACCGACTCCAGCGAGTAGATCGTGATGGGCGGAACGGTGAACCCGCCGACCGACGACGGCTGCTTGTTGCCCTTCGCGTCAGCGAATGAGGTCGAGACGCCCTGAGTCGTTCCGAACCCGATGGCGATGTTGGTCTGAGCGCCGAGGTCCGTGCCCTTGCGCATCAGCGCGTAGCCCGGCATCCCGTAGTTCAGCTCGTCGTAGATCTCCTTCTGCGGCCAGATCTGCTTGATGATCAGGCCGAGGGAGGTAGTGGTCTCCGCTGCCATATCCGAACTCCGCTGCCCCGGCGTGGGGCGGCTCGTCGCTCGGACTCAGGCGCTATTGAATCGGGAGTCGCGGACTCAGAATCCCTGCCAACGTGTCGTGCGAATGATTCGCTCGACTCGGTCACGGTGCCTGCCCTCGGGGGTCACCCGATCGTGGCTATCCGTGGACTCGACGGTTCGGGAACGCTGACGCGCGGGCCTCTCCGGCTCGACTTCGCCCTTGTCCTTCGTACGTGCGTTCGGATCGGAACTGATCGGGGCGTTCGGCTTCTTGTCGGAGGGTCGCTTGCGCTCGTAGTGACTTGCGAGGCGAGACCATCGAGGGTCCTTGCGCGCTGACGCTTCGAGCTGCTCACACAGCTTATCGCCGTCATAGCCAAGTTGCAAATGATGATTGCGCTCTGCGAGCTCATTGGCTTTCGCCAAAAGCTCACTTTGGCTGTAAATCGTATTCAGCGCCTCGAATCGATCCGCGTCCGACGCGACGTGTTCGATGAAGTGCTGATGGGCCGCCTCGACGCGCTCCTCGGTGATCTGCGCCGCGACGCGACCGATCTTCTTCTCGTAGCTCCTCTCGACCTCCGCGAGGCGATCGTTGAACTTCTTCTCGATCAGGTCCATCCGTCGCTGGTTCGGATCGGCGCCCGCGCGCGCGAACTCGGCGATCTCCTTGGCGCCCATGCCGTGCCGTGCCGCGAACTCGAAGGGGCTGACCTTGAGCTGCTCGGCTTCGGCTTCGAGCTTGGCCTGGAGGTCGAGGAGCTTGCGCTCGTGGCCTTCGAGGGCCTTGGCCCGGCGATCTGCCGTTCGGACGCGAGCATCGGCCTCGGCCTTCTGCTGCTTGGCGCGGTTCGCCTCCTCCCGTGCCCTCTTCTTGTTCGCCTCGGCCCTTCGCTCCAGCTCGACGGACCGACGGAGCCGAGTCGATGCGCGCCCTTCCGACGTATCGGGGGGGGCCGCCACCGTGGCGTCTGGCCTCTCGATGGCCGATTCCGTTTCGTCGGCGCCGGGCTTCGGATCGGCGGCTGTCTCCACGGCGGGCTCGCCCTCGCGGAGCGCGGGGCCGGGAGTGGAGATGGGCAGGTCCTTGATCTTGATCGGCTCCTCACCGAGCTTTTCGAGGAGCTTGGCGACGTGAGTCGAGTGGACGTTGTCCGACCGGGCTGCTGCGAGAGGCATGGTGATCTTTCGGCTAGGCCGCGAGCGGGGCGGCCGGAGCAACGGGAGCGTTCGGCGAGATCGGGGCCGACAGGGCGGCAGGGTTCGTCGGGGGACCGGCCGGAGCCTGTCCCTGGGTTTGGTTGGCGGCCTGGGCGGACTGCATCGCCGCGAGCTGCGCCTGGAGGGCTTCCTGCTTGGCCTTGTCGTCCAGGGCCTTCGCCACTTCCATGAACTTGGAAAGGTTGTTCAGGCGGGCGATGACCCTCGGGTCGCGGAAGGTGCCCTTGTCGATCGAGTCGGTCTGGACGTGGCAGTACCAAGCCTGCGCGCGGGAGAGCGCGTACGAGCAGTCCTGATGCTCCGTGGGCTGGATGTAGCCCTCGTCCGTCTCGGGATCGGGGTGCTCCAGCATCGCGGCGATCTGACTGTCGGCCACGTCGCGAGCGGAGAGCATGAGGGCCTCCTCCTGCGTTGTGTCGGGCAGCTCCAGGTACTTGAGGACCGTGGGCTTATCGAAGTACCCGTTGGCCCCGAGCTCCATGACGCGCTGGAGCTTCGCGGCGGGCGTCTTCGGAAGGAGCGAGACCGCCCACGCCTGGACGACGTAGGAGTCCTCCTCCACGTCGACGTCGCGCTTCCATAGGATCTCCTCGCCCGACCCACGCCCGGCGCTGAGCACGCGGAACTCGCCGTACTCCTCGGCGATCTCGCGAACGCAGTGGAGCATGTGGCGTCCGGCCTCCACGCAGAACTCCTCGTCGTCTCGCTCCAGCCCGATGAACCGGTCCGTCTCGATGTCGTCGAGCGTCTGGAGCGCGAGCGCAGCGGTCACGCCCGCGGGCTTCTGGCTCTGCGCGGACATCTGGCTGATGCCCGTGAAGCCGTACGCGTCCGGGATGAGCGCCCGGAAGTACTCGTACGTCTGCTCGTGAACAGGCTGCGGGTTGACCGACGTCGGCGTGAGTCCTGGCGTGTGACGGATGACCACGCCGATGTCGTCGTTGAAGTCGACGTCGTAGATCTCCGAGCCCTCGGGGCAGAACCAGATCTGACCGCCCACGATCCGGTGCGCATAGGACATGCGCTCGTGCATCGTGGCGATCTCCTCCTGGAACCCCTGGAGCTCGTCGCCGACGCCGAGGCCCCACCAGCCCGCGATGGCCGGATCCTTCACGAGGCGAGGGACTGGGAACTCGTTGCGCTTGTAGGGCTCGTCGCGGAGGGTCTCGTCGAGGAGGCAGATGGTGTGTCGCCCGTCCTTCGCGCCCGGGTAGCTCGGGAGGTGCCACGCCTCGATGACCGTGCAGCGGTTCGAGACGGCGAAGACGTCGGTGGCCGGGTAGAAGGACTCGTCGAGTACGGGGGCGACCTCGATGGCCTCCGCATGCTTGGGGAAGCGGCCCGCGAGGATGCCCTTGTCGAGGTAGCGGATGATGTAGAGCGACCTCGGATCGCCCCCACGCGCATCGACCGGATCGACGAAGACCTCCCAGGGGTAGAGGTTCTCGACCGAGATGCGGTTCCGGTCCCGCTGAATGAGCATCTGCCCGGTGCCGTACAGGCACGCGTCGCGGACCGTCATTCGGCGGCGCTGGTAGAAGTTGTAGTGGTGGAAGAGGCCGGGAACGAACCGATTGAGGTACCGGATCCGGCGCTGGAGACGGTTGTCGCCACCGACGGGCAGGTACATCGGGCTCGGTCGGTTCTTGATGACCTTCGCGCTGAGCGTGTTCGTCGCCGAGCGGATGACGTTGTACGGCATCGACGACGGCTCGAAGAGCGCTTGCGACGGGTCGCTGGCCCCGATGGGCATCGTCGTCGCTTGCTCGAAGCCGCCGTATTGGCGAGCGAGCCAGTACCACTGCTGCCGGCGCGCCTGGTTGCGCGTCCAGACGAGCCACGCGGCCGGAACGAGCTTCACATGGCGCGCGGTCTCGTCGGGATCGGAGCCGTCGTACTCGTTGCCGTCGAGGTCAGGCCACCACCTGACCGACGATCCGTACACAGAGCCTCCGCCGAAGCTGGCCATCAGCCACCCCTCGGCGACCGCATCTGACGCTTCCAGGTCGCGACGCTGGCCCGATGGGCCACGTCCTCAACCCAGTGCGCGAGCAGATGCAGGGCCCACCACGCCTCTCGGCGAGCGAGCGAGCGGCCCATGCGGCCGAGCACGGACAAGGACTACTCCAGGGCGGTCTCGTCTCCCGTTGCGGGCGTACCTTCCGGAGGATCGTGGATGGGGCGTTGAAGTGAGGCGGCGGCCTCTGACGCAAGCTGGTCGGCGAGCGTGTCGAGGGTTCGTCCGTTGGACGCGACGATTCCACCCGTCGAGGTCACCGCGAGTCGGGCCTTCCGAGCTTCCGCTTCGTCTCGTCGCTGTCGGGCGAGAGACTCGCGCTGCGCCGTCATGCGCCGGATCGCCTCTTCGGGCGTCGGATTCGGCTGCGCGTGGCGAGCCGCCGGGGTCTTCGGCTCGGGAGAGACTCCCATCCGAAGCACGCCGGGCATCTCGATGTAGGCGACGCCGTGCTCGCGCATCCCGGCCATCAGGGCGAGGACGTCCGCTACCGCGACGCGGGCGGCGGGCTCGGGCTCTTTGGCCAATTGGCTATTATCTGTAGCCGTCATTCAGAATGTGATTAGGCGAACGTTAGCACATCCTCTGGAGAGCACCGAAGTCTCGTGGCCACGTCTGCGATGTATCGAATCATCGAAGCCAGTTGCTCGTACGTCATGGCCAGAAGCGTGGAAATACCAGTTGGTCGGGTCCGGTGAATCTCGATTCGGTCGCCGCGCGGGACGAGCGCGGTCCACTCTCCGATCTCCGGCGTGTTCTCGTGTTGATGGGCCGTCGCGTTGCGAAGAAGCCTTAAGTCATCAATCGCCTGCGGGCCGCCGGGAGCGAGGCCCCAACGCGGGCCCCCATCCAATCGACGGAGCCACCCGAAGGCTCGATGCAGCGCTTCGACGCTCGACTCGAAGTGCTCTGCGGCCTGGAGCTGATGTTCCGCGGCCTCAATCGCCGAGAGGCCGACGGTGGCGGCAAGTGCCACGCGTGCGGACTCGTACTCACGCACGGCCTTATCCGAGAGCCGTAGAAGATTCTGGAATGGCGGAAGGTTTGGCCCCGCCTGAGGACCGGGGATCGGATCCGGAGCGGAATGGAACATAGCTCGCGCGCTCCCGCCAACGACGTGGTGTCGGACGAACAACGGGGCGTTGTCCGTTGGAAGGTCGGACAGGTCCGGAAGGACGTAGGTCGGCGCGTGCCCGCTGATTCGGAGGTAATAGACGCGCGTCGGGACGCCGTAGTTACGCGGCGGGGGCTCATCATCCATGGTTCCCGGACTACCACAGGTCATCCACCCCTGAGCTGCCGCAGCACGCTGGCAGGGACTCTCCGGTAGCGCAGGAGCCGCGAGAATTGCCGGTCCTTCTGCTTCTCGTGCTTGTCCACGGCTCTGAGCCGTTCCTCCTTGGCTCGATTCTCCGCTGCGACCTCGCGTTCGAGAGCGCTCTGCGGCGTCGGGGCGGGCTGCTTGGAGGTGATGGACACGCCGGAGAGAGCACACACGAGGGCCGCAACGATGTCGCAGTGGCCGCCACCCGCCGCCTTTCCGCGAGGGAGGTTGATGGACACGTGTCCGCCAGGTCGGTGCGTCGAGCGGATGACGCGAAGCTGCTGGAGGAGGCGCGCGTGCTTGGGGAGCCGGACCCTCCCGGCCGCCATGAGCGCGCGAACGACGAGGTAGTTCTCGCTCGTCTCCTGGCTTGGAGGCGGCACGAGGGCGAGCTCGTGTTCGACGAGCACTTCCTCGATGCTCCTGCGGTAGTGCGCGTCCGCGACGACGAGCTTGCCGCCCACTCGACGCACCTGAGCGGCGTACTTCGATACGATCTCGCTGGGGATGAGATGCGAGCCGGGCGACGGACGGTCCTCGGCGATCTCGCAGACGTCGAAGATGGTGGGCTTGGAAGGATGGGTCGGCTGGGTCTCCGGGCTCGCGCGCTCGACGAAGACGACGAGGGCGCTGGCGTCCGAGTCGAAGCCGAAGTCAGCGCCCGGACGAACACGCTCGCCGGGGCGGACCTCGGCGATGACCGTCCTGTCGGGCAGGGTCCGGCTGACGGAACCGTCGTCCTCGACGGTGAGCGACGTGTCCACGCATCGCTCCAGAAGAGGCTCGGGGAAGAACCGTTCGGCGTCGGCGGAGAGGAACTCGGCGTCGAACTCGCGCGCGGCGTTGTCGGGATCGGCCTCCCGTTCCAGCCGAACCATCTCGGCCGCCTCGGGGCTCGGGCGCATGACGAGCGTCGGCGCCTTGGCGACCGTCGCCCGCCCTGGCTTCCCCCATCCCTCGCGGAAGAGATCCCAGAGGAGACCCGTCTGGGCCCAAGGGGTCGACGCGATGACGATCTGGCCGCCCGTTTCGAGACGCGGGCGAGCCGCTCGGTAGATTTCGAGATCGCTGACCTCGTATCCGTCGCCGTAGAAGAAGGCCGCCTCGTCGAGGAGGACGCCAGCGAGCGACGGGCCACGAACCGCCTTACCTCCGGATGTCGCCGGCCGTGCCTCGATGGTGACCTTCTGCCCATCGGGTCGGGTCAGGCGGATGACGTCGAGCGTGCTTTCGTACTCAAGAAGCGCGGCCAGCGCGGGGCGCGACTCGACATAGCCCTTCACGAACGCGAGCGTGTGCCGCGACTGACGCTGGTCGGGGGCGACGACTGCTACGAGGGCCGCCTCCCGCTTCCCGAGCTTCTTGAGAGGGACGGTGAGCGCGAGGTGCAGCGCTCGACCGGCCACGAGGACGGAGGTGTTGTGGGTGGGGACGAATGCCCGCGATGCGAGATAGAGCGAGTGGGGCGAGTCAACCTGGATGCACCGAACGGGCACGCTCGCGCAGGGACGGACGTCCACCACGTACCGAGATTCGGCCCGCCGCTTCTGTGCGCTATCAAACCGCTGCCGACCGAGCTTGCGGGCCAGTCGGAAGACGGGCCGATGCGGCGTGAAGATGATGCGCCATTTGGGTCCACAGTCGCGTCCGTAGATCTTCGCTCGGCCCTCCTGCATCGTCGCTTTGAAGCCAAGACTGAGCGCAAGCTCTAGGAACCCATCGGCCAGGCGCGGGTTCGTGTTCGAGAACTCCACGTGCCCGCGCGGCGAACAGTGACCATCGGTATCTACGAGACCCGCGAGGAGCGCCTCACGTTGCGCGACCGACGCGCGCATGTACTCGACGGGGATGTGCTTGTTCTCGAACACACCCAGCTTGCGGAGGCGTGAATGGAACGAGTTGTGTTTCCAACGCGTGCCCGGGATGGTGACACGCATCTGCGGTGTTCGGCCCCTCAGCACAACGCGAGGGGATACCTCGTACCCAACCGCTTGGAGCAGCTCGAACTGTTCTGCATCTCCGCTCGTGACGACCGATGAGTCAGAGGTGCCATCCCCCAACCAGACGCCGAACGCGTACGGGTCGATGGGCAACTCCGCGTGCGCGCCCTCGACGGGTTTGCATACCGGGATCGAGTGGTTGACCTCGCGCCCCTGGTTCGCGCGGAGCGTTTCCCGAATCTGCGTGGTCGTAACGACGCCCGGTCGATGGACTGGGTTCTTGGGCTTCTTCGTGCGACCGGCAGACTTGCGAGCGGCCTTCGTCCACGTGAACCACTGGTGATCGGCATCCGCGACAATCACGGTGCCGTCGTCCATCACGACCTCGAAGCAGGGGCGCTCGTGCATGACCTCCGTGACGAAGGTCACGCGGCAGGGCTGTCCGTTCTCGTCGAACACGACGGAGCCTACGCGAAGCTCGCCCATGGTGGTCCACCCATTGGGCGTGGGGATGGGCGTGTCGAGGGCGAGCGCCTTCCCCGCGCCACGCCCGCAAACCGAGACGGCGGTGGTCCGCTGCTCGGGCGTCGGGGCTGTCGTGAGTCCGCCGAAGAGCTGCTCCGCGTACTCGGGAGGGGGCGCCTGGCCGTCGTAGAGGACGGAGGCGATGGCCGCCTGGGCGGACGTGAGCGTGACCCCGAGGATCGATGGCGCGAACTCGACGAACGGCGCCGGGTTGTCGGGATCGCAAAGACGCCCGAGTTCGATGGCCGTGAGCCGCTCCGTGAGGAGCGCGAGGCGGCCGTCTCGATCGTCCTCTACGCTCGGCTGCGCAGTCCCGCGCAGCGCCTCCTCAGTGGCGCGGACTCGGGTCCGAGATGGCACGGGCGACGACCTCGCGGCTGTCTCCCGTTGCGGGCGGATCCTTCATGGGCTCGACGGCGGCGATCACCCGAGCGAAGCATGGCCCACAGTAGGGCCCGTACTCACCGTGGTCGTACATGAACGGTGCCGGCGATCCGCCGCAGATGTCGCACGTCACAGCTCCCCCTCCTGCTTCATCTGCTCGACGGCGAGCACGACCAGCGAATAGGCGAGGTGCCCCAAGCGCTCGAAACGGTGCTGGGCCTTGGAGGATGCGAGGTACATGGATCCATCCGTCCACCGGGCGACGACCGCGACGTCCTCGATCTGCCCCTTCTCCGCCTGTTCGAGTGCGCTGCGGAGCACCTTGAGGGTGCTCTCCTGCACCGCAGACTTGAACGTCGGGAGGGACTTGACGGTCACGCGGCCCTCGGCGGCTCCGGCTCCTCTGACTTCGGGGGCTTGGCCTTCCTGTCCGCCGCCTTCAGCTCCAGCGGGGGTGCGGGCTCCGGCTCGGTCGACCTCGAAACCGGGAACTGCTTCGCCAATGCGACGGCGAGCTGCTCGGCAGCGGGCCCGGTGACGCCCGAGCATCCGTGGGAGTTGTACTTGTTGATGAACGTGCGTTCGCCCAGGCGCCTGACCACGAACACCGACCCCTGGTAGTCGTAGAGGTCGTAGTGGATGCCGCCGAGTTCCGTCTCGTAGCAGCTGACGATCGCCTTCGTGGCGGGGTCGTACGAGACCCTCGCGTTCGGGCGGTACGAGTCGATGCGCATGAGGGGCCTTCTCTCTCAGGTCAGATCCGGGTGAGGTCGCGCGAGCCATCGTTGGGGATCTCCACCTCGCCGGTCACGACCGACTCCGGATCCACCACCGAGATGAGCTCGTGCTCGTGCAGGAAGAGGAGCTCGCCGTCTCCGTCGAAGCGACCGAGCGTGCCGTCGTACTTCACGCCCGAGATGCGGGGATGGATCACGTGGTCGCCGGCCGCGAGGTGCCAGGGACGCGCCCTCACTTCGGGTCCGCGCGCGAGGACCACCGAGACCGTGAGATCCTCCCGCTTGCCCCCGACGAGGAGGAGCGAGTGGATCTTCCGCACGTGCGGGAGCCTCCGGCAGAGGACTCGGTCGCCGAGGGGCTGGATGACCCGAGCCGGATCCCTTGGTCGGTCCGTCTCCGTGGCCCGCGGCGGCTCCGTGTCGTGGGCCGTCACCTGAGCGCGAGTCTCACCCTCGCGCTCCCTCGCCTCCTGCCAGGCGCTCCCTTCCCATGCACTCACGCTGGCCTCACTTCGAGATCGAGGACGCTGTCGGCCTTGAGGGCGACGGCGAGCGCGGCTGCCGCCGACGCGGCGGAACTCCGGCTCGGGTACTGCGTTGCGTCCTTCTTGTTGTCAGCCCACCGGATGGGCGTCGAGACGACCATCGGCTGGACGTAGAATTTCGTCCCGTCCATCTCGCGCGCGATCACGTAGCCCTTCACGACTTCCTGCCCCGTTCGAGCTTCTCGTGGCGAGCCTCTTCGAAGGTTGGCTTGGTCCGGCCCATTTCGTGATGGGCGGACGCGCCCTCGGGCTTACGGCCCGTGCCCTTCGACGGAGCGGACCCTTTGCCGAGCTCCGCGTCCTTGTACGTCCGGCGTGCCTCGCTCTCCGCGATCGCGACCGCCTGCTTCTCGGGTCGACCCGCGCGGCGCTCGGTCGCGATGTTCTGCGAGATGGTCTTCTGCGATGAGCCCCGCTTGAGCGGCATGGGCGACTCCTACTTCGACGAGCCCTTCTCCAGGGCCCGGTCCCGCTTGAGGTCCCACGGCTCGGACGACTTGATGAGCGGAGCGTCGACCGCCGGGACCTTCTCCTCGCCGGAGCTCAGCGCCTGGGCGCCCGCGGGAAGCTTCTCCGTCTTCGACTTCATCGCCTGGATGTCCGAGGAGAGGGCCGGTGAGGAGCGTCCGCCCTTGCCGACTCCCGAGGACTTGTCCGGGCCCTGCGCCTTCATCGTGCGACCCTTGTAGGAGGCGTCGCTGTTCTTGGAAGTCTGCTTGTTGGCCATGGTCTGCTCCCGAATGCGAAAAACGATACCACGTAGAACGTGCGCGCGCCGTTGTGGCTAGTAGGCAGTGACGAGATCGATGAGCTGGTGTCCCTGCCACATGACACGACCGGTCTCCAGGTCCGGACGCGAAAACCAAGGTGGAGGGCAAAAGGCCAAAACGACGTTTCCGCCTTTCGGGTCTTCGATCCATCCGGCGAGCGCGCGACACAGGCCCTGCCGACGGAAGTTGTCTCTCGTGTATCCGTAATGGAGGACCCGATTGCGCTGATCGTCGCAGACCCACGCGGCCAGGATCCTCGCGACGATGGCGACCCGGACGGAGGTGGTCCCCGTGGCGAGCACGCGCTCGATGCGAGACCGCATGGCAGACCAGTACCGCTCGCGACCGGCCCCGTATCTGGAATCGGCCCGGAGGAACTTGGCCGGAAGCGACCGCGCGTACGACTGCATCCACGACGGGATGATGACCTCCGAGATCTCCTCGGCAGTGGCGGCGCGGATCTCCGGGTCGAGCTCGTCGACGCCCGTGGTGCTCTGGTTCGTAGCGCTGTTCATCGTTCGCCCTTCGTTGAAAGGCCTCGGTCTGTCGGGGACTCCCCGAGGCGCGGAGCGTGGGCACTGACGGGTGTTTCATGGCTCCAAGAGAACTGTCGCGGGATCTCCCCGCGCACCATGCCCGTCCTCCCCGGAGTCTCAGTCGGCGCTGGCCGCTCGGCGCCGCAGTACATGCACACGCCATCCGAGTCCCAGCGGCACACGCCCTCGCAGCTCGGCGCAGCGAACGTCGGACGCTCGCCAGCGGCGATCTGCATCCGCTCCGCATGGGGCAGCGACAGGTACCAGCGGCGGTATGCCTCGAAGTGCTCGGGCGAAAGGACGATCTTCACGTCTCGCCTCGGGCTTTGCGGAGGGCGGCGTCGATCTGACGGCGAACGTTGAGACTCCAGGCTCCCTGTAGCTCGCTGTCCGGAATCCACTGCTTGGCCGCCTCCAGCGCCCGGTACAGGTCCGGGGCAGCGGCAGCGAGCTGCGCGTCGCTCTCTCTGTACGAGGCGAATCGTCGCGGGTCCCCCTCGGCGTCGATTGCTAGGACGAACTGGACGACACCATGTCCGCCGTCGGCCAGGTCGGCGTGCGCGGTCCATGTCTCCTCCCACGGCCTCATTCGCCACTCGCCTTGCAAAGAGCAGCGCGAGCCGCTGCTTCGGCCGCGAACACCGGCTCGCCGTCCATGGCGTCGAGCAGCCTGAGACTGCTGACGTTGAGTATGGCCTCCAGCGCCCGATACAGCTCCGGCGCGGCGGCGGCGAGGTGCGCACGCGCGCGCTCAGTCTCTTCGCTCCCTGGCACGGACACCGGGTGCGACACGGCCCACCCGCGGCCTTCTCCGATCGGCGGCGTCACGACCCACGTCTCTTCCCAGGGCTTCACTTGGGGAACTCCGAAAAGGCGACGCGAGCAAAGATGCGAGCTGCGTACGTCGCGGCGATCGCGCGCTCCTTGGGCTTCGTCTTCGCCCACATGCGATCGAGGATGTGCGCCACGGGGAGGTGCGTCTCCATGTCGTGCAGGCCGATGGCTTCGTCGCCCGCCACGATCTCGTCGAAGATGAGCCGCGCGAGCTGCTCCATCGTGACCGAGTGCAGCCTCTCTCCGTCGCTGGAGACGTACGGAGGAGGCGGGCTGCACCGGAAGACCCCGCCCTCTCTGATCTGACGCCCGTCGCAGCTGAGAGGTCCGGGGTCCGGAGAGGCGGGAAGGGGGCCGGCAGGCGCCGGGTCCTCGACGAGCTGACGAGGGTCGACGCCCATGGGCGTGGCGGCGTTGATGACCTCCTCCACAAGACCGGCGTGCCTGCGCCTCCGACGACCCGCAACCTCGTCCATCAACCCCTTCAAGCTCACTCCGAGCGAGGCCAACGTCTGTCCGCGCTCGCCGCAGGGGCACGGGACCTGATGCCCGCAGTAGACGCAGGGGTCCCCGGTCGACTCCGACTGAGGGCCGACGCCGTATCGCCTCGTGAGCACGTTCACCGCGCCACCCCCGTCACCATGAGGAGCACCGACACGACGAACGCCAGGGCGAGGAACAGGTGAGCTCTCACTGGACCTCCACGCCGTGGTCGCAGGAACACGAGACGCCGTGATGCTTCCCGTTCCAGGTCACGCCGAAGCAGAGCGCCCAGACGAGGAGCACCAGCGCGATCACGCTGAAGCACCCGCATCCGCCAGCCGACGCTTGCGAGTGCGAGTGCGACTCTGCGCGCACCACCGTGCTCATGGCCGCACCTCCGGCTTCGCGACATGCGCGGCCTGGAACTCCGCGGCCTGCGACCTCGGGACACGCACCGTCAGCTGCTGGACGTACGGCTGGGCCTCGCTCTCCAGGTACTCGACCAGCGTGCACGCGAACGGCACCCACGCCGGGTCTCCGTCGACGTCGGGCGCCAGGGTGCAGACCGCGTTCGTCAGGTCGACCACGATGGAGTCCGCCGTCTTCGCCTGCTGCGGCGTGCAGGACGTGAGGACGAAGAGGCTGATGAGGGCCAAGCCCGCGCGGGTCATGAGGTTCACGTGTGGCGACTCCAGTTCGTCTCGACGTACTCGCGCACGAACGTCAGGAGCCGGAAGCGCAGATCCTCGGCGAGTTGCTCACCGTGGTCCGGAGCCGAGAGGTCGTCGGGGAACGGTGCGACCGCATAGAACGTGAGGCTCGCCCGCACCTCGCCCACGTCCCCCCGGTGCACGAGGTCCACGCGAACGTCCGGCAGGTCGACGAGCTGCTCCACCGCGCCCCGCACCACGTCCATCCCAGCGAGGGCGGTCACGCTGCTACCTCCCCGTCCGCACCGAGGATGGCGTCGAGCTCTTCACGCGTCGGCTCCCGCTCGGGTGCCGGGGCCGCGCATGGCGTCTCCCCCGGGTACGCTGCCGGGGCCGTGTCCCGACCACGAGGCATGACGGTCACCGACGGCGGCTCGGCGGAAGACTCCTCCGGCTCGTCGGCCGACGACTCCCTCGTGACCGCGACGATGTCCGCGAGCAGCGAGTCGATCGCGTCGGACAGGTGCCCGGCGCTCTCGCCGAAGTCCGACATCCGGACGGGCGGCAGGTGCTTGGTGAGAGCGCTGTAGCCCTCGCTCAATCCCAGCGCCCACTGGATGGCCGGCCGGCGATGACCAGCCTTCCGCATCAACCCCGCCAGGTGCTTCCGAGCTCGGGCCGCCGCATGCCGGCGCGAGCCCCACAGGTCCTGGACCGGGATGCCGAACTCCGCGCACGACTTCTGCGCCAGGCCCATCGCGCCCAAGTACGCGAGCCGGTGCACCAGCGGCATCGACACGTCCAGCACCACCCGCGGCGGTCGTCCTCGGAGGCTCATGCCGCCTTGCCTCCTCCGCCAGCGTGACGGTCCTGGAAGTGGGGCTCACCGTCGATGTGGCAGTGCGCGTCCGGCGGCGGCGGCACTCCATCCCCGCCCGTCGCCGCGAGCACCTCCACCCAGCACAGATGGCTCTTCACCGGCCCGCCCTTCGGCTGCGTCGGGCCGTGGACCCGCAGGAACCCCTCGGCCTCCAGCACCTGCAGCGCCGTCCGGAGAAGCAGCGGGGGAATGCCGAAGAGCTGGCGACCCGACTGCTGGAGACGCGGCAGCCACACGCGGCCGTTCGTCTCCGACAGCAGCGCCGTCGCCACCTGCACCGCGCCCGGGCCCGCCGCGAGCCACGGCGACTGGAGCGACGCGAGCAGCTTGTCCGCGCGTTGGAGGTCCACCGCGATCCGGTTGCGGCGCTCCTGCACGGCCTTCGTCAGCATCACGACCGCCTGCCGAATCTTCGCCCGCTCCGCTCGCGCACCTCGCGGCCCCAGATGGTCGAGCGCCGACTGGATGCGGTCGCGCATCGCCTCCAGCCGCTCGAACGTCCCCTGACGCGTGTGCACGAGCGCAACATGCTGCCCAATCCGCCCATGGACAAGGAGAATTATCGGTAATTCACGTCGATAACTTTATCGCTAAATCTACACTGTAATTCGTATTGCCGAGGGGGGTAGGGGCCTTAATCGAGTCGACGCCATCGTGGGTACCCCCCCCTGTCGTCCGGGCCCCCTCCCATCTGTGGTCGAGGCAGGGTCGAGCCTCAAAACGCTGGGGAATCGGGCAAAAGCACGGAAAGGGTCCTTTCCGTTATGGGCGATCGCGCTCGAAACGGGCTTTTCCCGGCGTTTCCACCGTGCGCGCGGCCGTTCCCCAGTTTCCTCCCGGTCGCGCGTTTTCGGAGTTCGCGGGTCCGTTTCGGCGCGCTCGTGTGGAATGTAGCGATTGCCCTCCCGCCCTCTCATCCCCCGAAGTGCACCACCTGCACCACCGCAAATCGAGTTCCTGTACTCGCGGCCATAAATAGAGCTCCTGGTAGGTGCCGTATCTCACGTATAGGCGTGGATATAGGTGATGCAGGTGGTGCAGTAGGCGGAACGCCAGATGATTCCGGGCACTTGCAGCGCACCGCCTTCCTCGACTGCCGGTGATGCATGGTGGTGCGGCTCCCGCCCGATCCACTCGCCTGGCTCGCCGGGGGCCCACATCCGCGCGCACCGTGGGCGGAATCGGGTTGACGGGGAATATCCAAACTAGCGAGAGAGATCAGTTTAGCCAAAAGGACGCTTATCCGAATATCGACGGCACGCCGCGAGCAATAGCGCTCAGGCATGAGCAGCCGAACGAAACGGCCGACCGTCCAGGTGCGGAACGCGTACGCGGACGACACGGCGAAGATGGTCGAGGCGAGCGCGCCGAGTGGAGCGGGCCTCAAGGTGGGCTTTCACGCGACGGTGGACGGAGGGGCGCTCTACGTCTCGCCGTACCGGGCGGACCGCGACGTCTACCTGTTCGTCAAGCGCTCGCATGCGGCCGACTGCGAGGTGTTCACGAGCCGCGCGGAGTCCCGGCGATGCGACTGCGGGTCGTGCTTCACCTACAACGCAGCCTCTGGCGATTGGGAGCCGACGCGTAGGCACTCGGTGCAGCCGTGAGCCGCCCCCGCTGCTGGGGCCCGGAGCATCACGCGGCCGGTTGTCGCAAGGGTCGGCCCCGCTGCCGTTGGCAACGTCGGGTCAGTCACGGCCGCCCCTGCCTCTGCTCGGGGTACGCGTTCCCCCATCGCCGGGGCGGAGGGGAGGCGTGCCGAACCGGCATCCCCCTGGCCGTCCTCCGGTCGCCCTCGTGGCGCCGAGCTGGGTAGCGACGCTCGCTCCTCGCGTTCGGGCTTCGGCCCGTGCGCGGCAATCGAGCCGACGACGAACCGAACGGAGAAGACGCCATGTCACACGAGGTCGAAAGCATGCTGTACGTGGGCGGAACCCCCTGGCACAAGCTCGGGATTCGGCTCGACAACCCGCCGACCGTGGCCGAGGCGATCCGGATCGCGGGCCTCGACTGGGAAGTTGGGCTCAAGGACCTGGTCACGGTGGACGGGGAAGCCGTGACGCACAAGGCCACGTACCGCGTGAGCGATGGTCGCGTGCTCGGTGTGGTGGGCCCCACGTATGCGCCGCTGCAGAACGGGCGCGGCTTCACGTTCTTCGACCCGTTCCTTTCCGCGGGCGAGGCGACGATCGAGACGGCGGGATCGCTCCGCGGCGGTGCGCGCGTGTGGATGCTCGCTCGCCTGAACCGCGATCCGGTGGAGATCGTCCCGGGCGACGCGGTCCACAAGTACATCTTGCTTGCCAACTCGCACGACGGGACGTTCGCGACGCGCGTGGGGTTCACGCCGATCCGGGTGGTGTGCGCGAACACCCTCTCGATGGCCACGCATGCGGGCGCGTCTCGCTTGCTCCGGGTCCGGCACACCAAGGGCGCCGAAGGAACGCTCGCGGCCATCCGCGACACGATGAACCTGGCGAACGCGCAGTTTGAGGCGACCGCCGAACAGTACCGGGGCCTCGCGGCGCGGCAGGTCAACGCGGCGGACCTGGAGAAGTACGTGCGGATCGTCTTCGGGCTCAAGGACTCGGCCAAGCGTGCGAAGCCCGCCGAGCAGTGGGACGCGGACAACGCGCCGACGATAAAGGAGCTCCCGCCGTGCGACGACGAGGCGCCGACCTTCCACGGCGCGCGGCTCGACGGTTCGTCGCTCGACTCGGTCCTAGACGCGCAGTTCCCGCGGCCCCTCGCGGTCCCCTCGCTGGCGGAGGTCGTGGACGAGACGGAGAAGGACCGCGCCTCGCGTTGCCTCTCCGCCATCATCGACCTGTTCGAGACGGGAACGGGCAACACGCTGCCGGGCGTTCGCGGGACCCTCTGGGCCGCTTACAACGCCGTGACGGAGTACACGACGCACCACCGGGGCCGCTCCGCTGAGAACAGGCTCAACTCGCAGTTTTCGGACGGTCTCGCGCTGAACCAGCGGGCCTTGACCGAAGCGATCAAGCTCGCGGCTGCCTGAGCCTCGCGCCCTCGTCGTCCGGCTCGTGACTCCACTCGGGGTCTCGGGCCGTGGACGGGGCCGCGGACTGGTCTCGCGGCGCCGATCGAGAACTGGCCGCCCCGCGTGGGCGCGCCCTGACGGGAGACGTGTACGCGATGAGAGCTCAGACACCCATCGGCATTCACTTCGAAGTCTCGCTGCGGGTCGACAAGATCGTAGACCGCTACGGCGAGACGTACTCCCGCGCGAGGGCCCACGACGCGCCCGGGCTGTGGGCTGCGTTCGTCAATGACTTCGACGCGGACGACGTCGTCTACGTCAACCCGTCCGACCTGCCCGCGGGGATGCGATGAACGCGCCGCACCCGACTGCCACGGGTCCGCGATTCTTCGTGGTCGTTACGTCGAGCGGCCTCCGCATGACCGCGTGGGCCACGTCCGCGGATGACGCGTGCAGCAAGGTCCACGGGGCGATCGACGCGTGGGAGGGCTTCGAACCGTTGCCGCCCGCCCGCCCGGCCAATGACAACGGGCGGAGGGTTCGCCCATGAGCCTTCTCGTCCGGGTCGACTGGGAAGCCTGGGCCGTGTCGTCGTCGCTCGACCGGCGCACGTGCGGCCCGCGGTCGTACCGTCTGCCGTCGTCGCCGATCGCGGACGCTCAATACGAGTACACATCCCGTTCTCGTGAGCCGGCCCCCGTGTCGGAACAGACCCTCCCGGGGATGTCCGCGTGGATTGCAGGTCGCGGAAGGGGCGCCCCGTGAAGCTGTCGCTCTACGCACCCGCGTACCTCCACTCGCTCCGCGCCGGTGAATTCGAGCCCGACGACGACGCTGGGCCAACCGCGGACGCGAGCGGGGTTCGTCTGACCCTCCGGGGTGAGTCCATATCGACTCCCTCCCCGGTCGACGTCGACTCATTCCGCCGCGGCGAAGAGACGGGAACGATCGCCCGCTGAGCTTTTCCCAACCTGCAAACACGAACCGAGAAACCCTCCCCATGACCCTCAATACCGCCCTGTGCCTGCTGTTCGTCGAAGTCTCCCTGGCCGCTGCCGTCTCCTGCGGCGGCGCACCGTCGAACGTCGTCGCCTTTGCGCCCCTCGTGGACGCGGGGGACGAGCTCGTGGCCGACGCGGAGAGCGCGGAGGGAGGGCACGAGGCTGCGGCCGATGGCGCCGGGAAGGACGCGGGCACGGATGCGAACCTCGCGCCCCTCTGTTGTTCATGGCCGGTTGCCGCGGTCGCGTCGACCGAGTGCTACAGCGCGCCGAGCCTCGCCGACGTTGTCACGCCGTGCGGCGTCGACGGGAACGTCACGGCCGAGTGCTTCGCCGCTAAGGGCACGTGCGCCATCACGAAGGCGCCGGGCGCGAGCGAGCCGATCGCAGGGACGCTCGCCGCGTGCCCCATCTGTTCCGGGCCGGTCAGCTTGCCGCCAAACGGCAATGGCCTCACGTGCGGCTCGACGCCTATCCAGGCGCCCACCACGTACCCCTGTGGCGAGTTCGGTGGTGGCAACGGCGGTCCGCCAAGCCTGATCTGCGCCTGCCCGCCCTCGTCCCTCTGCGCCTCGTCGGGCACATCGTCCCTGGAGTGCCTGTGACGCGCCGCCAAGTTCTCCAGGCGCCGAAATCGAACCTGATTTTGGGCTACGTGCGCGTGTCGACGGACAAGCAGGCGGACAGGGGCGTCTCGCTCGAAGCGCAGGAATCCAAGATCCGCGCGTACGCCCAGCTCTACGAGCTCCAGCTCGGTGAGGTCATCGTCGATGCCGGTGCGAGCGCGAAGAGCCTCGATCGGCCTGGTCTCCAGCGGGCGCTCGCGATGCTGCGATCGGGCGCGGCGGGCGGCCTCCTCGTGGCCAAACTCGACCGGCTCACGCGGTCCGTACGTGACCTCGGCGACCTAATGGAAACGCTTTTCGGACGCGCCGACAGTCCCGCGCTCCTCTCCGTCGGGGAGCAGCTCGACACGAGGAGCGCTGCGGGAAGGATGGTCATGAACATCCTGGCCGTCATCGCGCAATGGGAGCGCGAGGCCATCGGGGAGCGAACCCGGGACGCGCTCGCAGAGCTCAAGTCCCAGGGCGTGAAGCTCGGGCGGCCACCGAAGCTCTCAGAGGCAGCATCCCGGATGGCAAAGGACCTCCACGAGGCCGGGGCCAGCTACGAGCACGTCGCGGACGAGATGAACCGGCTCGGTGTGCCGACGCCGACGGGGGCCGGCCGGTGGTGGCCCAGGACCGCCAGAAGGGCGGCGCTACTGGACCAACCCGAGCCGTAGCCGACGCCCGCAAGATCGCACAGGAAGGCGGCCGTTAGACCGAACGGTTGCTGGTCGCCGCGAAATGCGACAGTAACCTTCGCGCTTGACGAAGTGGGCGGCTCCGTCGAATGTCCATCCTGGTGTCCCGCGGTCATGCGCCGCGCGAACGCAAGGGGGCCGACGATGGCGATGATCCGATCCGGTGCGGCGGGGCTAGCGACGGTCCTGGCGTTGACGGGCTGCTCCATTCATTGGGACGTGAACTTTCACCAGCCAGTCAAGCCTCCGTCCGATCCCGACGCCCCGATCCCGATCCCAGCGGTGTCCGCCAGCGATCCGTCAGCCTGGAGCGTATGCCAAGCGATCCGCCAGAACGCGGATAAGGAAACAGGTTGGTTCGAGGGATTCGGCATCGGGACTGGGCTGACGGGGGCCGCCCTCGCCGCCGTGAGCCTCGCCCTCGCCGCCGATAGCACGGCCGCCAATAACAGCGGCAACAACGGGCTTTGGGTGGGCGCATGGTCGGGCGCTGCCGCGGGCGGCGCAGCTCTGGTTGCGGTTGCCGTCTACCTCCTGAACCACGCCGCGGACGACAAGGCGGCCTATTGGGCGACTAACGCTGCCCTCGCGCAGATGCGGGGCGACTACAACGCGCCGCCGGCCTCGCCCCCGCCCGCTCCTCTTGTCGCGGGCGCTGTCCCAGCCCCAGCCCCCGCGGGGGCACCGCAAACCGGACACCCAACCCGAGAAGACATGGACTGGGCCGCGTGTTCGGCCGCCCTGAAGACGATCGGAACGGGCGAGTCGCAAACCGACACGGCATTGGCTGCGGCGTTGGGTGCCGGAGCCGCCGGAGCATCAAAGGCCGCGCCCGCCGCCGCTGCGCCTACTGCTCCGGTCGCATCCGTTGTCACGAACCCGACTACTGGTGTTCTGACCGCGAACATTCCAGTGGACCCCGCCGTTGAGCCGAACCTTGTAAAGGAGCTGCAAGGCGAACAGGCGCAGCATCCGGCATTGATATCGGTTCGGCCGGCGCAGGCGAATACCCTGATGTTTCGCATCGAGGTCAACCCCAAGGTCCCAGACGAAGCCAAGGAAATGCGCGACAAGGTGCACGATCTTAGAAGACGATTCCCAGCCAAATTTCCTCCGGGCAGCATTGATCCACTTGACTAGTCGGGAACCATTCTCTGACGGAGAACGATGCATGATCGACCCAGTCTACGGGCTGTCCGCGATGGTGATAGAGGACCCCGACGACCCGTCCAACCCGAGACTCGTGCTTCTCGGGAAGGATTCCTCCGGCCGTCTACATAAAGCTAACGCTGGCAACCACGCCCTTGCGGACGCGCGTGCGTTAGAGGCCAAATTGGCCACCCTCGCCGCAGGTCACACGTATGTTCCCAAGTCAGAAATTGCGCGATGCATTGCCACGCATACTGCCGTCGCTCTGCTGTTTGTCCCAGCGTGAACAACCCCATATTCACGTGCAGCGTATGCGGCGCAAGTCATCTTGCCACCGGGCCGGACCCAAAAAAAGGGACGACGCTCTTCCCTCTGCAATCGCTCACCACCGTCAGGGACGGTCGGACGGGGCCGTATCGCATCGTCTGCTTGGGCGATTGCGAACGCCGGGTTCTCGCGGCGAGTGAGCTTGGGTCGACCTGACTAGAAAAGGGCGCCGGATGCTGGAATCGAACCAGCCGAGCTTGTGCGAACCGCGGGGCGGGACGCCGTGAGGCGTCCGAGGTGCGGCCCGGTTGTTCTGTTGTCGTCGTGGAATGACGTGGAGCCCCAGGCTCCGTATCCGGCAGGGAAGGCAACATGGAGCGGATTGCTGGCGTCGTCAAGCTTCCGCGCGCACACCGAAGCTGACTGAGGGCCGACGAGGGAGCGACGCGATGAAAATCCGCAGCCTGCACATCGTTCCGCGAGAGGACGGGTCCACCGGCGGTTGGTGCGTTGAGCGTCGCGGCGAAGCGCAAAGAACATCGGGCGACGGGACGGTCTGGGTCAAAGGATGGGCGATGTCGGGGCCCCATGGCCGATGAGGCAGGAGCCGCGCGTCTGGCGTATGAACTGGACCAGCGGGCGAAAGGAAACGCCACCGTCGAAGAGTTGTCCCGCTGGATCGACGACTATTACGGTCGTACGGACAAGTCCGCGCCGCTCGTCTGGCTGGACGACGGCTGATACCGCCGCACTCGCGCACCATGCTCCGTTCGCTGGTGGCCGCGTTCCCATCCGAGCATGCCCAGGACGAGGCCGACGCGTGTCTCGTCGGATTTGTTAACGTCCTGAATTTCCTTGCCGATGGCATGGACGAGAATGTCCGCGCCCAGCCAACCCCCATCGGGTACCGGCATGGGCTTGCGGATCTGTCGCCCGAAGCCGTCGACCGTCAGCTCCGTGGGCCGCTCCAACCACGCAGCGATTCGGTCGCTCCAGGGGTCCGCTGGCGTTCGAGCCGAGGCTTCCTCCTCGCATAGGGTACGCAGCTCCGCGTTGTCGACGTGCCACGGCTGCCCGGCCGTATAGAGCGCCATTGCCTCCGCCCAGAGCTGATCGCGGTCGCGTCGGATGCCATCGACGTCGATCGGCCGCAAAACGCGCACTGGCCAGAAGCGCCTATTGCCCGTCTGATCCGGCAGATATTGCGATTCGTTCGTCGAGCCGCAGAACACGTTCTGTCGAACGACGTGTCGGGACCTCCGCCCGTATGACTCTCTGTAATGGTCGGTCACGGCGGTGAGGAAATTTTTCGTTCGCGTGAGCTGGCCGCGTTGCAGCGAGTCCAACTCGTCGAACAGGTACAGCCAGATCCCGTGCAAGTTTTGGTACGAGTCTTTGTCACCAAGGGTGATGCCCGTCTCGCTGAACCACCCGAGCTCCGGCACGAGGGCCCGGAACGCACTGGTTTTGCCCGTGCCGTGCGCGCGACTCTCCAGGATCAGGGTGCAGTCGACCTGACAGCCGGGCGACATGACGCGCGCGACGGCCGAGATCATCCAGCGGCGACCCACCTCCGTCGCATAGGTCGAGCCGATGGCCCCCGCATAGGTCGCGAGCCAGGCGTCCAAGCGAGGACTGCCGTCCCATCGAAGCTGGGTGAGGTAGTCCCTGACGGGATGGAAGGGGCGGCCCGCCGCCGCAACACCGACCGCCTGCTCCACGTCACGCACGCTCGGCGAGACCGCGTAGGCGCGCGCGAACCACGCTCGGAGGCGCGTGACGTCGGCATCCGTCCAAGGGCCGGCGACTGCGCCCTGTGCCTCGTGCGGGTGCCACGGCGGCGCTGAGCGGATCTCGTCCCGTTCGGCGAACGAATTGCGTCCAACGACACCGAACCAGCGCGGGTCGTGAACGAGGACCGAGATTAAATTGGCAACGTCCCGCGATGGCGTGAACCAGACCCCCCCGCCGCGTCGCTCGGAGCCCTCGTGCCGCACCCACAGCATCGCTCTGAGCCACGAATCGAGGCCGCGGCGGTCTGCCGGGTGCGTGGCGCCATCCAGCCGGGCCCAGATCGGGTCCGCCGGCCACCCCGGAACAACGCGAGGTCCGGCCTCCGGGACGACGGCGGGCGCAGACGTGGCATCGCTGCAGCCGTCGCCCTCAGTGCCGGCCGGCTCCGGCTTCGGTGCCTCGGGCGAGACCTCCACCGACCCCCAAGGCCCCCCGCGCCCCTCAGCCTCGTCCCATGCACCGCACTCCGTCTCCATGAACGCATCGAAAGTCGGCTCAACGGGACCACCAATCACTGACGCACCTCACGGTCACGACCACGCCGGATCGCGACCCGAGGCCGCCCGCGAGTGCGGTACCCGTCGCGGGGGTGACCCGCGCGCACCCGCGGGCAGGCTCGGAGCCGACCCGACGACGGCCCGGGGACGAGCCGCACCGAGATCCGTAACCGCGACAACGAGTCCGGCGCCAACGGAAACGACCGGCACGGATCGTGAGCGGCCCGCGAACCATGCGATCCGCACTGTGCAATGCATAGCGGATCGCACGGGTGTACCGCAGTTCACACGCGGCCGCGAACTGTGTACGCGCCGACCCGTCCCCGCTGTGGTCGAGGCATGACCCGCGTCCCTTGCGCGTCTCACTTGGACCATCTTGCGGCCGTTCCATGCGACAGAACGTGAGGCGGCGTGAGCCGTGCGATACAAGCGATATACGCGCGCGCCGAGCTATTTTCCCCGCATCACGTCGACGTGGACGCGCGTTTGCGAGCCGTCGCCCGGGCCCGTCGTCGTTATACGCACTGTCGGACATTCTCGCACGGGCCGACTTGCATCGTATTTAGATACGAATGCTGCATGTTGCATGGATGTATATCAAAACCCGCTCGCCGTTCACGGTTTGACCCGGTGTGGCGATTGGGCTCAATCTCCACTGCATGCAAACCGACTACGATTGCACCGCAGCGGCGCTGGACATTCTGTGCGCCCGGTTCACTGGATTCGGGTCCGACGGAGGGCCCGTCTGGCGCGTGGCCGATCGCGCGCTCGACGCCATCGACGAGGCACAGGCGGGCGGGCTCGACGCTATCCTGAGCGGGGACGAGATCGCTCCGGGCGCGGCGGAGGCGATCGAGCGCGTCGTCCACGCCATGCCGCTGGGCGGATTTTGGCGAGACGTCGTGGCCTGGCGGGAGGCGGCGGAGTGAGCCTCCCCGTCTCGTTCGAGGAGGCTCGCGAACTCGCCCGCGCGGGGGCGCGAGGATGCCGGGTGGATCTCGATCGCCTGGCCTGCACGTGGGTTCGCGTCGGGCTCGGCGATCGGACCGTCACCGTCGGCGGTCGTGTCCTCGTGCTCGATGGGGAGCCGCGCGCAGAGATCCGCTTCGTCTCGGGGCCGGACCTGCGCGACCTCACGGCACCTGAGGAGCGCGCATGCGAGGCCGCCCTCATGGACGCGTTCCGGCCGGAGGACGAAGCCGCGTTCGCGCGCGCGGCTCTCGTCGATGAGTACCGCGCGCGATCGGAGGATTCGCGATGACGTCTCAGCGGACGCACTACAAAACGCTGATCGACCCCGGGGACTACCTGAGCATCTCCGATTTCATGCTGCCGGACGGAACTTTCCGTCGCGCCACCGTGGAGATTGAGAGCGTCGAGCGGTTCAGGCCCGGCCGCGTTCGAAAGGTGAAGGGCCGCGACGGTCGACTCGTTCCTGAGAGGAACACGAAGATCGTCATCGGCTTCAAAGGCAAGCGGAAGCGGCTCGTGGCCAATCCCACGAATCAGCAGACGTTGTCGGCAACCTTCGGCCCGGTGATCCAAGACTGGCTGGGAAAGCGTGTGGTGCTCGTCGTGGATCCCGATGTGCGGCTCATGGGGCGCACGGTCGGCGGGGTCCGCGTGCAGCCGATGATCGCGACCGGAGCGCTCACGGAGGATCCGCTCGATCAGCCGGTCGACCTTGAGCGAGAGGCGGAGCTCGCGAGCTTCTTCGAGGAGGGCGCCGAGGAGCCTGAGCCGCCAGTCCAGTCCACCGCAAAGAAGGGAGTCTAACTGTGGCATCGAAGCGAAAGGCTGCGCCCGGCCAGCAGGGCCTCCAGATACTGAGCCAGGGGCCGATCACGGTGATCGAGGAGGACTTCCTGTCCGAGCCCATGGGGGCTGTCCGGAGCTCAATCGAGGACCGGGTGCGGTTGTCGCTCCGCGAACCCTTCCGCCCGACGTCGCTGCGCGACCTGGACCCGGACCATGGCTCGCTCTTCCGGTACATCATGAAGCGGATCGGGGAGGGCCCCCCTTCCACGTCGTCGCAGTCCGGCGGGACGCTGACGCATGCGATGGTGTCGGGGGCCGTGCCGATCGCACCCTTCGACGGGGTTCGACGCGGCGAGAAGTTCGAGGCGCATGTAGCCGCCCACCCGGGCGCGCTCACACCGACCATGACCGAGCACGCGAAGTCTCGCGCGCTCTACGAGCGACTCCGCGGTCACACGCTCGCGGCGCCGCGCCTGTTCGGCGACCACGCACGACACGAGGTGGAGCTCGCGTTCGAGATGCTGGGCCTTCAGTTCGTCTGCCATCCGGACGTGCTGACCCGGGTCGACGGGGAGGAGGCGATCTCCGAGCTGAAGACGGCGCGTTCAGCGCACCCGGATGCTCTCCGTGCGGCCTGCATTTCTTACGGATACCTGGCGCAACTCGCCGCGTACCGCATAGCGAGGCGGCAGGATCTCGGATCGGACACCGCGCCCATCGCCTGCTTTCTCGTCGGCATCGAGTCGGCGCCTCCGTACGAGATCACCGTTTTCCGTGCGTCCGAATCGGCCCTGACCTTCGGGGAGAAGCAGCTGTCTCTGTGGGTCGAGCGACTGAAGGGCGCGATCAGCGCGTTCGAGTCCGGCGCGGGGATGTCCGCTTGGCCCGAGGCGGCCCAGACGGTCCTCGCCCTGGACGTCGACGACCTCGGCGCCGAGCTCGTGTTCCCAGACGAAGGCGCGGACGAAGACGCCGCATGACCACCACCAACTCGCGCGACGGCCGTGAAGGCATCTCCGCCCCCGCTATCGAGGCGGCCAACGACGCCACCGAGACGACAGCGCTCCTGCGCGCGTACGAGCGAGACCGCGACCGTCTCCAGGCTCGCCTCTCGGAGGTGCTCGCCGAAGCGGATCGGCTTCGGACCGCGCTCAACATGCAGGAGGGGACGGCGTGGTCGCGGAAGCGGCCTGTGAGGCGTCCACGGCCCGGCACCATCGTCGGGCGCGTCTACCGGCACATCGCCCGCCACCCCGGCATGCTGTCGGGGGAGATCGCGCAGTCGCTCGATCTTTCGATCATCGTCACCCATACGGCGCTGCACACGCTGCGCAAGCAGGGGTGCATTCGGAGCGAGGGACGTCGGGGTAACTTCGCCCATTACGTCGTCGATGAGGGGCGCAGCTCGTGACGCGGACACCTTGGTCCCCAGCACCTGCGGACGCTGGCCCGACGGTTTGGATCCGTCTGACGAACGGCCAGCCCGACGGCTTCGCAACGCACGAGTGCGTCGGGTGGGAGCCCTATGCTCCGGCTTCCCGCGTGTACCGTCTCGAAGCGGAGAATGCGCGCCTCCGAGTTGAGGTGAAGACCGCACGAGCTGAGGGCCTCGCGGCCGGTCGGCTGGAGGTGGCTCGCTCGATGCTCGCCGGCATGGGTGATCCCGGATGGTGCGGGTGCCAGTCGCTGGCGCCCGGGCAGATCTGCGGGCAGTGCGGGTACACGTACGAGGAAGCTGCGGACCACAACGCGCCGCGGTCGACGACGAGGGGCGGCAGGCCATGACTTACCGTTCCTCGCGAGGCGTACGCGCCGACCGTCGACGCGACACGGCGTGGTGGGGCGAGACGGTCGACGCACTCGACGCGTGGTGCGGCCGGGTGCGTACGCGGTACACGCTGCCCCCCGACGGCGCGCGCACCTTGGCGGAGGCGTGGTCGCCGTGAGACGCCCCCGCCGTCCTGAGCTCGCGGATGTGTTCGGGCCGCTGCCCAGGAGCGCGCCCGCTTCGCTTCCGCTGCGAGACAAGCTGCCGGCATCTCAAGGATCGGCCCAGCCTCTCGTGGTCCTCTGCGACACGCGCGAGCAGACCCCCTGGGAGCCGTTGCCCGGCGTCACCATGAAGCGCGCGACGCTGGACGCTGGCGACTACACGACGGAGGTCATCCAGGGGATCGCCGTCATCGAGCGCAAGAGCGTCTCGGACTTCGCCGGCAGCATCACCCGCAGTCGCGAGCGTCTCGACGACGAGCTGCGCCGCCTCTGCGACTACCGGTGGCGTACCGTAATCGTCGAAGGGGACATCGCCGAGGTTTGGCGTGTCGCGAATGTCCACCCGCACAGCGTCGTCGGGAGCTGCGCTTCGTTCTTCGCGCGGTCCGACTGCCCAGTCCTCTTCGCGGGAACGCGCCGCCTGGCCGCACGACTCGCGTTCGGCATCCTCCGTCGATGGGAGGAACGTGTTCGGCACGAGGTGGAGGCCGCATGACCAACGACCGCGGTACGTGTGGATATGACGTGACCTGCCGAGAGTGCGACCGGGACGGCGAAGCTCGGTGCGGCTTGGAGCCAGGGCACGAGGGCGACCATGTCCCGGCCGTCGACGTCGAGGTGGCGCGACTCAGTGCGCAGCTCGCCGCTGCCGTGCACCAGCGGGACGAGGCCGTGAGGGCGCTACTCGCCGTCGAGTGGCCGCGTAACGGGGAGAAGAACATCTACCTCCAGCGCGTGCGCGAGTGCCCGGCGTGCTTGCGATGCGAGGACGTGAACGGAGAGCGGGAGCATGCGCCGGGGTGCTCGACAGACGCCGCTCTGACCGCCGCCGGACTCGCCGACCGGGCGAGCCGGGACGACGCACGGGCGAAGTGGAATCTCAGCGAGGGATGAACATGACGAAGCCGAAGAAGACGACCCAGGCCCGAACCGACGTGAGCATGCACGTCTACATGCCGGAGCGCGATCGACGACGGATCAAGGCGCGCGCGGCGATGCTCGGCGTGTCGCTCAACGGGTTCTGCGTCAGCGCGATCATCGCGAAGGTGCGCAGCGGGGCGAAGGACGAGCCGGACGTCGAGCCGTCGCCCGAGAACGAGTCCGATCGCGCCGAGCCGTGATGCTCCAACGTCGCCTCACGCCGGACCAGAGTGACGCCATCGCCGCCGTGGCCCGCTACATCCGCGACCGCGCGGACCAGTACGTGGCCAGCAGCGGCATCCACGCGGCGCTGTGCGAGCTCGCGTGGGACGTTGCCAAGGGTGAGGCGGAGGCGGCGTGGCTATACGGAGAGCTGGACGACGACGAGCTGAGGACGTGGCAGCGACACGCAGAAAGGGAGCGGCGATGACCAGGATGAGCACGAAGGCGCTGAATGCGGAGACGTTCGAGGAGATGACCATGCGGATGGTCCTCAGCGCCAAGCCGGCCAACGTGGACTGGTTCCGCGAGCTGCCGCCCGTGTCGACGGCGCCCGAGTCCGTGCCCCGAGTCTCGGTGACCGGAGCGACGAACGCCGACGATCTCGCGAACGCCGTGGCCGATCGGGTCGTCGCTTGCCTTGGGGAGAGGCCGGCCGTCCACGCGGTGGTTGACCCACTTCTCCTCGACTACCGCGCCGCTGCGCGACTCCTGGGGACGACAGTCGCCGCGCTCAAGTCGCGGGTGAGCCGTGGGGACAACCGACTGTGTGCCGTGATGGTCACCAGCGGCCGATCCGTTCGGTTCCACAGAGACAAGCTCGTCGAGAGGTTCAGACCGGGCAAGTAGGCCCTTCGCCAGGGTCGAGCGACCGAGCTACTACGGTCTTGGGAGCAACGAAGGGGGCCTGACGGCATGGCCAAACGAGACCGACCGCTGACGGAGCTTGTGAGCAAGAGCCTGGAGGCTGCGCTCGCAAGACAGCGCACGCGAGAGATCCTGTCTCAGGACTCGGCGATCGTCCCGTCGAGCGTCGTCATAGAGCGGTTCGCAAGGGAGGTTGTCATCCCGAACTGGAGCAGAATCCTGGACATCACGGCGGACAACACACTTTGCGTCGCGTTGCTGGAACCCAAAAACGAGTGGGTGACGACGGGCTTGCCGAAGATGGGGTGGAACGGCAGGTCGCCAGTCTTTTCAGTGAACCGGTCGCTGGCAGAGCGCATGGCGGCGCGCATGTCAGCGGTGACCGACCCGGTGACGGCTGCTTGGCTTCGAAGGCGCGTGCGGGGACAGCGACGGATCTTCGCGGTGATGCACCTCGGGACGCTCCTGCTCAACCTCACGCTGTCCCCCGACGGACCGACCCTAGAGCCCGAACCAGGCTCCCTCGGGTGAGGATGAGCCAAGAGGTTACTAGGAGTGTCTTGACTGGTCTAGAAGCCCATGGCATCTCATGTGGCATGAAGAACAACGGCGATTCGACGAAGGCCACCGGTGAATGCTTCTGCGGCTGCGGAACGAAGGTGAACGAGGGCATCTACTTCGCTCCCGGACACGACAAGAAAGCTGAGGGGATGCTCACGCGTCTCCAGTACGGCGAGGAGAACCCCGTCCTCCTTCGGCTGATCGCCGCGGGGTACGGCCCGGGCAAGAAGAACCTGTCCGAGGCGCACTCCGCGATGATGCATGCGACGGCGGCCGGGAAGCTCGACCACTTCGCCCTCGTGAGCCTGAACGACATGGCGCGACAGCACGGTGTCGCCGAGGCGGTCGTTTTCACCGGCGAGGCCGGAAAGCCGTGGGAGCCGGCGAAGAAGCCTGGTGGCAACCCGCAGCCTCTCCGGAGCAGCACTCTCGACGTCCCTTTCCTCGGCACGGTCGTGGCGCAGGGGTTCGGCACCACGCTCACGGACGAGGAGAAGGCGATCGTCCAAGCGCGCTTCAAGGGCCGCGCGCACATGTGGCTGAGCAACTCGTGAGGGCCGAGCAATGAGCGTCGCCGTCAGACCGTTCCGCAACAAACCCGGCAAGTGGCAGGTGGACATCATCTTCCACACGCCCGACGGCACGCGCGTTCGTGATCAGCGCGTGCACTCGGCCAAGACGGAGGGGATGGCGAAGCGCTGGGGCGAGGCCCGAGAGAGCCAGCTCCGGGCGGGGACACTCACCGTCAAGAAGGACGAGGCCGCGATCCCGACCTGGGACGAGTTCTTCCCTCGGTTCATGGACCACAGCACCGGCGAGCACGAGAAGGAGTCGTCCCTGGCTACGAAGCGAAGCGCCCACCGCGTCTGGCTGTCTCCGACGTTCGGGAAGCTCCCCCTCGACCAGATCAGCGACGAACGACTGAGCAAGCTTCGATCGACGATGCGCAAGAGCCCAGGGAGGAAGACCGGGACGACGCTCTCCCCGAAGACCATCAACCAGTCCATGACCGTGCTCGGCGCGGCGCTGAAGCTCGCCGTGCGCTGGAAGGTCATCCCGGCGATGCCGTGCACGGTCGAGATCCCGGTCGTGCACTCCGAGCGCCCGGAGTTCTACGACTTCGAGGACTACGACCGCCTGGCCGGCGCGGCCGCGAAGGTCGGAACGCGGGAGGCCGTTGTTGTTCGTCTCGGCGGTGACGCCGGCCTTCGACGCGGGGAGATGATGGCCCTGAGGTGGACGGACGTAGACCTGCGCCGCCGCCAGATCCGCGTAGAGCAAGCCGCCTGGGTTCGAAGCGCCAAGGCGGCCAAGGCCGAGGGGGCCGAGCAGTGGAACATCGCCAAGCCGAAGGGCGGCCGTGGCCGCATCGTGCCGATGACGGACGCGCTGGCCACGGCCCTACAGGCACACCGGCACCTTCGCGGGGACTACGTCCTCTGCCTGGAGGGTGGCTCGCCCGCGCCGGGACACATCATCCGTGACTGGTTGGAGGCTGCTCAGCGGCGCGCCGGTCTCACGGTGCTCGGCGCGCTCCACAAGCTCCGTCACACGTTCTGCTCGCACCTCGCGATGAAAGGCGCGCCAGTGAAGGCGATCCAGGAGTTGGCCGGGCACTCGTCGCTCTCCACGACGCTCCGGTACATGCACCTCTCGCCCTCGACGCTGGACGCCGCCATCGCGCTGCTGAACGGGACCACGGGCGCGAGCCGGTAGAGCGGCGGTGGAGGGGCAGCTCCGCGCGGGAGCGATCACCACCCCTCCACGCCTGTCGGGGGACTCCTACTCGGCGACGAGCATGTACTTCACGAAGACGAGCGGCACGAGCCACGTCCTCACGCCATCGCCATCCCGTCTCGTGCCTTGCTGCGACACCTTCGTCGAGATCCTGAGCACGCTCGGTATCCCCGACGGGATCTCCATGTCGTAGTCGACGTTGCGCAGCTGCTGGTTGGCCTGCGGGGCGCCCTTCGGCATCTCCGCCGTCAGCTCTGCTTCGATGACCTTCATGTTCCACCTTCGATGCTGGGTGCAATGAGCGCGGGCGGCGTGCCCTGACCGAGCACCTCGGCGATGGACGTCGTAGCTGACTGGCCGGAGCGGCGCCCCGTGTCACTTGGAACCTACGAGGCACCCGCGCGCGGGGCCGTGTGAACACCCGTGTGAACGGTGGGGGCAACTTCGACCATCCGGCCGAAAACAAGGTGATTCAGAGTGGAGCTGACGAGAATCGAACTCGTGACCTCTTGCATGCCATGCAAGCGCTCTCCCAACTGAGCTACAGCCCCGAAGCCCACCGGGAACCCCCGATGTGAAGCAAAGGGAGCGCAGTCTCTACCCAAAGACGGCCGCCCCCGCAACCAGTCCGGCGCGTCGATCGGCGAAAACCGGGGATTTCGACGGCCTCTCGCTCCTCCGGCCTCCGGCTCACGTGCCCCCGGCCGCGAACGCCTCGATCGTGAGCCCGTTCGGGTCGCCGGGGTCGCTTTCGCTCGCCGCGCGGCCCTCTCCCGAGAGGTAGCGCCACCCGACGCCGTCGTGGGCGAAGCGCGAGAGCTCGACGAACGACACGTCGCGCCCCTTCTGGAAGACGCCGGCGCGAAAGAGCACGAGGTCACCCCGCGCCTCGAGGATGGTGAGGCGCACGTACCGGTGGGCGCGCGCGCCGTCGCGCAGCGCGCGGAGCACCTCGGCCTCCGGACGCGCGCGGTCCTCGTGGTCGGCGTGGAGCGTCCGCCAGAGGTACGCGGCGTCGGCCCGCGCGAACGCAGCGAAGCGCGACCGCATGAGCGCCTCGGGCGTGGGGGCTTCGCGTTCGCCGCGATGGTACGGGCCGCAGCACGCCGCGTACGCGAGGCCCGAGGTGCAGGGGCACGCCTTGGCGCTCATCCGCTCTCCTTCTCGCATGGGTCGCCCGTTCCCGCACGAGGCGCGCGCGGCGGGGGGAGGGGGCCCGCAGCGCTCGAGCCAGGGCGGGCACGTCGATTGCCCCGATCCGCTCGCATGGCCACCTCTCCGCAGTCGTCCTTCGCTCCACGCACGAATCCGGCGCCGACCGCCGTCAAGAACGCCACACGCATGTGCATCGTCGTCGCGCTCGGGTTCAGCGACGCCGACGGACCGGCCTTCGATCAGGCGGTCCGCCTCGCGCGTCATGCGCCCGGGAGCGAGCTTCACCTCGTCCACGTCTTCGACCGTGCGCCCTCCGAGGCGCGCCGCGACGACCTCGTCGAGCACCTGCGCCTCTACGTGAGCGAGAAGGCCGAGTTCATGGGCGGCCTCGCCGGGATGACGGTGGGGATCCACCTGCGCGCGGGGAAGGTCGTCCGCGAGCTCACGCAGATGGCGACCGACGTGAGCGCCGATCTCGTCGTCGTCGGCGCGCCGCGCCGGTCGCACCTCGAGCACTGGATCGCCGGCTCGACCGCGGACCGCATGGTCGCCAGCGCCGGGTTCCCGGTGCTCGTCGCCAGCCGGGCGGCCCGCGACCGGGAGCCGGTCGTCCCGGCCATCGAGCCGCCGTGCGCCGAGTGCGTGAAGACGCGCGCCGGCACGAACGGCGCGCGCTGGTGGTGCGAGCGCCACGCGCACGCGGCGGCCTCGCACGGGCATACGTACTCGTACCAGCGCGAGATCCCGCTCGCCACGCACGACTCGGAGGTCTCCCCGACGGGGATCGACTTCTGACTCGAGGACTCCTGACCGAAGGAAGGAACCATCGCATGCGACACCACGACACCGAGATGACACCCCCCAAGTCGAGCAAGCAGGTGCGCGTCGAACGCGAGGCCGAGGGGCTCGCGAGCGGCGCGCTCGTGGGAGCTGCGGTCGGGTCGATGGCCGGCCCGCCCGGGGCCATCGCGGGGGCCATCCTCGGCGGCCTCGCGGGGACGCTCGCGGGGGCCGCGATGGACACGGAGGACGCGCTCCACGCCATGCACGAGCAGGAGCTCGACGAGGAGATCGGCGTCATCGGCGGCGAGATGGGCGCGCCAAACCTCGATCATCCGCCGTCCGGCCGGCGCTCCTGGTACTCGTTGGCCTCGATGGGCATCGACCGCGAGGACACGCAGCCGCCCGCCGAGGGCCCCATTCCTCCGGCGGACGGCGAGTAGCCTGGGCTACGCTCGGGCGTAGGTGCCCAAGTCCCTCCCGTCCATCGCCGCGCACGTCGACCGCATCCTCGACGCGGCGCACCTCGCCCCGTCGCACGACAACCTCCAGCCCTGGCGCTTCGCGGTCGAGGGAGAGACCATCTCGTTCCTGCTCGATCACGAGCGCGACCGGTCGCCCGCGAACGCCCGTGGGCGCGTGGCGCGAATCGCCGTCGGCGCAGCCCTCGAGTGCGCGCTGCTCCGGGCGGGACGCATGGGCGCGACGGTCAAGTTCCTCCCCGCGCAGCCCGGGGCCCTCGTGACGATCTCGGTCACCGCGCCGAAGCGGACGGTCGAGGCGGACAAGGCGCTCATGCGGCGCGTCACCAACCGCCGCCTCTACGACGGGCGGCCCCTCGACGACGCGACGTTCGCGTGGCTCCAGCAGGCCACCCCCGTCCTCGAGTCGACCAAGACGCTCTGGTTCGGGCGCGAGCGCGTGCGCACGCTGGGTCCCATCGTCGGCGAAGGCGAGGCGCTCTACTACCGCGATCCTCCGGCGCGCGAGGCCGCGCTCAAGGCGCTGCGCTTCGACGTGCGCGACAACGAGGAGGTGACGCGGGGCCTCTCGGTGGGGTCGCTCGAGCTGACGACGGCCGAGCGGCTGGCCGTGGACGCGTTCCGCAAGAACCCGCAGGAGCGGCTCGAGTCGATGGCGGCGTTCGACAAGATGGGGGCGTACGCGCGGCGCCTGATGGAGAGCGCGTCGGGCGTGTGCATCGTGGCGACGCCGGGGACGGACGAGATGTCCGACGTGCTCGTCGGGCGGTGCATGCAGCGGGCGTGGCTGGCGCTGACGCGCCGCGGGCTCGTGGCGCAGCCGATGAACGCCGTCCCGTCGATCGAGGCGCGTCTCGGGGTCGACGATCCGTCCGCGGCGTTCGCGGACCCTGCCAAGGCGGCAGCCGTGGTGGCGAGCCTCCGGGCCGCGTTCCCGGGCGTGGACAAGGCGTCGCGGATCGCCGTCGTGATGCGCGTCGGGCAGGCCCCCCCGCCGACCGCGCGCGTCCGCAGGTTGCCGCTCGCCGACAGCGTCGCGCAAGGCTAGCCCCGGCCCTGGCCCTAGCCGGCGCCCTCGCGCCCGTGCTTCCCTACGGCGCCGCATGATTCCCGCGCCGAAGCTCGCCCTCGTCCTCCTCGCCGCAGCCACGTTCGTCGCGCCGTTCGCGTGCGGAGGATCGAGCGGCGGGGCCTCCCACACGACCGACGCGAGCACGTCCGACGCACCCGCCGCCGAGACCGGGACCGGCGCACCCGATGGGTCCGCGCCCGAGGGCTCCGCCTCCGAGGCCGCCGTCGACGCGCCGCCCGACGTCGACAACGGCGCACCCTCGACCGTGTACCCCGCGCCGCACCCGGCGCTGCCGCAGATGAAGAACGCGACCGGCGGCCCCGTGCTCGCCACGCCCAGGGCGTACCTCGTCTTCTACCCGGGCTACCCCTACGAGACGCAGCTCCAGGACTTCGCGCAGAAGATGACGACGGCGAGCTACTGGGCGACGACGACGCAGGAGTACGGCGTCGGCGCGCTCGCGTACGGCGGGACGATCGAGCTCACGGGGCAGACGCCGCCAGGGACGATCGCCAGCACGGACATCCAGACGTGGGTCGCGCAGCAGCTCCAGCAGGGGACGTTCGGGACGCCCGACCCGAACGGCATCTACACGATCTTCTACCCGCAGGGCACGACCGTGACGCAGCCCAACCCGGTGAGCGCGATCTTCGGGCCCGTCACGAGCTGCACGCAGTTCGGCGGCTACCACGACAACGCGTCGGTGACGCCGGCCGACGGCGGCGCCGCGCAGGACTTCGCGTACGCGGTCATCCCGACCTGCTCGACGGACGTCAACGGGCTGACGTCGGTCGTCAGCCACGAGTGGGTCGAGGCGTCCACCGATCCGTTCCTCACGTCGACGGGCCTCTTCACGTTGAACCCGGGCCCGAACGCCGCATTCTTCTCGGTCGACCAGGACCACGTCATCTGGGATCTCCTCGGCGGCGGCGAGGCGGGCGACCAGTGCGAGCCCGAGGGCCAGCCCATCTACGTGACACCGCCCGACGTCGGCTACTCCGTGCAGCGCACCTGGTCGAACCTCCAGGCGCAGGGGAGCCACGATCCATGCGCGCCCGACATCACCGGCGCGTTCTTCGACTCGGCGCCCGTCCTCACGGACACGGTCTCGTTCACCTCGTCGATCACCGGGACGGTGACGACCAAGGGGATCGTCATCCCGCTCAACCAGAGCAAGACGATCGAGGTGGACCTCTTCAGCGACGGCGACACCGGCGGGGCGTGGACGGTCGCCGCGCAGGACGTCCTCTACGCGTACTACGGGAGCTACGGCATCCCGAACAGCCTCTCCTTCGCGTGGGACCGCACGCAGGGGCAGAACGGCGAGAAGCTCCACCTGACGATCACCGTGGCGTCGGCGTCGCTCATCGGCGGCGGGCACGCGTTCATGATCACGTCGACCAAGGGCGGGAGGCAGGCGGTGTGGCCGGGCCTCATCGTCGAGAGCAACGCGACGGCAGACGGCGGCTGACGGGGCGTCTCGGTCAGCGCAGCGCAGGCCCACGCGGGCGCAGCACGGCCGTCGCCCTCACCGCGCGAGCTTCGCCGCGAGATCGCGGGCGAGCGCGTTCGGAAGCGGCCGCTGCCAGAACCTCTCGCGGCCCTCCGCCGACGCGATCGTCGCGGCGACGGCGTCGAGGCGCCTCGTGACGTTCGCGAGCGCGTCGCGCGCCGCCCTCGGGTCGCGCCCGAGGCTCGCCTCGGCGAGCGCGACGCCTGCCATGCCCCAGGTGAGCTCGAGATCGCCCGTCTCTCCCTCGGCGGCGACGGCCTCGCGTGCGAGGGCGACGGCTTCGGCGTCGTCGCCGCGGGCATGGCGTGCGCGCGCGGCGAGCGCGATGCCCGCGGGGCGGAGCTCCCGGGCGACGGGCATCGCGCGCGCCTCGCTGGCGAGGGCTGCGGCACGGTCGGCGTCGTCGCGCTCGAGGGCGAGCCAGCCGAGGACGACGTGGCAGATGAACGCGAGCCGCGGGCTCCCGGCGACGTGGCCGAGCGCCTCGCCCATGCGGGCCTCCGCGTCGGGGTGGCCGGCGTACGTGAGGAGGAGGCCCTCGACGGTGGCGCCGTAGCGCAGGAGGAAGTCGGCGCGCAGGCGCGTGGCCTCCGCGCGTGCACGGGCGACGAGCGCGAGCCCCTCGTCGGGCGAGCCCGCCCAGCCCGTGAGGCTCGCCGCGTTGAGCCACGTGAGGCAGAGGGCGCGCATCGCGTGCGCCTCCTCGAAGCGCGCGCAGCTCGCCGACAGCTCCGCGAGGCAGCGGTCGACGTCGTGCTCGTGGAGCCACGCGGACTCGCCCCGCACGCGCCGGACCCACCCCATGGGGAGCGCGTCGAGGGAACCCTCGCCCTCGAGGGCGTCGAGCCGCGTCCGGACGGCGGAGAGGCCACCGCCGTGGTGCGCCCAGAAGAGCTGCGTCATCCCGCGGGCGAGCGTGACGACCTGCGCGCCGCGCGCGTCGGGGTCGGAGGGCGCCACGGCGGAGGCCTCCTCGAGGCGGGTCGCGACGTCGTCGTTGCGCCCGAGCTGGCCGAGGGCGCCGATCGTCACGGAGGTGGCCTCGAACCACCCGCGCGATCCGCGCTCGGCCCTGGCGGCTGCATCGGCGCCCCGCTCCGCCGCGCCGGCGAGCTCCCCGCGCCAGTAGAGGACCTCGGCCTCGACGGCGCAGAGGGTGGCCGCCGCACGCTCGCTGGGCCCGAGGTCGCGTGCGCGTCGCGCGTGCGTCATCGCCCGCTCGAGGTCGTTCTGCTTGAGGGCCCGCTCGGCGGCCGCGGCGTAGAAGCCGGCGGCGCGCTCGGGTTCGCCTCCGCGATCGTGGTGCTCGGCGAGGACCGCCGGGTCGTCCTCGCCCACGTCCTCGAGCCAGGGGGCCGCGTGGCGGTGGGCCCGCACGCGATCGGCGTCGGTGAGCGTGGCGTAGGCCGCGTCGCGGAGGAGCGCGTGCCGGAAACGGTACTCGTCCTGCTTGGCCCAGCGCGACGATCGCTGGCGCGTCACGAGCTCTCCCTCGACGAGCGATCGCGTGCAGCGCCCGACGGCCTCGACGGATGCCTCGCCACCGAGCAAGGCCGCGACCCCGCCGGACCAGAAGGTCTCGCCGAAGACGCTCGCGGCGCGGAGCGCGCGACGCGCGAGCGTGTCGAGGCCGTCGAAGCGCGACTGGAGCATGCCGAGGACCGAGTCGGGCAGCGCGTCGGCGCCGCGTCCCTCGGACACGGCGCGTATGAGCTCCTCGAGGTGGAACGGATGCCCCGCGGCGCGCCTGGCGAGGCTGCGCACCACGGCGTCGTCGACGGAGGGACCGAGCGCGCTCCGGACGAGCGCTTCGGAGGCGGCGGGCGAGAGAGGAGCCAGCGAGATGTCGACGAGGCCGCCGGCGCGGAGGCGCGTCCACGGCGGGACCGCGCCGGGGCGTGACGTGGCGAGGAGGAAGATGGGGGCGTCGGCCTGCGCGAGGAGGGCCTCCTCGAGGAGCGCGAGCGAGCGCGCGTCGGCCCAGTGGAGATCCTCGACGAGCAGGACGAGCGTGTGGCGTGCGGCGCGCGCTCCCATCCAGTCGCCGAACGTCTCGCGCACTGCGTCGGCCATGACGGCGGGCTCCGTGCGCGCTGCACGGAGAGCGGGGCTCGCGTCGTCGTGGCTGGTGGGGATGCCGGCGATCTCGCCCAGGAGCTCGCGCATCCGCCGCCGGTCGCCCGCGGGCAGGTCGGTGTCCACGAGAGCCGCGAGCTTCTTCTCGCGCACGTGCTCGCCGTCGGCGTCGACGATGCCCGCGGCGCGGCGAACGAGCTGACCGGCGAGGGCGAGCGGAGACGACGCGCGCGTGGCATCGCCGCGCGCCACGAGGAGGTCGAGGTCGCGGCGCGGAGCGACGTTCGCCCGCAGGAACTCGTGGACGAGGTGCGTCTTGCCGATGCCAGGGGGCGCGGTGACCACGGTCGCGCAGGCCTGGCGCTGATCGACGACCGACTGGAGCATCGCCGTGAGCATCGCGACCTGCGGTTCGCGCCCGACACATGGCGTGGGGCGCCCGAGGAGCATGCGGACCGGCGCGAAGACGTCGACCTCGTCGAGCACGCGGCTCCAGTCGGCGCTCTCCTCCATCCGGAAGCGACCCTCGACGAGCTGCGCGGTGGCGCGATCGATCCAGACGCCCGCCTGGGTCGAGGCGCTCGGGCGAACGAGGGCATCCGCGGCGCGGTCGATGACCTCCCCCACGGTGTGCGCGCCCTCGACGAGGACCTGCCCGGTGGCGACGAAGACGGGGTACGTCGGTCGGGCCGACGAGAGGGCGACGGCGCAGCGGACCGCGCGCATGGCCTGCTCCGCGGGCGAGGCGGTGCGCGGGATGGTGACGATCCACGCGCCGCGGGCGAGGGCGTCGATGACTCCACCCCGTTCGCGGACGGTCTTGAAGAGAGCGTCCTCGGTCTCTGCGCCGAGCTCGGGACGGGTCGTCTCGTCGTCGGTCGAGCGCGAGCAGAGGACGACGCTCGCGACGCGTCGCTCGCGGCCCGTCACGGCGGCCTCCTCGCGTGGAGCCCGGGCGGAGCGCGCGCTCCCGAGCACCTCGAGCTCCCTGCGGAGGGCGTCGCAGTCGGCCGGGCGCGCGTCCGGGTCCTTCGCGAGCATCCGTGCGAGCAGGTCCTCGAGGTCGGGCGGCGCGTCCGGCAAGATCGTGCGCAGGAGCGGCGCGGGCTCGAGGACGATCTTCGCGAGGACGGCGATCTGGTGTGCGCCGGCGAAGGGCGGGTGCCCGACGAGGCAGCGGAACATCACGGCGCCGAGCGCGTAGACGTCGGCGCGCGGGTCGATCACGTCGCTGCGCACCTGCTCGGGCGACATGTACGCGGGCGTCCCCATGACGGTGCCGCTCGCCGTGAGGTCGCCGCCCTCCTCCGTGCGGGCGATCCCGAAGTCGAGGACCTTCACCACGTCGAGCCGACCGTCCACGAGGAAGAGGTTCCCGGGCTTGAGGTCGCGGTGGACGACGCCGCGGCGGTGCGCGACCGCGAGCGCCTCGGCGGCCCGGTCGACGATCGCGGTGGTCTCGACCACGCCCATCGCGCTCCGCTCCAGGTGCCGCGCGAGGTCCTCCCCGGTGAGCCACTCCATCGCGAGGTACTGCCACCCCTCCGGCGTCACGCCGTGGGCGACGTGCCGGACGATGCCGGGGTGGTCGAGCGACGCGAGCACCTGCGCCTCGCGCGCGAACCGCGCGGCGTCCCCGTCGCCCGGCAGGACCTTCACCGCGACGGCGGCACCCGAGGTGCGGTCGAGGGCGCGGTACACGCGGCCCATCCCGCCCGCGCCCGCGAGGGACTGGAGCTCGAAGCGCTCGGCGAGTACCTGCCCCAGGAGCACGTCGGTGCTCTGCGGGCCCGTACGGAAAGGATCCACGGCGACTGTCCCATGTTGTAGCAGCGCGACAGGCCCGGCCACGCCGGGGAAATCGGCGACGGGCCCGGATGCGGCGGGTGCGGCGCACGCGGCGGATGCGGCGCACGTGGTGCACGCGGCGCACGCGGCGCACGCGGCGCATCTGGACCGGCGCGCGTGTGTGCAGCGGGCCGATGGTAACGTGGCTGTCATGCGCGCACGCGTCTCCTTCCCCGTGGGGCTCGGCGGTCTCGGTCTCGGTCTTCGTCTCGGTCTTCCTCTCGGTCTTCCTCTCGGTCTCGCGGCCCTCGCCGGCCTGCTCGGTGCGTGTGCAGGTGGAATCGGCCAGGGCGGCACCGGCTCGGCCCAGTGCTCCGACTCGCAGCGGACCTGCCTCACCGCGCCGAGCTGCACGTGGGACAAGGACCGCGCCTGCGAGCTGTGCCGCTGCAGCCCCCCTGATGCGCCGCCCGACTACACGCCGCAGGGCCCGCCGCGCATGGAGTGACGAACGTCGTTGGAGGGACGGCGCGCGCCGCGGTATCTCTCGCCTCTTCCACCATGCCGCCTCCCCCGTCGGTCCTCTTCGTCGCGTCCGAGTGCGCGCACTTCGTGAAGGCAGGCGGGCTCGGCGACGTGGTCGCTGCGTTGCCCGCGGCGCTCCGGGCGCTGGGGCACGACGCGCGCATCGTCATCCCGCGCTACGACGTCATCCCGACCGAGGGGCTCACGCGGCACGCCGCTCCGCTGGGCGTCCCCCTCGGCAGCGGCGAGGCGTGGTGCTCGGTCTTCGAGACACGCCTGCCCGGGACCGACGTGCCCGTGTACCTGCTCGACCACCAGGGCCTCTTCGGCCGCGGCTACCTCTACGATCCGCCCGGCAGCTACGCGCCGGACAACCTCGTGCGCTTCGCGTTCCTCTCGCGCGGGGCCATCCAGCTCGCGCGCTACCTCGGCTGGACGCCCGACGTCTTTCACGTGCACGACTGGCCCTCGGCGCTCCTGCCCGTCTATCTCAACACGGTCGACGCCGTGGGGCCGATGGGGCGCGCCGCGAGCGTGCTCACGATCCACAACCTCGCGCACCAGGCGAAGTTCCCCGCGGCCGACCTTCCGGCCACGCACCTGCCGTGGAGCGAGCTCCGGCCGGACTCGCTCGAGGACCTGGGCGGCGTGAGCCCGATGAAGGGTGGCCTCTACCACGCGACGAAGCTGACGACGGTGTCGCCGCGCTACGCGCAGGAGATCCAGACGCCCGCGGGCGGCGCGGGGCTCGACGGCCTCCTCCGGTTCCGCGCGGCCGATCTCGTCGGCATCCTCAACGGGATCGACGACCGCGTGTGGGACCCGCGCCGGGACGCGGCGCTCGCCGCGACGTTCGGCGCGGACGATCTCGCGGGCAAGGCCGCGTGCAAGCGCGCCCTCCAGAAGGAGCTCGGCCTCGCGGAGCGCGCCGACGTGCCTCTCCTCGGGATGGTCTCGCGCCTCAGCGAGCAGAAGGGCACCGACGTGGTGCTCGCCGCCCTCACGCGCCTCCTCGATCTCGACGTGCAGCTCGTCATCGTCGGCTCCGGCGATCTCGCGGCGCAGGGGTACCTCCTCTGGCGCTCGCACCACGGGGGCGACCGGTTCCGCGCGTGGGTCGGCTTCAGCGAGTCGCTCGCCCATCGCGTCGAGGCGGGAGCGGACCTCTTCCTCATGCCGTCGCGCTTCGAGCCGTGCGGCCTGAACCAGATGTACAGCCAGCGCTACGGGACGCTCCCCATCGTCCGCGCGACCGGCGGCCTCGACGACACGGTCGAGAACTACGATCCGGCGGCGAAGGACGGCGGCGCCGGCACGGGCTTCAAGCTGTGGGACCTCAACGTCGACTCGCTCGTCGCGACCGTGACCTGGGCGGTCGACACCTACCGCACCCGGCCCGCGGACTTCCGCGCCATGCAGAGGAGGGCGATGCGCAAGGACTTCGGCTGGAGCGCCGCGGCCAAGAGCTACTCGGCCGTCTACGACTGGGCCGTGAAGGCGCGGCGGGCGTAGCGAGGCTCGCTCGGGACCACGCAACAGTGAAGAGGGCGGCCCGGCGGCTTCATGGGGCCGCAGGGGGTCGGCGTCTCGCGGGACGCAGCGACCGCCCCGTGGGAAGGGCGAGGCAGACCGCGGTGAGAACCCTGCATCCCACGGCAAGGCCTGCGCATTCCGCGGAAAGGGCCAGCCAGACCGGGCAAAGGTCGGGGCAGACGGGGGGAAGACCGGGGTAGACCCGGGCAAGGCCGGCCCAGACCCGGGCAAGGCCGCCGCAGACCCCGGGAAGGCCGGGGCAGCCCCGCCGAGGAAACGAGCAGACGACGGGTCGACCGCCGCAGACCCCCGGAGGGACGTCCGACGCATGGGTCTAGGCGAAATAGACCCTCGTATGGGCGAAGCAGACCCTCCGAGGAACGTCGCAGACGAGGGGATGCCGGGGGCAGACCGCGCCCAGGCTCGCGAGACCGCGGGGACGACCTGGGAAAAAACCCGGGAAGGGCGGCCTCCGGTCGATTTCGAAAAAAAGTGGAGACGGATCCCCCCCCCATTCCCCACTGCCAGGGTGAGGACGGCGAGAAGCAATCCCCCGGGAATGGATCCCGGGCTCGCCGCCTCGGGAAGGAGGTGAAAAAGCAATGACGACGAAAGTGAAGAATCCGAACGACGTCGCGACCCTCGCGGGGCTGTTGATCGCGGGGATCCCGAAGCTGCCGGCGAGCGTGACCTCGGTCATTCTCAACGGCAGTCCGCTCGCGCCCGCGCAGATCGCCAGCCAGCTCCAGCAGCTGGTGACGCTGCGGCAGGACGTGAACACGGCTCGGGCGGCCACCAGGGCAAAGGTGGCGCTCGAGACGGCCCAGGCGCCTGCGCTGCGCGCTCTCATGAGCGCGTTCGTGCAGTTTCTACGGGCCGCCTTCGGCAATCAGCCGGACGTCCTCGCACTCTTCGGTCTCGAACCGAAGAAGGCGATGACCCCGCTGACGACCGAGCAGAAGGCCGCGGCGGCCGCGAAGCGCGCATCCACGCGCGCGGCGCGGGGCACGAAGGGACCGAAGCAGAAGGCGAAGATCAAGGGCACCGTGACGGGTGTCCTCGTGACTCCGCTGGAGCGGTAGGCGCCCGGTGTGCCGCTGGCGACGGGAGCGACGAGAGCGACGAGAGCGACGTGAGCGACGTGAGCGACGTGAGCGACGAGACAATCAGGGACTCGGGGGGCGCCTTCGGAACGGGAGGCGCCCCCTGTTCCCGCTCTTGCGCGCTCGGCTCCGTCCGTCGCATCGGCTATGATCGAGAGGTGATCGAGCGCATCGTTCGCGTCGCCGGCAGCTTCCGCGAGGCGGAGCAGATGGACCGGGCCGACCTCGCGGCGATGTCGTTCGAGGAGCGCATCTCGGCCGTCGAACGCCTGCGGAGGGAACGCTTCGGTGAAGATCGAGCTGAGTCGCGACTGGTCCGAGTTCTTGTCAGCGCTGATCGCCCGACGAGTGCGGTTCGTCCTCGTGGGCGGACACGCGGTCGCCGGCCACGGTGAGCCCAGGCTGACGGAAGACCTCGACGTGTTCGTCGAGCCGACGGGCGCAAACGCACGGCGTCTACGTGAAGCCCTCGCAGACTTCGGCTTCGGGGACGTCGCCCCCTCGGCCGAGGAGCTGGCGGTACCGGACAAGATCTTCATGCTCGGCCGGAAGCCCTGGCGGATCGACATCCTGACGGGCATCGATGGCGTGACCTTCGCGGAAGCCTGGGAAACGAAGGTGGAGGCCGAGTTCAGGGCGAAGCCGCTTTACGTGATCGGTCGCGCCGCGCTCATCGCCAACAAGCGCGCGGCTGCCAGGGACAAGGATCTGCTGGACGTGGCCCTTCTCGAGCGGAGCCGCCCGGCACGCAAAGGGACCCGTCGCTCGCCCGGGCGGTGAGCACACGACGGCTTGCCGAACCTTTCAGCTCGCGTAGACGCGGTAATCGACGTGCGGGAAGAGGTTGTCCCGCCTCTCGACCTCGGCGAGCCACGGCTCTTCGAGATCCTGGCCGGCGACGAGGTGCTCGTAGATGCGCGTGAAGCGCTTCACGTGATCGTTCGTCCGCTTGGTCGCGTAGGGGACCGTCGTCCCGGTCTTCATGATGAAGGCCCAGTCGCTCGCCTGGGCGAGCATGACCTCGCGCGCGGCCTGGTCGAGGGCGCGGCGCTTCGTGCCCTTCGCGTCGGGGAAGCGGTGCGCGAGCTCCACCATGCGCTCGGCCATCTTGTGGAGGTGCCGGTACACCCAGGCGTTGCTCCCGTTGCACCAGTACTCGCCGTAGCCCTTCTCGCCCCACGACGACATCGACGGCGTCGCCACCTGGTTGGTCGGGTACTCGGTGAGGTAACCGCTCGGCGTGATGGGCGCGACCGCGCCCTGGTCGTACTGGAGCTTGCGGAAGAGGAGCTCGAGGAACATCGGGCCCTCGTACCACCAGTGGCCGAAGAGCTCCGCGTCGTAGGGCGCGACGACGATGGGCTTGCGGTCCATGTTCGCCCGCAGGTGCTCGACCTGCTTCTCGCGGTTGAACATGAAGTTGCCCGCATGCTCGGCCGCGCGCAGGTACGCGAGGTGCGGATCGTACGGGCGCTTCTCGCCGCCCGTGCGGCTCGTGACGGCGAAGTACTTGAACCCCGTGAAGGTGCGGATGCCCTCGGGGTGGATGTACGGCTTGATGTAGTCGAAGGGCAGGTCGAACCCGATGTCGCGATAGAAGTCGCGGTACGCGGGGTCGCCGGGGTAACCCTCCTGCGCGCTCCACACCTGCTTGCTGCTCTCGATGTCGCGGCCGAACGCGGCGACGCCCGAGCGGCAGTAGATGGGCGCGTGCACGCCGTAGAGAGGGCGCGGCTCGGCGAAGAGGACGCCGTGCGTGTCGACGAAGAAGAAGCGGATGCCCTCGTCGCGCATCAGCTCGTCGACGCCGGGCGTGTAGCCGCACTCGCCGAGCCAGATGCCCTGCGTGCGCCGGCGGAAGAGGCTCTCGTAGACGTCGGCCGCGGTGTGGACCTGCGCGCGGAACGCCGCCCAGTTGCGGTCGAGCAGCGGAAAGAACGGGTGCGTCGCCGTGCACGTGATGACCTCGACGCGGCCGGCGTCCTGGAGGGCGCGGTAGGCGCGAACGAGGTCCCCGTCGTAGCGCTGCCAGCAGTGGCGGATCTCGCCGAAGCGGTGGCGGTACATCTTCGCGAGGTGGTGGAACGCGTGGTCCTCGCGGGCCGTGCGGTCCATCTCCTTGTCGGCGAGCTCGATGAGGTGGTCGATCTTCTTCGCGTACCGCTCCTTGAGGAGATCGTCGGTCATCATCGCGAGCAGCGACGGGCTGAAGCTCACGGTGATGCGGAAGTCGACGTCGTCCCGGCTCAGGTTCTCGAACGCGAGGAGCAGCGGGACGTACGTCTCGGTGATCGCCTCGAAGAACCACTCCTCTTCCATGTAGGAAGGGGCCTCGGGGTGGCGAACGAACGGCAGGTGCGCGTGAAGGACGAGCGCGAGGTACCCGTGCGGCATGCTCAGCGCCCCCCCGTGCGGTCGGCCCAGCGCTCGTTGCGGTCGTTGGTTGCGTGCGCGAGCGATTGCCCCGCGGATGCGTGGCGCTCGCTCGCGCCGAGGGTCGCGCTCGCGCCGAGCCACTCGCTCGCTCCGATGCGACCGCTCGCGCCGAGGAAGAGCGCCTCGCTCGCGCCCTGCCACGCGACCTCGGAGCCGCCCGCGGCGCGCCACTCGCTCGCGCCCATCCACATGCGCTCGGAGCCGCCGAGCCGCCAGATCTCGCTCGCGCCCCGCTCGAGGAGGTGCCGCTGCTCCGAGCCCCCCAGCGACTCGTGCGTCTCGCGCTCGTACTCCCACACGGCCTCGCGCTCGAGCATCCCCTCCCACCGCTCGATGACCGGCGTCGTCGCGCGGATCCAGCGGATGGACCACGTGGCGAGCGTCCGCCGGCCCGGCTGATCGTCGAGGTCGCGGATGGTGAGGCGCCAGGGGCCGTAGGCCATCATCTCGCCGCCCTCGATCGCCAGGTGCGAGGGCGTCTCGCCGAGGAGCTCGACGATGACGCGCTGCGGGTCGTAGTGCTCCCAGCGGAAGAAGCGCAGCCCGGCGCGCCACTCGGCCCGCCATTCGTCGAGGTGCCACCAGCGCTCGATGTGACGGCTGCGGTGCTCGAAGGTGCGCGTGTGCGTCGTCGACGTCGTGCCCCCGTGGACGCGGTGGCCGTCGTGCGCCGGCTCGGGCATCGACGGCGCGTAGCCGGCGCGCCAGACGTCGAAGTAGCCGGCGCCCTCGCGCCCGGGGAGCCGAGGCTCGGGCCCCGCGTAGCGGGAGCGATAGGGGGCGACGCAGGGAGGACGATCGCTCGAGGTGACGGACATCCACTCGAGGCGCGAGTCGGGTGACGGCGAGTTGCGTGGGAAGTCGGCGCGCCCCGAGCGCGCGATGGCCTGGAAGTAGCCCTCGTGCGTCCTGATCCCGACCTCGACGTGCATGGACGACGCCGGGCGGCGGATCATCACGAAGTACTCGCGGTCGTTCCGGTCGACGCGGATGTCGAAGTAGTCGTGCGCGTTGGTGCCGTCGAAGTCGCGGCCCGTCGTGTCGTAGACGCGCAGGTTGCACCAGCCGTGCTGCCCCGCCGGGCCGAGGCGCGATCGCGCGGCGGCGATGCCCTCGTCGGTGATCTCCCAGTACACGTACGCCGACTCGGGATCGCGCACGAGCGCGGTGATCCGGTCCTCGCCGTACGCCCACGGCAGCTCGCCCGCGTCGATGGCAGGAGGGCCGCCGCCGACATCGAACTTCGCATGCTCGACGCGTGTCGATTGTTCCATTCCCTGGGTCATGCGCTCCGTCGCGAGTGCGTGACTCTAGGCGATCTTCGCGAGGCACGCCGCGACCAACGTGCGATTCGAAACGGACTCGTCACGATCACGCGGCGCTCGGGAGGAGCTCGGGAGGCGCTCGCCAGGCCGCTCACGACCGCGAGGGGATCCACGCCTGCGCGAGGCCGCACCGGCCGTCGACGCGCCACCGCGGATCCGTTCGGTCGAGACGCTCGGCGAGCCCGTGCGCGAGGCCGAGCACCGAGTCGCTCTTCATGGTGCGAAGGCAGAGCAGCGGCCGGCCGACGAAGGAGGCGGCCTCGGCGAACGGCGCATCGGCGGGCCACGGCGCGTCGCCGACCACGCGCCGGTAGTTCGCGTCGCCCTTGAAGACGACGACGGTCGCGGTCGACAGCGACTCCGCGAGGTAGCGCGGCGCCTGCCAGAGAAAGCGTGGCCCCGACCAGAACGGATCCGGCGCGAGGACGAGGCGCCCCTCGTCGAACGCGGCGCGAAGCCTCGCGGCGAGGGCGGGCACGTCGCCGGCCTGGACGGCCATGCGATCGAGCGTCGACCAGACGTCGCGGACGGTCGCGTCGCTGACGAAGACGGGCTGGCTCTTGAGGTGGACCGTGACGCGCGCGCCTTCGCCCTCGAGCAGGGCGTCGACGAGCGCGAGGTCGACGGCGAGCTCGACGCCGGCGTTGTCGGCGACGACGTGCGCGTGGCACGCGGGCTGGAGCAGGAGCGGCATGGCGAGCTGCCGGTCGTCGACGAGGAGGTCGTCGTCGTGGCGGTGCTCGCGGGCGGCGGCGACCGTGTAGCTGAGGTCGACGCGGTTCCCCCAGAGGCACGCGTCCAGGAGCTCGGCGACGCGGCGCTCGCGGTCGCCACGCACGGCGAGCGCTTGCCCGAGCCGCCGCCACGGCCGCTCGCCCGCGAGCTCCTCCTCCTTGATCGGCTCGAAGGGGTCGCGGCCGGTCTGCCAGAAGCGGCACGCCTCGGCGAGGACGCGGTAGAAGGCGAGCTCGGCGTGGAACCACTCGCCGTCGAGCCAGCGATCCCCCGCGTGATCGGCGTGCGCCTCCTTCCACGCCTGCACGTCGGGCGCGGGCGGCTGCGGCGCGGGGATGGGCTCGCCGGATTCGATGGCGACGGCCAGCCGCTCGACCGCGTCCCTCTCTCGCCCGCCGAGCGCGCGGTTCTTCTCCAGGAGGTCGCGCGCGATCCGCGGGACGCGCGTCCGCATGCTGTAGTGCGCGAACGCGTTCGAGCCGTCGGTCCGGAGCGGGGGCGGGCGGTTCATGGCGCAGGGCACTACCATGTCCCGGATGACCGGCACGGGCTGGCGCGCGCGGGCGGACGAGGAGCTGCTCGTGGGCATGCCCGGGCGCGGGCGGATCGGGTGGGAGATCGCGCTCCTCCTGCTGGTCGTCTTCGGCGAGAACCTGGCGGTCGTCTCGGAAGCGGCGGCCTTCGTCGCGGTCGCCGTCGCGCTCGTGATGGCGTTCGCGCTCGTCCGCCCGTGGTCGCGGGTGCACGGCGGCGTCCTCGCCCGTGCCGGCGCGATCCTCCTCGTGCTCGTCGCGGTGGTCCTGCCGGCGGCGGTCGCGCGCGAGCCCAGCGGGTTCACGCGGCGCCTGGGCATCGGCATCGCGACGGGGGCTCCCGCGCCCGGGGACCCTCCGGTCGCGGGAGGCATCGTGGACGTCGAGGAAGTGTCCGCCGGGACGCCCGCCGACGGCGTTCTCCACGCGGGCGACCGCATCGTCGGCCTCGGGGGCGCGCCGCTCGACGCGAAGGACCCGACGACTGACCTCACGCGCCGCACGCGCGGCGACGATCTGCCCGAGGACACGACGGTGACGGTGATCCGCGACGGCGCCGCCGTTTCACTCCCCGTGCACGTCCCGAAGGTGCGCGCGTGGAGGCGCACGCTGGGGCGCCGCTTCACGGCGTTCCGCGAGGTCGTCGAGGCGCACGTCGTCGTCGCGTCGGCGGTGCGGGGCGCGCTCCTCATCGCGCTCCTCCTCTTGCTCGTGCGCGCCGACGGTCAGCCCCTCTCCGCGCTCGGGATCGCGCGCAGGGGAGCGCTCTCCGAGCTCCTCGCGTCGAGCTGGATGACCCTCGGCACGTTCGGCGTGCAGATCGCGGTGGCGATCCCCGTGGGGATCATCGGCGTCCTCACGGGCGTCATCGACCGCGAGGCCAGCCAGCGGAGCCAGACGCTCGGCATGATCGCCGACCAGGGATCGGTCGCGGAGTTCGTCCTCGGCGTCATCGTCGCCGCCGCCTTCGAGGAGGTCGCCTTCCGCGGGTTCTTCACGCCGCGTCTCCGCGCGCTCGTCGGCTCGTGGCCCTGGGCCGTCGCGATCGTCAGCGTCCTCTTCGGCCTCGGCCACACCTACGAGGGCGCGCTCGCCGTCGTGCAGACGGCCTTCCTCGGGGCGTACTTCTCGGCGTGCTTGCTGGTCCGCAGGCGCCTGCTCGGCCCGTGGATCGCTCACGCCGCGTTCAACACGGGGATGTTCCTCGTCATCCGGTTCCTCGCGCGCCCCGAGGTGCTCGAGAAGCTCCGGTCGATGGCGCCGCACTGATCGCGCCGCGCAGTCGTGAACCGCTCTGAGAGCGAGAGGGGAAACAGGAAGATCAGAAGATCAGAAGGGGAGATTGGTTTTCACCTGGCTGCAGGGGGTGAAGGGCGCATGCACCTTCCCGGCAGCGCGGACGGCGGCGGGTCTAGGGGGGTGGACCGAGACGCGTCCTCCCGACGGGGTTCACGCTGCCGTGCCCGCCGGCCGCGGCGTCGGTGCAGCCGTGCCTTCAGCCCGTGCAACCATGTGAAAGCCCCTCTCCCCTTCTGATCTTCTGATCTTCCTGTTTCCCCCTCTCGTGGGTGAAATCGACCCGTGGGTGAATCGACGATCCGTCCGCCGGTCCCCGCGGCTGGTCGCCCAAAAACGACGGCCCGTGGCGAGCCGACGGTGGGAACGAACTCGTCCACCAAGCGGGGCGAGCGGCGCTGTATCCTCGCTGCGACCGATGGTGCCCCGCGCGACCTGTCCGGCCTGGGTAGTGGGAACGTGGGTCGTGCTCGCCGCGCAGACGGCGAGCGCGGCGCCCCCGCCTCCGCCCGCCGCTCGTCCTCCCGCGCCGACGCCGGCTCCGACTGCTCCGACGGCCGCTGCGGCTCCCTCGTCGCTTCCGCCCGCTGCCCCGCCGGCCCCGCCGCCGGCCCCGCCGCCGTCCCCGACGGTGGTCGGTCCCATCACGGTCAAGCCCGGCGGCGGCCCGATGAACCTCGACGAGGCGGTCCGCCTGACGCTGACGCGCAACGAGCGCGCGAAGATCTCCGACCTCAACGTCGTCGTGGCCGAGGCCGCCGTCGAGAAGGCCCGCGCAGGCTTCCTTCCGCTCGTCACGCTGGGCGGCACCGACACGCAGCACGCGTACACCGGGAGCAACAACAACGTCGGCGCCAGCCAGTTCATCGTCAACCAGCCGCTCCTCAACGCGTCCCTCTTCCCGCTCTACAGCCAGGCGAAGGAGCTCGCGAACGCGCAGCACGCCCAGAACGTCGACGACAAGCGCTTGCTCGCCTTCGCTGCGGCGAGCGCGTTCTTCTCCGTGCTCGACGCGCAGGACGTCGTCAACGCCGCCCAGCGCCAGCTCGACAACTCGCGCGCGAACCTGGTCGACACCCAGGCGCGCGCCGAGTCCGGGCTCTCGAGCTCCAACGACGTCACGCGGGCCGAGGTGGACCTCACGAGCGCGATGCGCGAGCTCGAGCAGGACCACGGTACGCTCGACAACGCCTACGTGCAGCTCGCCCTCACGATGAACGCGCCCGTCCCGTCGAGCCTCGTCGCGCCGGCGAGCACGCTCTCCGCCGCGCAGAAGGTCGTGGGTACCCCGGAGGCACTCGTCCGCTTCGCGATGGACCACAGGCCGGACGTGCAGGTCGCGAAGTACCAGGCCGTGGCCGCGCACGACTTTGCCGACGAGCCGATGATGCGCCTGGTGCCGACCGTCGGCCTCCAGGCCGAGTCGCAGGTGGGAACGGCGCTCCCCGGCGGACGCTGGAACGACGAGACGCTCCAGGCGACGGCCACCTGGACCATCTTCGACCAGGGCGTGCGCTACGCCGACAAGCACTCGCGCGACGCGCAGGCCGACATCGCGGAGCTCACCGTGCAGGCGCTCGCGCGCAACGTCGACGCGCAGGTGCGGAGCGCTGCGGCCGTCCTCGTGTCGGCGCAGCAGGCGTACCTCGTCGCGGTGAACTCCGTGAACTACGCCCGGCAAAACGTCGAGGAGACGGCGATCCTCTACCGTCAGGGGCTGGCGAAGGCGATCGAGCTGATCGACGCCAACGACTCGCGCTTCACGGCGGAGGTCAACGAAGCAACGGCGCAGTTCGCGATGGCACAAGCCTATCTCGGTCTCCGGCAGGCGCTCGGTGTCGAGCCGCTCGGAGGGGAGCAGAAATGATGCGTTCCTGGTGGGTCGCCTTCGCACTGGCGGCGTCGATGATCGGCTGCAAGGGGGCGACGCAGGACTCCGCCCTCAAGAAGGGCAAGGGCGTCAACCGCCTGACCTACCCGGTGCAGGTCGCGCCGCTCGAGATGCGCCAGGTCAGCTACACGGTGATGGCGCCGGGGTCGATCGAGGCGTTCCAGCAGGTGCAGGTGACCGCGCGCGTGCAGGGCGCGGTCGACAAGGTCTCCTTCGCCGAGGGCCAGGAGGTGAAGCTGGGCGACGTGCTCGCCACGATCGAGACGGACCGCTACCAGGTCGCGGTCGATCAGGCGAAGGCGGCGCTCGATCACGCCGTCGCCACCGAGCAGGCGGCCGAGGCGGAGGTCGCCCGCAGGCAGGGGGCGGTTGCGCAGCACCCGGGGCTCGTCGCCGGCGAGGAGATCGCGCAGTACCAGACGCAGGTCGCCACGGGGAAGGCGGACGTCGCCTCGGCGCAGCAGGCGCTTCGCGTGGCCCAGCTCAACCTGCGCGACGCGTACGTGCGCGCGCCCATCGCCGGCGTCGTGCAGTCGCGCACCGTGCAGACGGGGCAATACCTCCAGCCCGGCGCCGTCCTCGCGACGCTCCTCCAGCGCGACCCTCTCATCCTCCGGTTCGGGGTCACCGAGCAGGACGCTCCCCGCCTGAAGAAGGGGATGAGCGCGAACATGGCGCTGCGCGAGAGCACGCGAACGTACGTCGCCAAGATCATGCTCGTGGCCGACTCGGCCGATCCGACGACGCGCCTCGTCCCGGTCACCGCGGAGGTCGACGACACGGAGCACAAGTACTGGCTCCGGCCCGGCGCGTTCTGCGAGGTCAACGTGCCCATCGGCGACGCCCGGCCGGCCATCGTGGTGCCGTCGATCGCGGTGCAGCCCACCGCCACGGGCAACGTCGTCTACGTCGTCGACGACAAGAGCGTCGCCCACGTCAAGAACGTGCAGCTCGGGATGTACACGCCCGACGGCGGCGTCGAGATCACGACCGGGCTCGCGGTGGGAGAGCAGCTCGTGGTCCAGGGCTTCGAGGCGCTCTCCGAGGGCGCGCCGGTGAAGGTCAGCGCCAAGACGACGCTCGAGGCGGCCATCGCGAACGCCGCGGCGACGGCGTCCGCCGCCGCGGCCGGGTCGGCGCCCCCTGCCGGGTCTGCGGCCTCGGCGGGCGCGCCCCCGGCGGCGGGCTCCGCGCACGCCGGAGGTCCGCAGCACGGGCAGGGTAAGCCGCAGTGAACCTCACCGACATCTGCCTGAAGAACCAGGTCTTCGCCTGGATGCTGATGTTCGGGACGATCCTCTTCGGGGTCATCTCGGTCACGCGCATCGGCGTCAGCCAGTTCCCGGACGTCGACAACCCGACGGTGACGGTGACCATCTCGTGGCCCGGCGCCGCGCCCGAGGACGTCGAGACGGGGCTCATCAACCCGATCGAAGACGCCATGTCGCAGGTGACGGGCGTGCTCACGATGACGTCGCAGGCGAAGACCGGCTCGGCGCGCGTGACGGCGACCTTCGACCTCTCGCGCAACATCGACCTCGCGCTCCAGGACACCCAGGCCAAGATCGCCCAGACGCAGCGGTCGCTCCCGCTGAGCGCCCAGCCGCCGGTGGTCTCGAAGAGCAACCCGGACGACACGGCGATCATCACGCTCGGCGTCTCGGGTCCCTACTCCCGTCAGCTGCTCGCGGACGTCGCCCGCTACCAGGTCGAGGACATGCTCGAGACCGTGCCCGGCGTCGGGCAGGTCACGATGATGGGCTACATCGACCGGAACATCCGGATCTGGGTCGACGCCGAGAAGCTCGTCGCGACGGGCACGACCGTCAACGACATCACCGCCGCCCTCACGAAGCAGCACGTGACGATGCCGGGCGGAGAGCTCGACAACGGCGGGACGGCCTTCGACGTCCGCGTGGTGGGGGAGGCCGCCGACCTGACCACGCTCCGGAACATCGTCGTCCGGAGCTCGGGGCTCAATCCCGTCCGCCTCAAGGACGTGGCGCTCGTCGAGGACGGGTTCCAGGACGTGACGAACGTCGCGCGCGCGAACGGCGAGACCGTGCAGGCGATGGGCATCCTGAAGCAGCCGGGCTCGAACGCCGTCGGCGTGGCGAAGGCCGTGGAGGCGTCGATCGCCAACCTGCAGAAGACGCTCCCCCCCGGGATGAAGGTCGACGTCATCTTCGACACGACGCAGTTCATCAGCGACTCGGTCAACGAGATCGGCATCGAGCTCGGCCTCGCCGTCATCCTCACGGGGCTCGTGTGCTGGCTCTTCCTCGGGTCGCTCTCGTCGACGATGAACGTCCTCTTCGCGATCCCGATGTCGCTGCTCGGGACGATCGCGATCCTCTATTTCTGCGGGTTCACCCTCAACACGTTCACCCTTCTCGGCCTCTCGCTCGCGGTCGGCCTCGTGGTCGACGACGCGGTCATGGTCATGGAGAACATCTTCCGTCACGCGGAGATGGGGAAGGACCGCCTGCGCGCCGCCGGCGAGGGGACCAAGGAGATCACCTTCGCGGCGCTCGCCGCGACGATCGCGGTCATCGCGATCTTCATGCCGGTCGCCTTCATGAGCGGCGTCGTCGGCAAGTTCTTCCTCCAGTTCGGCGTGACGCTCTCGGTCGCGGTCGCGATCTCCTACGTGGAGGCCATATCGCTCGCGCCTGCCCGCTGCGCGCAGATGCTCCGGACGACGTCGCACGGGTCGCGCGGCGTCGTGGGGCGGATGGCCGACCGGGGCTTCGAGGGCCTCTCGCGCGGCTACTCGTGGGCGCTCGAGCGCGCGCTGCGCCTGCCCTCCATCGTCCTCGTCGTCGCCGTCGTGGTGCTCGCCGCAGCCGGATACACCGCCACGAAGATCCCGCAGGAGTTCGTCCCGTCGCAGGACCAGAGTCGCCTGAACGTGCGGCTCACCACCGCGGTCGGGGCCAACCTCGCGGCGACCGACGTGCTCGCGCGGCGCGTCGAGTCGTTCCTCATGAAGCGCCCCGAGGTCGTCGACGTCATCTCGAACGTGTCGAACGGGTCGGCGACCTTCAGCGTGACGATGGTCGACCCCAAGGAGAGGAAGCTCTCGCAGCAGCAGTTCTCCGCCGTCATCCGCAACGAGCTCAACTCGTACCCGGGCGTGCGCGTGTCGGTGCAGGACCTTTCGCAGCAGGGCTTCGGCGGCAGCAAGGGGTATCCGGTCGAGTTCTCGGTGCGCGGCAGCGACTGGGACACGCTCACCCAGCTCGCGACCAAGCTCCAGGAGCAGGCCCAGACCTCGGGCCTCATCACCGACGTCAACAGCGACTACCAGCTCGGGAGCCCCGAGCTCGAGATCACGCCGGACCGCGACAGGGCCAACGATCTCGGGATCTCCGTCCAGGACATCGCGACCACCGTGAGCGCGATGGTCGGCGGCCTCGTCGTCGGTCAGTACTCGAACGCCGGTCGCCGCATGGACATCAACATGCGCCTCGCCGCCTCGCAGCGGTCGCGTCCCGAGGACCTCAACACCCTGCGCATGCGGACCCCCGCGGGCGTCCTCGTCCCGCTCTCGTCGGTCGTCGTCGCGACGCAGAAGGCAGAGCTCCAGCAGATCAACCACGCCGACCGCGAGCGCGCCATCACGATCACGGGCAACGTCGCGCCGGGGCACGCGCAGAACGAGGCGCTCGCGTACGTCCAGTCGCTCGGGTCGTCCCTGCCGACCGGCTACCGCATCGTCCTCAGCGGCCAGAGCTCGCAGTTCGGGGACGCGATGACGAGCCTCGTCTTCGCGCTCCTCGTCGGCATCCTCGTGGCCTACATGGTGCTCGCCTCCCAGTTCAACTCGTTCCTGCACCCGGTCACGGTCCTCACGATCCTGCCCCTCTCGGTCGCCGGAGCGATGTTCGCGCTCCTCATCGCCGGCAAGACGCTCAACGTCTTCAGCATGATCGGCTTGCTCCTCTTGATGGGCATCGTGAAGAAGAACTCGATCATCCTCGTCGACTACGCGGCGGAGATCCGGGCGCACGAGAACCTCGACGCGAAGACCGCCATGCTCAAGGCGGGCCCCATCCGCCTGCGGCCCATCCTCATGACCGCCGTCGCGACGCTGATGGCCGCCGTGCCGTCGGCGATGGGCCTCGGGCCCGGGTCCGAGACACGCGGGCCGATGGCAGACGCCGTCATCGGAGGGCTCATCCTCTCGACGGCGCTGAGCCTCCTCGTCGTCCCGGCGTTCTACGTCGTGGCCGACCGCCTCCGGGGCAAGGACAAGGCGAAGGATCCGGTCCACGCACCCGCGCACGAACACGCGGAGTGACGCACGACCCGCGGAGCGGTGGGCGGGGGAAGCGCCCCGCTACTTGCCGCTGGCCACAGACTTCTTGATGAGGTCCATCAGCGAATCGTTGCCGCCGGCCGGCTTGGACGCCGGAATGACGGCGGCCCGCACGGCCGCAGGCTTCTTCTCGGGCGCTGCAGCGGCGACGGGGGAGGGAGAGGACGCGGCGGCCGCGTGGTGCCGGCCGTGACCGGCGGCCTTCTTCTTCGCGGTCGTGGAGCTCGCGGGCGTCGACGCGATGGCCGGCGTCGCCGGCGTGCTGCCCGGCGCCGTGGCCACGGGGGACGCCGGTGAAGGTGCCGGGGACGCGGGCGCTGCCGCCGCCACCGTGTCGGCAGGCGTCGATGCGGGCGTTGCCGGCGAAGGGGACGGTGCGGGCGCCGCAGCCGCGGGCGGGTTGGCCGCAGCGGGCGGCGGGTGCCGCGCGATCGTCACGGCGAGGAACGCGACGAGGCCGACGCCGGCCAGACCGGCGAGCCCGACGAGCACGCGCCGCCCCCGCGAAGGGCGCACGCTCGCCGTGTCGTCGGCGACGACGAAGGACTCGAGGGCGACCGGCGCCATGCTGGCAGGCGAGAGGACGTTGATCCGCTTCGAGCCGGGCGGCAGGGGCAGCGGAGGCGGACCCCCGCGCTTGGCGCGGGCGAGCTCGCGGTCGACCCACGCCGGATCGCGCGCCGAGAAGGCCGAGAGGTCGACGTACCCGGAGCTGTCTGCCGTGTCGAAGCCGTGCGGCGTCGACGGGGTCGACGGGGCCGCGAGCTTGGCGAGCTCGCGCAGGTCGTTCCGCATGCGCTGTCGATCGCTGAGGGGATTCGCCACGCGGGCCTCCTTGGCTCGCGATCGTTCTAGCTTCCGGAGACCCCCCGCGGGACCCAAACCCGCTCAGAGACGCACTTTCTCGGCGTCCCATCGAAGTTTTCCGGACTCATTGCACGGCCGTCTGGCACGTGCCGCCGACGCAGCTGACGACGCTCGAATTGCAGCAGTCCGCGGCCGTCGTGCACGTGTCGCCCACTCCCGAGCACGCCACCGTGCCGGGCGTGGTGCACACGCCCTGATCGCAGAAGCCCGAGCAGCACTGGTACCCCTGCGTGCACGTCGCACCCCCGTCGGGGGCGCCCGCGTCGGTGCCCGGTGGGGCGGGCTGGATGCATGCGGCGAGGCTCCAGAAGCCGCGCATGTTCATCGTGTCCTCCTCCTGCCCCTGGATGAAGAAGGCGGGGTGGCTCGGGTCGGAGCTCCCCGGCGTCGCGTCGATGGCCGCCACCCAGAGCCGCTTCTTCCCGCAGTTGGCCGCGCCGGTGACGCGGTTGCCCCAGTCGCGCATGCTCGTGAACACGACCCAGAAGTAGCCGCCGCGCTCGACCGGGTTGAAGGTCGGCTCGAACGAGACGTCGTGATCGGCGGCCGACGGCGACGAGTCGGTCAGGGTGGTCAGGCGCGTGGGCGCCGACCCGGTCGTGCTCTGCATCCAGAGCGCGCCCGTGTCGACCGTCGTCGCGTCGCACGCGTCGTGGCAGCCGCCGGCGTGGTCGGCCGCGTGGAACGCGATCCAGTTCGAGTCGGGCGAGAAGCTCGGGTACGCGATCGCCTGCTCGGGCGCGGTGAAGGTCGAGCCGTCGGCGAGCGGGAGCGGGTTGGTGAACGTCTGCGCGGCCTGGTCGTAGTCCCAGAGGACCATCTTGCCGAGCGTCCACTCGTACCAGATGTTGTTCGACTGGACGGCCGCGAAGTGCTTGCCGTCCGGCGAGAACACCGGGTGCGCGAGCGTCGCCATCCCCGGGGCGAGAGGGAAGGTCTCGATGCCGCTGTTGGGGATCTCGGCGCCCGTCGTCGTGTCGCCCAGGTGCATCGGCACGGTGCCGAACACGGTGTTCTTTCCGTTGGGCGTCACCGCGACGTTCCCGCCGAAGAGGTGCGGTTCCTCGCGCACGGTCACCCCCGGCAGGTCGTACGACACCCAGGCGCGCGCGTCGGTGCTGTCGGTGCTGCCCTCGTTCTCGACCGACGCGACCAGCGTCGTCCCGTCGGCGCTCACCGCGTGGCACCCCATGCACGTGCCGCCGTTCAGGATCTCCGGCGTCGAGCCGGTGCCCGGGTAGATGCGCGACATGTGCCCGGTCCCGCTCACCGTCCAGTAGTAGATGGCGCCCTGCAGGCTCGACGGCGCGATCTTCCACGATTCGCTCGCCGACGCGTATGCCGTCTGCGTCGTCGCGTCCCACCGCGAGAGCTGCGCCTTCAGCGGATCGCCCCCGTTCGACGCCGTCAGCCGGTCCCAGCTCGTCTGGTCCGCGTTGATCTGCGCGGGCTGCGCGACGAGGAAGTACCCGTCGTAGGTGTAGTTCTGCTCCTCGTAGTGCAGGCGGTACACGTCGTTCGCGTTCGGCGCGTTCCACATGACGATCGGCGAGCCGAGGCCGAGCGGGAAGATGGTCTGGTCGTAGGGGTAGAGGAGCGAGGTGACCGACGGATCGACGGGCAACCCTGCTCCGCCCAGGGCGGTCACCGCCTGCGGCGGGACCCCGGCGCCGACGACGACGTTCTGGATCTGGACGGTGAGCTTCGCCGTGGCGCTCTGGTTGGCGTAGACGGCGTGCAGGGTGCCCACGCCCGCCGTCGGCCCGGACGCGGTGAGCTTCACGGGTTCGCCCGCCGTCATCGCCGCGAGGTCCGGCCGGTCGAACTGGAGCGAGGTCGCGTCCACCTGCGCGGTCGCGCCGCTCGCGTACTGCACCATCAGCGTGAACGACGCCGATGCGGTGGTCGCCGTCGGCGTGAGCGACACGGTGGCCGTCGGCGGGACGAAGTAGACGCTCTGCACCTGGTTGAACGTCGAGCCGTCGCCCCCGTCGGCGAAGCCGGGGACCGTGCCGTCTCCCGAGGTCCCGGCGCCGTCGAGGCTCCCGCCGTCCTTCGACGACCCGCCGGACGGGAAGGTGTCCCCGTTGCTGCTGCCGCACGCAGCGAACGAACCGGCGGAGAGAAGGAGCAGCAGCGCGAGCAGCGACGTCCTCGTCATGAGGCGGCCTCCAGGTGGTGCAAAGTTCCCCCGAGGCTGGAACTCTAGCAGAGCGACGGGCCGACGGGCTGCGTCATCCGTACTGCACGCACCGATGATCGTCGTCCACCACCTCGCGAACTCCCGCTCCCAGCGCGTCCTCTGGCTCCTCGAGGAGCTCGGCGTGCCCTACGAGGTGAAGCGCTACGAGCGGGACCCGCACACGATGCTGGCCCCGCCGGAGCTTCGCGCCGTCCACCCCCTCGGCAAGTCCCCGGTCATCACCGACGGCGACGCCACGCTCGCCGAGTCGGGCGCCATTCTCGAGTACCTCGTCGATCGCCACGGCGCCGGCGCGCTCGCGCCGCCGCACGGGACGCCCGAGCGCCTCCGCGTCACGTACTGGCTCCACTACGCCGAGGGGTCGGCCATGCCGCCGCTCCTCCTCAAGCTGATCTTCGACCGCGTCGAGTCCGCGCCGATGCCGTTCTTCGTGCGACCGGTCGCGCGGGGGATCGCGCGGAAGGTCAAGGCGCAGTTCGTCACCCCGCAGCTCGAGACCCACTTCGGCTACGTCGAGAAGGAGCTCGCGAAGGCGCCGTGGTTCGCGGGCGACGCGTTCAGCGCGGCGGACGTGCAGATGAGCTACCCGCTCGAGGCGGCGCGATCCCGCGCGGGGCTCACCGAGGCGACGCACCCCCGGATCCTCGCGTGGCTGAAGACGATCCACGCCCGTCCCGCGTACCGGCGGGCGCTCGAGCGGGGCGGGGCGTACGCGTTCGCGGGGGATTGAGCCCGGGGCGTGCTAATCCCGCGGGTCCCATGCCCCCCGCGACCGATCTCACGCACCTCGTCGGTCCTGCGCTGGCGCAGGCGCTCGCCACGAAGGGGTACGACACCCTGACCGCCGTGCAGGAGGCCGTCCTCGACGAGGCGCTCGAGGGGCGCGATCTTCGCATCACGTCGCAGACCGGGTCGGGCAAGACGATCGCGATCGGGTTCGCCGTCCGCGACCTGCTCGACGACCTGACCGCGCAGTTCGGGGGGCCGGCGCGGCCGCGCGTGCTCATCCTCGCGCCGACGCGGGAGCTCGCCAAGCAGGTGTCCGACGAGCTCTCGTGGCTCTACGCGCCGCTGCGCGTGCGCGTCGCCGCGGTCACGGGCGGCGCGGGCTACGTCGACCAGAAGCGCGCCCTCTCGGCGAACCCCGCCGTCATCGTCGCGACGCCCGGCAGGCTTCGCGACGCGCTCGAGCGGGGCCGCATCGACGCCGCGACGCTCGCGGCCGTCGTCCTCGACGAGGCGGACTCGATGCTCGACCTCGGCTTCCGCGAGGACCTCGACGCCATCCTCGGGATGCTGCCGGCCGAGCGCCGGTCGCACCTCGTCTCGGCGACGTTCTCGCGCGACGTCGTGGCGCTCGCCGACAAGTTCCAGAAGGACCCGGTGCACGTGCAAGGGACGGCGCTCGGGGAGGCGCACTCGGACGTCGAGCACGTCGTTCACCTCGTGGACCCGCGGCAGCGCGTGGACGCCCTCGTGAACCTCCTGCTGTCGGACGAGGAGGCGAAGTCGCTCGTCTTCGCGCGCACGCGCGCCGACGTGGCGCGGATCGCCGGGGAGCTCTCCGAGGCGGGCTTCGTCGTGCGCACGCTGTCCGGCGAGATGGAGCAGCCGGAGCGCGACCGCGCCCTCGCGGCGTTCCGCCAGGGAGGCGTGCAGGCCCTCGTCGCGACCGACGTGGCCGCGCGCGGAATCGACGTGCGCGACGTGGCCCGCGTCATCCAGATCGAGCCGCCGACCGACGTCGAGACGTACACGCACAGGAGCGGCCGCACCGGGCGGGCCGGCAAGCAGGGGACGAGCGTCCTCTTCGTCGCGCCGGCGCACTACCCGAACATCGCGCGGGGGCTGGGACGCGCGAAAATCAAGCACACCATCGAGCCCATCCCCCGGCCCGACGCGATCCAGCGAGCGCGCGAGGAGAAGCTCGTCGCGTGGCTCGCGCGTGACGGGGACGGCGAGACGATCGACCCGCACGCCATCGCCATCGCCGAGCAGATCCTCAAGGGACCCTCCCCGGTGAACTCGATCGCGCGCCTCATCGACAAGGCGGGGCTGCACGGGCCGACGCGGGCGCGCGAGGTGAGGAACATCCCGCCGCCGATGATGGAGGAGCGGCCGTCGCGGGCGAGGGTGGAGAGGCCCGCGGCGCGTCCCGGCCGGTACGAGCCGAGGTCGCAGGCACGCCACGAGCCCACCCGGCACGAGGCGCGGCACGACGCGCGGGGCTCGACGATCGAACGGCGTCCTCCCGGGCCTCCCGCGGACGTCCCGCCGGCAGCGCGCGACCGTGGCCCTTCGCATGGCGCTCCACCCCCGCGAGCCCCCGTCCCGGCGCCGCGTCGTGGAGAGCGCGAAGGGCCCCATCGAGGCCCGCACCCTGGGCCCGAGGCGTGGGTCACGTTTCGCGTCACCTGGGGCGGGACGCAGGGCGCGGATCCGCGGCGGCTGCTGGCCGTCGTCTGCCGGCGGGGGAACATCCGCGGGAGCGACGTCGGCGCCATCCGGGTCGACGAGCGCGAGTCCTACGTCGACGTGTCGCGCGACGTGGCCGAGGCGTTCGAGGTCGACGCCGCCAAACCCGATCCCAGGGATGCCCGTGTGCGGATTGCTCGTGCCGGCGCGTCTCCGGCGCGACGGGAGCAACCGGCGCGAAGGGACCATCCGGCGCGAAGGGACCCGGAGGCACGACGGGAGCAACCGGCACGACGGGACCCGCCGCGAGAGCAGCCCGCGCAACCGGAACGACGCGACGACCGGCCACCGATCGCGCGGCGCGAGGTGCGCGACGCTCCCCAGCGCCCGGCGGCGCGAGGCGGCCATCACGGGCTGCGCAGGCACCCGAAGCCGAAGGGCTGAGACCCGCGAGGCCTCCGCCGCTTCCGCCCTCACTGCAACGGCGTAGCCGGGGACGAGGGCGGCGCTGCGACGGACTGGTGCGAACTGGTCCCATCTGGTCCTGTCTGGATCGCGGGCCCCTAGGGTGAGGGCCACGCGCTCCGGCACGTCGCCGGAGACCGGGGCTTCGCGCTGCTTCCCACGCCACGCGGATCTGGAGTCCGACGCGACGGGCTCCGAGTCTGTCGCAACGGACCCGGACTCTGTCGCGACAGGGTTCGAGTCTGTCCCGACAGGCTCCGAGTCTGTCGCGACAGGGTCCGAGTCCGTCGCGACAGGGTCCGAGTCCGTCGCACCGGATCCGGAGTCCGTCGCTCCGGGCGTGGGAGTCGCCGGAGTCCCCGATCGCGGGGCCGTCGAGGAGAGATACGCCATGGCGTCCGACAACGGTTCCGAGGTCACCCCGTCTACGTCCACCACCACCGCCCCTGCGTCCCCCGCGGCGCCGCCCGCGTCCTTCCCCGTCGACGCCCCGCCGCAGGTCACGGTCCCGCCCGTGCCGGCGGGCTTCGTCCCCGTCAACGCGCTCGACCTTCTCGGCTGGCGCCCGATGCAGTCCGAGCTCGCGTCGGTGCCGGGCGTCATCACGGAGCTCGACGACTTCCCGGACTACACGGCGCTCCTGGGCGTCACCGCGCCCCCGGCCTCGCAGGTCAGCGCCCGGCTGACCGTCGCCGCGGAGTGGACGACGCTCCTCGCCGCCGCGACCGCCTGGTGCACCTACGTCAAGTCGCAGGAGGGCATGGCGTGGAAGGACGCGCTCGCGCTGGTCGACAAGCTGAAGACACCCTTCCGGCTCGTCGCGGCCACCCGCCCTGCGCTGGCCGGCCAGTACCCGAACCTCGCGCGGATGCTCGGCGCGAAGAGCCTCGCAGCGAAGCGCGGGAACCCGAAGCGCGCGAGGACGAGGCTGGCCAGCAAGGTGGGGCCGGGCCTTTCGTCCTGACGCCAAACGTTTTCGTCGAAGCGCCACTCCGTCGACTTGGGGGAGATTCGACCCGCGCCGCGTGTAGATCGCACTACGCGCGGCTCGCGACCCGTTCACGGAGGACGGTCGCCGGGCTCGCGCTCCGACGGCAACCATGGCGATGTACTCCACGATCATCGGTGCCACGCAGGAAGAGCTTGGAATGGCGTTCACGGGCTGGCGGCGTCCGCTCGGTGCGCCGGTGAAGCGCGAGGGGCGAAACCCCTTCACCGGGGGGCCCGTGACCTACGACTGCTGGGACCCCGATCCCGCGGCCGCTGCAGCGGGGCTCGAGCTCCAGGCCCCTCGTGCCGAGGTCGCGGCGATCCGGGGTGACTACCACGTGTACCTCGAGCGGCGTCTCGACGTCCGCGTCCGACCCCTCCCGCATGCATGCATGAAGGGCTTCACCGAGCTTCACGTCGAGGACTTGTGTCGCGAATTCGGCGTCGCTCCGTCCCCGCACCCGGCTCTCTTCCCTCCCGCGGCGCAGTCCGGGCACGGGCTATACCGGATCCCCGCGGTCGCCGAACTCGCGGGCGTCGCCGCGGGCGGGATCGACGTACGTGCGCGTTCGCTCGCGGCACGGGAATGGTTCTCGACGCTCGAAACCGGCGTGGACGATGCTTCCCTTTTCTTGTTCCACGCGAGCCGGCTGGCGCGGCAATGTGCAGCCGCGGGTCGCGACCTCTACCTTCTCAGCGAGCAGGGCGTCGTCAACGAAGTCGCCTCGAGGCCGCGCGCGCCCGCGACCGGCAGGCAGCTGAGCTGACCTCGGCCTCGCCGCTTCAGGGCTCGCCCTCGTTATCTGGGGGCCACAGCGTTCCCTCCCCGAACGATGTTCGACACGGGGGCGCATCACCCGCCCCGCCACATGGTGAAGCCCGCCATGGCGAAGTGGCGGTCGAACGCCAGCGCGATGGTGCACCTCGCCGCTTTCATGATCGCGAAGCTCATGGCATCGGCATAGGTGATGGGCTGGTCGGCCAGCCGATCCAGGAACGTCATCGCCGACGCATGAAGGGCATCGGTCGCGTGCTCGACGCGGACGTCGCGGCTGGTCGTCATGCGGTCCAGAACGGCGCGCGCGGCGCGAATGTCCGTCCGGTACAGGAACAGCCTGTGGACTTCGGCGAGCACGAGGCTGCCGGTCAGAAGCAGCCGCCGCTCGCGCGTCGCTCTCGCGAAGGCCTCGTGGGCGTGCGCGTGCTGGCCGTCGCTCGAGCTGAAGAACGCGACCCAGGCGCTGCTATCGACGAAGACGCTTCGCACGTCGGCTTCCGCGCTTCGGTGACGTGACGTGGGCTTCCGCGAGATACGCGTGCAGTTTCTCGCTCAGGTCTCCGGGGAGGCCCTCGATCATTCCGCTGGCGCTCATGATGCCGGGGTCGCCGGTGATGGCACGGATGGCGAAGCGGATCGTCTGCGACTTCGTCCAGCCGCGCTTGTGAGACCAGCGCTCGAGGCGCGCGAGCTCATCCTCGGCGACCATCACCTGCAGCGGCTTCACGGGGTATGGATATCATGATGCGTGCAGCGCCACCATCATGACGAGAGCGACGCGTCAGCCGGGCTTGCCCGCGATCGCCTCGACGAGCGCGCGATCGCCCTGGAGGGCGACGCGCTGCATGTAGAGCGCCATTCCGCGGCGACCGCCGAGCTCCTCGCCTCCGCCCGCGCGGCCCGGACCGCCGTGGAGGAGCTGCGGCAGCACCATGCCCGGCGGCATCGACTGCGACGCGCTCTTCGAGGTCGCGAGCATCACGCGCCCGTGGAAGGGCGCGACGCCGAGGACGAAGTCGCGCACGAAGTCGCGGTCGTCCGCGTACACGCTCGCTACGAGTCCGCCCCCGCCCCACGAGACGCACGTGGCAGCCGCCTTCGCGGAGCCGTCGTACGGGATGACCGTGGCGACGGGGCCGAACACCTCGTGCGTGTGCGCGGCGTCGCCCGGCTTCGCGCCTGCGGCGAGCAGCAAGGTCGGCGCGACGAAGTAGCCCTTGCCCTCCGCGACGCCGAGCGCCGCGACCGGGCCGGCGCCTCCGCAGACGGTCCTCGCCTCCACGGCGAGGCGCCCGATGCCCTCGCGCACGTCGCGGAGCTGCTGCGCCGTCGCCACGGGCCCCATGCCCACGTCCTCGCGCGCCGGGTCGCCCACCTTCACGGCCTCGAGCCGCTCCTTCAGCCGCTCGAGGACGGCCTCCACGAGGTCTTCCGGCACGTAGACGCGCCGGATCGCCGTGCACTTCTGCCCGGTCTTCTGCGTCATGTCGCGCGCGACGTCGCTCACGAAGAGGCCCATGAGCTCCGAGCCGTCGGTCACGTCCGGCCCGAGGACGGCCGCGTTCAGGCTGTCGGCCTCGACGTTCACGTGCGCCGACGCGTGCGCGAACGCCTTTCCGCCGCGCAGCATGCCCGCGGTCCCGCTGGAACCCGTGAACGCGAGCACGTCCTGCCCGCCGAGCCGGTCGAGGAGATCGCCCGAGGAGCCGCAGACGAACGAGAGGACCCCGTCGGGGAGCACCTTCTCGTCGACGAGGATCTCGACGATGCGGTGCGCGACGAGGGCCGTGCTCGTCGCCGGCTTCGCGACGACGGGCATGCCCGCGAGGAGAGCGCACGCCGCCTTCTCGCCGAGGCCCCACGCGGGGAAGTTGAACGCGTTGACGTGGACGGCGACGCCCTCGCGCGGGACGTAGACGTGCTGGCCGAAGAGCCGCGCGCTCCGCCCGAGCTGCGCGCCCTCGCCGTCGAGAAGGACGCGCCGGTCCCCGAGCTCCGGCGCGAGGTCGGCGTACGCGGCGAGCGTCCCGATGGCGCCGTCGACGTCGAACTTCGCGTCGCCGCGCGTGTTGCCGCCGTTTGCGGTCGCGAGGGCGAGCAGCTCGTCGCGCTTGGCGTGGATCGCCTTGCTCATCGCGCGAACGAGGTCGCCGCGCTCCTTGAACGTCAGCGCGCGGAGCGCTGGACCGCCCCGGTCGCGGGCGTAGGCGAGCACCTCGCCGAAGTCGATGCCCTCGGTGGACGTCGTCGCGAGCGCCTCCTCGTTGGCGGGGTTCACCAGCGTCGCCGCCTTGCCCTTGCCCGCCGTCCACCGACCGCACACCCAGCTCCCGAGCTCCTTCATCACCGGCTCCTCTTCGAAGACCTGCTCGACCTCACCGCGGCCACGACGCGCGCGGCCGCTTCCTCGAACGACGCGCTCGACGTGTCGACCACGTGATCGCAGAGGGCATAGAGCGGCCTCCGCGTGCGCAGCAGCGTCCGCAGCTCCGCCATGGCGTTCGCGCGGTTGCGCATGGGCCGCGCGTCCCCCTGGCGGAGTACGCGGTCCCAGTGGTCCTGCGGCCTCGCCTTCAGCCATACGGTCGTCGCGCGCTTGCGAAGGAGCGCGTACGTCTCGGGCGCCGTGACGAGCGAGCCGCCCGTCGCCAGCACCGCCGCGGGGTGCTCGTCGAGGAAGTGCCGGAGGACCTCGAGCTCGAGGCGCCTGAACCACGCCTCGCCGTGCATCTCGAAGATCGTCCCGAGCGGCATCCCCGCCTCGCGCGAGACGAGGGCGTCGAGCTCGAAGAAGGGGACGCCGAAGCGGTGGGCGACCTCGGGCCCGAGGGTGCTCTTGCCGGCGCCACGCAGCCCGAGGAGCGCGACGATGCCCGCCGACGGCTCGACCGCCGCCCGCGTCGAGAGGAGCTCCCCCGCGCTCGTGCCCAGCGCCTCCGCCACGTCCTGCAGGCGCGCGACCGAGATGTTGCCCTCGCCCTGCTCGAGCTGCGCGAGGAACCGCTCGCTCACCCCGGCCCGGTGCGCGAGCACGCGCAAGGTCAGGCTCAGGCCCGTGCGGCGCGACCGCACCGCCGCGCCGAGCGCCCGGAGGAGCTCTGCGCGCTTGTCGGAGCGCGACGGGGCGTCGGAACTATAGTTCATGTGCAACGAGCAGGCGGCACTATACTACTTGCTCGGGCCCCCGTCTCGTCCTAACGTTCTCCCTCGCCATGGGCGCCCACGAGACCGACGCGTCGCTGCCTCCCGTCCGCTTCGAGACGCACCCCGACCGCTACCGCCACTGGCGGCTCGAGCTCCCCGCCGAGTACGGCGGCGCGGTCGCGCGCCTCGTCATGGACGTGCGCGAGAACGAGGGAATGCGACCGGGCTACCCGCTCAAGCTCAACTCGTACGACCTCGGGGTCGACATCGAGCTGGCCGACGCGCTCCAGCGCATCCGCTTCGAGCACCCCGAGGTGAAGGCGCTCGTCTTCGCGAGCGGCAAGGACCGCATCTTCTGCTCGGGCGCGAACATCTACATGCTCGGCAGCAGCACGCACGCCTTCAAGGTGAACTTCTGCAAGTTCACGAACGAGACGCGCCTCTATCTCGAAGAGATGAGCGCCGAGTCGGGCATCCCGAGCCTCGCCGCGCTCGCGGGGACGGCGTCGGGCGGCGGGTACGAGCTCGCCATCGCGTGCGACGAGATCGTCCTCGCGGACGACGGCTCGAGCGCGGTCAGCCTGCCCGAGGCGCCGCTCCTCGGCGTGCTCCCCGGGACGGGCGGGCTCACGCGCCTCGTCGACAAGCGCAAGATCCGGCGCGACCTGGCCGACGCGTTCTCCACCGTGGCCGAGGGCATCCGCGGCAAGCGCGCCGTCGAGTGGCACGTCGTCGACGAGGCGCCCAGCAAGAAGGACTTCGAGGCCGCCGTGAAGCGCCGGCTCGACGCCATCGTCGCGCGCAGCAGGCGCAAGCCGTTCAAGGCGCTGAAGCTCGAGCCGCTCGGCGCCGAGCGCCGCTTCGTCACGATGACCGTCGACGAGAAGGCGCGGACGGCGACCCTCACGATGAAGGCGCCCGACGGGGCGGAGGCCCAGACGCCCGACGAGCTGGCGAAGGCGGGGTCCGCCGCGTGGGTCGTCCGTGCCTGGCGCGAGCTCGACGACGCGCTGCTCGATCTGCGCTTCAACCGGCCCGAGGTGGGCGTCGTCGCGCTGAAGACGAGCGGCGACGCCGAGCGCGTCCTCGCGGTCGACGCGATGCTCGCGAAGCACAAGGACGACGGCCTCGTGCGCGAGGCGACGCTCCTGGTGCGGCGCGTCCTCAAGCGCCTCGACATGACGGCGAAGAGCCTCTTCGCGCTCGTCGAGGCAGACTCCTGCTTCGCCGGCTCGCTCATGGAGCTCGCCCTCGCCGCCGACCGCGTCTACATGCTCGACGACCCGGACGGCAAGGTGACCGTGCGCCTCTCGTCCGCCAACGCGGGGCCGTACCCCATGGGAAATGGCCTCACGCGCCTGCAGAGCCGCTTTCTCCGCGAGCCCGAGCGCGTCGCGCGTGTCCTCGAGCACGCCGGCCCGTTCGGCACGAAGGCCGCCGTCGAGGCGGGCCTCGTCACGTTCGCGCCCGACGACATCGACTGGGAGGACGAGGTCCGCATCGCGTTCGAGGAGCGCGCGAGCCTCTCGCCCGACGCGATGACGGGCATGGAGGCGAGCCTCCGGTACGGCGGCCCCGAGACGATGGAGACGAAGATCTTCGGCCGCCTGACGGCGTGGCAGAACTGGATCTTCCAGCGCCCGAACGCGGTCGGCCCGCGCGGCGCTCTCACCCTGTACGGCAAGCCCGAGCGCCCCGAGTTCGATTTCAAGAGGACCTGACCCATGTCGGACGTCATCACGAGCGAGCGGATCCCGAACAACGTCCACCTCTCGGACGACAAGCGCCTGCAGCGCGCGCTCGAGGCGTGGCAGCCCAACTACATCCAGTGGTGGAAGGAGATGGGGCCGAGCGGCTTCCAGGAGGACCAGGTGTTCCTCCGCACCGCCACGAGCGTCGACGCCGACGGCTGGGCGAACTTCGACTACGTGAAGATGCCCGATTACCGGTGGGGCATCTTCCTGGCCGATCCGGTGAAGGACCGGACGATCGGCTTCGGCGACAACATGGGCCAGCCCGCCTGGCAGCAGGTGCCCGGCGAGCACAGGAACACGCTCCGCCGCCTCATCGTCACCCAGGGGGACACCGAGCCCGCGAGCGTCGAGCAGCAGCGGATGCTCGGCCATTCGTGCCCGAGCGTCTACGACCTGCGGAACCTCTTCCAGGTCAACGTCGAGGAGGGGCGCCACCTCTGGGCGATGGTGTACCTGCTCCACTCGTACTTCGGGCGCGACGGCCGCGAGGAGGCAGAGGCACTTCTGCAGCGCCGCAGCGGCGACGCCGACAAGCCGCGCATCCTCGGCGCGTTCAACGAGCCGTGCACCGACTGGCTGTCCTTCTTCATGTTCACGTTCTTCACGGACCGGGACGGCAAGTTCCAGCTCCTCGCTCTGGCCGAGAGCGGGTTCGACCCGCTCGCGCGCACGACGCGCTTCATGCTGACGGAAGAGGCGCACCACATGTTCGTCGGCGAGACGGGCGTGCTCCGCGTCGTCGACCGCACGGCGAAGCGCATGGCGGAGGAGAAGAAGGACGACCCGGCGGACGTGCGCGCCCTCGGCGTCATCGATCTCCCGACGATGCAGAAGTACCTGAACCTCTGGTACTCGCTGTCGCTCGACCTCTTCGGCGGCGAGATCAGCTCGAACGCCGCGAGCTTCTTCGCGACGGGCGTCAAGGGCCGCGCCAAGGAGGAGCAGTACGAGGACCACGCGGCCCTCGCGGGCACCTACGCGTTCGACGTGCCGAAGGAGGGCCGCCTCGAGCACGAGGACGTGCCGCTCCGCAACGCGATGAACGAGGTGCTCCGCGACGCGTACGTCGAGGACTGCCAGCGCGGGGTCGACAAGTGGAACCGGGCGATCGCGAGCCACGGCGTCCCGTTCCAGCTGACGCTGCCCAGCCGCCGGTTCCACCGGCACGTGGGCATCTACTCCGGCGTGCAGACGGATCCGGCGGGCAACCTCCTCACGAAGGAGCAGTTCGACGCGCGCAAGGAGGAGTGGCTCCCCGGCGAGGCCGACAAGGCCTACGTGAAGAGCCTCATGACGAAGCCCGTCCACGATCCGAAGCAGATGGCCAACTGGATCAGCGCGCCGAAGCAGGGCATCAAGGGCCGGCCGATCGACTTCGAGTACGTCCGCCACACGTAGGACGTGACGGCTCAGGCGCGAGAGGCCGGATCCTGGCGGTAGAAGGAGCGGAGCTGCTCGTAGAGGGCGGGGTGGTCGCGGCGTAGCTCGGCCGGGCGCCCGAAGAACGCCTCGGTCACGACGGCGAAGAACTCGGCGGGGTTCGTGGCGCCGTACGGATCGATCGACGTGCGGTGGCCCGCCTGGATCGCGCGGGTGAGGGCGTCGTACTCCGCGCCGAGGACGTGGGCCCACGGGCCGTACATGGCGCGCGCCGGCAGGCGCGGCGCGCCGTCGGCCGCACCGTCTTCCTGATCGAGCGCGTGCGCGAACTCGTGGAGCACCAGGTTGTGCCGCGGATCGTGCGCGGCGCGCCGCACCTCGTCCCACGCGACGACCACCGTGCCCTGCTGCCAGCTCTCGCCCTCGCGGGGGACGGCGTCGACCACGATCCCGCCCGGCCGCGGCACGCTGGGAGCGAGGTACGCCGACGGGTAGACGAGCACCGACTCGACGGTGGGGAACACGTCGGTCTCGCCGTCGAGGCAGAGGAGCAGGACGCACGCCTGCCCGGCGATCGTCACGCGCATCTCGTCGGTGAGCGCGAGCCCCCCGCACCCCTCGAAGTGCTTCTCGGCCACGAAGATCTGGACGTGCTCCTCGAGCGCCTTGCCCTCGGCCGCGTCGAGCCGGGCCATCGCGGGGACGTTGCGCGCCAGGATGGAGCGCCACGCGGCCGGGAACGGCTGCGCGAGGATCTGCGCGCGGTGTCGTTGCTTCAGCCAGCCCATGGCTTCGTCGCCGAGAGCTTCGCACGGTGTCCAATCGTGCGCGAGTTGGGGTACCAAGGACCGACCATGATCGCCCCGACCCCCGCCGCCCGGCGGATCGCCCCGCAGTCCGCCGTCCGGCAGCGCGTTGCCCTCCGCTTCGGTCTCGCGCTCGCTCTCGCCGGCCCGCTCTTCGCCGGCCTCGTCTCCGGCTGCCACGATTCCAGCGGCGGAGCGGCCGACGCGGCTCCTTCTGCCGTGCCGCTGACGCCCATGGGCATGGCCAGCGCGGCCAACCTGGTCACGGCGACCAACCCGGTCGAGGTGCTCACGAAGCTCCACCAGCCGCGCGCGGCGGTGCTCGGCAAGGACGCGCTCTACGTCCTCGACATCCCGGGCGATGCGCCCGATCCCGACGAGGCCATCGACATCATGTCGGTCCCACTCACGGTGGGCGGAACCGCCACCAAGGCCTTCGCCGGCCAGCACGGCGCCGAGGGCCTCGCCTTCGCGGCAGGGCGGCTCGTGTGGATCACGTCACCGTCCGCCGACGGCAAGCAGCACTCGAAGATCATGGCGGCGACCCCGGGCGCCGCCGGGGCTGCGGGGAAGCCCGCCGCCGTCGCCCCCACCTACGACGTCGACGAGACGCTCGCCGTGTCCGACGGCACCGACGTCTTCGCGTTCGGCGACGTGAAGTCCGGCAAGAGCGGCCCCGAGCTGCTCCACCTGGGGGCGACGGGCAAGCCCACCGTGGTCACCGTCGCGGCGGGCCCCGTCGTGCGGACCGCGCTCGCCGTCAACGCCACCCACGTCTTCTGGGTCCAGGGCGGCAGCGTCGTCCGCGCCCCCAAGGCGGGAGGCGACGCTGCCCCCGTCGTCAAGCTCCCCGCCGGCAAGATCCAGCGCCTGGCCGCCGACGACACCGCGGTCTACTGGACCGACAGCGGCACGGGCGACCCGCAGTGGTCGAGCCGCGTGTACCGCGCCACGATCGCGGACGGGAAGGTCGAGACCATCTCGGACGCTCCGTCGCCGTTCTCCATCGCGCTCGACGGGGACACCGTCTACTGGACGTCGAGCACCGACGCAGGCGGCCGCATCCTCGCCCGCAAGAAGGCCGGCGGCGCGACGCTCGTGCTCGCGAAGGAGCAGCACAAGCCGCGCGGCCTCGCGGTGGACGACCGGTACGCGTACTGGGTGAACGCCGGCGACGGGAACGTGTGCCGCGTCGCGAAGGCCGCGCATGCGCCCTGAGGGGGCAGCGGAGCTCGCCCGAAGAGCTCCCTAGCGCCCCGCGCGCCGACCGATCCGATGCCCCGCCCGTCCTGCGCGTTCCGAGGTGTACCCTTGGATTCGTGTCTTCACCGAGCCGGAGCTCGATGCTCGTGGGCGCGCGGCTCGGCGCGTACGAGCTCGTGCGCCTCGTCGGCCAGGGCGGCACCGCGAGCGTCTTCGAGGGGCGTCACGTCATGCTCGGCAAGCGCGTGGCCGTGAAGGTGCTGCACGAGCACCTGATGCGCGACGACCAGCTCGCGGCGCGCTTCCTCCGCGAGGGGCGCGTCGCGGCGCAGCTCCACCATGCAAACGTGCTCGAGGTGATGGACCTCGGCCGCGAACCGAGCGTCGCCTGGCTCGTCATGGAGTTCCTCGAGGGCCGCGACCTGCGCGCGGAGCTCGAGAAGGTGGGCCGCCTCTCGCCCGAGGAGACCGCTGCGTACCTCCTGCCCATCGCGTCGGCGCTCGCGTACGCGCACCGCGTCGGCGCCGTGCACCGCGACATCAAGCCGGCGAACGTCTTTCTCGCGCACGACGCGCGCGACCAGATCGTCCCGAAGGTGGTCGACTTCGGCCTCTCGAAGCTCGAGGACGTGCCCGAGAGCCGGCCGCTGACCGAGAGCGAGATGGTCGTCGGGTCGGTCGCGTACATGGCGCCCGAGCAGACGTACGGAATCGGCAACGCCGGTGCGCCCGCCGATCAGTTCTCGTTCGGGTGCGTCCTCTACGAGTGCCTCACCGGGCGGGCGCCGTTCCGGGCGCGCTCCTTCTTCCAGCTCGTCGAGGCAGTCCGCGCCGCGAAGGTCGAGCCTCCGAGCCGCGTCGTGCCCGGCCTGCCGCCGGCCGTCGACGCGATCGTCGCGCGCGCGCTCGCCGTCGATCCCGCCAATCGCTTCCCGTCGATGCGCGCCCTCGGCGCCGAGCTCCTGGCCCTCGCCGACGAGGGCACGCGCGAGGCCTGGAGCGTCGATTTCGAGGACACGCCGCGCCCCCGGGCCAAGGTCGTCGCTTCCCCGCGCCGCGTGCGCGTCGCGCCGGTCGTGCCCGACGAGGACTGCCCCGCATTGCCACGCCCCGCCGGGACGAGCCCCTTCCAGATCAAGGGCATCCCCTACCGCGGCCTCGCCTACCTCGTCAGCCGCACCCTCCCGCACGGGCTCGACGATCTCTGCGAGGCCCTCGACGACGCCGCGCTCCGGGAGTTCGTGCGTCAGCCGTTCCTCGCGTCGAGCCGCTACGACGTCCTTCCGATCCGCCCGCTCATGATGACGCTCGCGCGTCTCCTCGGCCGGCCCTTCCTCGATCTCCTCGTCACGACCACGAGGGCGCAGGCCCGCTACGACTACCGCACCGTCTTCCGCCAGATGCTGGGCACCTCCACGCTCGACAACTGGCACGAGCGCTCGTCTCGCTTCGGCACGCAGTACTACACCTACGGCCGCTTCGACGCCGAGTGCATCGCACCCGGCGTGGTCGTCATGCGCCACCAGGGCGTGCCCGAGTACCTCGCGCCCTGGTACGCGCCGATGCAGGCCGCGTACGCCGAGGAGACCGTGCGCATGCTCGGCGGCGGCAACGTCCGGAGCGAGATCCTCGGGTGGGAGCCCCACGAGCCGCTCGACGGGCTGCCCACGCTCGTGACCGGGTCGAAGATCCTCTGGGAGTGAGCGCCCGGCTACTTCACGACGAGGCCCGTGTCGTTCGACGCGATGACGCGCCGGCCGTCGGGGAGCATCGCCTCGCAGTCGACCCAGACGGAGCCCGGCGCGGCGGGGGTGAACGTGAACGACGTCCCTCCCGCCCAGGGCTCCTGACCGGCGGCCTCCCACGTCACGCGCGCGTTCGTGAGGTCGACGCCCGCCGGCGCGGTGAGGGTCACGGTGATCGCGTGCCCGGAGCTCGCGCTCGACGGGACGACGATGGTCCCGCCCGGCGCCTGCCACGGCGTCTTCGCCGCCTGGGTCTGCGCGGCGAGGGCGACGATCGCGGCGAAGCCCCAGCCCTCGTTCACCGTATCGGCCTCGGTGGCCGTGTTGAACTGGTGCGCGTAGCGATCGTAGAAGCCGTAGGGCGCGGTCTGCGCGCCGTCCTGCGGGAACGTGACCTCCTCGAGCTCGCTGCCGTACTGCTGGAGGTACATGTACCCGGTCACGATGTTGCCGTAGTCGATGCCCGTCGGCGGCAGGCGATGCCGATCGTTCTCCCAGAACTGGCTCACCATCACGCGCGGGCGCTGCCAGCCGAGCCCCGAGAGGAACGAGATGTCGACCGGGTTCGCGCCGCCCTCGTAGCCGATGTTCGTGAGGATCGCGTCCGCGTACCCGGGATCGGCCGACACCTCTTGCGCGACGGCCATGTCGAACGCCTGCGTGCCGGAGTAGTACCAGCCCGCGGTGCCGGTCGCCTTCGTCGCCGGCGGGAAGCTCGTGCCGTACGCGCTGTCCTTCGCCCACGAGAGCTGGTCCTGCCCCACGCCCGTGACCTCGGTCTCGCACTTCGCGAGGTACGACGCGTCGACCTCGCTCGCCTTCCGCCTGCCCGAGCGCACGGCGAACGCGTAGTCGCGCGCCGCGCAGCCGAACCCGCGCCACATGCCCCACCAGCCCCAGTGGTAGTCGCTCTGATCGGTGGGGTCCGGGTACCACTGCGCGAGCGCCGTCTGGTAGGTCGCCTGGCCGGTGGCCGCGAAGAGCGACGCCGCCGCCCACGCGATCATGTCGTCCTGGAGGTACGCGTCGTCCTGGTAGATGAACTGGTACGCGCCCTCGTCCGGGTGCGCCGCAAGCGCGGCCTGCAGCGCGGTCCAGCCCTTCTCCGCCGCCTGGAGGTAGCGTGCGGCGTCGGTCGGGAACTGCTGCGTGAAGAGCGGCGACGAGCCGATGTCGGCGAGCGCGGCGATCGCGGCGGCCGACGCGTAGGTGTTCTTCGGCCACACGATCTGCGGATCGCCGTGGCTCGGCAGGACGTCGTTCTCGTAGGCGCGGTCCTTCGGGTAGACGAGGTAGAAGAAGAGGCCGTCGGCGTCCTGCATCTTCGCGATGAAGTCGGCCTCCCACTTCGCCTCCTCGAGGACGTCGCTCTTGCCGTCGCCGCTCTCGGGCAGGCCCAGGTTGTCGAGCGCGCCCACGCCGGGGAGATCGTCCGCCGCGAAGGTGAGCGTGTGCACGAGGAACGAGCTGTCCATCAGGTACTTGCTGTAGTCGCCGGCGTCGTGATGCCCGCCGGTCTCGTCGATGGGTCCCGTGTCGACGTACGGATAGAGCCCGTCGGTGAACGTCGTCAGCTCGGGCGCCGTCTGCCCCTGCGGGACCTGCGCGTTGCTCGCGAGGAGCTGCTGCGCCGTCGCGTACGTGGCGTCCCCCGTCGGGACCGAGACGGGCGCGGTGTGATCGGCGCCGTCGGGGAAGCGCGTGAAGGGCAGCGCCTTCGCCATGCCGCAGCGCTGGTTGTACATGCCCTGCGCGTACGTGCGCGCGAAGGCCATCGCGCTCCCGTCGTCGACGAGGAACGGATACGACGCGCCCATCCCGGGCACGACGAGCTGGTACTGGCCCGGCGTCGTGAACGCGGAGAAGTCCGCGTCGAGGACCTGCTGGTACTGCGCCGGCTGGAACGGGAAACCGGTGTCGAGGCGCGCGGCGAGCGTGCCCTGGAACGCGGTCTTGCCCGTGGCGCGGTCGACGAGCGTGAACGTCGTCGCCGGGACGGTGAGCTCGCCGAGCGAGCCCTGGTAGAAGCCGACGAAGGCGTGCTTGGGGAGCGAAGGGACGTACCCCGTCTGGTTCACGTGGATCGCGGCGCCGCGCCGCATCGGGTCGACGGTCGCCGTGTAGGGCGAGGGTGACGACCAGAGCGCGCCGCTCGCGTCGTCGACGGTGACGCTCGTGCCGTCGGCGATGGGCGACGCGAGGACGAGGTAGAGCCAGTTGCCGATGCGGAGATCGTAGGTCGCGAGCGGCGCGTAGACCGGGCGGCGCTTGAAGCCGACGGTGGTCACCGCCACGGTGCCCGCGCCGGCGTGGACGACGAAGTCCGTCGCGGGTGGGAGCGCGCTCGGGTTGCCGCTCCCGTCGACGAACGTCCACTGCGTGAGCGGCGCGGGATCGGCCGCCTTCGTCGTCACGAGCGAGAGCTCGAGGAGCGTCGGCGTCACGACGCGGAGCGCGGCGGCTCCGACCGGGGGCAGATCGAGGTTCGGGTAGCCCGCGGGCAAGGTGGACGGGCCGTAGCTCGTGGCAGTCGCCGCCGCGTCGGTTCCCGCGCCGTCTGCGTGCGCATCGAGGCCGGCGCCGCCGTCGATGCCTTCGCCCGCTTCTCCGCCTCCGCCTCCGTCGCGCGAAGCTCCCGGACCGGCGTCCCCCGATCCGTGACCGCACGCTGCCACGAGCACCGCGACGACCGGAACGAGGCCCGCGCGAATCGTTCTCCCGCGCATCCCCTCAGGATAGCCCCTCACCGACCGTGCGGGCCGTCGGTCTCCGGCCGCGATCGGCATCGAGGGAGCGCGCCCGTCACGGACCGCCGTCACCCTCGGCGGCCAGCACGTCGCGGCGGTGAAGGGCGGAGGCGACGCAATCGGTCCCGTCGGTGGGGTCGACGAACGGACCGGGGAAGGAGCGCGCCATCATGATCGTGCCCTCGTACTCCGCCTTTGCGTTGTACTGGTCCTGCCTGATGGCGCCGGACCACGAGCGCTCGAGGTCCAAGCGGCTCATGCCGGTGAGCGCCTGAACGGAGGGCTTGTTCACGAGGCCGAGCTGGCGCGCTTCCTCCGCGCGGTTGAACCGAAGGACCGTCTCCATCGTCCGTCCGGCGCGGTAGACGCCGCATACGCTCAGGTCCATGAAGCCCCACGCCCCGACGTTCACGTAGTCCTTGAGGACCTTGCTTGCCTGCAGCTCGAGGTCGAGGCTCGTCGCCGAGGTGAGCTCCACGGGGCGCGTGGGCTCGCGCGCGGGGGGCGGGCGAAGGCCCCTCTCCTCGATGTCGGCAATGAGGAAGAGCGCCTCGGCCGCGACGTGTCCGGTGGGGCTCAGAGGTTTGCCCCCCGCGTGATCGACGTCGTCGTAGACGGCGTGGAGCAGCGACAGCGCATTCGGATCGCCCGCTCGCCACGCGGCGCGCGCGCGCTCCATCTCGTCGTGGATCGCGGGGGAGAGGGCGAGGGCGGCCGCCGAGGCGGCCATCGAGATGGGCGGCGCGGACGTCGCCCCGGGAGCGGTGGTCGCGGCTTGCGCGCGAAACGCGACGCGGGCGATCCCCATGGCGCCGACCGCGAGGACCACGCCGGAAGCGACGAGCGCGAGAGGATGCGCGTACCAGCGTCGCCGTGCGGGCGGAGCCGGCGTGCGGAGTCCCTCGCCGCGCGCGGGCGTGGTGCTCCCGGTCTTCGTGTTCCCGCGTGCCTCGGAAGGAGCCGTGGGTCCCGCCGTGTCGCTCTGCGGGGTCGCGAGCATCTCCTCCGTCTCCGAGGGCGGCGCAGCGCTCTCGGGGGGCGCTTCTGGCAGGTCCGCCATCACGCGCGTCAACGCGGCGCGCATCTCCCCTGCGCTCGCGAAGCGCGCGTCGGGCGAGCGCGCCATCGCCCGGTCGACGACGGCGACGAAGGACGCAGGTAGCTCGGGGTTCAGCTCGGCGAGCGGAACGGGGGGCCCGGCGCGCACGGCGGCGACGACGTCCAGCCCCGTCGCGCTCGCGTACGGCTTGCCCCCGACGCACGCGTAGATCATCGCGCCGACGCCGTAGACGTCGGCGCGGACGTCGGCGCGCTCCCCCGCGGCCTGCTCGGGCGCCATGTAGCGCGGCGTCCCGATGACCGCGCCCTCCACCGTCATGTCCCCGTGCGGCGAGATGACGCGCGCGACGCCGAAGTCGAGGATCTTCACCGAGGGGTCGCCGCCCCGCTCGCGTGCGAGAAAGACGTTGGGCGGCTTGAGGTCGCGGTGAACGACCCCCTTGGCGTGCACCACCTCGAGCGTGTCGAGCACGGCGCAGGCGATCGACGCGGCCTCGCGCGGATGCAGACGGGCATACCGCTGCAGGCGGTCGGCGAGCGACTCGCCTACGAGCAGCTCCATCACGACGAAGGGCCCGGCGAGGTCGTCGCGATCGAAGTCGATGATCTGCGGCACGCCCCGCCGCGCGACCTTCGCGACGAGCGTCGCTTCGCGCTGGAGGCGCTCGACGACCGACGGATCGTCGGCGACGCCCGGCAGGAGCACCTTCACGGCGACGCGTCGCTGCACCGCGAGCTGCGTGGCCGAGAAGACGGCACCCATCCCGCCCTCGCCGACGAGCCGCTCGAGCACGTAGCGCCCGGCGAGGACGCGGCCTTCCAGCATTCGTGCCCAGCCCGTGGTCGTCATGGGCCTCTCAGCGGTAGTCCTCGGGCCGGAGCTCGTACCGCTTCATCCAGCGCTGCACCTGGAAGCGCGCCTTCCCGAGCTCGCGCGCGACGGCGCTCAGGTTGCCGCGGTGCGACTCGAGCAGGCGGACGAGCTCCGCGCGGCGCGCCTCGTCCTCGGGGGAGGCCAGGCGTTCGGGTGACCCGTGCTGCGGCGGCGCGGTGTCGCGCGAGCGACCGTCGGCCGGAGAGGCCCCTGCGAGCGCGGGGGGCAGGTGCTCGAGCTCGATGGGCGAGTCCCCGGCGAAGACGAGCGCGGCCTCGAGGCACTTCTCGAGCTCGCGCACGTTCTGGGGCCAGTCGTGGGCGAAGAGCGCCCTCGCGGCCCGCCGCGTGAGGGATACGTCGCCCGCGCGCTGCGGTGCGAGGCGGCGAAGGAGCTCTCCCACGAGCAGGCCGAGGTCCTCCCGCCGCTCGCGCAGGGGAGGCAGCTGCAGGTGGAACCCCGAGAGACGCGCCAGCAGGTCCTCGCGGAAGGTGCCCGCGGCGACGAGCGCTCGCAGGTCCCGGTGGGTCGCGGCGAGGAAGCGCACGTCGACAGGGATCGCGCGCGTGTCGCCGACCGGCATGACCTCGTGCTCCTGGAGCACCCGCAGGAGCGCCGCCTGCGAGGGGAGGGGAAGATCGCCGATCTCGTCGAGCAGCAGCGTCCCTCCGTCGGCGCTCCGCACGATCCCGTCCCGGTCGGCGATTGCGCCGGAGAACGCACCGCGCTTGCACCCGAAGAGCTCCGCCTCGACCAGAGTCGCGGGAAGCGCGCCGCAGTTGATCGCCTGAAACCGTCCGGCGCGGCCGGATGCGCGGTGGATGGCCCGCGCGAGGACCTCCTTGCCGGTGCCGCTCTCGCCCGTGAGGACCACCGCGATGAGCGACGGCGCGACCTTTGCGAGGCGATCGAGCATTGCGCCCAGGGTCAGGTGCAAGGTGGGAATGCCGAGTGGAGCCGAGGTGGTTCGTTCGGCCGCCGCGAGGGAAGCGTCGGGCAGGGACCGCACGACGAAGAACGTGCTCCCGAGCTCGAGGACGTCCCCGTCCGCGAGCGCCGCCTGCTCTACCGCCGCGCCATTGCGTCGCGACCCGTTCTTCGAGCCCTGGTCCACGAGCGTCCACCCATCGCCCCGTTGCAACAGTCGTGCATGCGTCGTCGACATGCGCGGATCGTCGAACCGCAGCGTGAGCACGGTCTTGCGGCCCGACCTGGCGCGCGTGCTCGCTCGCTCGGCCCCGCGGCCGATGAGCACCTCGTCGGCGTCGAGCGGGTGACGCGCTCCCGCGTCGAGCGGGCGATCGGCGAAGAGCGCGACGCTGAGGGCGAAGCGCGGCCCGCCGCCGTCCGGGGCGAGTCGCTCGGCGGAGAGGGTGCTCCCGAGGGTCTCCACGACGACAGAGTACGACAGGGCGACGAGGAACCGCAGAAGGACGCCAGCGGGGCGGGCCGGGAGCGACGCGGCACGTTTCGCGTCGCGCCACGTGTGGCGCCACGGGGAAGCCGCCACCTGCCACACGCGTCGTGGCGGGGCGGGTGCCTCGAAATGCCGAGAATCGCCGATGCGAACGGGCGAGGGCGCGGCGGCCCGAGCGTTGCTGAGGCTTGTCCCACGAACGACACGTTCGGCGACGTGGGCAGCTCGCGCCTCGCACTCCTCGTGCTCCGCGGCGCCCACTCTTGAATGCCCCCATCCAGAAAAGGAGCTTCTCCCATGAGAACACGCGTCCTCGGTTTGCTCGCGATCGTCTCGACGTCCGTCATCGGGGCGTGCTCGAGCAGCAGCGGAAACGGTACGCCCGACGGCGGCGCCGCCAACGGCCCTGACGGCTCCGCGTCGAGCAGCAGTGGCAGTAGCAGCGGCACGACGAGCAGCAGCGGGAGCAGCAGCGGCACGGCGAGCAGCAGCGGGAGTAGCAGCGGGAGTAGCAGCGGGAGTAGCAGCGGCACGGCGAGCAGCAGCGGCAGCAGCAGCGGTACGGCGAGCAGCAGCGGCGGCAGCGACGGTGGCTCGAAGACGTGCGCGGCGGCGACGCTCTTCGCCGGGAACCCCAACTTCGCCACCCCTGCGGATCGTCCCTCCGACGGCGCCAACATCCTCACCGGGACGCCGTACATCTACCAGTCGCTCCACTTCGCGAGCGGGGGCCAGATCCTCACGAACGACCAGCTTTCGGTGTGGCGCATCGACACGAGCACCAGCCAGCTCCACGCGGTGGCCGGCGGTCCTTTGACCGGCAACGCAGAGCTCCTCGCCGGGGCCGCACCGGGTGTGGCCTGCGGCACCGCGCGCTTCGCAGACCTCCTCGGCTCCGCGGTCGACTCGCACGGCAACCTCTTCGTCGCCGACTACGCCAACGCGATCCTCGAGGTGACCAACCCCCTCGACGCGACCAACTGCAAGGTGAGCTACTTCGCCGGCACGGCGCAGGAGCTCGACACCCTCAACCTCGATCAGTCGGACGGCAACTCGGGAACGGCGGACGGCACGGGCTCGGCGGCGCAGTTCCTGGGCCCGGAGTCGCTCACCATCGACGGGTCGGACAACCTCTATGTGCTCGACCACGCCACCGCGTGGTCCATCCGCAAGATCACGCCCGCCGCGGTAGTGACCACGATCGCCACGTTCAGCGACGACCAGTACGCCTTCGGCGAGCTCCAGTTCCTCGACGGCAAGGTGTGGTTCTGGGCGCGCGGCAACGACGCGACCGACGCGGACACGGCCAACCTCATCGCCATCGACCCCACCGTGACGACGCCCGTCGCCAACCCGCCCTCCCTCCTCACGCTCCACGGCGCGGACCTCGGCGGGGACTCGGGCTCCAGCTTCGACACCGGCGGCATCACCACCGACGGAACGAAGCTCTACGTCGTGGCCATCGGTCAGGCCTACAGCGTCGACGTGAGCGGGAGCACCCCGGTCATCAGCGCGCCGCTGGCGGGCCAGAACGACGGCAACTGGAGCGCCCAGACCGACCTCGACTTCGCGTCTGGATACGACCCCACGGCCGCCCAGACCGCGGCGAGCGTGGAGCTGCTCTCGCTCGACGAGACCCAGACGTGGGGCGTGGATTCGTACCTCTCGCGCGACCCGAGCGGGAACCTCTACTTCACGGGCGAGTCGGAGGACGTCTACGTGGAGAAGCTCGCGAGCTGCCCGTGAGCGGCACTCCGATCACGTCGCGACGCGCGCCCGGATGCTCTGCCCGAGCGGCACCGCGACGCGCAGGAACTGGACGAGAGTCGCGACGGCGAGCGGGAGCGCGACGACGGCGACCACGAGCAAGAGCTCCGCCGGCACGCGGGTTAGGCCGAGGATCGCCAGGCAGAGGAGGCCCCCGGTGGACGCCGCGAGCACCGTGGTGGCGCGGGCGCGGGACACGAGCTCGCCGTGGCCGATGGCGCGGGCGATGTTGCCGAAGGCACGGAGGAGCGAGACGGCGGCGCCGACGCCGAGGACGCCCGAGAAGAAGGCGACGACGGGGAGGGCGTCCATCGCGAAGAACGCGGCCGACACGCTCCCACCGAGGGCGTCCGCGGTGATGCCGGTCGAAACGAGGTCGAACACGAAGCCCATGCCCATGAAGCCGAGGGCGGCCAGCGCCGGGCCGCCTCCGTTCGACTCGGTGGGCGCGCGCGCGATGCGCCAGACGCCTGCGAACATGGCGAGGGTCGCGACCGCGGAGAGCGCCGCCACCACGATGACGCCGTCACGCACCTGGCGCAGACCCCCGTAGCCCGACGCGCCGCTCGCACCCGCCAAGACGCCGTACCCGAGGAGGGCGCAGAAGACGCGCGCCCCCGCAGCGCCGAGGTAGAGGCCGATGCCGCCGGCGATCCCACCCCACGCGCGGGGCAGGGCATCGGTGGGAGGCGGGGCGAGGGCGGCTTCCTCGTCGGGGATGCGGCCCACGGCGATGCCCGCGGCGATCGCGGTCCCGACGAGGACCGCGCTCCCCGCGTAGTAAGCGCCCATCGAGACGGCGGAGAACACCTCCGACTTCCAGGCGTGCTCGCGGAGCACGACGGCGACGACGTGAACGACGACGCGAGCGCCCGCGAGGGTCAGGCCCGCGACGGCGACGTGGGACAGGGCTTGCATGCCCGCCCCGCGGGCGGCCCGCGCGATCCGCAGGCACGCGACGAAGAGCACCGCCGTCGCGGCGAGGTAGACGATCGTCGCGACGCCCGACGCGGCGGTCACGAAGTCGTCGACGAGGCGGCCGGAGCCCACCCAGCTCGAAAGGAGCACGCGCTCGCCGATGCTCAGGAGGAGCGTGACGCCCTCGAGGATGGCCGCCGCGATCGCGAGCCCGCCTGCTCGTGCGCGGCGCGGGGCGCGTCCGATCGCGACGAGGGCCACGACGGTCGCGAGGGACATCGCGACGTCGGCGTACGTCAGGACGTGCAGGAGCGAGTCCGCGCGCGACCAGTCCTTGCTCGCCACGGCCTCGTCGATCACGTGCCGCTGCCACGCGTTCGCCGCGACGCCGGCCGCGGCGATCAGCGCGTAGGCGAAGAAGCCCACCCGGGAGACGCGCGCGGCCATCCGACCACCGTATACGAGGCGAGCGCATCCCACGTTCCCGCCGGCTCGCGGGCGTGCTCGTCCGCTCCCGGCAGATGGCACCAACAATGCAGTTCCCTCGACCATGACGCGTTCCCGACCGCCGCGAACTCCCGACGAGCGAGCGGCGCGGCTCCTCCTCGAGCTCATCGCAGCTCTCCGGAGCACGCCGACCGCCTCGTCCCAGCGCACCCCCTCCACCCCCGTACGCACTCAGCCGCACCGGCAGCTCGACCCCTCGCTCAACTGACACGCCGTCCGTCCGTGCCACGGCACGAAAGGATGCGGGCGACGCTCGGCGCGAGCGCTCAGACCCGGGCGAGAAGGCCGCGCTTCACCCCGGGCCACTCGGCCGCGAGGATGGAATAGAACGCGGTGTCCCGGACGCCCCCGTCGAACGCGGGCATGTGCGCGCGGAGCACGCCGTCGAACCTCGCGCCGAGCCGCTCGATGGCCGTCCGCGACCGCACGTTGCGCGCGTCCGTCTTGAGCATGACGCGCCGCACCTCCCACGCCTCGAAGGCGTGCGTCAGCATGAGGAGCTTCGCGTGCGTGTTGACCCGCGTCCGCTGCGCAGCCGCCGCGAGCCACGTGGACCCGATCTCGAGGGCGTCCGCGAACTCCGGCGAACGCTGGTGCGGGTTGCCTTCGCCCTGCCACTTCCAGCGCTCGATCGTCATGAAGCGCGTCGAGCCGACGACGCGTCCCTCCCGCGCGTCGCAGGTCACGAGGGGGATGCTGCCTCCCCGCTCCTGGTCCTCGAGCATCTTCGCCACGTACGCCGTCCACGCGGCGATCGAGTCGGGTACGAGCGTCAGACCGAAGGTCGTGCGATCGGCGCTGGCCGCCTCGTGCAGCGCGCCGATGTGCCCGGTGGCGAGCGGCTCGAGGCGAACGACGTCGTCGGCGAGGGTCACGGGGCGCGTCGGCAGCATTGCCAAAGCCTATGCCCTGCGGCATCCATGGTCGCCATGCACAGCTCCATCCACGAGTTTCAGGCACAGACCATCGACGGCAAGGACAAGAGCCTCGGCGAGTACAAGGGGCGCGTGGCGCTCATCGTCAACGTCGCGTCCGAGTGCGGGCTGACGCCGCAGTACGACGGCCTCGAGAAGCTCCACGAGGAGTACGCGGGCAAGGGGCTCTCCATCCTGGGCTTCCCGGCCAACGAGTTCGGCGCGCAGGAGCCGGGGTCGAACGAGCAGATCCAGACGTTCTGCAAGACGAAGTTCGGCGTGAAGTTCGACATGTTCGGCAAGGTGAAGGTGAAGGGCGACGGCATGCACCCGCTCTTCGCGTACCTCACCGGCAAGGACACGAACCCCGCGTTCGCCGGGGACATCAAGTGGAACTTCAACAAGTTCCTCGTCGGCAAGAACGGCGAGGTGCTCGCGCGCTTCGAGCCGAAGGTGGAGCCCACGAGCCCCGAGGTGAAGCAGGCCATCGAGAAGGCGCTGGCGAGCTGAGTTGAAGGGGCGGCGAGGCGCGACTACCCTCGCCGCCCATGCGAGCTTTCTTGCGCGTGGGCGCCGCCGCGATGGCGGTCGCCCTGCTCGGCGGGTGTGCATCGAGCACCGTGCCCCATCCGATCGTCGCGGCCGCTCCGCCCGCGAGCCCCGAGAGCCCCGCGCCGCCGGGCATCCCGGCGCCCGGTGAGCCTTCCGCCGTGCCGGACACGCCCCCGCCCTCGGAGAACTCGCAGGAGACGCGGAGCCACGAGACCTCGCCGCACTACGAGCGGCAGATGAACCGCGTCTGGGGCTGGGTGTCGGTCGCGATCGGCACGGAGAGCCTCGGGCTCGCCGTGGCCACCTCCGTGATGATGCTCCACCAGAACGACCTCCGGAAGCAGGACTGCACCGACAAGGTCTGCTCCGTGGCCGGCATCAACGCGAACAAGGAGATCGACAGCCTCGCGCCGTGGAACGTGGGCGCCTGGGTGCTCGCCGCGGCGGGGCTCGGCGTCGGGACGTTCCTTCTGCTCTCGAATCCGTCCGACAAGGAGCTCGGCGTCCAGGTCGGGGTGAGCCCGGGCGGCATGCTCGTGCGGGGGGCGTTCTGAGATGAGCCCTCTCCGGCGTCTGTTCGCTGGCTTCGCCGTCATCGCGTCGGCGGCGCTCGCGGGGTGCATCCTCTTCACCGGCGGGACGGGCGGATACGTGGTCGCGGAGGGCGGCACGAGCGCCGGCGGGAGCTGCAAGGTGGCGTCGGACTGCGCGGCAGGCCAGTTCTGCTGCTACACGCTCGACGCGGGCATCCCCTCGCTCGCCTGCAGCAGCACCTGCGCTGCGGCCCAGCAAGCCTGCAGCGTGGCGAGCGACTGCGCGCCGCGCGGCGACGGAGGATCGGGCGACGGCGAGGAGGGCGACGCCGGTGAGAAAGAGGGCGGGACCGGAGGTGGGGGGGGCGGCGGAGGAACCGGCGGAGGGGGAGGCGCCGGCTCCGGCGGTGGCACCACGTACGAGTGCATCCAGCAGACGTGCCCCGTCGAGGGCATCTCGTCCGTGAACGTCTCCACCTGCGGACCGATCTCGTTCTGCTCCCAGTGACCGCCCCGCCGCCGCGGCGCGGCCGAGGATGCTAGCTTCGCCCCGTGCCGCACGCGCACCACTTCCTCGAGCGCCTCGATCGCGTCACGCGCGAGCAGACGGAGTTCGCGCTCGTCCTCTACCGCGACCACGAGGCGGTGAAGTACGTCCTCCAGCACGTGCACTTGCCGGAGGACGCGGAGCGCGTTGCGCTCTCGCTCGCCGACCCGAAGGAGGGGCCCTTCGCGATCGCCACGCGCGACGGCCGCTTCGTGACGTGCCTCGGCGCCGGGATGAAGCACGACCTGCCGGTGGTGCCGCGGCCGCAGACCGAGGCGCTCCTCGCGAAGGTGGCCGAGAAGCGCGCGCGCAAGGAGCTCGCGCAGCGGGAGCTCCGGCCCGACGAGGAGGAGGGGGATCTCTTCCACCGCATCTTCTCGCGCGGGAGCCGCTTCGCGCGCGAGGACTTCCTCGCCATCTCGGCGTTCGAGCCGATGCTGGGCCTCGCTCCCTACGAGGTCATGCTCGACATCGCGCTCGAGGTGCTGAAGCTGCGTCCGGCGATGGCGCACGGCGCCTACAAGGTCGCCATCAAAGGCTCGAACGTGAAGACGTTCGAGAAGCTCGATCACCTCGAGTGGTCCCTCGGCCACCTGCCTCTCCTCGCGGGCGCGGCCGACCGGTTCATCCTCGACATGATCCTCGAACGCGTCGAGAAGCGCCCGCTCTCGCCGATGTACCCGTGCGTCTCGAACCTGGGGTCGACGTTCTTCCTGCGCGCGGCATGGTTCGCGGCGCGCCTCGGCAAGGCGGCCATTCCCACCTACCGCGACACGATCGCCAAGCACGAGGACTGGATGGCCGTTCTCGAGGGCGCGATGGGCCTGGGCGCCATTGGCCTGCGCCACGCGAACACGATGAACGAGGTGAAGCGCGCGCTCCACGGGTGGGAGGCGCCGCCCGTCGAGCCGGGCGCGGTGCCGACCATGGCGCAGTCGCGCATGGGCGCGACCAAGGCGGTGCTCGACTTCCTCGAGCACGCGGAGGAGCGCACGGAGATCTTCCTGAAGACCGGCCGCGACTTCTGCGTCACGTACGGGAGCGGCATGCCCGAGGGGCACCCCTACCGGTTCACGGAACTGGAGCAGGTGCCCGACGATCTGGCGCGAACCGCGGCGCTCGGCTTCGACGGCGACATGAGCGTCCCGCAGGTCCAGACCTTCACCATCTGCGGCCTTCTGGCCGCGGCGCGCGCCTCGGCCGAAGACTTCATGTTCAAGCGCGAGGCGAACCGCGCGTGGTTCGGGCAGTGGTCGGCCGAGGAGAGCCTCGCCCGGCTGAAGCGCTTCGCGCCCAAGCCCCAGGAGGCGACGCGCGCCGAGGCGAAGCCCGGGCGAAACGACCCGTGCTTCTGCGGCAGCGGCAAGAAGTACAAGAAGTGCCACGGCGGGGTGAACCCGCCGGCGTGACGGCGCACGCGCGTCAGCGCGTCTGGCCGGCACACGCCGTGAGGGGCGCGCACGAGAGCGCGAAGGCGAGCGAGACTGCGCCACGCCTGTCCCTGCGGTGGTCAGGGCGATCAGCCACCATGGTGACCGCGTTTCCCTGCCTTGGTCGGCGCGCTCACGCACCATGATCATCGCGGGCCTGCACCTTGCTCATCTCCATCGCCCACCTTGCTGATCGCGCTCCTCCACCTCGGCCAGCGGGTTCACCCGGCATGGTCGGCGCCCTCCTCCTCCTTCGTGAGCGCATTCACCCGTCTTCATGGCCGCGCTTCCCCTCCTCGAAACGCGCGCCCACGCAATGTGGCCGGCCGGTCGCCCCGCCTCGGTGAGCCCGCCCATCCGCGTGCATCTCCGCGTCGACCCACGTTCTCCAGCACGCCGGGCTGCCTCGATCCTCGCGTTCACTCACCAGGCCGAGCGCACTCACACGCGCTCCCGATCCCGCCCGTCCACTCTCCATCGCGAACGCGCCATGCTCGGGGAACCGGCCAGCCATCCTCCCGTCGCGTCCTCGTCCTGCTCGACGAGCGCTCCGATCCTCCCGCCCTACTGCGTGACGACCTTCGTCGACAGGATCTTGTCGAGCTTGGGGAAGTCCTTGTCGAGGTAGGCGTTTCCCTCCGCCTGGATCTTGCCCTGGTTGGGGCCCGTACCCTCGGGCGCGCCCTCGCCGTAGCCCTTGTAGAGCGCGTCGAGGACCTCCATGCCCTTGACCACCTTGCCGAACGGCGCGAAGCCCGATTGATCGAGCCGCGGGTGGTTCGCGTACGCGACGAAGACCTGCGTCGTGCGCGAGTTGGGCTGGCCCGTCTGGGCGAACGACATGAAGCCGCGGAGGTTCGACTGCGTGACGCGGTCGTCAGGGATCGTCGCGTCCTCCCACTTCGCGTTCACCGCGGGGTTGCCGTTGATCCCGAACTGGACCATGAACCCGTCGATCGCGCGGAAGAACCGCGTGTCGTCGAAGAAGCCCATCTTCACGAGGTCGTAGAAGCGGTCGGCCCCGTGCGGCGCCCAGGCGCGGTGCACCTCGACGTCGAACTCGCCGCGCGTCGTCAGGAAGGCCGCGAGGTAGACCTCGGGAGCCTGCTCGGTGGCCTTCGCCGGATCGAGCTCCGCCGCCGCATGGCGGGTGGCCGGCTGCGCGACGACGGGAGCGGAAGGCGGCGGGGGAGGCGCGGAGGCGGAGGCCACGGGCGACGCCGAGTCCGCGGGCGTGAGCGGCACGGTCGGGCCGGAGCCGCACGCGGCCACGAGGAGAAGGGACACGAAGGCACCGAGGCGAAGCGTCATGGCCCCTCTTTAGCGCACCTGACGGCGGGCGCGCGCCTCACGGCGTGAGGAGCACCTTGCCGACGGCCTTGCGGTCGTGGATGAAGTGGTGCGCGGCCGGCGCCTCGTCGAAGGGGAACGTGCGGTCCACGTGGGGCGCGATCTGCCCGGCCTCGTACATCTCGAGGAGCGCCGCGAACTGCGGGCGCAGCAGATCCAGCCGGCCGAAGAGGTGCCCCATGTTCGTGCCCGACACCGTCTTGTTCTCGTCCATCAGCTTCATCGGGCTGATCTTCTTCACGCCCATCACCTGGGACGCGGCGTGGAGGAGGCTCCGCTTCTTGCCGGACGCCGCGGCGGAGAGGCCGAAGGCCACCAGGCGTCCGCACGGGGCGAGGAGCTCGAAGCCCGTCGTCCACGACTTGCCGCCCACCGGATCGAGGATGAGGTCCACGCCCTTGTCGCCGACGACGGCGCGGACCGCGGCGGCGTAGTCCCCGCGCGAGTCGATGGGGTGGTGGACGCCCTGCGACCGGAGGAAGTCGTGCTTGCCGGGCGACGCCGTGCCGAAGATCGTGCAGCCGCGCGTCTTCGCGATCTGGATCGCCGCGAGGCCCACGCCGCCGGCGGCCGAGTGAACGAGGATGCTCGACCCGGGCCGAACCGTGCCCGTGAAGAGCATCATGTTGTAGGCGGTCAGGTAGACGACGGGCAGCGCGGCCCCCTGCTCGAACGTCATCTTCTCGGGGATGCGGAACACCTGCTCCGCCGAGATGGACAGCGTGTCGGTGTACCCGCCGAAGCGCGGCATCCCGAAGACGCGATCGCCCTCGGCCAGGCCGGTGACGCCGGGGCCCACCTGATCGACGACGCCCGCGACCTCGTACCCGACGACGCACGGGATCTTCGGCGCGTCGGGGTAGAGGCCGACGCGGGCCATGAGATCCGCGAAGTTGATGCCGGCCGCGCGCACCTTGATGCGCACCTCGCCCGCGCCCGCCGCAGGGTCCGGCTCCTCGCGCACCTGAAGGACCTCGGGAGGCCCTGCCTTCGTGATCCAGACTCGCCGCATGGGACCTCCGATGCTCGCATACCGCGCCGCGTCGCTGCGAGAGGAGAGAAGGGAAAGCCGGGAGGCCGGATCAGAGGTCGAGCTGCATCCCCACCTCGATGACCTGCTCGGGGGGGATGCTGAACCAGCTCGTCGGGCTCTTCGCGTTGCGCGAGAGGAACGCGAAGAGGCCCTCCGAGAGGACGCCCATGTTGCCGCCGGCGCCGACCACGAACGTCTCGCGCCCGAGGAAGTACGTCGGCTCGGTGAGGTCCACCTTCAGGTGCGCCTTGGCCAGGATCGCCGGCACGTGCGGGCGCTCCATGAAGCCCGTGTGGATGATGACGCGCGTCGCGCCGTACCCGAGGTCCTCCACCGTCAGCCGGTCGGCGATCTCGACGTACGGCACGTGCTCCGTCGTCACGTTGAGGAGCACGAGGTGCTCGCGGAGCGTGCGGACACGCCGCGCCAGCATCGTGAGGACGGGCGGCGTGCAGTCCGGGTTCGACGCGAGGAAGATCGCCGTACCGGGCAGGCGCTGCACGGCCGGGTCGAGCCCCTTCAGGAAGTCGCCGATGGGCGGCGCGAGATGCGTGAGACGCGCCGCGAGCTCGGCGCGGCCGACGTGCCAGTCGACCATCACGAGGAAGACGCACGCGCCGACCGCGATCGGGATCCAGCCGCCGTCCATGAACTTGAGGAGGTTGGCCCCGAAGAAGGGCAGGTCGAACGAGAGGAAGAGCACCAGCGGGGGCAGCGCCTTCCACATGGGCCAGCCCCACGTGCGCCGCGTCACCATGAAGTAGACGAAGCTCGTGATGCCCATCGTGCCGCTGACGGCGATGCCGTACGCCGCCGCGAGCCGCGACGACTCGCGGAAGACGAGCACCAGCGTCACGCACGCGATGCAGAGCGCCCAGTTCATCTCCGGGACGTAGATCTGGCCCTCGGTCTCGCGCGAGGTGTGGGTCACGGTCACGCGCGGGAAGTAGCCGAGGAGGATCGCCTGGTGCGTCAGCGAGAAGACGCCGGTGATGAGCGCCTGGGACGCGATGATGGTCGCCGCCGTCGAGAGCGCGACGAGGCCGTACGTGGGCGCGCCCATCGGCACCATCGCGAAGAACGGGTTGGCGACCGCCGTCGGATCGCGCAGGACGAGCGCGCCCTGACCGAGGTAGCAGAGGATGAGCGCGGGAAAGACGAGCGCGAACCACGCGACGCGGATGGGGCGCGCGCCGAAGTGGCCCATGTCGGCGTAGAGGGCCTCGCCCCCGGTGACCGCGAGGACGACGACGCCAAGGATGGTCGCGCCGCGCAGGCCGTGTGCCTCGAAGTAGCGGACGGCCCAGACGGGGGACGCGGCCTCGAGGACGGCGGGGTGCTGCGCGACGTGCCAGGCGCCGAGCGCGCCGATGGTGAGAAACCAGAGCATCATGATCGGCCCGAAGACGACCCCCAGGCCGCCCGTCCCGCGGCGCTGCACGGAGAAGAGCGCCAGGAGAACGACGCACGTGAGGGGGACGACGGCGCTCTTGAAGCCGGGGGCCGCGAGCTCCACGCCCTCGAGCGCGCTGAGGACGCTGATCGCCGGCGTGATGATCCCGTCTCCGTAGAGGAGCGCGGCGCCCGCGACGACGAGGAGCGCCACGAAGCCGATGCGAGCCCCCTTCTTCTCGGGGAGGAGCGCGAGCAGCGCGAGGATGCCGCCCTCGCCGCGGTTGTGCGCGCGCATCACGAACGCCAGGTACTTCACCGTCACGACCATCATGAGCGCCCAGACGACGAGCGAGCAGAACCCGAGGACGTCCGTCGCGTCGGTGTGGCCGCCGTTCTCGGCGATGCCGACCTGCAGCGTGTAGAGCGGGCTCGTGCCGATGTCGCCGAAGACGACCCCGAGGGCGCCGAGGGCGAGCGCGGGGAGGCTCCCCGTGGGCTTGTGCGCGGACGACACGACCGACGGGGGCGCGTTGCTCGGCATCGCACCGAGGAGTAGCAGCGCGGACGCGCCCGGGTCGAGCGGCGTGATAGCGTCGCCTGCGACGATGCGGCTCGCGCTCTCGGCGGACTCGCGCGTGCTCGTGGACCTCCAGGCCACGGGCCTCCTGCGCGCCGTGGGGCACGACCCCACGCTCGTCGCGCACCCCCAGGAGGCGACCTTCGACACCGACGAAGAGGTGGCGCTCGTGTTCAGGGTTCGCGACGTCGAGCCGCCGGCGGACCTCTCCGCGTCCGACCGCGAGAAGATGACCGAGAACCTCCGCGGCAAGGATGTCCTCGACGCAGAGCGCCACCCCGAGCTCGCCGTGCGCGGCCGCTACGAGGGCACCCTCGAATCGGGGACCTTCGTCGCCGACGTCGCCGTACGTGGCCTCGCCCGTCGCATCCGCGTGCTGCTGCGTGCGTCGCCCACGGGCGACGGCTTCGACGTCACCGGGACGTGGGAGGGCACGCTCACCGATCTCGGCATCCGCCCCTTCAAGGCGCTCCTCGGTGCGCTCAAGCTCAAGGACTGGATCCGCCTGCGCGTCGAGGCGCGCGTGGGCGCCGTCAAAACTGCTTCGACGCCGTAGCGAGGAACGTCCTTCCGTCCTGGGCGATCGTGGTCTGCGTGAACTCCGGGCTCACCGGCACGCTCCAGCGCCAGTCGAACGCGTTGTACACGCCGAACGCGTACGAGAGCCCCCAGCGCTGCTCGGTCCCCGAGAGCACGAGGTCCCAGAGGACGACGGGCTGCGTGCGTCCTTGCGCCGGGTTCGGCGCGCCCGTCAGCGGATCGGTCGGCTGGTCGTAGCGGTCCCACCGCGCGGCGTTGAACGTGAACCGGGTCGACGCGACGAGCGCGCGCGCGAGGATCGGCGCCGCCCCGGTGAGCGACGCGAGGTGCTCGGGCGCGTTGGGGACCTCGCGGAAGAGAGGGTTCTGCTTCTGGACGAGGACGTCGCCGAGCGCGCTCGAGGCGACGTACTTCGAGCGCTGGAACGAGTAGGACGCGGAGACCATCCAGCCGTCCTTCCACTCGCGGCGAACCTCGGCCTCGGCGCCGAGCGTGTCCACGGGCGCGTTGGTGTTCTGGTACTGGAAGGGCGGGCTGCCGTCGACCGCCGCGCCCCCCGTGAGGCGCTGGGCGATGAGGTTCGTGATGAGGTTGTCGTAGACGCTGACGAGCCCCGTGATCGTCGGCGTGAAGCGGTGGCTGTACTCCACCTCGGCCGAGAGCATGTGCTCGGGCACGAGGTTCGGGTTCGCGAGCTGCGCGCCGCTCGCGTAGTAGAGCTCGTAGATGCTCGGGGCGCGGAAGGCCTGCCCGGCGAGCACCTTCACGACGTCGGCGTCGGTCGGCTTGACGATGACCGCGAGGCGCGGAGAGACGGCGCCCACGCTGAACGTCGAGTACGCGTAGTCGTCGACGCGGCCGCCGAGCTCCACCTTCAGCGCGCGGACCGGCACCCAGTCGCCCACGAGGTACCCCGCGAAGAGCGAGAAGCTGTGCGTGTCGTCGTCGTAGAGGCCCTGCGTGTCGCTCGAGTCGTACGTGTGCAGGTTGAAGTGCCTCTGCACCTCGCCGCCGCCGGTGAGTCGCAGCGTGTCGACCGGCTTGTAGACGATGCGCTGCTCTGCGCCGCCCCATTGCCCGTCGAACGTGTTGGTCTCGAGGCCGCCGTCCTCGGGGAAGTGCGCGAAGTGGCCGCGGTAGCCGTAGTAGTTCGCGTGCACGCGCGTGAGCGACTCGAGCTCGGGCCCGATGTTCGGCTCGAGGCGCGCCTCCAGCATGGCGCGCGTGTCCCGCTGGCGCGTGTCGCCGTCGCCGACGATCGTGTCGAACTGCCCGGTGGGGAGCGACTTCTCGTGCGAGTTGAGCGACCACTGGAGCTTCACGGCGTCCCAGCGCGCCTGGCCCGTCCACGTGATGGCGTCGAAGCCGTCGAGGCCGCGCGCGTAGCCCGCCACCTGCGGCGGCCCCTGCGAGACGTACTCGGGGAAGAAGTAGTCGTTGCCCTGGCCGTGCGCGGCGCCGAGGCTCGTCCAGACGCCGCCGTGGTCCCCGAAGCGCTGCTGTACACGCGCGTGCGCCTTCGCGACGCCCGCGCCCTCGGCCGTCACGCTCACCTCGGCGCCCGTCGGCTCGTCGGGGCCGCGGGTCACGACGTTGATCACGCCGCTGAACGCGCCCGTGCCGTAGAGCACCGACCCGGGGCCGCGCACCACCTCGATGCGCTCGACGTCCTCGAGGTCGGTGCGGAAGTCGTACCCGACGTACGACTGCCAGAGCCAGTCGTCGTTCATCGGCTGCCCGTTGAGGAGGATCAGCGTGCGGTTGTCGTAGTCGCCGGGCCGGCTGAACCCGCGGAAGCCCACGGTCGTGTACCCCCGATCGTCGCTCAGGTAGACGCCGCGGACGCCGCGCACCGCCTCGGCCACCGTCGGGTAGCGCATCGCACGGAGCTCCTGGTACGGCACGACGCTGACCGAGCCGGGCGCGTCCGCGACGTCCTCGATCTTGCGCGACGCCGCCTCGACCTGCGTCACGCTCACGAGCTCGACGCGCAGCCGCGAGGTGTCGTTCGGGCCGACCGCGACGTCCTGCTCGACCGCGCGGAACCCCTTGAGCGACACGCGCACGTGGTGCTGACCGACCGGCACGGTGAGGACGGCGGGGGAGTACCCGTTCGCCTTGCCGTCCACCTCGATGAGGGCGTCGCGCTCGTCGGCGTCGACGACGAGGGTGCCCACGAGGGGCACGATCTGCGGGCGCACGGTGATGCTCGCCCGGGGAGCGACGTCGACGAGCACCGTCGCCGTCTGCGCGCCCACCCGCCCCGCGAGGAGGGTGTGCCGTCCCGGCGGGACCGAGACGTCGCACGGCGCCGTACAGGCGACGGGCGCATCCTCGCTGTCGACGCGGATCGACGCCCCGTCGGCGCCGACGACGTGCACCGTCCCGAGGATGCGCTCGAGGCGCAGGACGACCTTCGTCTCCTCCCCGAGGCGGGCGTTCGCCGGCGGGCTCCGCGCGTCCTCGTAGCCGGGGAGCTCGGCGATGACGACGTACCGCCCTGGCACGACGCCGAGGCGCTGCGGGCTGTTCCCGCGCTCGCCCAGGTCCTTCCGGTCGAGAAAGACGCTCGCCCCGGGCGGATCGGTCTCCACCCTGAGCACGGCGACGTTCGGCGTCATCGCACGGAGCGCCGCCTCGATCTTCTCGCGGGTCGCGGCGTCGGGCTCGCCCTCCTGCGCGCGCACGTACCAGCGGTACGCGTCGGGGTAGCGCTGGATGCGCTCGTAGGTGCGCGCGATGTTGAACTGCACGTTGCGGTTGGCGACCAGCCGGTTCGACGCGAGGAAGTGCTCGAGCGCGCCCTTGAAGTCGCCCTTCTGGTACGCCTCGGCGCCGAGGTTGAACTGGAGATCCGCCTCGTCGGCGACGTCGTCGGCGCGCGCGCTCCCCGCCCAGAGCACCCACGCCAGGAGGACTGCGCCGAGGACCGCGAGGATGCGCGCGCTCATCGCTGGAGCTTGATGTCCAGGTCCTGCGGTTTGGCGGTGGGGGTGGTGCGGGGTGGGGTCCAGCGGGGGTGCGAGCCGGCGGGGGTCGAGGCCGTCGCGGTCGCGGAGGGAGCGGCGGGCAGGGGATCGAGGTGCGCGGTGGCGTGCACGACGCCGTCGGCGTCGCCCTGCAGGAGGGTGTACGGCGCGTAGCCGTCGCGCCGCAAGACGAAGCGGCGAGGGGAGGACTTCACGGTCGAGCGATCGACGGAGACCTGCATCGGCGTCGTCCCGAGGACGTCGTCGCCGTCGAGGACGTCCGCGCCCGACGGCGTCGAGTCGAGCACGAGGGTGAACGAGCGCGCGGTGGGGGCGGGCACCGCGACGGAGGCGGAAGGCGGCGCGGACGAGGCGCCGTTCTTGGCGACCAGGCGCGCCGCGAAGAGGCCCACGCCGACGAGCACCGCGGCGCCGGCGAGGACGAAGAGCGGCCAGCGCGACGCCGGGGACGGCGCCGTGAGGGGCCGCATCGAGTCCGACTGCGTGAACGGGGACGCCGTGCCCATCGACGGCCGCGTGCTCGGCATCGTGACGGTGGGCAGCGCGAGCGTCTCGCCGCCCGTCGTCTCCTGCGCCCGCATCGGACGAGACTGCGGCGTCGGCTCCCCCGACATGCCTCCGAAGCTCCCCGACCCGTAGAGGATGCGCTCGCACTCGCCGATCGTGCGGACCACCTCTTCCATGCTCTGCGGCCGCGCCGCCGGCTCCTTCTCGAGACACCGCCGCACGAACGCCTCGATGATCTCGGGCACCTGGACCCGCGACCGCTCCGCCATCCGCGGCACGGGCTTGCTGTTGTGCGCGAGGATGGTCTCGAGGTTCGTCTCGCCTTCGAAGGGGACGACCCCCGTCACGCACTCGAAGGCGATGACCCCGAGCGCGTACACGTCCGTGCGCGCGTCGACGCGGCGCTCGTTGATCTGCTCCGGGGCGATGTACTTGGGCGACCCGAGGAACGCACCCTCCTGCGTGATCTCCTGATCGACGTCGTCCATCAGCTTGCCGATGCCGAAATCGAGGATCTTCACGACCTCGCCGCCGTCCTCGTCCGGGACGAGGATGACGTTCGACGGCTTGAGGTCGCGGTGCACGGCGCCGAGCTTGTGCGCGTCGCGCAGGCCGCGCGCGATCTGCCGCAGGATGCGGAGCGACTCCTGCACCGGCAGGGCGCCGCGCGCCTTGATGCGCTGGGCGAGCGTGTCGCCCGCCAGGTACTCCATCGCCATGAAGTACCGCTCGTCCTGCGCGCCCTCGATGCGGCCGTAGTCGAAGAGCGTGACGACGTTCGCGTGCTGGAGCTTCGCGAGGATGCTCGCCTCGCGGAAGAAGCGTTTGCGAAACTCCGTACCCTGCGTCTCCGAGACCGTGGTCGGCTGCCGCAGCACCTTCACGGCGACGAGGCGCCCGAGCGGGACCTGCTCGGCGCGGTACACCTTCCCCATGCCGCCCGTCGCCAGGTGCGACAGCACGCGAAACTTGCCGTTGATGACCGTGCCCTCGAGCACGTCACCCGGCTCGCGCCTCTCACCCGGGGACCGCGACGACATGAAACCTTTCCGCGGTCATCGTACAGCCTGCATCAGGTCGCGCGAAGGGTCGCGAGCGCCTCGTGAAGCTCGGCGCAGAGCGGGTGGGGAGGGAGGGCGGCGACCGCATCCGCGAAGCCCTCGAAGTGACGGAGCTGGACCTCTCGACCACGCTTCAGCATGCTCCACGGGTCGCCGTGGTCGGCGGCGCAGACGGCGATCGACGTGAAGTTGTCGATCTTGTCGGCGATCGAGATGGCCTGCGCCTCCCACCGCGCGTGGACGAACCGGGCCAGGTACTGCGCCTTCCGCTCCTCCCAGGGGAGCGCCTTGTCCTCCTCGCTGACCGACTGGACGAGGTCGGCCACCCGGTCGCCGAACCGGCGTGCGAGCTCGGCGCGGGTCACGCCGCAGTCCTCCACGACGTCGTGGAGCGCAGCGGCTGCGAGCACCTCGTCGTCGAACCCGTGGCGCGCCAGGATGGAGACGACGCCCCCGACGTGGCTCACGTACGGGACGTCGACGCCGGGGTACTTCCGCTTCTGGTCGCGGTGCCAGACGGCGGCCGCGTCGAGCGCGCGCTTGAGCAGCGGCGTCATCGCGGCAGGAGTGTCGTCTCGATGTGGATGGCGCCCGTCAGCGTCTTGTGCACGGGGCACTTCTCGGCGATCTCCACGAGGCGCGCGCGCTGCTCCTCGCTGAGCGGCCCGTCGAACTCGAGCCGTCGCTGGAAGACGAACGCGCCCTCTCGCTGCTGCCCCTCCACCGTGACCTCGACGCCCTCGAGCGGCCACCCCTTGCGGTCCGCGTACATCTTGACGGTCATCGACGTGCACGCGCCGAGGCCGGCGAGCAACAGTTCGTGCGGCGCCGGGCCCCGGTCGTCCCCGCCGTCTTCCGTCGGCTCGTCGGCGACGAGCGCGTGCGGGCCGATGCGCACCGTCTGCCCGAACTTGCCCGTAGCCGTCGTCACGATCGCGGGTCGCATGGCGGTCGAGTCTACTCCTCCGACCCGTACCGCCCTACGGTTGCAGTCGATGAGCGAGACCGGCGCGACGAGCGAGGCGAGCGACGCGACCCGCGGCGGCTGGCGCGCCGAGAAGCACGGCCCCCTCGAGAAGGTGGCCGACAACCTGTGGCGGGTCGCGGGTGACGTGCCCGGCATGTCCTTGAAGCGCGTCATGGTCGTGGTGCGCCTCTCCGACGGGCGCCTGCTCGTCCACGGCGCGATCGCGATGCGCGACGACGCGATGAAGGAGCTCGAGGCCCTCGGCGAGCCGGGCGTGCTGGTCGTGCCGAGCGGCTACCACCGCATGGACGCGCCCCGCTACAAGGCGCGCTACCCGAAGATGCGCGTCTACTGCCCCTACGGGGCGCGCGCGCGTGTCGCCAAGGTCGTCCCCGTGGACGGCGTGTACGAGGACTTCCCGGGCGACCCGGCTGCCACGCTCGACCACGTCGACGGCATCGGCGACCGGGAGGGGGTCGTCCGCGTCACGTCGTCGGACGGCGTGACGCTCGTCTTCAACGACGTCCTCTTCAACATGCCCCACGGGGCGCTCGTCTTCCGGCTCCTCGGCGCGTCCGGCGGCCTGCGCGTTTCCCGCACCGCGCGCTTCTTCCTCCTCCAGGACCCACGCGCGCTCGCGCGGCGTTTCGTCGCTCTCGCCGCAACCCCTCGCCTCGTGCGCATCATGGTCGCCCATGTCGACACCGTCGAACGGGGGGCCGCGGATGCGCTGCGCCAGGTGGCCCTCACCATCTGAGCTTCGAGCCAGCTCCACGCTTGCCGGGGGCCCGTCCCCGCGCTACACCCTGCCCTACCGGTCTCGCGCGCTGCCTCGACTCGTTCGGGTACTCCTCGTGTGGCTGTGATCGTCCACGCGCCACCTCAGGGCGTGCACGGTCGCGAAAGGAACGCAGGAACCGATGAAGTCGGACGTCGAGGAGGGTGCGATCCGCATCACGCAGCAGTTTCGCTCGCGCGACGCGATGGTCTACGACCTTCGCGGGGAAGCGGGCCGGCTGACCTTGCGGATCACCGGGTCTCGCGGCGAAGGCGAGCCCACCACCGAGTGGCTCATCGAGGCGTCGACCAGCACGGCCGCGGACGCGGTGATCGTGTCCGAGCGCGGCGCTACCCGGGCCGAGGTGCTCCAGGCGGTCGGTCGCTCGTGGGACCGCGAGCGCGCCACGAACCACCTGCCCACCTTCGACTGGGCGTCCGTCGCCAAGGCGCTCGCCGCGGTGCGCGCGATCTGAAACGAGCGACGGGAATGGACGAAGAGCGCTTCCTGCAGGAGATCCGGCTGGCCGAGGGCGGCGTGGCCGACGCCGAGACGCACCTCGCCCGGCTGCTCGCCGAGGTCCAGGCGGCCCCGCGCGCCGAGAAGACGACCATCAGCGAGGCACTCCACGAGGCGTTCGAGAAGCTGCGCGAGTCACGCCGGCGCCTCCTCAGCCTCGAGGATCTCATCCGCGGCGAAGGCGCGAGTGGCAAAGACGGCGGCGAAGGCGCGAGTGGCAAAGACGACTGAGCGCGAGCATCCCCGCGAGGGGTGCTCGGCACGAACCGGTACTGGAAAAAAGGAAACGGACTAGACAATGGGCAATCGACTCTACGTGGGCAATCTCTCGTTCAGCACCGGCAGCGACGCGCTTCGCGAAGCCTTCACGCAGTACGGCGAGGTGACCGACGTTCACCTCGTGACCGACCGCCAGACGGGGCAGCCCCGCGGCTTCGGCTTCGTGACGATGGGCACCGCCGCAGCGGCACAGGCCGCGATCGCAGCCATGAACGGCGCGAACCTCGACGGGCGCACGCTGCGCGTCAACGAGGCCGAGGAGCGTCAGGGTGGCGGCGGCGGCGGCGGAGGCGGCGGCCGCGGAGGCGGCGGGTTCGGCGGCGGCGGCGGCGGCAAGCGACCGCGCTGGTAAGACGGCCTGCGTCCGGGGCGCTGCTCGCTGCGATCAGCGCCCCGCGACGCCGTGCTCCAACCCGGGGTGCGAGCGCGCCGAAGCGGCCGCCGCATCGCGGAGGACGCGCGCGAGCGCCACGACCTCGACGAGGCTTCGCCGCGCGCTGGCTGCCACACCCTCGAGGTGCGGTGCCGCGCCGTCCGCAAGCACGTCCACCTCGACGACCATCGCGGCAGTCACTTCCATGAGCTGACCGCAGAGCTCCGTCACGTCCCCCGGCATGTTCTTCCCCGCCATGGGGGGAGCATGCCTGCGCCGTACGATCGGTCAACCGCACCCATCTGCACGATGGCGCGCTCGACCGGGCGTGTGACCGCGCGTCGACGCGGCGCGGCCGCTGCACGCCCTCGGCAACGCCGACCATGGACGAGCTACTCGGTCGGAGTCGGCCGATCGAAGAGGCCGGGATCGCTCGGTGTGTCCCCGCGAGCTGCGACGATGAGATGGAGGATGGTCGCGAGCTCCTCGGGCGGGCACGGCTTCACGAGGAAGGCCGCGCAACCCAGGCGCACCTCGCGCGGGACGCACTCGGCGGCCCCCGACACCATCACCACCGGGATGCTCCGCGTCCGCTCGTCGGACGCGAGGCGCCGCGCCGCTTCGCCGCCGTTCATCGCCGGCATGTCGAAGTCCATGACGATGACGTCGGGCAGGAGCACGGCCGCCTTCTCCACGGCCTCGACCCCGTCCGTGGCCTGCTCTACGTGAAAGCCTCGTCCGTTGAGCACGGCTTCGCCGAGGTCGCGCGCATCCTGCGAGTCGTCGACGAAGAGAACGAGTCGCCCGCGAGAGCGCACGCGACGTGACTCACGCGAGGCGAATCGCTGCGCATCGCCGAGGACCTCGTCGAGCGCGTCACCGGCGGCGTGAAGCTGGTCGATGCGATCTGCTGCGTCGCGATCGGACGGCCGACCGGAAGGCGGAGCGGCGGCCGGGTAGTCTTCGGCGGCGTTCGATCGTCCGGGGTGAGGCACGACTGTCGATCCCTTCGCTGGGCGCAGCCATCCCACACGTTTCCGGTGTGACTCCCGCGCGGTGTGCCCACGAAGTCGTTGCAAGCGCGAGGCCGAGACGGCGCGTGCGAGCTCGTCGTCACCCCCCGGGCGGCGAAGAAGGAGGCTCCTTCGACGGCGGAGCCTCCTCGCGTCGTTCCAGCTCGTTCGCGTCCGCGATCGTCTTCTCCATCAGGTCGAGGAGCGCGGCGTGAGCGACGATCGCGAGGTGCTCCACCATGGGGTTGTGGCTCCACGCGACGAGCAGCTTGCTCGCCTTCTCCCGTGCGGCGTCCACCTCGGCCAGCGACGACCAGCTCCGACGGCCGCGCGCGATCAGCCGGCGCACGACGCGCGAGTATTCGAGCTCGATGGCGAGGACGCTGTCGACGGCCTGCTCGAGGTCCGACGTGAGCACCCCGGCGCGCGCGTCGCCTCGTTCGCCGTTCGAAGATGGCGGCTGCCCCTGCGTGTCGCCTCGAGCGCGTGATTCCTTCATGCAACTCTCCCTGCCGGGGCGGTCGCGAGGCGACTCGCCGCGAGCGTGACGCCGGCCGACGAAGGCCGTGTCGCTTCACACGCTCACGCGAGCGGAGCGCTCACGGAATCACGGTGTTGCTAGCAAACCTCTCCTCCGCGCGACAGGCGAATGCGATCGTAGTGCCCTGAATCCCGCCGGACGGTGCGGCGGAGCAGGGGCATTCCGCCCCGGCGCCGAACGCGTGCGTGGATCGCGTGGGACTACGCGTAGCGGCCCGCCTTCTCGGCTCCGACCTTCGATCGGCGGGCGAGCCGCACGAGCGTTCGCGCTCCCTGGGTCATCGGGTACACGACCTCGGCCTTCCACGCATCGAGCCGCGGGAGCCGGCGCACGGACGTCGGCGTCAAGCCCAGGCGGGCAAGCCGCCTTCGCATGCGATGGTTCACGTGCAGGGCGCGGGTCCACCGGACGGTCTCCTCCGTGTGGAAGAAGCACGAGAGCGAGATCGAGACGTCCTCCGGTCCGTTCTTCACGTAGTGGCCCGCGACGAACGGGATGTGGATGGCCTCGCCGGGTGCGAACTCGAACTTGTTCGCGTGCTGATCGGCCTGCGCGCGCCACGGCGGCGGACGGCTCGTGTTCGCGACCCACGACTCGCAGTCCTCGGGGCTGATGACCGCGTCGTTCCACGGATCGAACACGGCCACCTCCTTGCTGCCGCGAAACTGCATGAGGAAGTTCGAGTAGCGGTCGCAGTGGAACGGCGTGACGGCGCCCGGCGACGCGATGAACAGCCACATCGACGGCTCGAGCGGGGCGGAGCCCGAGCGGCGCCGCCGCATGCAGAGGCCGATGTCCTGCGTGAGGTCGTGGAAGAGGTCACGGAACGAGGCGTGCGTCTCGGGTTTGCTCACCGCGATGTACGAGCTCGACGTGCGGATCGACTCGATCGTCTCGCGAAGGCTCATGCCGTTGGGGTGGTCGATGTGCGCGCGGTCGAAGTCGACGGCGAGGTCGCGCAGGCCCTTGGAGTAGAAGACGTTGGCCGCCGGCAACTCGGGCAGGACGCGCTCCAGGTTCCCGAGCGAGAGCGCCGGGTGATCGGACAGCGTGTGGCGAAACTTGAACGGCCTGCGGTCGAGGGCGTCGAAGTCGAACGGCTCGGCGAAGCATCGGAGCGTCATGGTCCCTCGGTCGGTGCGGTGCGCGTCGTTTCGCTGCCGAACCATCCGCCCCGCTTATCACCGGGACCCGGCCCATGCAACGCGGCGCCGCTGGCTCAGCGCCTCGCGCTGCGTGCTTCCCGCTGCGTGCTCCGGGCAGCGTGCAGCGCGTTGGCGCGTCGGCACGTTGGCATTTGCGCGCGCGCCGCGTTTCTGCCAAAGGGTCGGCCCATGATGCCCATCTCGATGCTCCGCGCGGCCCTCCGCTTGCCGGTGATCCGCGAGCTCCGGGAGGCGGGCGCCGCGCGCACGTTCCGCCGTGCGCCCACGGCGGCAAACTACTTCTTCGGCGTCTACGGCACGTTCGAGGAAGCCGAGGCGGCCGTGCCCGCGCAGGCCGCGCACTCGTACGACACGGGCGCATCCGGTCGGCTCTACCGGGACCGGCTGGCCGAGATCTTCCCGCACGACTATCCGGTGCTCTACTGGCTCAAGCCGATGTTCTCGGAGCGCGTGCGGCGCGTCTTCGACCTCGGGGGCCACGTGGGGATCGCGAACTACTCCTACGAGCGATACCTCGGGTCGCTCGACGCGATCGAGTGGAAGGTCTGCGATCTCCCCGCGATCGTCGAGGCAGGGAGGGAGCTCGCCGCGTCGCGCGGTCGCCGCGGCCTCTCGTTCACCACGCGCTACGAGGACGCGGACGGCGCGGACGTGCTCCTCGCGTCGGGCGTCCTCCAGTACCTTCGGCCGGGGTTTCTCGGCGGCCTCCTCGCGCGCCTCTCGCGGCCGCCGCGCGACGTCTTCGTGAACCTCCTGCCGTCGACCAAGCACCCCACGTTCTGCACGCTCAACAACGTTCGCACCGCCATCTGCCCGTACGTCGTCGTCAACGAGAAGGAGTTCGTCGCGTCGCTCGAGGGCCTCGGGTACGAGCTCGTCGACGCGTGGTCGAGCCCCGAGAAGAGGTGCGTCATCCCGCTCCATCCGGAGCGCACCGTCGAGGCGTACCGCGGGTTCTACTTCCGGAAGCGCGCCCTGCCCTGACCGGGCAGTGGAGAGGGCGCCTGCGCGCTCGTCTCGTTTCCGTGAGGGCAGGCACGCCCCGTGCTGAGAGGGCCCGGAATGCGCTCTCTGATCTCGAGGGGGATCGTCGTCGCGATGTGTGGCGGGGCCGCGGCGTGTTCTTCGGCCGCGTCCAGCGCCGATCCGAGCGACGCCGGCGCGGGCCGGGCCGACACCGGCACCGAAACGGATACCGGAACGGTGTTACGCCCCGATGCTACGCCCCTCGCCGACGGGGCGATGCTCGGGGACGCGCCCGGAGACGCGAGCGCTCCCGGGTCGGACGGAGAACCCGGCGAGGACGCAGGCGGCGGCTCCGTCGATGGTGCCGGTCCCGGGACCTTCGTTCATCCGGGGATCCTCGTCGACCAGGGCATGCTCGACTTCGTGAAGGCCAAGATCGCCGCCGGTGCCGAGCCGTGGACGAGCGCCCTGGCCCAGGCCTCCTCGAGCTCCTTCGGGGCGCTGAGCTACGTGCCGCACCCGCGCGCCGACGTCGACTGCGGTCCCTCGTCGAACCCGGACCTCGGGTGCACCGACGAGAAGAACGACGTCGTGGCCGCCTTCACGCAGGCGCTCCTCTGGGTCCACACGGGCGACGCGCAGCACGCGCAGGTCGCCATCCAGATCATGAACGCGTGGTCGAGCACCCTGAAGGAGCACACCAACTCGAACGCGCCGCTCCAGTCGGCGTGGGCCGCCGAGGTCTTCCCGCGCGCCGCCGAGATCATCCGCTACACGAACGCCGGCTGGTCTCCGGCCGACGTCCAGCAGTTCGCGACCATGCTCGAGGACGTGTACCTGCCCGAGGTCGTCGACGGCAGCACCTCGAACGGCAACTGGGACACGAGCATGATCGAGGCGACCATGAACATCGCCGTCTTCCTCGACGACGCGGCGACGTTCCAGAAGGCCGTCGCGATGTGGAAGGAGCGAACGCCGGCGTACATCTACCTGACGAGCGACGGCCCGCTGCCCGTGCAGCCGCCGCGCGACCCGAAGTCCACGTCGGCGCTCGAGACCTACTGGTACGAGCCGACGGCGTTCATCGACGGCCTCACCCAGGAGTCGTGCCGCGACCTGCCCAACAGCGGAACGCAGGGCTTCGGCCACGCCCAGTACGGCGTCGCGGGGATCATCAACGCCGCCGAGACGGCGCGCATCCAGGGGGTCGACCTCTTCTCGCTCGAAGAGAAGCGCATCACGGCGATGCTGGAGCTCCACGCGGGCTACCTGAACGGGGCGTCGGTCGCGTCGCTCTGCAAGACGCCGATCGCGACGCCGAGCGCCGACCCCATGTGGGAGATCGGGTACAACGCCTACGCGAACGTGCTCGGGCAGGCGCTGCCGCAGACGGAGAAGCTGATCGGCACCATCCGCCCCACGGGCGCGACGCACCACATGGTCTGGGAGACGCTCACGCACGGGGACATCGGCGCGGCGGGGCTGTAGTGGCCGTCAGGGCATGCCGGGAACGGTCGGGAACCCGCAGGCCTTCCACGCGTCGTCCGGGGTGCCGCACGTCGGGTCGGAGCAGCTCGTGGTCGGCGCCGTGTCGACCGTCTGGCCGTTCACGACGCAGTCGCACGGGCCGGGGCAGGTGCAGTTGACCGTGTAGGTCGTCGCGCCGCAGATGGCCGACTCGAACACCTCGGTGCACGGCCCCCCGGCGACGCCGCCGCCGCCGCCGCCCATCTGGGACGCGGACGCGCACGAGCTCGTGCTCGGGCTGCTGGAGCTGCTGCTGCCCGCGCTGCTGCCCCCCGAATTGCTGCTGCCGCCGCTGGCGCCGCTGCCGCTGGCGGTCCCCTGATCCGACGAGCCGTGCCCGAGGGGATCTTCGACCTTGCCGCCGCACGCGACGGCGAGCGTCGCGACGAGAAACAGTGCCGGTACACCGATGATGTTCTGCCGCATGAGGGGCTCTCCGTTCCAGTCGACAGTCTGTCCGAGGGCCGGGCTCCTGACCAGGCCCCGATGCCAGTATGGCCGGGACCGGGCGCCACCGTCACGACACCGCACGAAGATCGCCGGAAACGCACGAATGGTACGTGGCGTGCTTCGTGAGTCCGCGATGACGCGAGCGCACTCCGTTCCGTTCGTTCCGTTCGTTCCGTTCGTATCGCTCGTCGGGCTCGTCGTCGGCGCGACCTTCATTTCGTCCGTGGGAGCAGCGCAGACGATCATGGCCGGCCCGTCCCAGGACCCCGTGCGTCTGCAGGCCGATTCCACGACCGACGCGTGCGGGAACTCGCCCCCGCAGTCCACCTGCGTCGGCACCCGCCCCGCGAACCTCACGCCGCTGGGCGTCAACTACCAGGACTGCATCTCCGGCCAGATCCTCGAGTTCAGCGTCATCCTGAGCGGCTTCACGGGCGGCACGAACGTGGGGATCTTCGCGAGCACGGGGTCGGACTGCACGGCGCTGACGGACCGTGGTGGCGGGGGTGCCGTTGCGGCTGAATGCTGGAACCTGGGGGCCGGCGTGTCGGCTCCAATCATCAGCGCGCCGGCGACCTTCACGTTCGACATCCCGGTGACGACGCTCGTCGGATGGCAGCAGACCCCGCCGTTTCCCCCCGTTGTGCCGCCGCCCCTGGCTCCCTCCGTCGCGTGCAGTGCCCAGCCGACCTCCGCCGCGGTGCCCATCGTCGTGAACTTCCTGCCCCTCGACGCCGACAACAACGTCGTCGGGGGCGCCTACCAGTTCACGCTCTTGACGGACCTGGTCGGTCCGCCCCCGCCGCGCGGACTCGCCGTACAGGCCGACGACGATGGGCTCGTCCCCAACTGGACTCCCAATACCGACGGCGACACGTACGGGTACGACGTGTTCCTCGCGCCTTCCGCCGGCCAGCCGCCGAGCCAGGGGTGCCCCGCCATCCCGGGCGCGAGCGACGCGGGAGCCGCAAGCGGCGGCATCTCGAGCGTCTCCGCGGAGTACCTCGTCGGCGCGAACGACGGGCTCACGGCGATCGGCGAGTCGACCGGCGCCTACACGATCCCCGGGCTCGCGAACGACGCGACCTACGCGGTCGCCGTCTCCGCGGTCGACGCCTTCGGCAACGCGGGGCCCACGTCTCCAGCGACCTGCGCCACGCCGATCGTCGACGGCGGCGCCCTCGATGCCGGTAGTCCCGACGCGGCGACCGGAGAAGACGCGAGCGGCATCGGAGACGCCGAGGACGACTCCCGCTTCGCGAAGGCCGGCTGCGCGTGCCTCGAGGGCGGCCCGATCGCTCCCGCCGGCGCGCCCGCTGCCGCGGCGCTCGTCGCCGTCGCGATCGCTCTCGTGCGGCGCCGGCGGGCGAGGTCGCGTCGCCAGTTCGAGCCACGACAGTAGCCACGACGACTCTCTGTCGGGAGTAGCCATGACTTCTGGCGGACGGAACGATCCAGTGGGAGCGCCCGAGACGACATCTTGCCCGTTGCTCGGCGCGTCCGCGGTCGGCCGCGCGCTAGGTTCGCGCCGCCATGAAGTCCACCTCCCTGGTCTTGGTCTCTCTTGCGGTCGCGTCGATCGGTTCGTCCTCTCCGCTCGTTGCGTGCGGGAGCAGCTCCTCGCCGGCGCAACCCGACTCCGGCGCAGCCCCCGACGGCTCCAGCAGCTCGGGCAGTTCGAGCGGCTCTGGTAGCTCCAGCGGCTCCAGCGGCTCCGGTAGCTCCAGCGGCTCCGCGAGCTCCTCCGGCGGCTCGAGCGGAGGATCGAACGACGGTGGCGGCGGAGCCGATGCCGGCGCGGCGACGACGACGATCGCCGCCGCCCGGACGGGCAACGTCACGACCAGCATCACGGTTGCGGCCGTCGTCACCGCCGTGCAGGGCCCCTCGGGCGACGAGGTCAACTACTACATCGAAGATCCCGCCGGCGGGCCCAACTCCGGCGTCGTCGTGTACTGCGATCCCCTCGAGACGACCTGCCCGGCCGGCCCCCGCGCGGGGAACCCGAGCGTCGGCGACTACGTGCTCGTCACCGGCGCCCTGTCGACGTACCAGGGGCAGCTCCAGATCGAGCCGACGGCGTACGGGTTGATCGCGTCCGGGCACTCGCTCCCGGCGCCGGTCACGGTGCAGGGCAGCGACGTCGCCGCGGGAGGCACCTCCGCCCAGTACCGTGGGGTCCTCGTGAAGCTGGCGGAGACCTTGACCGTGACGAACCTCACGCCGGCGGCGCTCTACGACACCCAGTGCAACACGGACGCCGGAGCGATGGGGCAGTGCTCCGGCTGCGCCCCCCCGACGTACTCCGGCTTCCAGGCGGCCGACGCCGCGAGCGACGTCGTCTACGTGGAGCAATATCTCTTTCCGGGCGACCCGCTCCAGAGCTCTCCGGAGTGCGTGTCGATGGCAGGGCAGATCGCGGTCACGCAGGGCGAGGCATTCCCGTTCATGGAGGGCATCCTCGACTACGACGGGTACGCGAAGGCGCAGTTCGTGGCGCCGCGCGGCCCCTCGGACTACTGAGCCGCCTCGGCCGACGCGCTTTCGGGGTAACGTCCTCGCCCCCATGCTCGACCGCGTGAGCGACCGCACGACACGCGTCATCTACGTCGCCACGCTCGTCGTCGGCACCGGCTACGGCGTGTCGATCGCGCTCACCGCGCTGCGCCTCGACGCGCTCGGCTTCGGCAAGCCCACCATCGGCCTGCTCGCGGCGGTGTTCGCGTGCGGGATCGTGACCTTCTCGGTGGGGATGCCCGCGGCGCTCCGGCGCTTCTCCGCGAAGACCATCCTCGCCGCGTCGCTCGCCGGCTACGCCGTGTGCGTCGGCGTCTTCCCGTTCCTCGACTCGGTCCGCGGCATCGCGGCGATCCGCTTCTTCGACGGAGCATGCTCGGTCGCCACGTGGATCTGCTTCGAGACGGTGCTCCTGCGCCGCGCCGAAGCGCACCAGAAGGCCTACGTGACGAGCATCTACGCGATCGCGATCGCCCTCGGGTACGTGCTCGGTCCCATCCTGGCGAAGGGGATCGTGGCCGTCGCGCCGATGCAGGTGGCGTTCCTCGCGTCGTCGGCGCTCGCGCTCGGAGCGTGCGCGGTCGTCCTGCTCGCGCTCGATCGCGGCGCGGCCGAGCGCTCGATCGCCGGCGCGAGCCCGGAGGACGCGAGCTCGGGGAGCGCCGCGGTCCCCGCGACCGCGAAGCCGCTCCCCACCGGGGCGGTCGTCCGTCGCATCCGCACGAGCCTCTTCGCGACCTTCGCGTACGGCTACTTCCAGTCGTCGGTCGTCCTCTTTCTCCCGCTCTATCTCATCGAGGCCAAGGGCATCGCCGAGTCGCGGACGATCCTCATCCCGGCCTTCTTCGCGGCCGGCATGCTCCTCTTCTCGAACTACGCGGGGCGGCTCGGCGACCGGGTCGGGCACCTGCGCGTCATGCGGACGCTCGCCGCGGTGGGCGCGCTGATGGTGGCCGCGTTCGTCTGGATCGCGTCGTGGCCGCTCATGTGCGTGGCGATCTTCGTCGCGGGCGCCACCCTCGCCGCCATCTCGCCGGTGAGCCTCGCCCTGCAGGGCGTCGTCGTGAACGCCGCGTCGTACGGCCGCGCCAACTCGATCTACAACGGCGTCTATGCGGCGGGGATGCTCCTCGGACCGCCCGTCTCGAGCCTGCTCTTCGCGCGCTGGGGAGGCGGCGCGATGCTGGGCCACCTCGCCGCGCTCTGGGCGGCGTTCGTCGCCTTCTCGATCGCCTGCTGGAAGGACGATCCCGCGGCACGACGCTTCTCGGCTCGTGATCCCACGGACGCGCCAGACGTTTGCACCTAGGCGCCACGCAGGGGCAGCCCCCGGGGCTCCGTGTACGATGGGCAAGATCCCATGCGTCGCGCGACCTTCCTGCTCGTCCTCGTCACCGGCTTTCTCGCGGCGTGCGGTGGCAAATCCAGAGCCGTGACCGATGGCGGGACGTCGACCGTGACCGACGGCGGGGCGTCATGCGAGCCGGCCTTCCTCGAAGCGGGAACCGGCGTGGCGGGAGACGCCGAGGTCCCGCTCGTCCATCGCGCCGTGCCCTCGTGCTGCCCCACTGCACGGGGCCCCGCGCCGCCCACGCAGCCTTACGGGCCGGGAGTTGCATCGACCTGCTCGTCGGACTCCGAGTGCACGAGCGGAGCGGAGGGTCGCTGCTTCCCGGCCGAGGGCCTGGTCGGGCCCGGCGGGTGTTCGTACGACGAGTGCCTCACGGACTCGGACTGTTCGGGGGCGCCGTGCGTGTGCCGCACTTCGGCGTCCGACGACAGCGCGAACGTCTGCGCGCCGGGAGGCAACTGCGCTCTCGATTCGGACTGCGGCCCCGGAGGCTTCTGTTCGCCCTCGCAGCTCTGCTACGGAGCGCTCGCCTACTACTGCCACACCGCGTCCGACGCGTGCATCAACGACGCGGATTGCCCCCCCGTCGACGCGGGAGGTGGCTGCGACGTTCCCCAGAACTGCGTGTACGACCCGCAGGCCCAGCACTGGGCCTGCAGCCACCAGGCGTGCTGCCCGCCGTGACGCCGTCAGTGGCACGCGGCGTCCAGCTGCGCGGCGCAGGCCTCGAGGTCGGCCGTCCCGCACGAGGCGCACGAGATCCGCTCGCCGCCGACCGTGTAGTAGCAGGAATCGTTGCAGCAGCTGTCGAGGCTGACGCAGCTCTTCATCGCGTCGCCGTCGGCGCACGCCCCCTCGCTGTCGCACGAAGTGCTCGGCGTGCAGGTCACGCTGCAGTCCGATCCCGAGCTGCTGCCCGATCCCGAGCTGCTGCCTGACCCCGAGCCGTTGCCGCTCGACGAGCCGGCGTCGACGTCGTCCCCGCTCGACCCGCCGGTGTCCCCGCTGCTGCTGCCGCTGCTGCTGCCGCTGCCGCTGCCCGTTCCGGAACCGCTGCCCGCTCCCGAACCGCTTCCCACCCCCGAGCTCGTCCCCGCGCCGCTGCTTCCGCCCGCGCCGGAGCTGCCCGCATAGGCGCCGTCGCACGCGATGCAGCTCGGCTCCGCGGCGGCCGACTCGCAGCTCGAAGTACGCGCCTCCTCGAGGCACGACGACGAGCTTGCGGCCGAGGAGTCGTACGGGCCGCCGGAGCAGGCGCACGCGAGGTAGCTGGCGCAGCCCGTCTCGAGCTCGTCGAGGCCCGCGGGGCACTCGGTCCGGAGGCACTCGACGTAGGCGGCCCCGCCGCCGAAGACGCCTGCGATGCAGGCGTCCTGCGCGGGGCTTCCCCCGAGCAGGAGCCCGCCGCCCCCGCCGCTGCTGCAACCCGGAACGAGAAGGGTGGCGGCGACTCCGGCCGCCAGGCTGCCCACGATCGAGAAGGTTCGTGTCGTCATGCAGTGCCTTGATACGGACTGCGGGCGCCGGCCGTCCCCGCGGGCGCTTGCGCATTCGCGCCAAACGTCGTCGGGTTCGCGCCAAACGCGTTTGCGCGGCCCCGGGGCTCGCTCGCCTCACGCCTCGGACTTCGCGAGCGTTCGCTCGATGCGGCGGTCGGGGACGAGCCACATGAGGGCCACGGCGAGGTAGACGAGCTGCGCGAGCCACGGGCGCACGAAGGCGAGGCCGATGGCGACGAGGTAGAGCGCCGCCGACGCCGCGCCCTTGCGGTCGCTTCCCACGGCGCGCGCGAGCGCCGACTTCGTGCCGTTGATCGCGACGAGCACCCGGACGAGGACGAAGTAGGCGACGCCCGCGAAGAAGAGCACCACGCCATAGAGGATGGTGGGCAGCGACGCGGTCGGGTTCTCGCCGACCCACGTGGTCACGACCGGCACGAGCGACAGCCAGAAGAGGAGATGGAGGTTCGCCCAGAGCGCGCCGCCGGTCACACGCTCCGCCGCGTGCATCAGGTGGTGGTGGTTGTTCCAGTAGATGCCGATGAAGACGAAGCTCAGCGCGTAGCCCAGCATCGACGACACGAGCGGCTCGAGCGACTCGAGCTCGACGCCGTGCGGCACCTTGATCTCGAGCACCATGATCGTGATGATCACGGCCATCACGCCGTCGGTGAACGCCTCGAGCCGGGCCGTGCGCATGGGAGGCGAGGATAGCGCCGGAGGCGGCCCGACGGCTGCCGCCTCCCGCGCGTGCTTCCCGCGTGTCCCTCCCGCGCGCGTCACTTCACTTCGCGCGTCACTTCACGTAGCGCGTCACTTCACCAGGAAGGACGTCGGCTGGCTCCAGTCCCCCGCGCCGCCCTTGGTGGCGACCCGGTACCGGAACTGCGCCGCCGTCCCGGCCCCCAGCCCGGAGACGGTCGTCCTCGACTGGAGCGTGGTGGGCGCGGCCGTCCACGTCTTGCCGCCGTCGGTGCTGTACTCCCAGTCGTAGGCGGCCCGCCTCGACGTGACGGCTGCCTGCACCGTCACCGAGCCGGAGACCTGCCCTTGCACCACCGAGAACGTGCGCTTCACGCCCGGCGGCACCTTGCGCACCGTCATCCCCGTGCTCTCGATGAGCGAGGCGGCGTTCTCCGGCGCCGCGTCCGCGGCGGCCTGCACGCAGGCGGCGAGCTGCCGGAGCAGCGTGACGAGCGCGTCGCGCTTCTCGTTGCGCACCGTGACCGCGCCGGCGGCGCGCGCGAGGGCCGCCGACTGCGCGGCGACGAGCGCGTTGATCGCCGCGACGATCACGGCGAGCGTGGGCGTCGGCGACGGGAGCGCCTCGTTGCCCGTCAGGTCGGTCACGACCCGGGTGGCGTAGGCAATGAGCTCGGCCACGCGGCGCGGCAGATTGAGCGACACGCGGGGGCGGGAAACGGTCTTGGTGGTTGCGGTCATGGGCTTCTCCTGTGGTTCGTGAAACGGTGTCGAAACGGTCGTCGTCGTGGAAAAAGGGAAAAGTGACGTGGCGTCTCGGGAATGCGGCGCGGCGATCAGGGAAAGAGGCGCGGGAATCATGGAAAGAGGCGCGGGAATCATGGAAAGAGGCCTGGCAATCCGGGAAATGGTCGCGGGGTTCTCGCTCCCGCTCCGGGGGTGTTCGTCGCGTGTCCCGGAGCACATGCTTCGACGCAAGGAGTTTCGGGAAAGCGTCCCGGCGTCTTCGCCGTGCCGCCGGGCAACTTCGCAAGGTCACGTGGCGCAAACGAAAAGGGACCTGGGGTCTTCTCCGTGCCGCCCGGCATGTGCGCCGGCAGACACGGAGAAAATGAAAAGCGTCACGACGGAGACGCCTCGCCGCACGGCGTCTTCGTCAGGTCACGTGGCAATCACGAAAAGACGCCGGGAGTCTTCGCAAGGACACGTTGCAAGAAGGCCGGGTGACGCGGCGTGAACCCCGGGACGCTTTCCCGGTCGTCCTTGCCCCGTGGGCCTCGATCGCTGTGTCCTTACCCTTTGGTTGTTCGCGCGCGAGACGCGCGAACCGGGGGGTATTGAACAGGCGGATCCACGGGGTCCGCGGGCCGCTTGCCGCAGTGCGGGCAGGGCCCGCGGCGCAAAAACTCCCTGGATTCGAGGGTTTTCCAGAGCGGGGGAATCTTTTTCAAGATTTCGCTGAGCGGCACGAGAAGGACGCGGCCCGCGTGCAGGAACGTGACCCCGTTCGAGCGGAGGACCCGCCGCAGCATGTCCGGCGAGACGTTCGCCATCCGCGCGAGCGCGGGGACCGAGTAGAGCGCGCGCACCTCGAGCTCGTCGTCCTGGAGGTCGAGGCGCTTTCGCATCGGCGCTCACGGTATCCGAAGAAGCCGCGTCAGCCGACCCGCTCCTCGTCCAGCTTGGGCCACCGCTCCAGCGCCGAGGGCCACGTCGCGTCGGCGGAGGGCCACCTGCCCGAGCGTTCGGCGCGGTTGAGCGGCATCGACGGCCCCGAGCGCGCCCGCTCGCTCAGCCACGTGACGTTGAGCAGCACGGTCTCCAGCGTGTCGCTCGAGAACGGCTTCTCGAGGACCGCCGCCGCGCCCCAGACGACGGCCGCGTCGCGAACCTCGTCGTCGACGAGCGCCGTCATCAGCACGATGGGCAGGTGCCACCCGGCGCGCCGGAGCTGCGCGACGAGGTCGACGCCGGTGAAGCGGGGCATCCGCACGTCGAGGAGGAGCACGTCCGGAGGGGCCACGGCGAGGTCGCGGCTCGCCCGCAGCCAGTCGAGCACCTCCGCCCCGTTGCGCGCCTCCCGCGTCAGGCAACCGCGCCGGCCGAGGAGCACGACGAGCTTCTCCCGTAGATCGTCGTCGTCGTCCGCGATGAGCACCCTCAGGTCTTGCATGGCTCCACCCTCTCGCTCGTTCAGGTCGCGAGCGGAAAGGGCAAGCGCCGGGCCGGCGCAGGGAGGCCGGGGAGGCCCGCGATTTCCCCGCAGTCGCTCGCAGGGCGGGACGTCGTGCCGCGTGCCCGGCCACGAGGGCGCGCAGCGGAGTCCCGCCGTCTTGACCCGATCAGCCCAGCGCGTGCTCGGCGAGCATGTTGTAGAGCGTCCGGCGGCTGACGCCGAGGATGCGGGCGGCCAGGGTGCGATTGCCCTGTACACGCTCGAGGGCCTCGCGCAGGGCCTCGCGCTCGGCGCGCCGGCGATGGTCGTCCAGCGTCGCCGGTGACCCGGACGCCCTCGGGACCGAGATCGCCGCCGTCCGCGCAAGCTCCCTTTCCACGTCGGCCAGCCCGATGACGGAGCCTTCCGCGAGCACGATCAGCCGCTCGACGAAGTTCTGCAGCTGCCGGATGTTGCCCGGCCAGTTCTCGCACCCAAGCCGGTCCATCGCGGCGGGCTCGATCGCCACGGCCGGCTTGCCGTTGGCCGGACCGAGCGTGGCGGCGAAGCGCGTGACGAGCGGCGCGATGTCCTCGAGCCGCGCCCGGAGCGGCGGCAGGTCGATCGGGATCACGGCGAGCCGGTAGTACAGGTCCTCGCGGAAGGTCCTGGCGCGCACCATGGCGTCGAGGTCCTGGTGCGTCGCCGCGACGAAGCGGACGTCCACCTTCACCGTCTCGGTGCCGCCCAGCCGCTCGAACGTGCGCTCCTGCAGCACGCGCAGCAGCTTCACCTGGGTTTGCAGCCCGACGTCGCCGATCTCGTCGAGCAGCAGCGTCCCCCCCTGCGCGAGCTCGACGCGCCCGGGCTTGCGGCAAGCGGCGCCCGTGAAGGCGCCCTTCTCGTATCCGAAAAGCTCGCTCTCGAGCAGCGTGTCCGGAAGCGCGGCGCAGTGGATGACCACGAAGGGACCCGCGTGGCGCGGCGACTGATCGTGGATGGCGCGTGCCGCGAGCTCCTTGCCGGTGCCGCTCTCGCCGCGCAGGAGCACCGTCGCCGTGCCCCTCGCGGCCCGGGCGATCCGCTCGAACACCTCGCGCGTCGCGGGCGATTCGCTGACCACGGGTCCCGGCGCCATCGGCGCCGCGCTCGCGCGCTCGTCGGCCTCGTGCGCCGAGAGGATGGCCTTGCGCACGACGTAGACGATCTGCTCGCGATCGAAGGGCTTGAGCAGGAAGTCCGACGCCCCCGCGCGCATCGCCTCGACCGCGAGCGGCACGTTGCCGTGCGCCGTGAGCACGATCACCGGCAGATCGGGCCAGCGGGCCGCGACGCTCCCGAGCAGCTGCATCCCGTCCATGCCGGGCATCCGGAGATCCGTCACCACGACGTCCGCGGGCGAGCGCGCGAGCGCCTTCAGGGCGGCGTCCCCCGAGGTGACGTGCGAGGCTTTCATGCCCACCTGGACGAGCAAGGCGACGAGCACCGTTCCCACGGCGACGTCGTCATCGACCACCAGCACCGTTCCGGTCGGCTCGGTCACGCGCTCGCTCCTCCGGCACGCTCCGCCACGGGCAGCCAGACGCGCACCACGGTACCACGCGCGTGGCCGGACTCGAACGAGGCCTCCCCGCCGTGAGCCTCGATCACGCGGCGCACGAAGGCGAGGCCGAGACCGCTGCCGGTGGGCTTCGTCGTGAAGAAGTCGTCGAAGGCCCGCTCGCGCGTACGCGCGTCCATGCCGGCTCCGGTGTCCTGCACCCAGAAGGCGACGCCGGTCTTGCCCTCCTGATCGGCGCGCGTCGTGCGGACCGTGACGGTTCCGCCGTCCGGCATGGCCTCCAGCGCGTTGTGCACCAGGTTCTCGAGCACGCGGGTGAGCATGTCCTGGTCGGCGCGGCACCGTGGCAGCGCGGCCTCGAGCTCCGTCTTCACGATCGCGCGGCCGCCGGCGCCGGTCAGCGAAGGCAGCGCGAGCACCGTGGCCACCAGTTCGTTGAGGTCGAGCTCCTCGGGCTGCGGCTCGGCGCGGGCGAGGCGCCCGTACACGTCGACGAGGCGATCGAGGCGCGCGATCTGGTCGAGCATGAGATCGGCGAGCATCATGCGGTCCAGCCCGGGCGCGGGTCGCTCGAGGTCCTCGCGGAGCACCTGGGCGGCGCCCTTGACCGCGGCCAGGGGGTTCTTGAGGTCGTGCGCCATCTGCGCGGAGAAGCGCCCCACGGTCGCGAGGTGCGTCTGTCGCTCGCGGCGGGTGACGCCTTCGGAGAGCCACCGCAAGCCCGCCGCGAAGAGGGCGAGCGTGACGGTGAAGCTCCCGAAAAGCAAGATCGCCACCCGGGAGCTCAGGTAGTGGCCGAGCAGCACGACCGTCAGGACGCCGACGGCCGCGGCGACCAGCACGAACCCGGCCACCCAGAGCGACACGTCGCGCGCGAACAGGTGGAATCGGAGCGCCACGATCGCCAGGAGCACGGCGCTGATGGTGATGCCGACGTTGGCCAGTCCCGGAATGCTCACGAACGTCGTCAGCTCCTCGGTTGCGCCGAGCACCGTGCCGATGGCGAACGCCGCGAGCAGGAGGTGCGTGCGGGCGCGCTCGGTCGCGTCGGTCGAGGCTCGGAGGTGTCTGACCAGCGCGTAGATCGCGAGCACCATCGTGGGGATCGCCGCGGACAGGAGACAAAGCGCCCACGGTGGCGAGGAGGGTTCGCCCCCTCCGCCGACGAACGGCCGGACGTACGGCAAGACGAAGGCGAGCAGCGCGACGATGCTGAGGGCTCCGCCGGCGGCGAAGGCGAGAGCGAGGGTCGCCCGGAGCGCGCGTCGCCGCCCGGTGAACACGAGCACGAGCTGGAGCGCGAGCGGCGCCGTCCATGGCGTCAACGCGTGATCGAGCCAGTGCCACGCGGGGCTGCCCGACAGCTGGTACACGAGCGTCGCGGTCATCCAGCCGAAGACATCGAGGCACAGCAGCGCGAGAGGCAAGGCGAGCGGGCTCCGGGCCGCGCGCGCGATCGCCAGGACCGCAAGCGCGAGCAGGACGGCGCACGCGACGATGGAGATGAAGTCGTTGGCGGACATGGCGAGCGTGGACCTCGACGAGGACGGCGCCACCTCGATCGTACTCCGCGTGTCAGTCGCCGCTCCACAGCGTCAGCTGCATCCACTCGATGCGCCTTCGCATCTCGTCGTGGTCCTGGCTCGGGTCCACGAGGAACCGGGACAGCTTGGCGTCGCCGGTGGCGATCGGATCGATCTGGAAGCCGTTGGCCGACAGCGCATGGCAGCCACCGCAGGTCAGCTGGACGAGCGCGTCGGACCGGGGCAGGCTCGAGACGTAGGCCGGTGGCTGCTCGCCCGGGGACGAGTAGGCGGCCCACCACGATGAGGGAAAGAGCGCCGTCCCGTCTGCGATTGCGTCCGCGTCGTCCTGGGCGAACTGCTGCATCGACGCGCTCGACACGGCCGTCCAGTCCGGGCTGTTGCGCACGTTCGTCGCCGCGATCTCGCCCGACTCGATCTGAAACTGATGGAGCAGCATCGGGCTGGTGAGGGCATCGGCCGTGCGGATCTGGGCGAGCGTGCCGCTCGCCACGAAGGTCTGCGTGAGGGCGGTCAGGTCGGCGGCGAACGTCGCGCCCGACGTTTGTCCGAGGGCGTGCCAGCGTTGCGCCCACTCGAGGGCCGTCCCCTGCTGCGCGTATTCGAGCGCCACGGTGACCGGCAACGAAGGGGAGCGCGGGTCGTCGCCGGGCCCCTCCGTGATCGCGAAGACCAGGCGACCCTCGCCGCCGCCGGCGACGCGGTCCGGCATGACCGAGAGGTCCGTGCGGTTGGTCACGGCGATCAGGCGAAAGGGCGCCGCGTGCGCCGGCAGCGTGTAAGCGTCGCAGGATCCGCAGTCGTCGTCACACCCGTTGGTGGGGGTCGCGTGGAGCCACGGGCACGTGACCTGCTGGCTGAGCATCGTCGCGCGATCGGCGAACCCCTCGTCCCGCAGCCGATCCGACCAGGCCTGGAGCCAGCGAAGTGTCGCCCCCGACGCGATGGGCAGGGCGCTCACGGCTTGCGGGAAGCTGAGGGGGCCGCCCGTCTGGTTCTGCGCGAGCGCGCCGGAGAGCAGGCCCTCGTCGGTGACGACGAGCTCGCGGCTCGGATCCACCGGGATCGACGTGGCGCCCGCGGGCAAGCCCGTCTGCCAGAGGCATCCCATCGCGAGCCCCGGGAGCCCCATGAGCGCCGCATGAACCGACTTCATCGTCCGTCTCCTGATGGCTCAGAACGTGTGTTGCGCCCCGATCTCGACCACGACGGGAGGCCCGCCCACCTGGGCGGGCAGAACACCCATCAGCACCAGCGTGGCCTCGGCGAAGAGATGGCTCTGTCCCGACAGCGCGTAGCTCGACCTGCTGCTCAGCGTGTTCCAGAGGCCGCCCGCGAATCCCTTCGTGGGGTTCGAGGTGGTGTTGTACGGAGGCATGGCGACCGTGCGCCCTCCGGCGAGCTGCCCCAGCGCTTCCGTCGACACGGCGGCGATGAAGCCCGTGCCGCCCGCGACGTGCCAGCGCTCGCCGACGGCGCCGTCGAAGAAGATCTCGGGCCGCGCGACCAACCACGACGTGCCCCCCTCGCTGCTCGGACCCGTCGTGGCCGATGGGTAGTAGAGCATCGGAGCGATGAGCACGAGCGAAGTGCCGGGGCTCATGGCGATTCGGAACCGCGGGCGGATGCCCGCCGTGGGGACACTCGGCGTGGGGTGATCGGGCACGTAGGCGAGCGCGACGCCGCCGATGGCACCCATCGCAAACCAGCCGGTGAACGCGTAGCCGATCTCGGCGATCCCCGGGAGGGGCAGACCCGTCGCCGCAGCCACGGTCGCGTGTCCGGCCGCCGGAAACAGGTCACCGTTCGACGGCGGCGCCGCCGGCGCTGCGTCTTCCTCCGAGGCCGCGGCGAGCTCCGACATGCAGAGGACAGCGGCTGCCACGACGAGTCGTGCGAGTGGCATCATGCCTTGGCCAAGAGCACCCGCCGTGCCGTCTCGGATCTCGCGGGCTTCCGCCTCCGCGTGTGCACCCCACTGCACAATCCCGAGCACGGCGGTGCATATGCGTCCGGCACTACTGACGGCCCTACTGGATCGTCGACGATGTTGACCCTTCGCCCGGCTCGGGCGAGCCTTGGTGGGATGAAGAGCACGAAGATCGTCGGGAAGCTCATGGCGCTGTTTTTCGTGGGGTCGGCCTTCGTGGCTTGCTACGCCGACGTGCAGGCGGGCGGGGGCGGCGACGTCGAGTGCCGGAACACGCTGCGGCGGCGCGGGGACGTCGAGACGTGCCGCACGCGCTGCGGGGACGAGGGCTGCCGGACGCACTGCGCGGAGCAGGAGCGCTGGGCACACGAGCACCACTGCTGGATCGACTGAGCGTCGATCGCGCGAACGAAGGCGCGCGCCGCGCTCAGCCGGCGGTGCGCGCCCGGAGCTCGAGCAGCGACGGGTGCGGGTGGTATCCGGCGGGCATCGCCGCGAGCGCGGCGTCGGCGTCGGCCACGCGCCCTTCGAGCAGGAACCCGAACGCCACGAGCTGGAGGGCCTCGGCCTTGACGGGCGCGGACTGCGACTCGAGCGCGACGGGGCGCGCGATGGCGAGCACGCGCCCGCCGTCCTTCTCGTTCAGCGCGGCGTAGGCCTTCGCGAGCGACTCGCGCATCGGCTCGTCGTGCTCGCGCGCACGCACGGACTTGAGGGCGCGGACGTTCATGGCGACGAACATCGCCGCGAGGAGCGCGCCCCACCACGACTGGAAGAGGAGCGCCGCCGGGATGGCCAGCGCCGCGACGATGATGGACACGTAGGTCGCGAGCCGCTCGCCGCGCATGCCCGTCAGCGCGTCGAGGAGCTGCCGCATCACGTTGCCGCCGTCGAGCGGCAGCATGGGCAAGAGGTTCACCAGGCCCCAGACGAAGTTCACGAAGAGCAGGTTGTCGTAGATGAACTGGCCGAGGGGCGTCGGCGGGAAGACGTGGCGGCCGAGCGCGAAGACGACCGCGGCGACGCCGAAGCCGGCGAAGGGGCCGGCGAGGCTGATGGCGATGCGGCGGGCCGTGCCGAGCGGCTTCGAGGCGGACCACGACGTCGTGCCGCCCATGCCGTGGAGATCGATCGACGGCTGGAGGCCGAAGCCGAGGCCCATGGTCGCGTGGCCGAGCTCGTGGAGCATGACCGACACGAACACGATCCCCACCCACGAGACGATCATCAGCACGTCCTGGCTGAAGAGCGCGAAGAAGACCGCCGTCACGAAGAACGACGGCTGGATGCGGACCGGGATCTTGCCCAGCCGGAACGAGAGATTCACCTCGCGGGTACCATGTCACGACCGCGCCGCGCGCGCGAGGGCTGCCCCGAGCACGAGGCCGGCCAGCGCGGAGGCGCCGAACCAGGCGGGATCGCTCCAGACGACGAGCTTGGACCAGCCGACGACGAGGAGCGCCGGGATGACCAGCGCGAGCGAGAGGGGCGCGTCGCGGTCCGTCGGCGGGGCGAGCTCGTAGCCGAGGACCGCGAAGAGAAAGAGGGTGTGGCCGCTGAGGGGCAGCGCGCCGCCGAGGCGCCCGAGGGCGAGCAGGCTGGTGACGACGACGAGCGCCGCGCGCGGCAGGAGGGTGGGGCGGTCGTCGCCGCGGAGGGCGTCGAGGAGGACGGCGCCCGCGAACGCGCCGAAGGCGGGAAAGACCGAGAGCTGGTAGCCGAGGGGAACGACCGCGTCGATCGCGGCGCGCCCGACGCGAACGGGCATGGGCGGCAGGTGCGCGAAGACCGCCCACGCGGCGAGGGCTGCGGCGACGGCGAAGGCGAGCAGCCAGGCGGGGCGCGGCACGGCAGGGGTGCGTGGCATCTCGGAGGCGCGGGTCAGCAAGGCTCTCGCGAGGGGAACGCGCAGGCGAGCGCCGCTGCTTCCCGGCGAGGTATGCTCCGCCGCGCATGATCGGCGCGGAAGAGCTGCGGCAACTCATCGGGGCGTGCGATCCGAACCGGCCGCTGTCGGCCGGGGATCCCCTGTACGTGCCGTTCGACGAGGGGACGCCCGTCCGCGGGACGGCCGGACGGTCGTGCATCGACGTCCTCCAGCGGCTCATCCTCCTGCAGGACGAGACGTGCCAGCTCTTCACGGGCTTCCCGGGGACGGGGAAGACGACGGAGCTCGGGCGGCTCAAGCAGCGGCTCGAGGCCCAGCGGGATCTCCCGACCTGCTGCGTCTACATCGACTTCGAGCAGTGGCTCGACCGCTACACGCCGGTCTCGATCACCGACGTCCTTCGCGTCGTCGCCCACGTGCTCGACCGCGAGGCGACGGCCGCCGAGGGCAAGGACCCCGACGCGGAGCCGGGGTACGCCAAGCGCCTCTTCGACTTCATGGCGCACACGGACCTCGAGCTCCAGAAGCTCGGCTTCAACGCGTACGGCGCGAGCCTCATGCTCGAGCTCAAGAACAACCCCTCGTTCCACCAGAAGGGCGAGGACGCGCTGCGCGTGCGGTTCCAGCAGTTCGCGAGCGAGGCCAGGGCCGCGATGCAGCAGGCCATCCTCCGCTTGCGGCAGGCGCCGAGCACGCAGGCGCAGCGCATCGTGGTGCTCGCCGACGGGCTCGAGAAGTTCACGCCGCTCCGCGAGGAGGACCGCGGCGTCATGGAGGCGAGCGTCGAGGGCGTCTTCGTGCAGCACGCCCAGTGGCTCCACCTGCCGTGCCACGTCGTCTACACGTTCCCGCTCTGGCTGCGGTTCCGCGTCGCCGAGCTCGGGGGCCTCTTCGACGGGAGCCCGGCGGTCCTGCCGATGGTGAAGATCAGCGATCCGGACGGGACGCCGTACCCGGTCGGGATGGAGAAGCTCGTCGACCTCGTGCACCGGCGCGTGCGCGACCTCGCGCGCGTCTTCGGCGACGACCTCGACGTGACGCTCGTGCCGCTCCTCCTGGCGTCGGGCGGCTACCCGCGCGACCTCCTGCGCATGGTGCGGCAGGTCCTCATCGACGGGCGCGCCTTCCCCGTGAAGAGCGCCGACGTCCAGCGTGTCATCGACGAGCTCTCGCGGCAGTACGCGTTCGTCGTTCGCGGGACGAACCTCCCGCTCCTCAAGCAGATCGCCACGACGCACGCGATGCCGCAGGAGGACGCCGAGCAGGTGGCGGCGTTCGGGCGCCTGCTCGAGCGATGGCTCGTGCTCGCCTACCGCAACGGCGAGGAGTGGTACGACCTGCACCCGCTCGTGCGGCGCGCGCCCATCGTCCGGGCGCACCTCGACGAAGAGCCATGACCTCGCCCCCGAGCAGCGGACGGACCGCGCCGGCGGACCTGCACGAGCTGCTCCGTGTCCTGTCGCTGGCGAGCGGCTTCATGCTGGTGCCCGTCGAGGTGGCGGGCCCGGACGCGGCGCGCGGTCTGGCGGCGATGGTGCCGGAGCTCGCGGCGATCGAGCCGGTGGACGAGGAGGGCTGGACGCAGCTCGTGGCGCGCCTGCTCGACGCGGGCGCGACGGACGCGCGCGCGGTGATGCTCGTGGGCCCCGCGGGCACGAGCGCGGGGCTCCTCGCGGCGCTGCGGCTCGTCAACCAGCGGCGGGACTCGATCGTGGAGGCCCTCGCGCGGCCCCTCCTCTGGTGCGGGCCGCCCGAGTTCCTGAAGCTCACGTGGGAGCGGGCGCCGGACTTCTGGTCCATCCGCGCGATGACGCTGCGGTTCGCGCGGTCGGCCGATCCCGTGCAAGAGGCGCCGCTCTGGCCGGGCGCGTGGGTGGCCGATCCGCCCGAGCGGCTGCGCGAGCTCCTGGCGATGGCGCGGCGGCAAGGCGACGAGAGGAACGCGGAGCGCGCGGCGGCGTCGCTCGCGGAGGCGCTCGTGGCACGCGGGGAGCTCGACGAGGCGACCGAGGTGCTCGCCGAGAGCGGGGGCGCGCCGCCGCTGCGCATGGTGGACGCGGTGGCGTCTGCCCTGCGGGGCGCGCGAGGGAGAGCGGCGTCGATCCTGGAGGACGCGGCGTGGGCGGCGCAGAGCCCGGCGCTCGAGGGTAGGCGGCTCGTGGCGCTCGGGAACCTGGCCATCGAGGCGCAGCCGGACGTCGCGGTGCAGCGCTACGCCGAGGCGCGCGAGGTGCTGCGCGCGGCGGGCGACCTCGCGAACGAGGCCGTGGCGGTGGCGAACCTCGGGGTCGCGGCCATGGCCGAGGGGGACTTCGAGGCCGCGGGGAACGGCCTCGTCGAGGCGCTCGGGCTGGCGCGGGGCGCGGGCGACGTGCGGACCGAGGCGCGCATCCTGTCGAAGCTCGGGCGGGTGCAGCTCCTGCGGCGCGACTCGCGCCGAGCGTGCGCGACGCTCGAGGAGGCCCTCCAGCGCGCGGTGGACGTGGCCGATCGGCGAATCGAGAGCGAGGTCCTGCGTCGCCTGGCGCGCGCGTACATCGAGCTCGGCGATCCGGAGAAGGCCGAAGGCGACGCCCGCCGCGCCGCCGAGATCGCGCGCGACGCGGGGGACGAGGCGAGCGTGCACGAGGCGAAGGAGATCGCGGCAGAGGCGCACGCCGCGATGGAGGAGACGTGAGGACGAGCGCCAGCGGCAGCGCGAGCGCCAACGCGAGCGGCAGCGGCAACGCGAGCGCCAGCGCCAGCGCCAGCGCCAGCGCCAGCGCCAGCGCGAGCGCGGGCTCGACGAGAAGCGTCATCGACCGCGGATTGTGATAGGTAGTCTGGTTCCGTCCCGTGCAGGCCGACCTGGACCGCTTCCTGGCCCTCGTGCGTCGCGAGCTCGGCGCCGAGGACGCGCGCGTGCTCGAGGCAGGCGCCGTGGAGGCCAACGATCCGCCCGGGCCCGGGCCTGGGGACAAAGAGCTCCGGTGCGTGCTCGCCGACGGGCGCAGCGTGGCGATCCGGTTCGCCGAGGCGCCGCCCGACCGCGAGGCGAAGCAGCGGCGACTGGAGATGCTGGCGAGCACCTTCGACACGATGGTCGAGGACGCCGCGCACGGGCGGAGGTCCCGTCCGCCGGTGCAAAGCACGCTGCACGACGAGCTCCTGGCGCTGTGCGTGCGCGCGGCTGCCGAGAACGCGATCGTCATCGACGCGAACTCGCCGATCGTGTGGGGCGCGGCGCACCCCGAGGGCGTCGTCATGCAGCCGCCCCTCGCGTCGAGCCCGCGCATGGCGGAGACGCCCGCGAACGACGAGGGGGAGCGAGGGGGAGGGATGGCCGTGGCCTCGCGGCGCGCCGTGCTGGGCGCCCGCGCCTTGCCGGAGATCGCGGCCCTGCGGAAGGGCAAGCACGTGCGCCACGTGGAGCGGGAGGGCGACGTGCACTTCCTCGCGCACTCGTTCGCGAGCATCTACCTGCTCGTCCTCGTCTACGAGGCCGACTTCGACGAGATCCGCGCCGAGCGCGCCGTGACGGACGCGTTGCCGCGCGTGGAGAGGCTCGTCATGGCGCTCCCGCCCCTCGACCCCGGCCCCCCCTTCCAGGGCGCCGGCGCCGCCGCGATACGGCCGAAGCGCCGCTGAGCGAGCGAGAGTAGAGAAACAGGAAGATCAGAAGATCAGAAGATCAGAAGGTAGGAGGGGACTGGCGTCAGGGGGCGGCGAGGTTTCGCGGACGACCGGGACGCCTGAGGGCGTCGCCCGCCTTTTCAGGTGTTCCGGTCATAGACGAACCCTGGAGGCCACCCGACGCCACCCCCTCCTACCTTCTGATCTTCCTGTTTCTCCCTCTCCGTGACCCGACGGAGCGCTACGGGAGGAAGCCGCGTTCGACGCTGGCGTAGTCGGCCTCGCAGTCGAGGCGCGCGAGCACCGAATAGAACCCGAACTGGAGCCGGTTCACGAAGAGCATCTCCGGCGGCATCGTGAAGAACTGGTCGTCGGGAACCTTCCGCGCTGCGATGGCCATCTCGCGCATGTCGTCGACGAGTGAAGCGGCGTAGCGCTTGGTCATGCGGTACGGCGACTCGAAGAGCGGCGCGAAGCACCGGCGCGTGTAGGCCACGGCGAGGTCTCCGAGCGGCCCGGGCTTCGCTCCGACCATCGTGAAGACCGCCTTGCCGAAGGCCGCCTCGTCGCAGGCGAGCGCCGCGCGATGGACGCGGATCGCGTGCGGCTGCTTGTCGGCGAAGGACTGGATGCAGCCGTAGTCGAGGAACGTGACGCGGCCGCCGTCGTGGAAGACGTAGTTGCCGGGGTGCGGATCGGCGTTGAGCATCGCCCCGACGAGCGTCCCCTTGAAGACGAAGCGCCACATCGTGCGCGCCCACGCGGCGCGGTCGGCCTCGGGGGCCTCGCACGCCTCGTCGAACGTCGCGCCGCGCGCCAGGCCCGTCGTCAGGACGCGACGCCTCGAGTGCGACGCGACGAGCTCGGGGACCAGGACGCGCTCGTCGCCCGCGTGCAGCGCCGCGAACGCCTGGAGGTTTCGCGCCTCGTGCTCGTAGTCGAGCTCCTCGCGGAAGCGCGTGCGGACGACCTCGAGCATCGTCTTCGAGTCGAAGCGCTTGCCCGCGAGGACGCCGACGAACGACTCGAGGAGGGACGCGTTCGCGAGGTCGCTCTCGACGGCGCGCGCGATGCCGGGGTGCTGCACCTTGACGGCGACCTCGCGTCCGTCGTGCATCGTCGCGCGGTGGACCTGGCCGATGGATGCGCTCGCGAGCGGCGCGTCGTCCCACGACGCGAAGAGCCGGTCGACGGAGTCCTTCAGCTCCTCCTCGACGAGGGCGCGGATGGCCTGCGCGGACGAGCGAGGAGCCTGGGCGCGGAGGGCCTTGAGCGACGCCTCGAAGGCGGGAGCGTGCTGCTCGGGGACGAGGCCGTCGACGTAGCTGGCCATCTGCCCCACCTTGGCGGCGAGGCCACGCAGGTTGCCGAGCACCTCGGCCGCGTGCTCGGCGGCGGCGCCGCCCCCGCGGTCGACGAGCATGCTCGCCCCCGTGCGGACCCCCATGCTTGCGAGGCGGGCGAAGCGCCCGAGGCGCGATGCGGGCAGGCGGCGTTCGTCTTCCATGCGTGGAGCGAGCGGTCTCTAGAGCCGAACGGCGCTCCGGGCAAGGCGACCGATGCGGTAGGATGCGCCGCGATGCGCAGCTCCCTCGTCCTCGGTGCCCTCCTCGCCCTCGTGGCGGCCGCCGCGTGCTCTTCCAGCTCGGGACCGACCGGAGGCGACGGCGAGGGAGCCGACGCCGGCGACGGTCAGGACGGCTCGTTCACCGCGAACGACGGGGGCGACACCTGGGACAACTGGGCGCAGGGCTTCTTCACGAAGTACTGCGTCGAGTGCCACGCGGCGGGCAACTCGCAGGGGCTCGACTTCGGAGAGCAGTCGATCGTCGCCCAGAACGCCGACACGATCCGCTGCGGCGTCTGCGTGGCGCAGGACCCGTCGTGGAGCTGCCCCGCGAACCTCCCCGCGAAGCAGTTCCCCCTCACCGACTCCGCGGGCACCAACCCCAAGCCCACCGACTCGGAGCGCAACCGCGTCGTCGCCTGGCTCGCGGCGGGAGCGCAGTAGCGCGCCCGCGTCCGCGCTCACAGACCGTCGCCCAGGAACCTCTTCAGGTACCCGTGCGGGCCGGCGTAGCCGCTGCCCATCGAGTTGCACGTCGCGGACGCCGAGCCCTGGCCGCAGTCGACGTCGCGGTCGTACGACCAGTAGTGCACGCCGGCGAGGCCCATCTGGACGGCGAAGTGCGCGACCGTGTCGGCGTCGCCGAGGGTGAACTGCTCGCTGCTCGCGTCGTTCTGGCCGATCATCGGCGTGAGCTCGATGGCGCTCCAGGGGACGCCCCACTTGTCGTGGAGGTTGTACGCGGCCTGGAGGGCGGACTGGCCCATCTGGCAGGTGCCGCCGCTGACGACGCAGACGCCGGAGCTCGGCGAGCCGTAGTCCATGACCATGAGGTCGACGGTGACGTACGCCGGCCAGCTCGAGCCGAACGAGCTCTGTACGGCCGCGAGGACCTCGTCGCCGTACGGGTTGAGGCTGTCCTGCACGCCCGAGCCGAGCGACTGCGCCGTGCTGGCCCCGTCGTTGTTCGCGAGCGTCGCGATCGTGAGGCTGAAACGCAGGCCCGGGAACGTGCCGTGCGCGGTCTCGATGCGCGCGACGAGATCCTGGATGACGCCCGGCGACTGGCCGGCCTCGATGTCGAAGTCGACGCCGACGAGGTTGGGCGACGCCCAGCGGTTCACGAACGTCGCGAACCCCGCGTCCGAGCCGCACGTGAAGGAGCCGGCCGCCCCGCCCGTCGAGATCACGTACTTGATGCCCGAGCTCGAGAGCGTCGAGAGGTTCCCGGTCGCCATGTCCCCACCCTGCACGCCGCCCCAGTTCTCGCTGCCGCACTCGCCCGTAGCGAAGGCCAGCGTCACGGCCTTGCCGCCCGCCGACGCGATGTCGCTCGTGAGAGGCTGCGCCGAGCCGCTCACGGCGGTCGTGATCGCGTAGGTGTCCCAGTTCATGCTGATGCTCGTGTCCTTGTAGGGGCTGAACACGAAGCCGGGCGCCGTGCCGGTGCCGCCGCCGGAGCTGCTGCCCGAGCTGCTCCCCGAGCCGCTGCTCGATCCGGACCCGCTGCTCGAAGAGGACGACCCGCTGCCGCTGCTCGACCCGCTGCCCGACGAGCTGCCGCTGCTCGAAGAGCCGCCCGAGCTCGAGCCGCTGGTCGATCCGCCCGGGCACGTCGTGCCGCCCGGCTCGCAGCCCGTCCCCCAGCTCACCGTCTGGCAGTGGTACCCCTGGCCTTCGTCGTCGCTCGTCCAGCCGCACGACTCGCCGAGGTGCCCCGCGCACGCGTTTGCGTCGGTCCCCATGGTGACCCACGCGCCGGCGTCGCACGAGCCTCCGCCCCCACCGCTGCTGCCAGCACCACTGCTGCCACTGCTGCTGCCACCGCTACCACTGCTGCCACCACTGCTTCCGCTTCCACTGCCACCTCCGCTGCTGCTGCTTCCACCACCGGCGCACTGGACGGGCGACCAAAGCGCCGGGACGGCGTCGGGCGTCCAACCCGGCTCGCTGACGTGCGCTTGCACGCACGTGTACGTGGAGCCGCCGTAAGTCACGAGCTCCCCGGTCGCGTACGACGTCCACGCGGCCCAGGGCGTGGCGGTCGCGCACTGCGCGGCGCTCAGCGCCTGCTCGCTCGAGGCGTGCTGGTCACCGGGGCCGGAGGAGCAGCCGACCGCGGCCCCGAGGACCACGGCGAGGAACGGGAGAGCGGTGTGCTTGGCGTTCATGCCTCCGTAGTCGCGGCGCCCCGCCACCACGGCTCAAAGAAAATGCATGGATCACCATGCGTCCATGTACTTTTCTTCCGCGCCCGCGCCCGCGCCCGCGCCCGCGCTCTCGGGGACGCGCTACGCGAGGACGGTGCGGCCGATGACCACGCGCTGGATCTCGCTCGTGCCCTCGTAGATCATCGTCACGCGGGCGTCGCGCAGGTGCCGCTCGGCCGCGAACTCGCGCACGTAGCCGTAGCCGCCGTGGATCTGCACGGCCTCGTTCGCGACGCGGACGGCCGCCTCGCTCGCGAAGACCTTGGCCATCGCGGCCTCCTTCGAGAAGGGCTTGCCCTCGTCCTTCAGCCAGGCGGCGCGCATCGACAGGAGGTGCGCGGCCTCGACGGCCGTCTGCATGTCGGCGAGCTTCCACTGGATGGCCTGGTGCTCCCCGATGGGCACGCCGAACGCCGTGCGCTCCTTCGCGTAGGCGATGCTCTCGGCCAGCGCCGCGCGCGCGATGCCGATCGCCTGCGAGCTGATGCCGATGCGGCCGCCGTCGAGCGCCATCATCGCGATCTTGAAGCCGCCGTTCTCCTGCCCGAGGAGCGCGCTCGCCGGCACGCGCACGCCGTCGAACTCGAGCGGCACGGTGTTCGACGCGCGGATGCCCAGCTTGTCCTCGGGGCGCCCGACCTTCAGCCCCTTCGCTCCCCCCTCGACGAGGAAGCACGAGATGCCCTTGGCCGCCGCCTCGGGCGGGGCCGTGCGGGCCCACACGATCATCACGCCCGCGTAGCCGCCGCCCGTGATCCACTGCTTCGCGCCGTCGAGGACCCACCCGTCGCCGTCGCGCCGCGCCGTCGTGCGCATGCCCCCCGGATCGCTCCCCGCGTCCGGCTCGCTGAGGGCGAAGCTCCCGGTCGCGTGCTCGCCCGACGCGAGCTTCGTGCAGTGCTCCTGCTTCTGCTCCTCGGTCCCGAAGCGCGCGATCGCCTCGCCCACCATGTTCGTGACGCTCATCATCACGGCGGTGGACGCGCACGCGCGCGCGATCTCCTGCATCGCGAGCGCGTACGAGACGACGCCCGCGGCCGCCCCGCCGAGCGCCTCGGGCACGTTGATGGCCATCAGCCCGAGGTCGGCCAGGCCCTTCAGCACGGCCCGCGGAAACTCCTCGCTCGCGTCGATGGCGGCGGCCTGGGGCGCGACGACGCGCGTCGCGTAGTCCCGGGCGGTCTTCTGGACGAGGAGCTGCGTTTCGTTCAGGTCGAGGTCCACGGCAAGTCAGTCCATACTCTCGGCCCGAGGAGATCCGCCACCATGAAAGCACGCGCCGCCGTCGCCCACCGTGCCGGGCAGCCGCTCACGATCGAGACCGTCGAGGTCGAGGGACCGAAGCAGGGGGAGGTGCTCGTCGAGCTCAGGGCGACGGGCGTCTGCCACACCGACGCGTTCACGCTCTCGGGCAAGGACCCCGAGGGCATGTTCCCGGCCATCCTCGGCCACGAAGGCGCGGGCGTCGTCGTCGACGTCGGCCCGGGCGTGCGCAGCGTGAAGAAGGGCGACCACGTCATCCCGCTCTACACGCCCGAGTGCCGCGAGTGCTCGTACTGCACGAGCGGCAAGACGAACCTCTGCCAGGCGATCCGCTCGACGCAGGGCAAGGGCGTCATGCCGGACGGGACGAGCCGCTTCTCGGTCGGCGGCGAGAAGGTGCTCCACTACATGGGGACCTCGACCTTCTCGAGCCTCACCGTCCTGCCCGAGATCGCGGTCGCGAAGATCCGCTCCGACGCTCCCTTCGACAAGGTCTGCTACATCGGCTGCGGCGTCACGACGGGCATCGGCGCCGTCATCAACACGGCGAAGGTGCGCCCGGGCGATCGCGTCGTCGTCTTCGGCCTCGGCGGCATCGGCCTCAACGTCGTGCAGGGCGCGCGCATGGCAGGCGCCGAGATGATCGTGGGCGTCGACCTCAACCCGCGCAGGAAGCAGCTCGCCGACTCGTTCGGGATGACCCACTTCGTGAACCCCAAGGAGGTGGCGGGCGACCTCGTGCCGTACCTCGTCGACCTCACGGGCGGCGGCGCCGACTACAGCTTCGAGTGCATCGGCGACGTGCAGGTGATGCGCCAGGCGCTCGAGTGCTGCCACAAGGGCTGGGGCACGAGCGTCATCATCGGCGTCGCCGGCGCGGGCGAGGAGATCGCGACGCGCCCCTTCCAGCTCGTGACGGGGCGCGTCTGGAAGGGCTCGGCCTTCGGCGGCGCGCGCGGCCGCACCGACGTCCCGAAGATCGTCGACTGGTACATGGAGGGCAAGATCCGCATCGACGAGATGATCACCCACGTGATGCCGCTCGACCGCATCAACGACGCCTTCCACCTGATGCACGAGGGCGAGTCGATCCGGAGCGTCGTGACCTTCTGAGGCCCGGCCGGAGAGGGGGAGCCGCAACGGCGCAAAGGCGCAAAGGGGGGCGAGCGGGGCGTCAGTCCGAGGGGAGCTCGAGGACGTGCTGCAGCGCACGGGACGCGAGGCCGTCCCCCGGGGGCAGGACGGCGACCGGCTCGCGCGCTCCGACGCCGCGCCACCAGGGGTCGATGCGGCCCGCTCGAGCCGGCTCCACGGGCTCTCCGAGCCGCGGCATGACGAGCTGCGCCCCGCGCGCGGGCGCGAGCTTCACGAGCGTGTCGGCCGGCTCGTCCCACGCGTGCATCGCGAGGTTGAACGTGCCCCAGTGGACGGGGAGCAGCCGCGGGTTGCCGAGGAGGGCGAGCGCCTCGAGCGCGTTCTCGGGGCCGAGATGGATGTCGCCCCAGGCAGGATGGAACGCGCCCACCTCGAGCATCGCGAGATCGAACGGGCCGAGGCGCTCACGGATGGTCGCGTAGGCGGGCGTCAGGCCGGTGTCGCCGCTGAAGAAGACGGCGTGCAGCGGGCCCCGGACGACGAACGACGACCAGAGCGTGGCGTTGCGCGAGCCGAGACCGCGACCCGAGAAGTGCTGCGACGGCGCCGCGGTGATGCGGACGCCGCCGCGAGGCAGGTCCACGTGCTCCCACCAATCGAGCTCGGTGATGCGCTCGGGCGGGATGCCCCACGCCTCGAGGTGCGCGCCCACGCCGAGGGACGTCACGAAGGGGACGCCGGTCTTCGCCAGCGCGAGGATGGTGGGGTAGTCGAGGTGGTCGAAGTGGTCGTGCGAGATGACGACGACGTCGACCGGCGGGAGCTCGGCGAGGGTGGCCGGCGGCGGGTGAAAGCGCCTGGGGCCCGCGAACGAGACCGGCGAGACGCGCGCGCCCCACACGGGATCGGTGAGCACGCGGACGCCGTCGATCTCGAGCAGCACCGTGGAGTGGCCGAGCCACGTCGCGCGCAAGCCGGTCGCGGGTGCCCTCGACCAGCCCTCGAGGGGGCTCACGACCGGAAGGGGCGCACGCGGGACACGCCGCTGCCCGCCGAAGAGGAACTCTCCGATCGTGGGGAAGGCCGTGCCCTTCTGGAGCGTCGGGGCTGCGCCGCTCGCGTTGCGGAAGCCCCCGCCCGCCCACTGCGCCGAGGAGCGAGCACGCTCGAATCGCGCCCCCGACATCGTCGCGCCGAACACCTTCATGGAGCGTTGGATGCCCCCGGGCGACGCGCGGTCGCGCGTGGCGCCAGCCGTGCCGCGTGCCCGCCGGGACGCGCGGCACGCGGGTCGTCACTGCGCCGGATTCGGCTGCGTGCAGATGCCGTTGACGCACACGATCCCCTGCGGCGCGCCGCAGCAGTCGCTCGTCTGGGTGCACTTCTCGTATTGCCCCGCGCAGGACGGCGGCTGCGACGTGCACTCGAGCCCTCCGTCGGGCCCCGGCTGGCAGTAGCCGCCGCAGCACTGGTCGCCGGTCTGGCAGCTCTGGCCGTCGGCGTGGCACGGCTCCACCGTCCAGTAGCCGCGCGAGTTGCCCGCGTGGAGCTCCTGGGCCGGCAGGTAGAACGCCGGGTGGCTCGGGTCCGTCCCGGCCTTGCCGCTGAGGTCCACCGCGGCGACCCAGAGCTTCTTGTCGGTCACCTGGTCGAGCCAGGGGTAGTCGCGCGGATCGCTCGTCCACGGGTCGAGCTGCGCCACGTTGCCGTACATGCGCCGGCTCGTGAAGACGACCCACGCGTAGCCGCCCGACGCGATCGGGTTCACGGTCGGCTCGTAGTTGAGCGTCACCTCCTGGGCCGGCGTGTGCGTCGAGCCGTTGCCCGGCAGGTAGACCGCGCCGCCCGCGCCGTAGCCGTCGAGCGCGTCGAGCCTGTGCGCCGTCTGCGACGCGACGTCGAGCCACCAAAGCTCGCTCGTGTTCTGCTGCCAGGTGTAGCCCCAGCCCGCGGAGCCGCTGAGCTCCACCTCGAAGACGACGCCCGCGGAGCTCGGGAGCCACGAGCTGTACGTGACGGCCTGCCCCGACGGCGGCGTGTACGCGACGCGCGGGTTGCTGAAGGCGGTCTTGCCGTCGAAGTCGAGCAAGGTGAGCGACTTCTGGTCGCCCGTCAGCGCCGACGCGCCCGTGAGGGTGCCGCCCCAGAAGTCGAAGGAGAGGTGCGCGCCGTCCGGGGAGAACGCCGGGAGCGCCGCCTGGAGGTTCGACCCGAGCCCGGTGACACCGGGCACCGCGGTGCCGGCAGGGAGCGCGAAGAGCGCGCTCGTGGGCTGGCCGTCGCGCACGCCGCCGGAGCTCGCGAAGAGGAGGCTGCCGTCCTTGTAGAGCGCAGGGAACGCGAGCTCGTTGGTCGCGAGTGACGTGCCCGCGCCGCCCGTCGTGTCGTTCGCGAGGTCGATGCGCACGGTGTTCGCGTAGCTGCTCGCGCCGGAGTTCGACGCCTGCGTGAGGAGCGACTGCCCGTTGGCCGCGACCGTGTGGCACACGCGGCAGCCGCTCCCGTCGCCGCTCGGGTTGGGGCTGTTGACGCCTGCGGCGAGCGTCGGCGCCGTTGCGCCCGGGAGGATCTCGAGCGTCCCCGCGCCGTATTGCTTTCCGTAGCTGTCGTCGGAGTCCGAGTTCTTGACGAGCGCCGTGCCGTACGAGTTGTAATAGATGGTGCCCTGCAGCGTGGCCTGCGCGATGGTCCACGTCTCGCTGTACGGGCCGTAGGCGGTCGTCCCCTGGCCGAGGATGACCGTGATCTTCACCGGATCGCTCGCGCCGGCGTTCGAGAACGCCATCGTCGACCATGCCTGCTGCGGGATGGGCAGGTTCACGAACGGCGTCGTGTTCGGCGCGAAGTAGCCCTTGTACTCGTAGTTCTTCTCCTGGATGTGCACGTACGCGGAGTCGAACGTGTGCGACCCGGGCGCCCACTGGAGCAGCGGCGCCAGGAGGCCCTGCGGCCAGACCGTCCCGTCGTAGGGATAGAGGAGCGACACCGTGGCGTCGGCCGTCGGCGTTCCGTTGAGCGTGCCGACCTGCGCCTGCGTCGGCGGCGCACCGGCCCCGCCTCCGCCCACGCCGCCGTATCCGCCCGCCCCCGCGTCGGGCGGGTTCGGCGAGTACGACGGATCGCCGAGCTCGGTCGTCTGGAGGTTCACCGTCACCGTGGTGGTCGCCTTCTGCGAGCCCACGCTGGCCGTCACGTTCCCGACGCCGCCGAGCGTCCCGGTCGCGTGGAAGAGGCCACTCTGGTCGATCGTCCCGAGCTCGCCCCGGTCGAACGACCAGGCCGCGCCCGTCGCGACCCCGTTCACGGTGGCCGTGAACTGCTGCGTGGGCGCCGGCTGTCCGCTCACGGCCGTGAGCACCGGGTTGAGCGGCGCGATGGCGAGGACACCCTGCGGGACGCTGCCGTCGTTGCTGGTGATGAGCGAGGGCCCGTCGCTGGACGCGTCGAGGGGAACGCTCGCGTCGCTCCCGGGGGGCGTGCCGTGCCCGCTCCCGGAGCTGCCGCACGCGGCGATCGTCGCGCCGCCGAGGACCAAGGCGAGAAAGAGATGCCGGACCATGAGCGCACTTTGACTGAAGTCGCACGCGAGAGCCGTGACGAAATCATCCGCGGTGCCTGAAATCCGTGAGCCGTTCTACCTACCTCGGACTACGCGCCTCCTCGTGGCGAACGCCTCGCCGGATGCACGAAAAGAAAGGCCGGAAAGCTCCGCCATCCTCTGGGCGGTGCCCTCCGGCCTCCCGGGTCGGTGCGCGCCGGATGCCCGGCGTCACCACGAAGCGGCGCCCGCCGTGAGGCGGACGACGCCAGCCTTCACGTCACGGCCCCGTCAGCCCTTGCCGGTGCTGCCGGTGCCGCCGGTCCCCTCGGGCTGCGCCGCTACCCCTGCCACCACCGGCGTGATCGTCACTCCCGTGACGTTGCCCTTGATGGCCTGGATGGCCTTGCTGCCCTTGGTCCCTCGCGCCACGCGCGTCGCCGCGCGCTTCGCCACCGCAGCCGCCTGTTGCGCGGCGGTCTGCGGGGTCCGCGCCTTCGTCGGCGTGAGGCCGAAGTCGGCGAGGACGTCAGGCTGGTTGCCGAACATGCCCCTCACGATCTTCACGAACGCGCGTATGAACGCCTTCGTGGCCATCGCCTGGGCCGCTTCGACGGCAAGCTTCGCCTGGAGGGCCGCACGCGCGGTCTCGACGTCACTGCGCATCGCGGAGAAGCCGGAGAGCTTCGTCGCGATGTCCGTGATCGAGATCAGAGCACCTTCGACCGTCAGCGAGCTGCCGGCCGCCATGTGCTTCTGAGCCCCCACCGCAAGCTTCGCGGCGAGGTCCGCCAGAGAACCTTTGTCCTTGATTCCCGTGTTCGTACCCATGACTAGAATTTCCTTTCTGGCATCGAACGGGACGCCACCCGCGAAGAAGGTCGAGCCGGGCGAATCCCGGGCTGGTCTCTGCCTTCCTCGCCCAGATGACGGAGGGGGGGACGAAAACTGGCGGTCTATTTTCGGGGGCCGTGTCGTTTTGCGTGCGGGAGGGCGAAGCAGGCAGAAAAGGGCTGCTTCCACGCGCGGGCGGGGCATGGCCGCGGGCGGTCGCCGGGGCCCGAGCAGGAGAGGTTCGCCCGTCCTGTCGACGGCCCAGGGGGTCTGCTCCGCGCGGTCGACTCTCTCGCTCGGTGGGGCACTCTTCTCGTCGAGGCGCGCCCGGCCCTGCGTGAGGGACCCACGCCTCCCGTCGAGGCGTGCCCGTCGCCGCGTGAGGGACCTTCGCCTCTGGCCGAGGCGCGCCCGCCTTTGCGTGAGGGACCTTCGCCTCTGGCCGAGGCGCGCCCGCCTTTGCGTGAGGGGCCGTCGCCTCTCGTCGAGGCGCGCCCGCCTTTGCGTGAGGGGCCGTCGCCTCTCGTCGAGGCGTGCACGCCTCCGCGTGAGGGACCTACGCCTCTGGCCGAGGCGCGCCCGCCTTTGCGTGAGGGGCCGTCGCCTCTCGTCGAGGCGTGCACGCCTCCGCGTGAGGGACCTACGCCTCTCGCCGAGGCGCACCCGCCTCTGCGTGAGGGACCTGTGCCTCCCGTCGAGGCCTGCCCGCCCTTGCGTGAAGAGCCTGCGCCTCTCGCCGAGGCGTGCCCGCCCTTGCGTGAGGGGCCCGCGCCCCTCGCCGGCGCGCGACCCCGCCCGCCTGAGGGGCGATCCCGCCACGCCGACTCCTGCATCCCTCCCGCGGGCGGCCTCGCCCCCGAGCGCGACCCTACAGCCCGAAGGTCACCTTCGCGGGCCAGCTCCCGGGGCTCGGCAGGCCCTTCATCTTCTCGAGCACCTTCACGAGGCAGTCGGCCTCGTCGCCCCCGTCCTTGCGGGACGTGACGACGCCGGCGGTGAGCACCCTGCCGCCGGGGCCGACGTACATCGTCGCCTCGAGCTTGCCGCCTCCGCTCGACTTGCACTTGTCGATGGCGTCGCCGTGCTTGCCCAGCGCCGCGGCCACCTTGTCCGGGCTCCAGTCGCTCGCCGGGCGCCCGTCGGCGGGGAGCTCGATCGAGTAGCGCGCCTCGGCGTCGCCGCCGTCCGGCTTCGGCCAGCGGGCGCCCATCACGGCGTCGATGAGGCACCTCTCGGTGTCCTGGTCGCCGACGTCGCTCCCGTCCTCGAGGTAGGCCCACTTCGCCGAGCCGTCCTCGCCGATGCGGAGGAAGAACTTCGCGTTGCCCGCCAGCACCTCGACGCGCGAGAGGCCCTGCTTCTGGCAGCCCATGAACTTGTCGGCCAGGGTGTGGAAGGCCGCCTGCACGAGGTTCGGGTCGACCGTCCCGAGCTCGCTCTTCGTCCTGAGCTGCGGCTTGACCTCGTGCTCCTCCGGCTCGGGCGCCTTGACCTCGGGCGGCGGCGACCCCCCGCACGCGGAGAGGCCCAGCACGCCCGCCGCGACGATCGCGCCGTATCGGGCCCTCACCCCGATCAGTCCTCTCGCCTTCCCGCCTTCCTGTTCTCTCCCTCTCTCGCTCATTTGAGGAGGCTCGCGGCGATGACGATGCGCTGGATCTCGCTCGTGCCCTCGTAGATCTCGGTGATGCGCGCGTCGCGGTAGTGCCGCTCGACCGGGAACTCGGTCGAGTAGCCGTAGCCGCCGTGGACCTGGATGGCCTTGTGCGTGACGCGCGTCGACATCTCGCTCGCGTAGAGCTTCGCGATCGAGCTCTCCATCGTGTGGCGGACGCCCTTGTCCTTCATCTTCGCCGCGCGCCACGTGAGCAGGCGCGCCGCGTCGATCTGCGTTGCCATGTCGGCCAGCATGAACTGGATGGCCTGGTGCTGCGCGATGGGGACGCCGAAGCTCTTTCGCTCCTTGGCGTAGGCGACGCTCCGCTCGAAGGCCGCGCGCGCGATGCCGATGGCCTGGCACGCGATGCCGATGCGTCCGCCGTCGAGCGTCGCCATCGCCACCTTGAAGCCCTCGCCCACGTTCCCGACGACGTTGGCCTGGGGGACCTCGCAGTTCTCGAAGAAGACGGTGCACGAGTGCGCGGCGTGGATGCCGAGCTTGTGGTCGGGCGCGTTCTGCGTGTAGCCGGGCGTCCCGCGCTCGACGAGGAAGGCCGTGTGCTTGATCTTGGGGCCGCTCCGGTCGGTCACCGCGAAGACGAGGATCCAGTCGGCGTGCGGGCCGTTGGTGATCCAGTTCTTCGCGCCGTTCAGGACCCAGCGGTCGCCCTTCTTCTCGGCGCCCGTCACCATCGTCTGCGCGTCCGAGCCGCTCATCGGCTCGGTGAGGCCGAAGCAGCCGAGCTTCTCGCCGCGCGCGACGGGCGTGAGCACGCGCTTCTTCTGGTCGTCGGTCCCGAACTTGTAGACCGGGTCGCAGAAGAGCGAGTTGTTCACGCTCATGATGACGCCGGAGCTCGCGCACGCGGCGCTCACTTCCTCCATCGCCAGCGCGTACGAGAGGACGTCCATCCCCGCGCCGCCGTACTCCTGCGGGATGGCGACGCCGAGGAGGCCGAGCTCCGCCATCTTCTTCACGATCTCGGCGGGCCACCGGCCCGACTTGTCGAGCTCCGCCGCCTTGGGTGCGACCTCCCGCGCCGCGAAGTCGCGCGCCGTGTCGCGGATCATCCTCTGCTCTTCGCCGAGCTCGAACTCCATGGGGCCGCGAATCTAGCACCCTTGCTCGTGCGTTCTAGGTGACTGGTGTTTTCGTCGAGCTCGCGGAGGCGAGCGTGAATACGGCGGCGGGGACAAACCAAGGACGTGGGTCGCCACCCGGTGTGGCGTGTGGTCCATGCGCTCGTGAACGCGCCCGCGACGTAGCCGCATTGCAGCGTCGTCGTGGTCTGTCGGATCCGAGGAGATCGACGTAACGCTCCTTCGGAGCGCTCGACGCGGTGCAGCGGACCCATGCCGGCCGCCCTGTCCCCGAGCACGATTTCATGATTCGCTCATGAAGCCTTGGCGGCTCGGGCCGTCACACAAATGGACGCACCTCGTTCCAGGAGATCCCCGATGCGCACCCGTCGTCGTCCGTGGGTTCTTTCCCTCATCGCCTTGGCGACGGGCCTCTCGTCCTTCGCCGTCTCCCGCGCCGCCCGCGCCAATTGCCCCGCGTGCGTCGAGGCGGAGCTCGCCCAGATCCAGCAGATTACGACCGAGACGGTCCAGAACAACTACTTCGCGACCTACACCTCCTACGAGGACTTCGCGATGATGGTCGTCGTCTCGGCGGACGAGGGCATCCTGACGACGTACGTGCCGTTCGGCTACGAGAGCCGCGACGCCGGCGCCCGTCCGGTCAGTCCCGACACGATGTTCCAGATCGGCTCGGTGACCAAGACGTTCACGGCCTTGATGGCGGCGGAGCTCGACGAGAGCGGCGCGATGCCGCTGACGAGCTACCTCGACGATTACATCCCCTCGGAGTTCTGCGTCGGACACTACTGCGTCCTGCCCACGAGCGGCACCGGCATCCGCCTCGTCGATCTGGCGGACATGTACTCGGGCCTCCCGCGCAACGCTCCGCCGTCGGATACGACGAAGAGCGACTTCTACAACAACGTCTTCCACGGCTGCAGCGCGTACGGGGAGGAGACCTACCCCGGGCCCATCTGCCCCGGCGGCGCAGACAACCCGCCGCAGGAGCCCGTGACGGGCCCCAGCGAGAGCTGCGTCGCACCCGGCACCGTCTACAACTACTCGAACTTCGGCTACATCGTCCTGTCCAACGTCCTGTCCGACCACCTCGCCGCCGGGGTCACGACCGGTGCCAACTTCGCCGAGGCCGTCCAGTCGACCGTCCTGAGCCCGCTGGGCATGGCGTCCACGGTGCTGCCCACCGACGGGACGTCCACGCCACCCTACGCGGCCTCGAGCTACATGTGCGAGGGCAACAACGGACCGGGGAGTACCCTCCCGCTCACCTGCTGCCCCGCGACGACGAGCAGCAGCATCTGGCCCGACCCGACGTGGCTCGGCAACCCGGTCACGTACGGCGTGGGAGCCATGTGGACCAACGCGTACGACATGGGCACGTGGCTGAACGTCCATCTCGACAACACCGGCGTCGTCGACATCCCGCAGAGCATCCGCTCCGCCATCAAGAAGAACGTGATGAAGACCTGGGAGACCGACCCGGCGAACCCCGAGCTGGGCTACGGCCTCGCGTGGACGTTCGACCGCACGGGGCTCGAGCCGCCGTATGGCAGCGGCGTGCGGAGCTCGAACGGCGTCGTGCGCGCCGTCATGTCCAAGGGCGGCGACTCCGCCGGCTTCCACTCGTTCGTGGCGATGACGCCCAGGGCGGTCAATGGCGGCGAATCGGGGCTCGGCGTGGCCATCATGATCAACTACGAGCCGAGCGCGGGGGTCGCCCCGGTCATCGCGGGGACCGCGATCCGCATCCTTCAGGCGCTCGAGAACGCCGGCTACTGAGCCCAGCGTGCCGGATCATTTCAGCCCTCGGACGGTATGGCTCGGCGATCGAGTTCCGCGCTTCGTAGCTCGACGATCCCCGGGATCTCGCCGGCCCTCTCGCGCAGGCGCGGCTTGGGCCGCACCGCGACCCCGACGCGGGCGCTCGCGAGCATCGCCACGTCGAACGCGTTGTCGCCGAAGGCCGCATAGAGCGTGCGGTCGGGGCCGATGCGCTCGCGCATGCGCGACACCTTGCCCGGCCCGTAGGGGATGGGGCGCTCGACGCCCGCGAGCATCACGTCGCCCACCCAGCGCGGATGCGCGGCCACGACCTGCCCCTCGGCGAAGCCGACGCGCGCCCCTGCCTCGCGGATGACGCAGACGGGGGAGGCGCTGACGAGGAGCGTCTCGACGCCCGCGGCGCGTGCCCTCTCGAGCACGTGGATGACCTCGCGGTTCAGGCGCGCGTCGAGCGCGCCCCGGTCGACCACCTCGCGCGTGAAGGCGACGAGCTTCGCGTGGGTCCAGCCGGCGAAGCACCAGGTCATGAGCTCGCAGACGCGCTCCTCGGGAAAGTGGCCCTCGAGGTAGGCGGCGTAGATGCGGCGCGCGACGTCGACCCCGGTCCCGGCATCGGAGACGGCGTGCTCGCGCGCCTGGAGCTTGATGGCATCGAGGGCGGGGTCGAGGACGACGCCGTGCTCGAGAAAGCCGTGGAACAGGTCTTCGCCTACGTCCCCGCTCCACAGCGTGCCGTCTCCGTCGGTGGCGACCACGCCCCGTCCGCCGTCCTTCTGCGCGAGCGCCTCGATGCGAGCCCACACCTCGTCGGCGCTCTGGAGTTGCACGCCGGGAGCATAACGGACTTGCGCTAGGCTCGCGCGCGACCCTAGGGGGCGGCTTCGAAAGGAACGGAACATGTCGACACGGTCTGGGGGTTCACGGGCGGGGGTGGTGGCGGTGCTGGCCGGCGTCGCGGGGTGCCTCGTGGCCGCATCGGCGAGCGCGCAGCAGCCGGCGCGTGCTCTGCCTCCGCCTCCTCTGCCGGCCGGCGCGCAGCCGGCTCCTCCGACGGCGACGTCGCCCCTGGCTGCACCCGGGGCCGGAAGTGCGGGAGTCGCCCCGGGCAACGCCGCCGACGTGACGCCGCTCCCCGTGCCCGCCGAGTTGATGCACGCGCAGCCGGGCGGCATCACGGCGGAGCAGGCGGGCGCCCGCGCAGCGCAGACCAGCTGGGCGGCGAAGGCGTCGATGGAGAACCTCCGCGGAGCAGCCGCGCGCGTCGACGCGGCGTGGGCCGCGTTCCTCCCGCGGCTCTCGGCGCTGGGGAAGTACACGAGGCTCAGCAACTTCACTCCGCCGACTCTCTTCAGCACGGGAGGCGCCAACCTGGTCGGGACGACGGCCACGGGTGGCGCGGGTGGCGTGCTCGCGCCGGCGGACATCGCCTCCGGCAAGGCGCCGCTGGCGGCCGTCCCCGTGAACTTCTCCTTCCCCTTCTTCGTGCTCGACAACTGGCTGCTCCAGGCGTCGCTCAGCATCCCCATCAGCGACTACTTCCTCCGCATCAACCAGACCTACTCGGCGGCGACCAACTCGCAGGACGCGGCCCGGTGGGACGTCGTGACCACGCGCGCCGCGTCGGAGGCGAACGGGCGCATCGCCTACTACGCGTGGCTGAACGCGCGCGGGGCAGTGGTCGTCGCCGTGCAGGCCCTCAACGACCAGAAGACGCACGTGCGCGACGCGCGCAACCAGTTCGCGGCGGGGAACGCGTCGAAGGCCGACGTGCTGCGTGCCGAGACGGCGATGGCGTCGGCGGAGCTCGCGCTCGAGCGCGCGAAGAACCTGTCGGACCTGACCGAGAAGCAGCTCCGCGTGGCGATGCACCTGCCGGAAGGCGAATCGATGGCGCCGGGCGAGGACCTCGACGCTCCCGTGCCGCCGCTGCAGGGCAACCTGAAGCAGATGACGCTCGAGGCCCTCACCTCGCGGCCCGAGGTGCACAGCGCGGACGCGAACGCCGCGGCCGCCCACGAGCAGGCGGAGGCCGCGAAGGCGCAGCGCTGGCCCGTGCTGAGCGCCTTCGGCGACGGGATCCTCGGCAACCCGAACCCGCGCTACATCCCGCCGACGAACGTGTGGAACACGACGTGGGACGTCGGCGCGCAGGTCACGTGGTCGCCCAACGACGTGCTCACGGCGAACGGCAACGTCCACGACTTCGAGTCGCGCGTCGCGGCCATCGAGGCGAACAAGAACACGACCCGCGACAACATCGAGGTCGAGGTCACGCAGATGCTCCAGGGCGTCCACGAGGCGGACTTCTCGATCGAGTCGAGCACGCGCGAGCTGGCGAGCGCCGAGGAGGCCTACCGCGTGCAGCGGGAGCTCTTCAACAACGGCCGCGGCACCTCGACGACGCTCGCGGACGCCGAGTCGGACCTCACGCGGGCCCGGCTCGACCTCCTGAACGCGAAGGTGGCCGCCCGCACGGCCCGCATCAGGCTGGAGCACGCCCTCGGGAGGGACGTCCGCGCGGCACCGTGAGCGTCCCGAGCCATCGCACGCCCTGCAGCGCCAGGAGCACGATGAAGACGTCGTAGGGCACGCGATAGCGCTGCTCGGCGAAGAAGAACGCCGCGACGACGATCATCGTGAGGACGTGCGCGCTGCACACGACCGACACGACCGACGGCCGGAGGAAGGTCGACACGATGCCGACGAGCGCGAGCGGCCAGAAGACCCAGAGGAGCAGGCGGCGCGTGACGAGGTAGGTCGTGTGCCGCCAGCCGGTGCCCTCGTGGAGGTTGGGCGGCCAGAGGTCGTTGTCCGAGAAGAGGAAGCGGACGTTGCCCGCCCACCGGCGCACGCGCTCCCACGTCGTCATGTAGGCGACCTCGCCGCGGCGCGCGCGGTCGATGACGACGGGGTCTCCCACGTACCCGTCGACGTCCAGCTCGCGGAGCTCGCGGATCGCGGACTTGGGCGGCGACTGGAAGAAGTATCCCTGCTTCGACTTGATGCGGCCGTAGTTCGTGTCGGCCCAGAGGCGCGTCATCGCGCTGTTGTCCGAGACGAGGCCCCAGCGGCCGGAGAGCCGGTGGTAGCGGACGGCGCCGTACCCGACCGCCGCCGTGAGGATGCAGCCGGCGACGACGAGGCGCCCCACGTGGAGGCGCGGACCGGGGATGCGGCGGAGGAACCGGAGGAGGGGAACGCGGCGCCCGAGCGGCTCGCGAAGGAGGAGGACGACGCCGAGGACGGTGAGCGCGGCGAGCGTGAGGACGACCTGCGGGCGCACGAGGTAGGCGATGGCCGAGAAGACGCCGAGGGCGACGGCGCTCTTGCCGGACTCGATCTGCCGGACGAGGAGCCACGCGCTGACGGCGACCGCGCCCGCATACGGCTGCTCCGAGGAGAAGAACCCCGCGAAGGCGAGGAGCGGATACCAGAGGGCGGCGAGGAGGCCGACGCCGACCCCGACGGACAGCCGGGGCACGATGCGCAGCGCGAGGAGCGTCGCACAAGGCGCCACGACCGCGCCCCACAGGCAGTTGACGAGGAGCATCGGGGCGTGGTGCTCGAAGCCGACGAGCTTCATCTCGGCCGCGTAGACGAGGTGCGCGCCCGGGGGATAGAGCGTCGCGAAGATGGGGTCGGGGTCGCCGTTCCCGTACGCGACCTGGTGCGCGCGGTTCACGTACCCCTCCATGTCGGAGAAGACGTTCGCGTAGGGTGACTCGACGAGCGCGACCCAGAGGAGGCGCACGCCGAGCGCGACCGCGAAGACCGCGAGCGCCGCGACCGACGCCGGGGATGGGAGCCGGCGAATGCGACGGAAGCGATCGAGGAGGCTCGTGGGCACGAAGGCCCGGGGAGCCTACTATTTCCCCTCGCCGTCGATGAACAGCCTGTTCGTGCCGGACATGCCGTAGACGTGCGTGAAGTTGACGTTGTCGCCGGAAATGTTCGCGTCGGCCTCGATGAAGTACCAGGGGGCGCCGTTCGACATGGCGGTCATGTCGAGCGGCTGACCGTTCACGGTGATGGTGCCGAGCCGCGCGGTCGGAGCCTTGGCCTGGTCGGCGATGACCGAGTATCCGAAGATGACCGGCGCCCCGGGGTTCACGTTCAGCCCGTTCCAGTTGCCCGTGCCCGGCGACGTGCACCCGCCGCAGGCGCCGCCCCAGGCGGTCTTGCTCGCGCCCGGGTGGATCAGCGGGTAGCTGTGGCCCGCGCCGACGGCGCCCGAGACGTCGAGGTACGTGCCGTTCTCGCCGAAGAACCCCTCCTCGGCCGTGCGGATGTTGGTGACGACGTCCTGCGCCTCGGCCACGTACGACGTCTTGACCCAGTGCTGGTAGGCCACGATCGCGAGCGTCGCGAGGATGCCGACGACCACGACCACGATCATGGCCTCGATCAGCGTGAACCCGCGCGCGCGGCGATGGGGCCCCATTATCCTCATGCAGAGTAGCGTACGCGCAACGCCGGGACTAGCGTGCGGCCGCATCCTTGGGATCCCTGCGTCTCCACGGTCCTTTCGCGCCTTGCACGCCTGCCACGCCTTCCGCGTTTGCCGCGTTTGCCGTTGCGGTCGCGGTCGCGGTCGCGTTCGCGTTGCCCGCGGTCCTCCCGGGCTGCACGTGCGGCGGGGGCAAGGGCAACGGCCCGCTCGACGCGCGCACGGCCTCCGACTTCGGTGACGTGCACCTGCCGCCGCCGCCCGATGCCCAGCCGTACCTCGCGCTGGCCCGCGCGGTGATCGAGCACGGGCCCGAGGGACGGGGAGGGGTGCCCGCGCCGCCGGCCCTGCCGGGGAGGCGCGTCGGGCTCGTGTTCTATCGCGGCGACGGCGACTCGGTCGTGGCGACGGCGAAGGCGGGGACGCTGGCGGACTCGGTCGCGGCGGCCGCCGAGGCGATCGCGCCGAAGGTGAAGGACGCGTCGAAGGGCCGCATCGAGCTCGACGTCGTCACGGAGGCGACCAGCGCGGACGCCGGGGGCCACGAGCTCACCGACGGGATCCCCATCACCAGCGTGGGGCTCGACGGCGTCCTCGTGACGCAGGACGACGGCAAGACGGGCCTCGTCCTCCCCGGCGAGGTGGTGCAGCGGCGCCTCTTTCACCAGGCAGGTACGGTCAACCTGTCGCGCGACAAGATCGAGCCGCTCCTCGCGTCGCGTGCGGGCGTCGGGCAGACGGCGATCCCCGCGATGCGCGAGTACTCGTTCCGGACCGACGCGCACGTCGAGTCCCCGGCGCACGACCGGGCGCTCCCCGTGCTCCGCGGGATGGTGCAGGCGCCGGCGAGCGTCGACGACGTGACCCCCGAACGCCTCGTCGAGGCCGTGCGCCGCGGGGCCGACTACCTCGCGCGCGTGACGAACGCCGACGGGCGCTTCGTCTACATGTACCGGCCCGTCGAGGATCGCGACGAGCGCTCGTACGGGTGGCTCCGGCACGCCGGCACGACGTACGCGCTCCTCGAGGCGTACGAGGAGCTCGGGACGCCGCTCTACCTCGAGAAGGCCGAGCTCGCGCTCCGCTACCTGACGGCGCACCTCCACGACGACCCGGCGAGCCAGGGGAAGTACGCGCTCGACACGATGGACGAGGAGCAGCAGAAGGCCGGCGGCGCGGGCATCTCGCTCGTCGCCTTCGCGAAGCACGCGGCCGTGACGGGCAAGCGCGACGACCTCGAGACCATGCGGGCGCTCGCGCGCCTCATCACGAAGCAGCAGTACGAGGACGGCCACTTCCGCAGCAACGCCGACCTCGACGACCCCGCGCGACGCGCGAAGAAGGAGGTCATCTACTACGTGGGGGAGGCCATCCTCGGCCTGATGCGCCTCTACGCGATCGATCCGCAGCAGGCGTACCTCGATGCGGCGAAGCGCGGCGCCGACTGGGTGGTCCACGTGCGCGACGTCGCGGTGTCGGAGGAGAACCAGGAGCACGACCACTGGATGGCGTACGCGCTGAACGATCTCTACCGGGTCACCAAGGACCGCGCGTACCTCGAGCACGCGTACAAGATCGCGCGCGCCATCCACGACAAGCAGCGCACGCCCGAGGACGCCCCGTCGCCGGACCTCGTCGCGACCTTCTACAACGGGGCTACGACGCCCGGGTCGACGCGCCTCGAAGCGTACGACGCGGCCGCGTCGGTGGCGCGCTTCGCGGGCGAGCCGGACGCGTGGATCGTGGGCCCTTCGCGCGAGGTGGCGCGCTGGATCCTCGGGCAGCAGTTCGACGCGGTCGACGACTACTGGGTGCGCAACCCGGCGAAGGCCGACGGGGGCGTGCGCGAGAGCCTGTACGACCCCGACGTGGAGATCGACTACGTCCAGCACGCCATGAGCGGCTGGCTCCACCTCGCCCGCCTCCTGCGCGATCCGGCCTACGGCAAGACGGGCACACCCTCGCAGGACCCGGTGAAGCCCCCGGTCGGTCCCGTGCCGTGAGAGTGGTATAACCGCGGACCGCATGGCGCGTCCGGGCGTGGCGGTCGTCGGAGGAGGAACGTGGGGGCTCGCCCTCGCCGGGGCGGCCGCGCGCACGTGCGGGACGGCGCTGCTCCTGTCGCGGCGAGCGCAGGCGCACGCGAACGCGAAGGAGGCCGGCCTGCCGCAAGGCGTGTCGATCGCGCGCGACGAGGCGGAGATCGCGGAGCGCGCGCGCCTCATCGTGCTGGCGGTTCCGTCCGGCGTGGCGCGGGAGGTGGCGCGCTCGCTCGGGGCGCACCTCGACGGGCGCCACCTCGTGGTTCACGGCGTGCGAGGGCTCGTGGGCGAGGCGATGGAGACCATCTCGGACGTCGTCCGCGACGAGTCGCCGGTGCGCCGCCTCGGGGCGCTGGGCGGTCCGGTGCTCGCGAGCGATCTCCTCGCGGGGCGCCCCAGCGTCCTCGTGTGCGGGTCGCACTACCCGGAGGTGAACCGCGTCCTCGAGCAGTGCTTCGCGAGTCCGACGTTGCGCCTCTACCCGATCGACGACCTGCTGGGCCTCGAGTGGGCGAGCGCGCTCGTGGGCTGTCTCGCGATCGCCGTGGGGTATGCGCGCGGCGTGGGCCTGAGCCCGGGTCTCCTCGCGGCGCTCATCACGCGCGCCGTCGAGGAGGCGGCGCGGCTCGCGGCGGCCGCCGGGGGAAAGGAGCGGACGCTCCTCGGCCTGGCCGGCTACGGGGACCTGCTGGCGTCCATCGCGCAGACGGAGCGGCCCGAGGTCCTGGTGGGCGAGGCGCTCGCGACGGGCCGATCGCTCGAACAGGCGCTCGCGCAGGTGAACCAGCGGGTCGAGGCCGTCGAGCTCACGGGGCGCATCGCTGCCTGGGCGCACGGAGTCGGGCTGCGGGCGCCGATCTTCTCGGCGCTGGCGGGGGGCATCCTGCGGGGCCACGCCCCGGAGACGCTCGTGCACGAGCTCATGACGACAGCGCCCGTCGACCGCTAGGGCCGACGGGCGCGTAGTACGCGAAGGTGCAGGTTCGGTATCGCGTCACTCCTCGGGGCGAACCTCGAGCATGTTCGGCGCGACGTTCAGGACGTACGTGGAGCTGATCGCGCCCGTGACCTGGAAGAGCGACATCGTCCCGTCGCCGTTGAGATCACCCTGGGCAGCGGCCGTGAACGAGTTGCCGGAGGCCGAGCCCGAGCCGGTGACGGTGTACGAGTACATGTAGTACTGCGGCGCATCCATCGAGAACTTGAGGCAGGCGAACCCGCCGTTGGTCGCCTGGTCGGCGTTCCACTCCTGGACCTTGGACTGGTACTTGTGGCCGGCGATGCTCGCGGCGGTCGCCGGGACGCTCGCGGAGGCCGTCGAGCACAGGTGGCGTGAGGTCACGCCGGTCGTCTTCATCGCGAGGATGGTCGCCTGGGACCCCTCTCGCTCGTAGGCCATCGCGGCGTCGCGTGCGATCTGCCCGATCGAGTTGCGGGCCTCCGCGGTCTTCGCGTTGGCGATGTACCGGCGGACCCCGATCCCCGCGAGGAGCGCCAGGATTCCGACGATGCACACGACCACCATCAGTTCGATCAGCGTGAAACCCGCCTGCGTCCGTCGCCTCGGTGTGGCCATGACGGATGAAACGGTCGCGGCTCCGGACGAGTGAAGGGGCGCCCGCCCCGCACCGATGGATTGGGAGGAAGACGTGGGCCGGTGTGGGTCTCCTCGGGAGGCGAGTCGGCGGCGCCTGGCCGTGCCCTAGCCCGCCCTCAGCCCACGCTCTGCTGGCTCACCGGAGGCGGCCGCACGCTGCTGTGCGCGTCCACGCCGAGGGACGCCCGGGCGCGCGCCAGCTTCTCCGACGCGCAGAACGCCAGGAGATCGCCGCGCTTCTGCTCGAGGGAGAGGTCGCCGATGTTCCGCGTCTCGCCGGCGAGCCGCGCGGCGGCCACGCGCAGGTCCCCGCAAAGGAGGAGCCCCGCGCGCTGCGCCGTGAGCTCGACGCTCCGGATCCAGGCGGCGAAGTCGACCCGCCCGTCGCGTGCGTCGAGGCGCTTCACGGCGGCCTCGAGCAGCTTCCGGTCGCCGTCCGCGAGGGAGCGCCCGAGCAGCTTGCGCCGGCGGGCCACGACCTCGGAGAGGTGCCCGGGGACGGGCAGGTCCTTCATCACGAGCGTGACCGCGCCGAGGAAGAGGCCCGCGAGCTCGTTCATCGTCGGGTAGTGCACGAGCACGTAGTGCTCGCGCCGGTAGTAGGTGAGGTGCCGGCCCGCGAGGAACGCGAGGTCCTTCGTCGTCAGGCCGCGCAGGACGTCGGGGCCGAGGGCGGTCGACGGGACGGCGACCTGCGCCGCGGCGATCCCGCCGGGCACGTTCTCCATGACGTAGAGCTCCGGCACGGGGACGCCCAGGACCTGCGCAGCCCACTGGAAGCTCCGCACGACGGAGACCGTGCTGGTCGCGCTCTGCTTGCGCCGGGCGCTGAGCGCCACGAGCCTCTTCGCGTCCCTGAGCTCCTCGACGCGGATCGCCGCTGCCGCGTCGACGATGGCGCGAAGCACCTGCGCGGCGACGTCGTCCGCGCCCGGCGCGCGAAGGAGCTCGTCCCAGCCCACGTCGTCGAGCGAGCGCGCGGGCCGGATGGGGCCCTCCCGGCGGAACTGGTCGACGACGAGCTGCTGGTCCATGTCGGCGGCGCCGAGCTCCTCGAGCGCGTTGCCCGCCAGCCACGCGCGGTCGACGCGGCCGGCTCGCTGGTGGAGCGCGAAGAGGCGGCCGTACGTGCTCGTTCGCGTCGGCGCATGCAGCGCCACGCGCTCGAACTCGAGCACCGCCTGCGCGTCGTCGCCGCGCGCGAGGTGCACGTCTGCCAGCATCGCCCGCGAGTCGACGTCCCCCGGCTTGCAGCTCACCGCGCCCGTGAACGCCTCGATGGCGCCCTGGACGTCGCGCGTCTTGTCCCGCCGCAGCACGCCGAGCTTGCGGCATGCGTCCCACGCGCGCTCGGCGTCCCCGAGCCGCGCGAACCGGTCGATGAGGCGCGTGTATGCCGCATCGAGCGCGTCCCATTCGCCGCGCGCCGCGCGCACCGCGACCAGGGCGTGCACCGCCTTGTCGTGCCGGGGGTCGTCGTCGAGGGCGCGGTCGAGGAGACCCAGGCCGCGCTCGTCGTCGCGGAGGCGCCCGAGCGCGACGTCCGCGGCGGCAAACCGCAGCGCGCCGCGCTCGATCGGGTCCTCCGCGGCGTCGGCGAGCTCGGAGAGGACGTCGATGACGCGCGGCCACCGGTGGAGCTTCTCGTACTCGTCGCGCAGGGATTCGAGGACGCGGACGTCGCGCGGGGCGAGGGCGTGTGCCTCCTCGAGGGCCTCGGCGGCTGCGCGTGAATCGTGGAGCTCCTCCGACTGGGTCTGGCCGATCGCGCGGAGCTCGTCCGCACGCTCGTCGTCTCCGGACAGGATCGTGAGCCGCTTCCTGCGCCACTCGATCGCCCTGCGCCACTCCTTCGCGCGCGTCGACAGGTCGACCAGGGCGTCGAGCGACTCGCGGTGCTTCGGGTCCGCGCCGAGCGCCTTCTCGTAGTTGAGCTCCGCCTCGCGGGGCTTCTCCTGGGCGAGCTTGACCTGCCCGAGGCGCGCGTAGATCGAGGCGCGCGCCTGGGCGTCGCCCTGCGGAGCCACCATGAGGGCGGCCTTGTACCCGGCGAGCGCCTCCTCCCAGGCGCCCCGCGCGCGGGCGCCCTCGGCGAGATCGAGCAGCGGCTCGAACGGCGGAAGCGACGGGGCCGTCGCCCGGGCGGTCGGCGGCGAGGACCCCACGGCGCGCGGCGTGGGCGTGGACGCCGGCCGCGACGGAGGCGGCACGCTCCGGAGCGAAGAAGCGACGTGCACGACGTCGGGTGGCTCCGCCAGGACGACCTCGGCCCGGCCCGGCACGAACGCGAAGCTCTGGACCCCGGCTACCGCGCCGTTCCCGGTGCGCATGCGCTCGTAGACGAGAGAGACCGGCGACGCCCCGCGGTCGTCGCGCGACTCGGCATCGTCGAGAGCCGCGAGGATGCTCCGGGTGAAAGGCCAGGGCCCGTCGTTCCCGCCTGCGTTGGGTCGCACGCCGACGAGCACCGCGTATCCACGCGCGCGCGCGTCGAGCGCACGGACGATCGCGTCGGCGTGCTCCGCCGCGAGGAGCGGGTCGTCCGGGTCCCCGTCGTGGCACGCCTCGACGACGAAGACGGCGCCCGCCGGCTCGCGCACGAGGATGGCGTCGCTCATCACGCGGATGCCCAGGGTCGCCCCCGCATCGTCCCCCAGTCGCATCGCGACCGCCCCCTCGGCGGTCGTCGTGTGGGCCGCGACGTAGACGAGGACCTCGTCCGCGCCGCCCACGCCGGCGAGCGCCCGCTCGAACTCCGTCTCGAGGTCCGCCGTCGTCGACACGAGCACGAGCCGGCTCCCGCCGCGCGCGAGCGCCGCGCAGACCGGCCCGACCGGCTCGGGCGCAGCGAACACGCTCCCCTGCGTCGGCACGACGAAGCGCGGGGGCGCGACGACGACGGCGTGACGCATCGGAGCCCGGAGCTTAGCCGAAGCGGACGACGAACGGCGCGTGATCCGAGTCCACCGTGGGCGCGGCGACCCCGCTGGGCGGGAGCGGATCGTGCATCCGCAGGCCTTCGTTGACGAAGCGCGCGGAGGCGAGATGCGCGTACAGGGGCGGGCTCGCGAGCACGTGGTCGATCTGGATGCGGCGGCCGTCGTGGATGGTGCTGAAGCGCTCGCGCGCCTCGACCCGCGCCGCACAATCGAGGAGCTCACCCGGCCCCTCGCCCCGGGCGACACGCAGCACCGGCGAGTCGGGGACGTCGTTCAGGTCCCCCATCACCGCAACCAGGGCGTCGCTCCGCGCTGCCTGCACGTCGTCGACGAGGCCGCGCACGAAGAGCGCTTCGGCTGCGCGCCACGACATGCCACGGACGGTGCCCTCGGCGCGCCCCCGGGGGCGGTCCGTCGCGATCTCGGAGCCGGCGGCGTCCCGCAGCGGCACGGGGCGCGACGACTTGAAGTGCGCGACGAAGACGTCGACGAGGCCCAGACCGGGCGCGTCGACGCGGGCGTGCACGATCCCGCGCCGCAGGGGGATGCGCGCGCCGAAGGGCGGCGGATCGCCGACGCGGAACACGGGGAAGGGGAGCGCGTCGGTGGTGTGGACCTGGGCGTGGACGGGCGGGAGGCGGGAGAGGAGCGCGCAGCGGATGCCGCGCGCGTCGGCGGTCCCGACGAGGGGAGCGAGGTAGCCGCCGCGCGAGCCGGCGGGAGCGATGCGATCGACGACGGCGTCGAGCAGGGCCGGGGGGCCGATCTCCTGGAGGCCCACGACGTCCGCGTCGCACCGCGCGATCGCCGCCGCGATCCAGGCGAGCTTCGCGTCGAGGCGCGGCTCGAGGAGATCTTTCACGTTGAACGTGGCGAGGGTGACCGCCATGGCGAGGCCCGCATGATGCACCCGGCGGCGCCTCCGAGACAGGGCCTCGGTGCTACGCTTCGTACAGGCATGGAGCTCCCTACCGAAGACGCGCTTCGCTGGATCGTCCGGACCTACGCGCGCCTGCGGGCCACGCACCGGGGGGCCATCGGCGTCCCCCGTCTCGTGCAGCCCACGGGCGAGTTCTTCCCCGACGAGTTCCAGCTCGACGCGCCGAGCGTCGAGCGGCTCCTCCGCCGGATGCTCACGTATTCTCCCGTCGCCGACGACCTGGGGATCGAGCTCGGCTTCGTCGAGGGCCTCCATGACCAGGCCGGCGGCTGCGGTTCCGGCGCGTGCGGGTCGGGCGGCGCAGGCCGCGGCGGGGCGAAGCCGATGGTGCACGAGCTCGAGGACGGCTACCGCGTCCTCGTCGCGGTGAACGACGTGGCGAATCCGGAGGTGCTGACGACGGCGCTGGCGCGAGCGGTCGGAGCGCTCGTCCTCCACGAGGGCGGAGACGGCGAGGTCGGCGAGGGTGAGGACGAGGTCGCGGCGATCGCGTGCGGGTACGGCGTGCTCCTCGCGGAAGGCGCTGCGGTCTGGGCCAAGTCGTGCGGCGGCCTGCGCATGGCGCAGGCGACGGCCCTGCCGGTCGACGAGGTGTGCGTGGGCCTCGCGCTCTTCGTCGCGCTGCACCAGCTCCGTCCCTCCGAGGCGCGGACGCACCTCGGCGCGACCCAGCGCGAAGCGTTCGACGCCGCCGTGGCGTGGGTCGAATCGAACCCGCTCCTGGTCGAGTCGCTCCGCGATCACCCCGAGACGCTCGAGCACGGGACCTTCGGCATCGAGCCCGTCCGCGGCCTCGTGGGTCGCTGGTTCCACAAGCGCAAGATGGACCGGGAGCTTCGCGCGCCGGTAGCCGCCGCGCCGGTCCCCGTCTCCGAGGACCGCCGGCGCCGCCTCGACGAGGCGCGAGCGCTCGTCGACGAGGTCCTCGGTTCAGATCTCGCCGGCAGCGGCGAATGAACCGGACTCCCGTCGTCTCGCCGTCGGACGAGATCGACCTCTACGTCCGCACGTACACCACGCTCCTCCGCTCCACCGGAGACGTCGACGTCCGCGCCTTCGAGGAGACGCACGCCTTCAGCGCGCTCTCGCTCCACGAGGGAGCCCTCTCCCCCGTCCCCGACGTGGGCGCCTTCGCCTACGCGGCCGGGCGCCTCCCGCTCGAGATGCCCCATGCTCGCCGCGTCGTCCTCGGGCAGTCGCACGAGCTCTTCGAGGCGTCGGGCTTCGACGTCACGCACTGGAAGACGGTGCGGACACGCGGCCGCCGCCGCCCGCTCCGGTGGGACGGCGAGGGCACGCTCGCCGTCTTCATCGCGAGCGCGAGCGACATCGACGACTTCGTGCCGATGGTGACGGCCTACCAGATCGAGTGGAACAAGATGCACGAGCGCCTGCGGTCCGGCGGCCCGTCGCCGTCGCGGGCCGACGTCGCGTCCGCGCTCGGCCTCGACGAGGCCGGCATGGGCAAGCTCGTCGAGGCCTTCGGCCACGACCGCTTCGACGACGCCGTGGCCACCCTCGCGGCGGCGCCCCTCGACCTCAAGCTCCGCATGCTCGCCGCGTCGCACTCGCAGTACCAGCGCTCGGCCCAGCGCTGGTGGAGCGGCGTCGAGCCGTCGTACGTGCGCGCCATCCACCCGCGTCGCCCGCCCGTCTACTTCGTCTCGTCCAACACCCACGCCATCGCGAACCTCGTCGGGGGGTACGCCCGGGGCCACGTCGACGCCATCGCCTCCTGGGCGCGCGAGACGAACCCCGAGGGCCTCGCCGGCGACCTTTCCGACGCCCTCGCGGCCGGCGACGAGCCGCGCGTCGCCTCGATCCTCCATTACCTCCTCCGCGGCTGGATCCACGCCGACGTCACGGGCGCGCGCATGAACGAGGTGCGCGACTACGAGCACCGCGCGGGGCTCTCGCACCTCTCGACGCCCGGTCACATCGACGTCGACGCGCAGGTCATCTCGCTCGCGCGCATCGACGCCGCGTGCCTCGACCCACGCCTTCGCGTCCCCGGTCTCGACGCGCTCCGCCGGAGCGACGCCATCGTCCTCAACATCGACTACCCGCTCGGCATGGCCGCCTACTACCTCCTCTCGCGCGTCGGGCAGGGCGTCGGCGAGCTGCGCGGCGTGTACGTCATGGGCAAGGCGGCGACCCTCAACGGCCGCGTCGGAGACGTGTCGCTTTCGGGGCTCTGCTACGACGAGCACTCGCGCAACACGTTCCTCTTCCGCAACGCGTTCGGCGCGAGCGACGTCGCGCCGTTCCTCCAGCGGGGGAGCGTCTTCGACAACCAGGCGGCCCTGACCGTCCGGAGCGCGTTCCTCCAGAACCGCCAGTACATGACGGCCTTCTACCGGCAGGGCTACACCGTCCTCGAGATGGAGGCAGGCCCGTTCCTCGGCGCCGTCTACGAGCTCATCTACCCCCACGCGCTCCCCCGCGAGGAGATTGTGCACCTCAGCGACAAGACGCCCTTCGACGTCGGCTTCCTCCACTACGCGTCGGACACGCCCTACTCGCGCACGCAGTCGCTCCTCTCGAAGAGCCTCAGCTACTTCGGAGTCGACAGCACGTACGCCTGCGCCATCGCCATCATGCGCCGCATCTTCGAGCAGGAAGTCGCCCGTTTGCGGCACGTTTGAGCGGGGGCGCTCGACGAGAGAATGCAACAGGAAGATCAGAAGATCAGAAGGGGGATGGGGTCGGGCGGGCGAGAGGTTCGGGCTGCACCAAAAGGCTGGAAGGCACACATGCTGGCGTGCCGGTCATCGCGCGTCGCGCAGCCGCCATGCCCGCCTACCCGACAACCTTTTGATCTTCTGATCTTCCTGTTTCTCTCTCTCGTTTCTCAGCGGCGGCCCTTGGTGTCGAGGAGGGTGGCCCGGGTGACGGCGTGCTCGTCGCCGAAGCGGTCGGCGATGCGGAGGGCGAGCTCCTCGACGCGCTGCCTCTTCGCGGCGCTCGCGTCGGGGAAGAGCGCCGGCGCGGGCTTGCCGTCCACGAGCCCGCTCACGCTCACGCCCGTGAGGCGCACGCGGCGGCCCTCGAGCGGCATGCGCGCGAGCAGGCCCATGGCGGCCCGGTGAATGGCGTCGGTGTCGCGCACGGCCTCGGGCAAGGTCACGCGGCGCGAACGCACGCGGAAATCGGCGTACTTCACCTTCACGGTGACGGTGTGCCCGGCGAGGCCGGCGCGGACGAGCCGCCTCGCGACCCGGCCCGCGTGCTGGAGCAAGGTGGGTGCGATGGCGTCGCGGCCGACGAGGTCCTCCTCGAACGTCTCCTCGGCGCCGATGGACTTCGCCAGGCCGTCCGGCACGACGTCGCGGTCGTCCTCGCCGCGCGCGAGGCGCGCCACCTCCGCGCCCCAGCTCCCGAGCAGTCGTTCGAGCGTCGCGGCGTCGGCGCGCGCGAGGTCGCCGAGCGTGAGGAACCCGAGCTCGCGGATCCGCGGAGCGGTCTTCGGGCCCACGCCCCACATGCGCTCGACGGGGAGGGGTGCGAGGAACGCCTCGACCTCGCCCTCCTCGACGACGACGAGCGCGTCGGGCTTGCGTAGATCGCTCGCGACCTTCGCGACGAACTTGCACGGCGCGACGCCGGCGGACGCGACGAGCTCGAGCTCCTGCCGGATGTCGCGCTTGATCGAGCGCGCGATGGCCTCGCCGTCGCCGAAGAGCGACTGGCTCGCCGTCACGTCGAGGAACGCCTCGTCGAGCGAGAGCGGCTCGACCAGGGGCGTGTAGCGACGCAGGATGCCGAACGCGCCGTCGCTCGCCGCCTCGTACCGGTCGCGGTGGGGCGAGACGACGACGGCGTGGGGCGCGCGGCGCAGGGCCTCGGCCATCGACATGGCGGAGCGCACGCCGAAGGGGCGCACCTCGTACGAGGCAGCGAGGACGACGCCGCGGCGCGAGGGGCCCCCGACGATGACGGGCTTGCCGCGCAGGGACGGGTCGTCGCGCTGCTCGACGGACGCGTAAAAGGCGTCCATGTCGACGTGGAGGATGATCCGCATCGCGCCCCCGCTTCAGCCGAGGGCGGCCTGCGGGAGGCGGCCCGCCGCGGGGCCGTCGCCGGCATGGCCCGGGCGATCGTCCACCTCGAGGGACGTCGCGAGGTCCGTCCCCACGGCGAGGTGCGCGAAGTCGACGCCGTCCGCCGCCCGCCACCGCTTGCCCGGTGAGCCCGACTCGGGCCCGCGCAGCTGCACGTCGATCGCGTGGCGGTCGCCGAGGGCGCGGACCAGGTGCGGCGTCGCGAGCCCGTCGGTCTCGACGAGATCGTCGTGTGCGAGCACGCGCCGCTCGACCAGGCGCAGCGTCGTCGCGCCCTTCTCGGCGAAGCGGAGCTCCTCGAGCGAGCCCTCGATCGACTTGCCGAGGAGGCGATGCGGGTGCGCGTGGATGGGCGTCTCCGAGCCCGGATCGCGGCACACGGCGACGAGCGCCCAGCCGCTCTTGCCCTCCCAGAAGGTCGCCCAGCGGCACCCCGCGCCGTGCTCGAGGGGGCTCGCGCGCACCGGAATGAGCTCTCCGATGGAAGGCTGGAGAAGGGAGATGGTGCGCCGGAGCGCCGCGTCCTCGAGAGGCCCTTCGTGGTCGAGCCGATCGAGCAGCCGCGCGGCCTCGGCCACGGTGAGCGGCTCGCCCGCCGCGAAGCGCGCCTTGACGAGGCGGTCCTCGGCGCGGGGCCCGGCCTTGGCGCGGTAGGCGACCAGCGACCCCACGAGCGCGACCCCGCCGACCACCGCCGCCGCGACCGTCGACCCGCGCGAGGCGAGCGCGATCATCACGAGCGTCAGCGCGGCCATCCACGTCGCGGTCACGCCGCCCACGGCGAGCGCGCGCCACCCCGACGCGAGGAGCTTGCGGCCCTCGAGGTGCAGCCCGATCGACGCGGTGACGGTCGCCATGAGGAGGTCCACGACGAGCCGGTCTGCCGAGAGGACGCCCGCCACGACGTGCGACGCGGGTGCGAGACGGTCCATGACGGCACGCACGATCGCGAGCCCCACGTAGCCGAGGAGGAAGCCGGGGAGCTGATCGATCGCGCGCTTGCCCACGTCCGCGCCCGGAGCTGCGCGGCGCCGGAGGAGCGCGAAGATGACCAGCATCGGCGCCATCAGCACGATGCGCGACGACTTCGCGGCCGCCGCCATCGCGCCGCCTGCTTCGCCCATCTGCTGCCCCACGGCCACCGCGCTCGAGAGATCGTTCACCGCGAGGCCGCTCCAGAGGCCCGCCTGGGCGGGCTCGACGCCGACGAGCACCGCGATGGGGTGGAACGCGACGAGCGCGACGACGCTGAAGAGGAAGACCGCGCCGATGGCCACCCCTTGCTCCTCTCGGCGCGCGCCGACGACCGGGGCGACCGCGTTCACGGCGGAGGCGCCGCAGATCATGGTCCCGCCCGCCAGGAGGTCTGCCAGAGGCCGGCGCACTCCGAGCGGCGCGGCGACGGCGTGCGCGACGAAGAAGGCGCTCGGCACGCTGGCGGCCGCGACCATCGCGAGCAGGAGGAGCTCCGAGGCGCCGAAGAGCTTCGCCTGGAGCTTGAGCCCCATGAGGATGATCGCCAGGCGGAGGATCCACTTGCCCGTGAAGCGCAGCCCCGGCGCGTAGCGATCCGACTCGCGGTCCGCGCCCCGAGAAGCGAGGCCGACCAGGCGGCGGAGCGCCGGCACGTTCGTCACGATGGCGCCGAGCACCAGCGCGAGGAGCACGTCCGAGAGGAGAGGCGACGCCGGAAGCGCGCGGACCGAGGCGACCGCGGCCGCACCGAGGACGAGCGCGAGGACGACGCCCGCGGCGTCGGCCCGGGCGGGGAGCCATTGCGGACGCGGCATCACCGGACCGTCGTAGCACCGCCCACGGCGGCGATCCGCCCGCGAGGCGGGATGCTATGTTCGCGCGCCATGAGCAGCGAGAACTACCACGAGCCGCTCGAGCTCCTGTCCGAGCCGACGAAGAACCTCCACCGGGCCATCGTCTCGCTCTGCGAGGAGCTCGAGGCCGTCGACTGGTACCACCAGCGCGCCGAAGCATGCTCCGACGACGAGCTCCGCGCCGTCATCACGCACAACGAGCACGAGGAGATCGAGCACGCGATGATGAACCTCGAGTGGATCCGGCGGAACAACCCCGTCTTCGACGCGAACGTCGGGAAGTACATACGCAGCACCGGCCCGATCACCGAGGTCGAGGCGGAGGCCGCGGGGGGTGCGAGCGCGTCGGGTGGCGGCGGTGGCACGGGCGCGGGAATGGGCGGCGGGCAGGGCGCGGGGCTCGGCATCGGCAGCCTCCGGGGGACCAAATGAACGACCTCCTCAAGCGCCAGCACGCCCCCGTCACCGCCGAGGCATGGGCGCAGATCGACGAGGAGGCGCGGCGCGTCCTCAAGCTCCACCTCGCCGGGCGCAAGCTCGTCGACTTCTCGGGGCCGCACGGCTGGACGCTCGGCTGCGTAAACACGGGCCGTCTCAAGCACATCGACAAGGGGCCCATCGTGGGCGTCGCGCACGCCGTGCGCGAGGTGCAGCCGATCGTCGAGCTCCGGTCGCCCTTCACGATGCCGATCCTCGAGCTCGACTACGCGTCGCGCGGAGCCGAAGACCTCGATCTCGACCCCGTCATCGCCGTCGCCGAGCGCATCGCCCACGCCGAGGACGCGGCCATCTTCCACGGCTTCGGGGACGGGCACATCACGGGCATCGTCGAGGCGAGCCCGCACACGCCGGTCGAGGTCAAGACGAACCTCGAGTGGCCGCGCGCGGTCGCCGCCGGCAAGGAGGTCCTGCGTCGCGCGGGCGTCAACGGGCCGTACGCCCTCGCCCTCGGGACGCAGGCGTACACGGAGATCGTCGCCGACAGCGAGGATGGCTACCCCCTTCGACGCCGCATCGAGGAGAACATCATCGACGGCTCGCTCGTCTGGGCCCCCGCCCTGCGCGGCGGCGCGGTCCTGCTCTCCACGCGCGGCGGCGACTACGAGCTCACCGTCGGCCAGGACCTCGCGATCGGCTACGTCGCGCACGACCGGGACACCGTCGAGCTCTATCTCACCGAGACCTTCACGTTCCGCGTGCTCGAGGAGAAGGCCGGCATCTACCTTCATCGCCCCGGAAGCGAGAAGGCGCGCCCTCCCGTTCGCAAGGCGCGCTGAGCGACGCGCCCACGAGGGCCCACATCGTCGGTCTTCGCAGGGCGCGCGGCGGATCCAGTCGCGCGCCCTCGCGCGTCTCCTCGCGAGCCGCCGCGGGTGGTCCGTCGATGCACCACACGAAACAGGCTGGAAAACGGCCTTCCGGCAGAGGCACGGCCGTTGCGATGCGCGGTGGCATGCACCTTCGCGCACGCGCGTCCCTTGCCTCCGCCGGATTGCTCCTGGCCGTCTCGGTCTCCGCCTGCGGGAACGCCGGCCCCGGCGAGGGGACGGGCGAGTCCTCCTCGGCCGAGACGTTCTCCCCCGACACCGCGTTCGCGAACGACCAGACGGCGTACGACTACTTCGTCGGCAAGGGCCTCACGAACTTCCAGGCGGCCGGCATCGTGGGCAACCTCGATCAGGAGTCCGGCGTGAACCCGGGCTCCGTCCAGGCGGGCGGCCCCGGGCGAGGCATCGCGCAGTGGTCGGTCGGCGGCCGGTGGGACACCGACTCGAACGACAACTGCGTCGCGTACGCCAGCAAGGAGGGCCTCTCCGACACCTCGCTCACCCTGCAGCTCGACTTCATCTGGTACGAGCTCACGACGTTCTCGGGCTACGGCCTGGCGAGCCTCAAGGCCTCGACCAACGTCACCGACGCGACCGTCGCGTTCGAGACCGACTTCGAGGGCTGCGGGACGTGCGACCAGTCGACACGCATCTCGTACGCCGAGTCCGTCCTGTCCGCGTACGGCCAGGCCAACTACGGCGCGAGCTTCGTGAGCCAGAGCTTCCCGCTGGCGACGACGACGCTGACGATGACCGCCGGGCAGGTCGTCCCGTCGTACATCGAGCTGAAGAACTCGGGCACCAAGGCCTGGGACTCCAACACCAAGATCGGCACGACGCAGCCGCGCGACCGGGTGAGCGTCTTCGCCGACTCGTCGTGGGTCGCCGACAACCGCCCGGCGCGCGTCTCGGGCACGGTCGCTCCGGGCAGCACCTACAAGTTCACGTTCAACCTCCACGCCCCCGACAAGCCGGGCACCTACGACGAGTTCTTCGGCGTGGTGGAGGAGAGCGTGGCCTGGTTCAGCGATCCCGGGCAGGGCGGTCCGCCCGACGACGACCTCGAGGTGAAGATCCAGGTCGTGGCGGCGCCCGCCGACGGCGGGAGCACCGACGAGGACAGCGGAGCGGCGAAGGGCGACGGGGGCGCCGCGGGCGAGGACGGAGGCACGCCGAAGGAGGATGGCGGCGCGGCCGGGGCGGACGGCGGCAAGCCCGGAGAAGAGGCGGACGGCGGGAGCGGCCCGACCGCCAGGGACGGGGGGCCCGCAACCGGCGGCGACGGGGGCTGGGTGACGGACGACGCGGGCGCCATCGTCACGGGGGGGAACGGGGGCGGGTGCTCGATCGCGCGCATCCCCGGCGACGAGAGCGGCGCCGGAGGCTGGATGATCGCCTTCGGGCTCATCCTCGGGGCAGGGGGGCTCGCCCGCCGGCGGGTCCACGCGGGCTCTTTCGTGGGGGCAAGGGCCCGCAAGCCCGCAAGCCCGCAAGCCCGCAAGCCCGCAGACCCGCAGGGCCGCGCGTCGCGACCACTGAACGTTCCGTGAACGAATCCGCCGTGGCGGGCGCCGACCCCTGGTCGTAGGATGGCGGTTCGGAGTCAGCACGATGGCGTTGTCGACAATCGTTGCGTTCGGTGCGGGGTTCGCGACCGGCTGGGTGGGGCGGAGCGTGGCAGGCTCCACGCGCGAGGCGCTGGTGCAGGCGCTCGTGGCGGCGCACAAGGTCCGCAACGGCGTCCGGCGCATCGTCGCCGAGCAGGTCGAGTGGGCCGAGGATCTCCTCGCCGAGGGGCGCGCGCGCTACGAGCAGCTCCAGCAGCTCGGCCCCATCGACGCCGAGGCTCCTCCGCAGGTCGTCGGGATCGAGTCGCGGGGACGCGCGGCGTGAACGACGGGACGCCTGGCGACCGCCTGCGGCTCGTCTCGCACTTCCCCGGGCGACTCCGCGTGCGGGCCGACACCTTCCGCTCGGCACCCGCCGTGACGGACGAGGTCCTCGCCCGCCTCCGCGAGGAGCCGGCGGTCACGAGCACCACCTCGTCGGCGCTCACCGGCAGCATCCTCGTCCTCTACGATCCCGAGGCGCTCCAGCTCCCGAAGCTCGTCCAGATCATCGTCGTCACGGGCGGCCTCTCCGGCCTCGAGTTCGACGCCGCCAACGACTGGATGCAGAAGCCTCCCACGGGCGATCGCCTCCGGGGCGCCATCGGCGTCTTCAACGAGCGGATGCGCGAGGCGACGGGCGGGCGCATGGACGGGCGGGTCGTCGTCCCGGCGGCGCTCCTCGCGGGCGGGCTCTCGCTCCTCTTCAAGCGGCCCATGCTCCCCAACTGGTTCGACCTCACCTTCTGGGCCTACACGACCTTCAACAACATGAACCCGGCGAAGCCCCCGCGACGCCAGCCCGCCGATGGCAGCGCAGACGAGGCCTGATCTCTCCGAGGTCTCCGTCCGCGTGACCTCGCCCGACGGCGCCCCGGACGCCGACGTCCGCGGGCTCGCGGAGTGGATCCGCCGGCACGAAGGCGTCCACTCGGTGAAGGCCGACTCCTCGCGCGGGACGATCGTCGTCCGCTACGACGAGACCCGCGCCGCCGGCCGCTTCTTCCGCGGGGCCCTGCTCGACCGCGCCCGCGCCAAGGCCCCCCGCGTGGCCGTCGAGCCGCGCCGCCTCGAGGTCTCGATCGCGCACGCCTTGCCGGGCCGTGTGCGCCTGCGGGTGACGGGCGCCTCGCCGGAGGCCATCGGTCGCCTGGCCGCATTCGTCGAGCGCCTCGACGGGGTGACTCGCGCCGGCGGCTCGCCGGGCAGCGAGTCGATCCTCGTGCTCTACGATCCCACGCTCACGACGGCGCAGTCGCTCCTCGCGCGCATCGAAGAGGCGGCGCCCTCGACGTGGCCCGACGCCGCGCCCGCCCCGCCTTCCTCGGCCGTCGAGTGGGCGAAGACCGGCTTCAGCGCGCTCGTCCTCGCCGGGGCGGTCACGGGGGTCGTCCCTGCGCCCGTCATGCTCGGCGCGGTCGGCGTCACCGCGATCCCGCCCTTCCGCCGCGCCCTCCGCAGCCTCGCGCGCGGCCGCGTCAACGTCGACGTCATGGATGCGACCGCGATCGCGGTCTGCGTGGCGCGGGCCGAGCCCGTCACCGCCGCACTCGTCACCTCGCTCCTCGCCGTCGGGGACCTCGTGCTCGACCGCACGCAGCGCCGCACGCGCACCGCCATCTCGCGCCTCATGCAGCTCGACGACGGCGAGGCGTTCGTCCTCCCCGCGCCGGACGCGCCCCCGCGGCGCGTGCACCCGCGCGAGCTCGCCCCCGGGATGCGCATCGTCGTCTACCCCGGAGCGCGCGTGCCGGCCGACGGCGTCGTCGTCGAGGGCAGCCTCTCGGTCGACGAGAAGGCGCTGACGGGCGAGAGCGTCCCGCGCGATCGCACGAAGGGCGACCGCGTGATGGCCGCGAGCGTCGCCGTCCACGGCCAGGCGATCGTCGAGGTGGAGCGCGCCGGGGGCGACACCGTGGCCGCGCGCATCGTGCAGATCCTCGAGGGCTCCGGCGGCAAGCCGATGACGCTCCAGCGAAACGCCGAGCGCATCGCCGACCGCCTCGTGCTCCCCACCTTCGGCGTGGCCGGCGCGGCGTGGGCGCTCAGCGGCGTCGTCGAGCGCCTGACGAGTGTCCTCATCACGGACTTCGGGACGGGCGTCCGCGTGGCCGTGCCCACGGCGGCCCTCGCGGCCATGACGGTCGCCGCGCGCGAGGGCGTGCTGGTCAAGGGCGCCACGTTCCTCGAGCGCCTCCACGAGGCCGACACGGTCGTCTTCGACAAGACGGGGACGCTCACGCAGGGGGTCCCCGAGGTCACGCGCGTCGTCGCGCTCGCGCGCTGGAGCGAGCGCGAGATCGTATGCCTCGCCGCGGGCGCCGAGGGAAACCAGTCCCACCCCATCGCGGACGCCATCCGCCGCCACGCCGAGGCCCTCGGCGGCTGCCCCGAGCTCCCGCAGAGCGGCACGGAGTCGTACGTCATCGGTCTGGGCCTGCGCGCCGTCGTCGGCGGCAGGGTCGTCCACGTCGGCAACGCGCGCATGATGCGCGAGCACGGCGTCGATCCGGCCCCGGGCGAGCTCACGTGCCGGTCGATGGCCGCGGACGGCGCGTCCTGCGTGCTCGTGGCGATCGACGGCAAGCTCGCGGGGGTCCTCGGCTACGCCGACGCGCCGCGCCCCGAGAGCGCCGAGGTCGTGGCGCGGCTCAAGGCGGGCGGCCGCCGGCGGGTGATGCTCCTCTCGGGCGACGCACGCGCCCCGGTCGAGGCCATCGCGCGCGCGCTGGGCATCGACGAAGCGGTCGCGGAGGTGATGCCCGCGGACAAGGCGGAGCTCGTGAAGCGCCTCCGCGCCGAGGGACGCAAGGTGGCGATGGTGGGCGACGGCATCAACGACGCGCCGGCGCTCGCGGAGGCGGACGTCGGCATCTCGCTCCACGGCGGGACGGACGTGGCCCTCGAGACGGCGGACGTCGTCCTGCTCGAGGGAGGCCTCGAGAGGCTCCCGGTGGTCTTCCGCGTGGCCGACGACGCCATGGCGCGGGTGCGTCAGGTGCTCGGCCTGGTCCTCGTGCCCAACGCCGTCGCCATCGTGGCCGGCGCGCTCGGGGTGATTCACCCGGCCTTCGCGGCCATCGTGAACAACGGGTCGACGATTGCGGCAGCGGGCCACGCGCTCGTCCCGCTGCTGCGGCGGGCGCCTGGCACGCGGTGAGAGGGAGAGGGGGAAACAGGAAGGTCAGAAGATCAGAAGGGGGGAGGGGGATTGGGCAGGGGGGACGCGGGCTTCTTGCGGGGAAGGGCGCGGGTCGGGTGGGGAGGAGGCGTACTTGCCCTGGGTGAAGTCGTGGCCATCCCCGGGTGAAGGCACGTGCTGCCCTGGGTGAAGTCGTGGCTATCCCCGGGTGAAGGCACCTGCTGCCGTGGGTGAAGTCGTGGCAACCCCCGGGTGAAGGCACCTCCTGCCCTGGGTGAAGTTGTGTCTACCCCCGGGCGAAGGCACGTCCTCCCCCTCACCCCGCCGGCCCGTCCCCACCGCCCTGCTTCGCACTCCCGTTCCCTTTGCCCTTCTTCTTCAGCACGTTCGTGAAGAGCTCCTTCATGCCCTCGCGCGTGACCTCGGGGGGCGGGGACTCGGGGTGCTCGATGAACTCGTCGAGCCAGCGCGCGAGGAACTCGGTCAGCGCCGCCGCGGTGATCGCGTTCGAGAACATCCCGACGAAGGGGACGAGCCCCAGCGAGAAGTTCGCGACGAGGCGCGCGCCCGCGCCGTACCAGACGATGCGCTGGAGGGATCGCCAGGGGAGCGTGCGGAGCTGCACGCCTCGCGCGCGGGCCAGGCGCACGACGAGGTAGTAGTGGATGCCGACGACGAGGAGCTCGTCTGCGCCGGGGATGGGCTGCGTGACGAAGCTGAGGACGGCGGCCACGCCGGAGGCGCGGTTCGTGATGCGGCGGGACCTGCGTTCCATCGGGCGAGCGAACCGCCAGGTTACACCGGGCGCGTCTTCACTGCGCTCCGATGCACGCGCAGTGGTCGTTGATGCACTCCGTCTGCGCGCCGCCTCCGCACGCGCAGCAGTCGGCGGCCTGCGCGCACTTCTCGTACTCCTGCGCGCAGCCCGTCGGCGTCGGTACGCACGCGAACGTGGGGCCTCCGTCGGGCCCCGTCGACTGCCGGCAGTAGCCGCTGCAGCACTGGTCGCCGGTCTGGCAGTCGGTCCCGTTCGCCTGGCACGGGTCGAGCGCCCAGAAGCCGCGGCTGTTGCCCGCGGGCTCCTCCTGCCCGGGCAGGTAGAACGCCGGGTGGCTGATGTCGTGCGCCGCGGTGCTCGGGTGCTCGGGGTTGTCGATGTCGAGCGCCGCGACCCAGAGCTTCTTGCGCGGCTGGTCCTCCTGGTCGCCGGTCACGATCGTGTCGCCGTACATCCGGCGGCTCGTGAAGACGACCCAGTAGTAGCCGCCGACGGCCACGGGCAGCATCGTGGGCTCGAAGTTCACGTCCGCCTCGGGCGACCCGTAGGGCAGGTAGAGCGCGCCGTTCCTGTAGCCGTTCACGAGGTCGAGGCGCGCCGTCGTCCCCGACGCGAGGTGCGCGATGAAGAGGTCCCCCTTCGCGTCGAAGGTGCCGGGCGGCGTGTTCGCGCTGTTCCACGTGCCGTAGTCCGCGCGGTTGTCGGTCTGGTAGACGACCCACTCGGCGTCCGGGGAGAACGCGGGCCAGCAGAGGAAATTGCTCGGGTCCGTCGCGAAGTCCTTCAGGCCGGAGAACGTCTTCGACGCGAGGTCGAAGCCCATGACGGCGAGCGAGTGCCCCTGGTCCTCGTCGTAGTGCGTGAACGCGATGAGCTTCCCGTCGGGCGAGAACGCGGGCGTCACCGAGTTGCCGACGACGCCGTCCCACCCGGCCGCGGGGATGACCGCGCCCGTGCTCGTCTGGATCAGCTGCGACGGGTGGGCGCCCAGACCCTGCGTGCCGGGGACGTTGGGCGCCTGCGGGTAGTCCGCGTCGTTCGACGAAGGGAACGTCGCGAGCGACATGAGGAGCGTTCCGTCGGGGTAGAGCCCCCCGAACGCGTAGTCGGACCGCGAGTCGGAGTGGAAGACCTCCGAGGCGTTCGTCTTGAGGTCGTACGCGGAGCTCGACTGGTAGTTGTTGGCCGCGGCCGGCGTCGGGTGCGCCGCGATGAGGGTGGAGCCGTCGGAGCTCACCGCGTGGCACACCGTGCATTGCCCGGTGGCGGGTCCCCCGATGAGGAGCTGCGCGTCGCCGCCCGGCTTGATGCTGAGGACCGCGCCGTTCTGCACGCCGCCGCCGACGAGCGCCGACGAGTAGCTGTTGTAATAGACGGTCCCCTTCAGGCTCCCCTGCGCGATGGTCCACGACTCGGTCACGGGGCCCGACACCTGCCCGCCGGAGATCTTCGTGACGGCGACCTTCACCGTGTCGGCGCCCGACGCGCTCTCGGTGATCGTCTGCCAGAGCTGCGGCGTCAGCGTCACGGCGGCCGGGTTCGAGGCCCCGTAGAAGCCCTGGTAGTCGAGCGACGCGAACGAGATGTGGACGAGGACGGCGTCGGGCGCGGTGCCGGCGAACTGGAGGACGGGCGGGGCGAGGCCGCGCGGGAAGACCGTCCCGTCGTAGGGGTAGAGCCACGCGAGCTGCGGGTCGGCCGTGCCGCCCGCCTGGAGCTGCGTCTGCGTCGCGGAGGGGACGTTGCCCGGGTTGTCCTGGATGGCGAGGATGACGGTGAAGTTGGTCGAGGCGCTCGCGTTGCCGACATGCGCCGTGACCGTGGTCTGGCCGCCGAGGGTTCCGGACGCCGTGAAGAGGCCCGTCGGGTCGATCGTGCCGAGGCCGACGATGTCGAGGGTCCAGGTCGCAGTCAGCGCGGCCGTCGTCCCGGCCCAGTGTGCGGTGAACTGCTGCGTGGCGCCGGGGCCGTGGACGGTGAGGGTCGCGGCGGCGGGATCGATGACGAGCTGCTGGCCGGCGTCGCCTCCGAAGAGGGTCGAGTCCCCGCCGGTGTGGGCGTCGCTGGCGGGCATCCCCGCGTCGGTCGAGACGCCGGGGTTGCCCGAGCTGCCGCCGCCGCCGCAGCCGGCGGCGAGGACCGCGGCCAGAGCCAGGACGAAGGCGGCCAGCGTGGCGAGCGTGGTGGACGCGGCGAAGGGAGGGGAACGGAGCATCGAAGCTCTACGGTGGCGCGGCGCGCCATCGGCAAGCACGTCTCGATGCGGTCACTCGCTGGCGGGCGCGAGCACACGGACCGAAACCGTCCGGCCACCTTCGCGTACGCCTACAGTCTCGGTGCGCTACGCTCCGGGACGTCCGGAGGGAACCCATGAGGCTTCTTATCGTTTCGGGTGTGTTGGCGGTCAGCGCCGCGGTCGCCGCGGCAGGGTGCAGCAGCAGCAGCAGCGGCGGCACGGCAGGCAACTCGAGCAGCAGCGGCGGCACGAGCAGCAGCGGCACCGCCAGCAGCAGCGGCACCGCGAGCAGCAGTGGAAGCGCGAGCAGCAGCGGCAGCGCGAGCAGCAGCGGGAGTGCCAGCAGCAGCGGCGGCACGAGCAGCGGGGGCGACGGAGGAGCGCTTCCGACGATCACGATCACCGATCCGACGGCAGGCGCGACCGTGCAGGTCACCAAGACCGCCTCCGGAGAGGTCGACGTCGCGGTCTCGTTCACGACGACGAACTTCACGCTCAAGGCGCCCGGCGCCTGCGGCTCGGTCAGCAAGACCTGCGGCCACGTGCACCTCTACGTCGACAACGACACCTGCACGCCCACGGGCGCGCCCTACAACAACGACGGCCAGGCCAGCCCGATCAACGCCATCATGAGCAACTGCCCCAACAGCGACGTCATCGACGGCCCGCACACGGTGCGGCTCGAGCTCCACGCCGACGACCACTCGGCCATCACGGACGCGACCGGCGCGACCATCTCGAGCAGCGTGCAGTTCACGGCAGCCGGCGACTGATGCGGGCGGCGGCGTTCCCGGTGCTGGCGTCGATCCTGGCGCTGGCGCCGGGATGCAACGAAGGCTCCGCGGGTGCGCCCGCCTTCCAGGCGTCGGAGGGCGGGCTCGCGCTCGACGCGACCGTCGGCGACGCCGCCGAGGAGGCCTCGTATGCCGTGTGCCCCGACGGCATGGACGCGACGTTCGGGAGCATCTACACGCTGATGCTCTCGACGCCGTCGTCGACGAACGGGTGCGGCACGGCAAACCCGAACTCCTGCCATTCGACCACCGGCTCGAGCAGCAAGAACGCCGGCAACCTGCTCGACTTCTCGCTCGACGCCGGGGCCGTCTACTTCGAGCTGCTGGGCGACGGCGGCGGGCACCCCGCCGCGAACATCGGGGATTTCCAGAACCATGTCCTCCGCGTCGTGCCGTACGACGCCGGAGCGAGCCTGCTCTACATCAAGCTCACGCTCGACGGCTCGCTCCCGGACGACGGCGGCGTCCCGATCTACGGCGTGGGCATGCCGTACAACGATCCCGGCTCGGTGTGCCCCGCCGCGGTGCAGGCCGTCGCGGACTGGATCAACGCCGGCGCGACGTTCGAGCCTTCGCGCGCCGATGCGGGCGGCGATGGGGCGGCCGACGGCGGTCCCGACGCGGAGAGCGACGGCGGCCTCGACGCGGGAGCCGACGCTCCGGTCGACGGCGGCGCGGGCGACTGAGAGCACGGCACCGCGCGTTCGCGCGGGCCCTCAGAGCCAGCGGAACATCTTGAGCGCGGCGGCGAAGGAGACGACCCCGCAGACGACGAGGACGAGCAGCTGCGGGCCGATGGCGGCCACGCCCGCGCCCTCGTTGACCACGGCGCGCAGGGCGTCGTTGAGCGCCGTCAGCGGCAGGACGCGCAGGAACGGCTGCATGGCGTCGGGGAAGTTGGACGCGGAGAAGAAGACGCCCGACCCGACGAACATCGGCATCATGACGAGGTTCATCAGGCCCCCCACGGTCTGCGTGTTCTGCGCGCGCGACGCGACGAGGAGACCGAGGCCGGCGAAGGCGAGGGCTCCCAGGATGGAGACGCCGAGGACGAGGAGCGGCGACCCCGAGAGGCGGACGTCGAAGGCGAGCCACCCGAAGGCGAGCAGCACCGGCACCTCGACGAGGACGAAGGCCGCGCGCATCACGACGAACGAGAGGAGGAAGTCCCCGCGCCGCATCGGCGTGGCGAGCATGCGCTTGACGAGCTTCTTCGTCCGGAGCTCGACGATCACGTACCCGATGCCCCACATGCTGCTCGACATGAGGGTGAGGCCGACGAGGCCGGGTACGAGGAAGTCGATGTAGCGCGCGCCAGGCTCGGTGACCGCCCGGTCCGCGGTGGGCGTGGGGTCGGCGCGGCCCTCGGCGCGCTGGAGCTGATCGTCGACGAGCAGGCGGGCGAGCCGCGCCTGCGGTCGCGTGGGATCGAAGAGGTACGTGCGGGGGGGACCGGGGACGACGACGAGCGTGACCTTGCCCACGCGGAGATCGCGGTGTGCGTCCTCGGCGCTCTCGACGACGGCCTTGATCCGGTCGGACGCCGGCGCGAGGTGCGCGAGCGTCGTGGGCGCGCCTGCCCCCTCCTCGACCGCGACGCGAACGGGCTCGGGCGGGCGGTTGCGGAAGGCGATGCCGAGCGCGATCGCGAGAACGATGGGGAAGCCGAACGTCCAGAAGACCGCGCTGGGCTCGCGGAAGAAGAGGCGGAAACGCGCGAGCGTGAGCTCGGTGAGGGCGGAGCGTGTGGGTCGCGGCGCGCCCGGCGTGGGGGGCGTACGGGCGCGCTCAGTCACGCAGGTGCCTCCCCGTGAGCGAGACGAAGACGTCCTCGAGCGACGCGTGCCGCGTCGAGAGGTGGTCGAGCGTCTTGCCCACGGCGCGCAGGTGGTCGACGAGCGCGGGCAGGGCGACGTGCAGCGGGTCGGCCGCCATCGCGAAGCCGTCGGCGACGCGTCGGACGCCGTGCACGCCGGGGAGCGCGGCCGCCGCGGCCTCGTCGAGCGAGCCCTCGCCGTGCGCGCCGCCGGCGAGCGTCACCTCGATCACCTCCTGCCCGCCGAGCGACGCGATGAGCTCCCGTGGCGTGCCGAGCGCGATGAGCTTCCCCCGGTCGACGATGCCCACGCGGTCGCAGAGGCGCTCGGCCTCGTCCATGTAGTGCGTCGTGATGAGCACCGTCCGCCCGTCCTTCTTGAACTCCTCGACCACGTCCCAGAGCTGGAGGCGCGACTGCGGATCGAGCCCCGTCGTGGGCTCGTCGAGAAAGAGCAGCTCCGGGTCGCCCACCAGGGCGCACGCCACGGCGAGGCGCTGCTTCTGACCGCCGGAGAGCTTGTCGTACCAGGCGCCGCGCTTCTCCTCGAGCGAGACCGCGCGAAGGACCTCGTCGGGGGACCGCCCTCGCGCGAAGAACGACCGGAAGAGCGTGAGGATCTCTCCCACCGAGAGGCGGTCGGGCAGGTGCGTCTGCTGGAGGGAGACGCCGAGCCGCTCGCGCAGGGCGCGCTCGTGGGTGCTCCAGCGCATGCCGAGGACCTCGACGTCGCCCGACGTCGGCCCGAGCAGCCCCTCGAGGATCTCTACGGTCGTCGTCTTGCCCGCGCCGTTCGGCCCGAGGAGGCCGAAGCACTCCCCCGCGTGGACCTCGAGGTCCAGCCCGTCGACGGCCGTGACGCCGCCGTCGTACCGCTTGACCAGGGCCCGGCAACGCAGCGCGCTCGCCGCGCCGTTCATCGACTCACGGCGTACGGACCCTGCAGCCGCCGAAGCCCTGGACGCAGAGGTAGAGCCCCTGCGACGGGTAGTAGTAGCCGCCGACGAAGCACATCTCGTTGAGCGCGCTCTCGCCGAAGTCGACCTCCTGATCGGTCGTGTTGGTCCAGTCGCACTGGTAGGCCAGGCCGTTGGTCCCGTCGAAGTCGAACTGCGGCGAGAGCAGGCTCCACGAGGGGCTCGACCAGTCCGAGTCGTTCGCGATCTGCGTCGAGGTGTCGCCCTGGCCGGCGCTCTCCCAGACCTGGATGCCCGTGCCGAGACGATGCTGGTGGGTGGTGATCGAGATGAGGTGTGTGCCGGGCAGACCTGCCTGGAAGAGCTGGCCGGTCGAATACGTGGAGTTCGGCGGGATCTTGATGTTGGCGGTCCCGAAGAAGTCGAACCCGGCAGGCTGGAATGGCGGGGCGCTCGAGGCGGGCATGGTGTGGAAGGTGACCTTGCCCTGGCCCTGGAGATCGCTCGCCGTCGTGTTGATGTAGTGCGCCTCGACCCTGATCATCTGGTTGGCGGGGATCGCCACGGCGACGCCGGACGGGAAGGAGAAGGTCTCCGAGAGCTTGTTCGCGAAGACGATCGGCATGTCCGTGCCCTCGGCGAGGCCGGCAAAGGGCGTGCAGTTGACCGGGTCGTCCTGCTCGGCGGCCGTCGTCGTGTACACGATGAGGTGGTGGGAGCCGGGCTGCAGGTCGATGTCGTAGCCGTCGAGGACGACGTCCTCGGTGTTGCCGAGGGGGACCACGATGCACTGCGTGGTCTCTACGCCCGCGGGCACGTCGATGGGACCGAACGTGGCCGCGAGCTGGGGCGGCGCGCCGCTGCCTCCGCCGCCACTGCCGCTGCTGCACCCCGCGATCGCCACCACGGAGAGCAAGCCCAGCCAGCTGCCGCGCGTCATGCTCAGGGGCTATCACCGGTGGCGCGGTGCCGCAAACCCGTGCTCTCATCGCGCGCCATGAACGAGCGTCCTCCGGTCACTTTCGTGTGTGCGGCTCTCACCTTGGTGCTTGCGGGGGCGGCGGCATGTGACAAGGGCAGCGGGGAAGAGGGTACGGCCCCTTCGGCGACGGCGAGCGCACCGTCCGCGTCCTCACCGGAGGCGAACGCCTCGGCGTCGGCGGCTGCTGCCGCCGCGGCGGCCAGCGCGTCGGCGCGCGCGTTCGCGCTCAAGGGCAACTCACGCCACCACGTCGGGCTGGCCGGGGTCCTGCTCCGCGGCGCGTACGAGTTCAGCCTCAACGCCGACCAGCGCGCATCCCTCGACAAGGCCGAGGACCAGCTCTACGCCGACGCCGCGTCGAGCCCGTGGACGGCGCTCAAGAGCTTCAACACCGACCTCGTCACCGGCATCCGCGCGGACAAGCTCGACAACGCGAAGCTCAAGACCGACTACGACGCGGTCGACAAGGCGGTGCAGGCAGGTGAGGCGCGCGAGGCCGACGCGCTGAACACGCTCCACGCAGCGCTCGACGCGACCCAGCGCCAGGCCCTCGCCGACCAGGTGCGCGCGCGGCGGCTCGGGCACGAGCGCAAGTCACCGGTCGGCGCCGACGGCGGCGCGCCGGATCACGTCAAGATGCGCCTGGTCCGGATGACCGCGGATCTCGCGCTCGACGATGCACAGCAGAAGAGCGTGGGGGCCCTCCTCGCGAAGGACCCGACGCTCAACGCCGCCGCCGTGCAGGCCAAGCGCGACGCCGCCCACAAGCAGCTCGACACGCTTCTCACGGAGTTTGCGAAGGACGACTTCGACGCGAAGAAGGTCGATCTCTCGCAGGGGGGCACCAAGACGCCGCACGAGTCGATGGAGCGGCACGCGACCTTCACGTCGCAGCTCCTGCCCATCTTGCATCCCGACCAGCGCGAGAAGCTCGCTCTCCACACCGAGCGCATGGGCGCGCGGCCGGGGCGCTACTTCGACGAGATGGAGCCGGGCTCGCCCGGCATCGGGCCCGAGGAAGAAGGCGCGTTCCCGCGGATGCGCTGAGCGGGTCGATCCCGCAACGGGGCGGCCTTGCGCGCCATCGGAACGGGCGAAGGCAATGCAAGCAAAAACGGTCGTCGTCACGGGCGCGAACCAGGGCATCGGCAAGGCGGCTGCGGTCGCGCTGGCGGCGAAGGGGGCGCGCGTCGTCCTCGTCGCGCGCAACCGCGAGAAGGGCGAGCGGGCCCGGGCCGAGGTCGAGGCGGCGGGCGCCGGAGGCGCCGAGCTCGTCGTGGCCGACCTGTCGTCGCAGGCCGAGGTGCGGCGTGCCGCCGCCGAGATCAAGAGGAAGCACGACCGCCTCGACGTGCTCGTGAACAACGCGGGGGTCTTCGTCCCCGAGCGCCACGCGACGGCCGACGGGCTCGAAGAGACCTTCGCGCTGAACCACCTCGGGTACTTCCTGCTGACGCGCGAGCTGCTCGAGCTGCTCAGGGAAAGCGGCGCTTCGCGCATCGTGAACGTGAGCTCCGAGGCGCACCGGGGCGCGCGCATGCACTGGGACGATCTGCAGTTCGAGCGCTCGAAGTACGGCGGGTTCAAGGCGTACGGGCAGTCGAAGCTCGCCAACGTGCTCTTCACCTACGAGCTCGCCCGTCGCCTCGAGGGGACCAAGGTGACGGCGAACTGCCTTCACCCGGGCGTCATCGGTTCGGGCTTCGGCCAGACGTACGGCGGGGCGATGTCGGTCCTCGTGAAGATCGCGCGGCCGTTCATGCTGACGCCGGAGGAGGGCGCGCGTACGACCGTCTACCTGGCCTCGTCGCCGGACGTCGAGGGCGTCTCGGGAAAGTACTTCTCGAAGTGCAAGCCCGTGCGGTCGAACGCGCTCTCCTACGACGAGCCGTCGCAACACAAGCTCTGGGCGCTCAGCGAGGAGCTCGTGAAGGTCACCGCGCAGGCGGCGTAGCAGGCCACGATTCGCCGCGATTCCCGGGGACGGTCGCGCGCCACGGGTCGGCTGCGGCCGTCGCTGGTCACTTGCCGAGCCGCTTCTTCAGCGCGGCGAGGTCGGCGTCGACCTCCTCTTCCACGCGAGACTGGCGCGCCTTCTCCTCCTTCGCGCGCCTTTTCTCGTCGCGCTCGCGCTCCTTCTTCGCGGCCTCGGCGGCCTTGACCCTCGCGAACGGGTCGGGCGGCGGCTCGGGCTCCTTCTTCGCGTCGTCGTCGTCGAGCTTTCCGAAGACGGCTCGCTCGATGGCCTTGCCCGCGAGGTCGACGGTCTTCCCGGCGGTGTCGAGCGCGGCGCGCGCGGCCTTCTTCACGGCCTTGCGCTGGAGTTCCTCGCGCTTGTCATTCATCCGGTCGACGAGCGACTTCCACACTCCCATGGGCTCACGGCGGATCGTAGCAGGCGGCCGTCACGACGACGGGTCGCCCCGCCAGCGGACCGCGTTCTCGAGGATCTTCTGGATGAGCGCCTCGTAGCCGATGCCGACCTGGTGCGCGGCCTGGGCGAAGTCGTCCTCCTTCGCGAGCGAGGGGTTCGGGTTCGCCTCGATGACGACGACCTCGCCCGCCGCGGTCAGCCGGACGTCGATGCGCCCCAGGCCGCGGATGCGCAGGATGCGGTACACCTTGCGCGCGAGCTCGCCGAGCTTGCGGTCCATGCCCTTCTCGAGCGGGCCGGCCGGGCCGTTCCGGATCTTCCACTTCTTGCGGTAGGCGTCGTCCCACTTCGCCTTCGCGGTAGCGAAGCGCGGGGCCTCCTCGTCGGACTTGCCGTCCTCGGGCGACGACGGGTCGCCGAAGAATATCTCCCGCGGAGGGAACACGGTCAGCCGCCGGTTGCCGAGGACGCCGAGGTAGAGCTCCCGCCCGTCGACGTACTCCTCGATGAGGGCGTCGCACTCGAACCGCTCGTGGAGGAAACGCGCGCGCTCGACGGCCTCCTCCTCGGTCTTGGCGAGCGACGCGCGGGCGATCCCGTCGCTCGACTCCTCGCCGATGGGCTTCACGAACGCGGGGTACGAGAAGCGGCCCAGGCGCTTGAGCGGGTGGTCGCGCGTCGAGACGACGAAGCGCGAGACGCGGACGCGGTGGTAGGCGAGGAGCTTCTTGGCGAGCGCCTTGTCCTTGCACAGAATGAGCGCGTCGGGGCCCGCGCCCGTGTAGGGCACCTTCATGAGCTCGAGGAGCGCCGGGATGTTGGGCTCGTGGGCGCGGTCGGAGAAGAACGTCTCGCAGAGGTTGAAGACGACGTCCGGCTTGAAAGCCTCGGTCTTGTCGAGCACGACGCGGACCTCGTCGAACACGGCCAGGGTCTCCACCTCGTGCCCGAGCTTGCGCAGGCAGGCGAGGACGTCGGCCTCCGTCGGCTTCTCTTCCTCGGTCCGGAGCGACTTCACGCTGAAGGTCTCGTCGGGCCCGATTGGGCGGTGCACGTCGAAGAGGACGAGGATGCGCATGAGGCTCCTAGACCGACCTCTTGAAGCGCCCGGTGTGGAGGTGGTTCGTGACCAGCGACCCGAGGTACGCGCCCACGTCGAGCGCGAGGGCCACCTCGTCGGCCGGGGCGTGCAGGCCGAGCTCCTTGCACCGCAGCACGAGCTTTCTCGCCAGCTCGTCGACCACGTACTTGCGCTGCCCCGTCCAGCGCACGACGCGCTCGACGACCGCTCTCCGCCGGCGCCGCATGAACGCGGCCGCGGTGCCGTGCCCCGCGGGCGTCTCCGCGAAGATCCGGCGCAGGTCCGCGTCGTAGAAGCCCGGCTGGCCCTCTGCCCAGAGCTTTCGCCTCGCCGCGTAGTAGCGCGCGAGCGTCGAGCGCATCTTGTCGGCCTCGGCGCGCCGCCGGCCGCCCGTCACCCGCGGCGCCCGCCGGGCCGCCTCGCGCATCAGCTCGTCGACGTAGGTGAGCTTCTCGATCGCCTTCCAGCCCGCGTAGCGCGCGCGCCATTCGTCCGGCGCCACCCCCAGCCAGACGGCGAACGTCTCGGCGAAGTCCTCGTCCGGATGCGCCTGGGCGTACCAGTTGGGCAGGTGCCGGACGAAGCTGCGGCTGTAGGGGCGGGGGCGGTAGGTCTCCGGCTCGTAGTCGACGTCCGGGCTGCCGAAGACCTCGCGCCAGCGACGACGCGACGAGAAGCGGTAGGCGTGATCGAAGGCGTGGCCGCACTCGTGCCGGAGGAGCTGCGCGCACCACTCGGGCGTGCCGCCCTCGACCTCCATCATCTGGTGAAGCTCCAGCGTCTTGAGGCGCGGGTGCGCCAGGTAGAAGGGGATGGCGATGGCGGGCACGCCGTCGGGCGAGAACCACTCGTCGCCGAGGAAGCAGGGCGGGTGCAGCCGCAGGCCCCGCGCCTCGAGCTCCGCGTAGAGCCGGGCGACGCGCGCCTCGAGCTCGCTCCCCTCGATGCGCACCCCGAGGTCGCGGATGCGCACGGCCAGGAGCTCTTCGTCACGCAGGGACGCCCAGGGCGGGTTTTCCACCGGGATCGGATGGTACCGGAAACGCCCTCGCTTCTCGGGCCGCGTCGCACTACAAAGCGGCGACATGCGAGCCCTCCTCCCCGTCGCCCTCGTCGCCCTCGTGGCGGCTCCCCTCCTCGGTTGCGACCAGGACTACGCCGGCAGCAACGAGAACCGCGAGTCTTTCATGGGGGACGCGCACGCCTACGCGCCGCCCGTTGCGGCCTCCGCGTCGGCTGCCGCTGCCGCCCCCTCGGCGACGGTGGCCGGCCAGCCCCCGGCGCTCACGCCGACCGCGTCGGTGACGGCAGCCCCGCCGCCTCCCGGCACCCCGTCTGCCTCGGCGGCCCCCTCGGCGTCGGCCGCTCCGGCGCACGCCGCCGCGTCGGCTTCCGCCGCTGCACCGGCCGGCCACGCGCCCCCTGCCGAGTCGGCGCACGGCCCGGCCCCCGCGCACTCCTGAACCGTCAGAACCGCCCGGTCAGGCCGCCGGCACCGGGGCCGATCCACGGAAGGACCGCCGCGTGCGCGGGCGCATCGGTCGCCCGCTCGCGGAAGAAGAGGAACCCGGCGACTGCCAGGCTCACGACGCCGAAGCCGAAGCCGACCCCCGAGATCGTCCCGTTGCGCGCGTACGCGTCGATGTCTCCCTGTGCCTTCGGCTGACAGACCTTGGCGGCGGTGCACTCGCCGCTGAGGGCCGCGCGGCCGTTCAGCGTGAGGACCCCGAACACCGTCCCCACCGCGAGCCCTGCGACTCCGACGGCGCCCGTCACGATGCTGGCTGCATAGTTCGGGGTCGGGCGGGGACGCGCCGGCGGTGGCGAGGGGAGCTCCGGCGCGACCGGCGTGAGATCGAAGTGGAGGGTGGGGGAGTCGCCCCCGGCGATGTCGACGACCTCGGTGACGGGCATGTAGCCCGGCTTCGAGGCGGTCACGCGGTGGCGCCCCTCGCCGACCAGTCGGGGTTCGGAGCGCGAGGCCTTCCCGAGGGGCGCGTCGTCGAGTGCGACGTCGACGTCCTCCACGTTGGCGACCACGGTGACGTGTGCGACCCGCGCCCGCAGCTCGGCCAGCTCACGCTCGACCTCGGCGCGGCGGTCCCCGGTCACCTTGTCACCACCCTCGTCGAGGTACCTCTCGAGCGTGCGAAGCGCGGTCGCGTACTCGCGTAGCTGGTAGTGCGACTGCCCGACGTTGTAGAGGACTGCCCAGTTGGGCGCGAGCTCGTACGCGCGCGAGAACTCGATGAGCGCGCCGCGGAAGTCGTCCTCCTGGTACATGCGCACGCCGCGGCCGAAGTGCTCGCGGGCCTGGGTGACGTCGGAGGGGTCGGGGGAGGGCGCAGGCGCAGGCGCGGACGAGGACGAGGACGAGGACGAGGACGCGGGCTGGGCCGAGGCGGGCAGCGAGTAGAGGAAGGTCGCGGCGAGGGCCGCGCAGACGGCGGAGCGGGTTCGCGCGGGCGTCACTGGCCGCTCCCGGGAGGTTCGCAGTAGCCGACGGGCGGAAGACCGAACGCGGTGACGCACGTGGTGGCGCCGCCCGGGGCGGCGGCGCAGTCGCCGTCGTGCTGACACGAGGTGCAGCTCGTCTGCCCGGTGGCCTGGAGATCGTAGTAGCAGCTGCAGGACGTCGCGGGCGCGTAGGGCTGGTAGTCGTGGCCGTCGTCGGAGCGCTGCACGTGCATCGCGCACGTCGGGATGATGTGGCTCTTCGCGTAGAACTGCACGATGTCGATCGTCGCGAGCACCTGCGTGTTGCGTCCGTTCATCGCGTCGATGAGCGTCTTCACGGCCGCGTTGGTCGCGTTGCCGTTGGCGTCGGCATACGCGACCAGGTGCGACGGGCCCCAGATCGGGTAGTGCCCGTCGCGGACGTTGCGCTTGTCGAACGACGTCGCGGTCGAGTCGGGGTACCAGCCGCACTCCTGCCCCACGTCTTGATAGGCCAGCGGCCGCAGGTACTGGCGGTTCCCGTCGGCGACGTCCGATGCCAGGATACCGAGCGTCTTCTCCGCCGCCTGCGGGTCGGTCCCCGGGCCGCCGTCGACGGCCTTGCCGTTCGCGACGTTCGTCACCGCATCCAGCACCGCGGTGCTCGTCTTGTTCGTCACGCCGTGCCAGACGTTCGGGTTCAGGCCGATCGCCGCGGCGATCATGTTCTGGGTGCCCGACGTCCCACCGCGCTGGAGGAGGAAGCCCTCGTCCGTCCAGGGCGCGACGCCGGACCCGCTGCCGAACCCCCAGACCATGTACGCCGCCTCCGCGCTGATGGTGGTCTCCTTCGAGCTCGCGGGGACGATCATCTCCATCACCTGCACGGGCCCGAAGAAGTCGTGGAGGTTGTTCGGCACGCCGCCCTGACTCACGAGCGCGGGGACGCACGTGGTCGGGAAGACGTCGGAGATCCCCAGGTCCGCAGTTCGCGTCGGGTCGTCCATCGCGCAGGTGCCCTGCTGCACCTCGCCGTTCGCGTCGAGGGCGGGGTCGTAGTAGTTCGCGGTCGCGCCGATCACCTGGAGCGTGTTCTCCGACGGCGACAGCATCGCGTTCACGCCCAGGCACGAGCCGGCGCCGAGGTAGACGACCGTCCCGATCGAGAGGCTCTCGAGCACCTGCGCGACGCGCGCGATGTACGGCTGCACCGCGGTCGACCCGGTCGCGAACACGACGGGCTGGGGAAGCGCGCCCCCTCCGGGCCCCTTCGCGAGCGCGAAGCACGAGGGGATACCCGAGCCGCCGTCCGGAGTGCCCGCGTCGCCGCCGCCCGCCTCCGACGCACCCGCGTCGTACGGCGGGACCGTGGGGCAGGCGGTCCCCGCGTCTTCGCACAGCGTGTTGCGGGAGGCGTTGTCGAAGGGCTGGCAGGAGCTCGACGTGCAAACGGCCTCGAGCTGCGCCTTCGTCTGCGCTTCCCCGGCGCAGGCGTCGACGACCGGGGGACCGTCCGGGAGGCTACCTTCCGCCGGGCCCGTCTCGGGCTGCGATCCCGCGTCGCTTCCCCCGACGACGTAGCCCGTCCCGAGGATCACGTTGCACCCGACGGGCACCACGCCGAGGGCCGTCACGATCGTCGCGACGAGGAGCGGGCGCGCCCTAGTGTCCATAGGGGTTGGCCGTGTCGATCTGCTGCCGGACGTGCGTCGTCTCGGTCGGCGCGGGAGCGGTCGTCGTTCCAGGGGGCGTCGGGGTCGGCGCGGCCGTGGGGACGTTCTCCACGGCAACCGCTCGCGCCCCTCCGCCTCGCGTCGGGCCGGGAACGTGCGGAGGCCCATTCGTAGTCTCGCTCCGGGCAGGCGCTGCGCTCGGCGTCGCGGCCACGGAGGCAGGTGGCGCACCGGGGTCGCTCGCGACGGCCGCAGTCGCGGAGGCGCTGGCCGCCGCCCGCGTGGAAGTCGTTGCAGCGGGAACGCTCGGCGTGGTGGGGACGGCCGAAGGCGAAGCCTCGCTGGACGCCGTCACCTGCGCGTGGAAGAGCAGTCCGGCCGCAGCCACGGCCACGATGCCGACGATGACGAGCGATGCGGTGGCGATCGTCCGGCGCCTTCGTCGGAGCTTCGCGGGAGGAGGCACCGTCGCGCGCGCGTCCTCGTAGGACCCCGACGGCTCCGGCGGGCCCGTCACCGTCTGCGCGCCCGGGTCGCTCGTCGTGAGCAGGACGCCCGACGGAGTCCCTTGCCCCGGAGGTGCGATCGAGAGCTTGCGCATCGTTATCTTGCTGTACGCGCCCGACGATACGCCGCGTAGGAGGCCCACTTGCTCGTCGATCGCCGCGCGGATGCGTTCCCGCTCCTCGCCGAAGAGAGCCGTCACGTAGCGCCCGACGTCCCGCGACCCGAAGCTGGGCGCTCCGATCGCTGCGAGGTACGCCTCGACGTCGCCCTGCATCTCGGCTGCCGTCGTGTAGCGGTCGTCGGCGCGCGGCGCCGTTGCCTTGAGGATGATCGTCTCGACGCGCGGGTCGATGTCGGGTGCGTGCGCTCGCGGCTGCGGGATCTCGGCCTTCATCAGGGCGTGGAGGATTTGCATGTCGCGGAGCGACCGATCCCACATGCGCCGGCCGACGATCGCCTCCCAGAGGATGACGCCGGCAGCGAAGACGTCCGCACGCCGGTCGAGCGACTCGCCGGCCGCCTGCTCGGGCGCCATGTATGCGATCTTGCCCTTGAGGACGCCTGTGCGCGTGTCGTGGGTCGAGTCGAGCGCCTTGGCGATCCCGAAGTCGAGGATCTTGATCTGGCCGTCGTACGAGAGGAAGACGTTGTGCGGGCTCACGTCGCGGTGCACGAGGTTGAGGCGCGCGCCGTCGAAGTCCTTCGCCTCGTGCGCGTACTGCAGGCCCTCGAGCAGGTGGACGAGGACGTGGAGCTGGTAGTGCAGCGGCATGCGCTCGCCGCTGCGCTTCGCGCGCGAGAGCGCGTCGTAGAGCGACTGCCCGTCGAGGAACTCCATCGCGATGTAGTGGCACCCCGCGTCGCTGCCCACCTCGATGGTCTGCACGACGTTGGGGTGGCTCAGCTTCGCGGCCAGGCGCGCCTCCTCGAGGAACATCGCCACGAGCTTCGGGTCCTCCGCGAGGTGCGCCTTGAGAACCTTCACGACGAAGAGCTTGTTGAAGTTGCCGGGGCCGCGGACGAGCGCCAGGTACACGACACCCATCCCGCCGCGCGCGAGCTCCGCGAAGAGGCGGTAGCGGCCCACGCTCGCGACGCGCGTCACCTCGCCCGAAAGTGGAAGTTGATCCTCGGCTGCCACGTGCGCTGCGATTGCCTCGAGCGGTCCAACTCGCAGGATCGCCCGGCCCCTACGCACGAGCGCGCAAAGGGTCTCGAGTTTTCACAACCGTCACCTTGGGTGCCGGATGTAGGTGAGCCACGTCGATTGCAGGCCGACCGGGTGGGGCTACCATCGAAGCGGTGCGCTATTCGTTCGCCGATCCGCTGCTCGTGGTGGCGGACGTGGTGGTCGGCGAGCGCGGGGTGGTGCTCCTCCCGGCGGTACCCCGCGAGGGCCTGCCCGTGACGGCCGGCGACACGGTCGATCTCGTGCACGGCGAGGAGCGAGACGAGGTCCTCGTGCTCGGGCTCGAGCCGGACCGAGACCCGACGCGGGTTCGCCTCCGGGTGCGCGCCCAGGGACCGATCGGCCCGGGCTTCGAGGTCTGGCCGAGCCAGACGCAGTCGCACGTGACGCTACGCCGGCCAGAGGCGCCCGGCGCTCCCTCCGCGGCCCGCCGCCGCTGACGGCGGTGCACCCAAAAGCGAACGGGCGCCCCGACGTCACCGTGCGTCGGTCGCCCGTTCTCCCCCCCTCCCCCAGCCCTGCGCTCCCCGCGACGCCGACTCAGTGCGTCGCTGCGACGATCTCCTCGTACGACATGAAACGCGGGCGATGCCCGCAGAACCTGTCGAGTACCGCGCGATCGACTTCGCTCAGCTCGTCGAGCGCGACGCCCATGCCCGCGAGGCGGCCCGGCCGGCCCTCGCGTACCCAGCGCACGACACCGGCACCGACCACCTGCCCCGTGGGCAGCCGGAACCGGAGCGAGACGCGCGTACCCACCGGCAGCGGCGCATACGTCGCCACGAAGATACCCCCGAGGGACACGTCCGCCGACACCCCCGTCACGACGCGCCCTTGGCCGCCGATCGTCACATCCGTCTCGACGGGAACGCGCGTGTCGGCGCGCCGCTCGGTCGGGTCGACGTTCGCGTCGGGGAGCAGCTCGGCGAAGGAGCGATCGATCAGCATGGCGTCGTAACTCGCCGCTGGTGCAAGAACCGGACACCTGAAACGCCCGCACGCGCGGTCGAGGATCTCCGCACCTGGCGGTCGGCGGTGGCTCGCGTGCGGAAACCCGGGCGACCAGCCCCCGGCACGTGGGGTGACCACCCCTGAAATGCCCAAGGCGCGCGCCCCTCCGGCGGTCGGATGCGCATGGCTGGAGCACTCCTGGGCGATGGCGGATCGGGTGGGCGAAGGGCGCTCGACTCCGACATCAACCTGATCCCGATGATCGACCTCCTCTTCGTGACCATCGCCTTCCTGCTCGTGACGGCGGTCTGGTCGCACATGCAGCGCCTCGATGGGACGGCGAACGTACCCGGGCGCACCGACGAGGGACCGACACCTCCTCACGCCCTCACGCTGCATGTCGACCTGCGCGCGCCGGATCGGTTCGTCCTCGCGTGGAAGGACGGCCAGACCGTCGCGCGATCGATCGACCTCCCGCGCGAATACCCTGCTCTCGAGAAGGCCGTCGCGGCCGAGTGGAAGGCGAACGGCCAGCACACGTCGCCGCTCGACGCCGAGCGCGACGAGGCCGTGCTCCACACGAGCGACGACCTGCCGTTCCGCGAGATGGTGTCCGCGATGGACGCAATCGCCGCCGCGCAGCGCCCGATGGGGAAGGGCTTGGTCCCTGCTTTTGCGCTAACGCTCGCGACGCGCTAGCGGCCCCCGCGATCACCAGTCGGCGATCGCCGACCCCCAGGTGAAGCCCGACCCGAAGGCCACCATGGCGACCTTCTTCCCTCGCGTCAGGCGTCCGTCGCGCTCGGCCTCCGCCAGGAGGATCGGGATCGTCGCCGCCGTGGTGTTCCCGTAGCGCTGGATGTTGTGGGCGACCTTCTCCTCGGGCAGGCCGAGCTGCTTCGCCACGTACTGGTTGATGCGCATGTTCGCCTGGTGGAAGCAGAAGAGGTCGATGTCCTTCGGCTCGACGCCCGTCGCCCAGCACGCCTGCATGAGGGCGAGGCACATCTTCTCGACGGCGTGCTTGAAGACCGTGCGCCCGTCCATCTGCGCGTACATCGATTCCGGCTGCACCTGGCCGACGCCGTGCTCGTCGACCGGGATGAACGGCCGCTTCCGGATGTCCCACACTCTCTGGCAGAGCATCTCCGCGTAGCGCCCGTCCGCGCCGAGCCACGTGCCGCGCACGCCGCGGTCCTCGTCGGTCGCGCTGACGACGACCGCGCCCGCGCCGTCGCCGAAGAGAGAGCTCACCGTGCGGCCGCGCGTCGAGACGTCGATCGCCGCCGAGTGCGTCTCGGCGCCGACGACGAGGACGTGCTTGCCGCCACCGGACTTCACCACGCTCGTCGCGACGTGGAGCGCGTAGAGGAACCCGGAGCACTGATTTCGCACGTCGAGTGCGCCGACGAACTTCGGGTCGGGCCCGTCGCAGAGCCCGAGCTTCTGCTGGAGGAGCACGCCCGACCCGGGGAACGCCATGTCGGGCGACAGCGTCGCGAGGACGATGAGGTCGAGGTCCCGCGGCGTCAGGCCGGCGTGCGCGATCGCGTCCTTCGCGGCGGGCAGCGCGAGGTCGGCCGTCCCCACGCCCTCGTCGGCGTAGCGCCGGGCCTCGATGCCCGTACGCTGAACGATCCATTCGTTCGTGGTGTCCACGCCCCTCGCCACGAGGTCGTCGTTCGTGACGACCCGCGGCGGGACGTAGAAGCCGGTTCCCGAGATGAAGGCGTTCGGCACGGGGCGATCAGGGTAGCACCGGCGAGCGTCGTCTCCCCGTTCCGGCGCGGGTCACTTGTTGGGCTGCGGGGTGACGCGCAGGTAGGGGCGGAGCGTCGTGTAGCCCTTCGGGAACTTCTGCTTGAGCACCTCGGGGTCCTGGAGGGCCGGCGCGATGATGACGTCCTGCCCGTCCTTCCAGTTCGCCGGCGTCGCGACCGAGTGCGAGTCGGTCAGCTGGAGCGAGTCGACGACGCGGAGGATCTCGTCGAAGTTGCGGCCGGTGCTCGCCGGGTACGTGATCGTCAGGCGGACCTTCTTGTTGGGGTCGATGACGAAGACCGACCGGACCGTGAGCGTGTCGTTCGCGTTCGGGTGGATCATACCGTAGAGGTTCGACACCTTGCGATCCGGGTCGCCGAGGATCGGGTAGTTGAGCTTCGTCTTCTGCGTCTCCTCGATGTCGCCCGTCCACTTCTTGTGCGAGGCCACGTCGTCGACGCTGACGGCGAGCGCCTTCACGTTGCGCTTCTCGAACTCCGGCTTGAGCTTGGCCACCGCGCCGAGCTCCGTCGTGCAGACCGGTGTGAAGTCCTTCGGGTGCGAGAAGAGGATGCCCCAGGACTTGCCGAGCCACTCGTGGAAGTGGATCGGGCCTTCGGTCGAGTCCTGCGTGAAGTCGGGGGCGATGTCGCCGAGCTGGATGGCCATGGAGTGAGTCTCCCTTCGTTCGGGGAGACGGATGGTATGTCCGCTGGACCGAACGTCAAGGGAGGGCGAGGGCCCTTCGCGAGGTGACCGGCGCGCTGTAGCCTGTCCACCATCGAGCGCGGAGGAGACTGACATGGGCGAGGCGGACAACCTGTTCGGCGACGAGCACGTGAAGCGCTACCGCGAGACCGGCGGCAAGGTCGGGCACGACTGGCGCGAGGGATCGACCATCCTGCTCCTGACCACCACCGGCCGCACCAGCGGCGAGAAGCGCACGTCGCCGCTCATCTACGCGAAGGACGGCGCGAACTACGTCATCATCGCGTCCAAGGGCGGCGCGCCCGATCACCCCGGCTGGTACAAGAACCTCGACAGGACCCCCGAGGTCGAGCTCCAGGTGAAGGACGAAGTGTTCCGCGCGCGCGCCCGCACGGCGCACGGCGAGGAACGCGAGCGCCTCTGGAAGAAGGCGAACGAGGTCTGGAAGCACTACGACGAGTACGCGAAGAAGACGCCGCGCGAGATCCCGGTCGTGGTCCTCGAGCGCATCGGCGCCTGAGTGCTCAGACGACCTCGAGCACCGCGGGAAGGAGGGAGCCGTCGTCTGCGTCGTCGTCGTTCCCCTGGCTGACGATCGCGAGGACGGCTCCGAGCGAAACCCACGCGCCCGCCTCCACGAGCCGCGCGCGAAGGAATCCGTCGATCGGGGCGCGGACCTCGACGAGGCTCTTGGACGTCTCGAGCTCGACGAGCAGGTCGTTCTTCGCGAACTCGTCGCCGACCTCGAGGTGCCACTCGAGGACGCGCAGCTCGTCTGCTGGCTCCGAGGTCCGCCCGAGCGTGAGCCTGGTTCGCATCGAGGTCACCCCCTGCCCGCGGCGCCGGGTGGCAGCGGGAGCGCCAGGACCGCCCGGGCGACCGCACGCGCTCCCCGGTCGATCGCGGGCTCGCTGTCGCACGCGTGATCGCAACCGAGGGACCGGGCGCCTTCGCGCGCCATGGCGTCGTCGAGGTCCACGAGCGCGACCTGGCCGGCCGTGGCCATCCGCAGCGCCTCGCGGTTGAACCGGCGGATGCGGTCCCGGAGACGCCGCGAGTCCGTCGCAGCGGTGTCGCCGGCGGGTGACACGTGGCGGAAAACGTTCAGGAGCAGGACGAACGATCGCGGCGGAGCGAGGGACCGGACCAGCGCCTCGATGTCCCCGGCCGCGCGCGTGGGCTGCGCCGCCCCGTCCCCCTCGCGGAACGCCTTCACGGTGTCCGGGTACAACGAGCAGAAAAAGAGGAGGGACGGAGCGCCCTCCTCGCGCGGAGCGACCCGATACTTCGCGAGTTCTCCCGCCCGGAGCGGCCCGACACGACGGACCCGGACCGCGACGTTTCTCGTGGTCTCGCGCTCTTCCGGCGCAAGAAAGGGGGCAGCGGCTCCGTAGCACTCGAAAGCCCGCCGGATCATCGCGAACTCCACGTCACGGGTGGCCGCGACGATCTCGACACCATCGGCGAGCGCCACGTGGGTGATGGTACGGCCCGACCGATCTCGTGTCATCCCGGGCTCACGCAAGACGATGCGCGCACGCGTTGACACCCCCCGGTCGCGCGCTTCATCCTCGCCGGCCGCGTGCCTGCGATCGTGCTTCCTCGAACAGCCGAAGGGGGTCTGGTCTCCGTCAGGCGATTTCACGTTCGGCAGGGCGACGTGCTCGTGAACGGCACCCCGCTACTGGACTACGTGGTGGACCTTTCGGTCGCCGCCTCGCAGGACTGCGCGCCGGTCTTCTACATGCGTCTTCTCTCGAACGAGGCGGGCCGCGTGTCGGAGCTGCGCGTCGGCGTCGGGGAGCTGGTCGAGCCGGGGGACGTGCTCGCTTTGGTGGACGTTCCCTCCCAGAGAGCGAGGGCGGACGGGCCGCTGCGGACCTCCTCGATCGGGATCGAGTACGATCCGCTCTTCGATGAGTAGGCCGAGGGTCTCCGTCGTCGTCATCACGAAGGACGAGGCCCCGCGCCTCCGGCTCACGCTCGAGTCGCTCGCCGGGCAGGCCGTGTCCCCAACCGACGTCGTGATCGTCGACGACGGTTCTACGGACGGTACCGGCGCCGTGATCTCCGACTACGCGCGCGTGCTCCCCATCCGTTCCCGAAGACACCCGACGCCGCTTGGTCGCTCCGCGGCGCGGAACGCGGGTGGCGCGATCGCTCGTGGCGACGTCGTCGTCTTCCTCGACGGCGATGTGCTTGCGGCCCCGGAGCTCGTCTGGCGTCACGCCGAGGTGCATGGGACGGCGCACGTCGCGGGCCGGGGCGAGACGTATCACCTGCGCTCGACGCGGTTCTTCCATGATCCGGAGGCCGGCACCCCGATGCCCGGACACGAGGCGCGCGTCGCGAGGATGGGACCATCCGTGGCGAGCCAGATCGTCACGCGAGATCACGTCCGCGAGCGCTTCGAGACGATCGCCGCCAGGGCCGAGGCGGGCATCTACCCCGGTGCAGGTCCACGGCGACTGTACGAGCTCGAGATGGCCGGCCTCTCTGCCGAGCCTCCACTCGGCGTCTCGTGGATGGCCGCCTCGGGGCACAACTTCTCGGTTCGCCTCGAGGACTTTCAGCGTGTCGGAGGCTACGACGAGCGCATGACACTCAACGAGCACCGGGAGCTGGCGCTGCGCCTCGCGGGCGCCGGAGTTCCCGTCGTAGCCGTGAGCGGGGCCCGCAGCGTTCACATGACCCATCGCACCGGCTGGCGGGATCCGGTCGAGGACGACGTGGAATGGGAGCGACTCTTCCACGAGAGGCACCCGCACCCCGCCGTCCGGCTGATGGCGGTCTTTTGGCAGAGCCTCGCCGGTGACCCGCACGTTCCCGCGGAGTCGCGAATCCGCGATCTGGCGCATCTCGAACGGATCGTTCGCGAGGGCAGGGTCGCCGACTACGACGCGATCCGCCGACGACACCCGCGCCTTCGTCACCTCCACGGGTGATGGGAGCCCCGGCATGAAGACGGTCGTGTTCCAATCCTGCCGCATCGAGAACGTCCCCTCGTGGCTTTCCGCGTGCCAGGAGTCGGTCCGGCGCTGGACCGAGAGCCAGGGACACGACTACCGCTTCCTCGACGACCGGTTCTTCGAGTGCGTGCCGGAGTGGCTCCGACACAAGGTGCGAAACGGCAAGCTCCCCATGAGCGACTATGCGCGCCTCCATCACGCGCGTGCGTTCCTCGAGGGCGGCTACGAGCGAGCGATCTGGCTCGACAGCGATGTCGTCGTCTTCGATCCCGAAGCGTTCTCCCGCAACAACGGGAAGCGCTCCTTCGCCGTGACACGCGAAGTCTGGCTCGAGATGGTCGACTCGTCGCTCTTGGCCGCGGCGTCGTCGCCTCGGTCGCTGACCCTCGAAGAAGATCGACGCCTCCAGCGCCTCGCGTTGCAGGGCGGCGCGTCGGGGACCGGAGAGCTGCGGCCCCACTGCTTCCACCAGGTGGCCAACGCCGTCCTATTCTTCGATACCGGCTGCGCGCTTCTGCCGTTCTACCTCTCGGCGATCGAGTCGTACGCTCGGGACGCTCGCGGGCCGATTCAGCCCATCGTGTTCGGCCCGCGGTTTCTCACGACGCTTCACCAGGTGGCGCGCTTCCCCCTCGTGCGCGACGTCGGCATGCTGAGCCCCCTCGTATTGGACGACCTCTACGCGGGGACGGTCGAGCACGCACGCTTCTACATGAAGGAGTTCGCGGAGCCGATGAGCGCGGCCAACGTCTGCGCCTCGTTCGCAGGCTCGGTGGCGCGCGGGGTAGAGATGACCGACGAGCGATACGAGAGGGCCATCCGGAGGCTGCTCGACTCCAGGGGCGCCTGCCTGAACGAGCTCGTGGTCGGACCTGGCGCGGGAGGCTAGGGCTCCGCCTCCCGCTCCACGACGCGAAGGAGGTCGCGCTGGAACGTCCCTCCGTCGCTCCGGTCGATCACCGCACCCTCGTGTACACCGTCGACGAATCGCTCGAGGTAGGCCCACCGCAGCGGCAACGCGGAGGCTGGCGCTGTAAACACGCGCGGCAGACGTTGCGTCTTCATCCGCGCGTCCACGCGGCCGAAGAACTGGCGGCCGCGGGTTTGGTTCGAGGCATCGCCGCCGGCCAGCATCCAGCTCACCGCGTGGTCGAAGGGGCGCCAGATCCCGTCCTCGAGCATCGCCTCGAACCAGTAATGGGGGGTGACGGCGACGGGATAGAGGTTGTACCCACCGACGATCCGCGCCGGGATGCCGAGGCTGCGACACATCGCGACCAGCAGCGCAGAGTCGCTCTGGCAATCGCACTTGCCGTCGTCGAGGATGGACCCGAGCGGATCGTCCTGGGGGAGCGCGTCGTAGTGGATGCGCTGGACGCGGATGCGCGCGAGCAGCTCGTCCCAGATCCGCGCGATGCGCTCCACGTGCGTCGTGGCCCCCGACGTCCACCGACGCGCCGTCTCGTGGATGCGCGGCGTGACGACCACCAGCCCCTCGCGCCGGCGCAGCTCCATCGGGTCGACCCCGGACCCGGCCGGCTCTGGGCGCGAGACCTCGCACCCCCCCACCTCGAGCCGGAATCGGGCCGCGACGACGAGAGCACCGGCGCCCGCAAGACCCCGCCCCGTGAAGGACAGTCTCCCCTCGCGGCGGACGATCGCCGTGTCTCGGGGCGATTCCACCGAGAGCGCGCCGATCCGTTGCTGCTGGTCCTCGAGCGGAAGCGGTAGGGTCACCCTCCGGAGGCTCGCCCTGCGTTCCTCGGGGATCTCGCGCCGGAATTCGACGTCGAATCCGCGCACTCCGCCGGGCGCGCGCGCGAGCCGTGCCGCCGACTCGTCGACCATCCGCCGGCCCTTGGGCACGATGGCGCCGAGAAACGTGGGATCGCGCCCGCGGAGCCCGAGGTCCGTCACAGCGTCCATCAGGGCGACGGGGTCGTATCTGGGGCCGCCGGCACCGTCACCGAAGGCCATCCCCTCGGCCCGCAGTCGCTCGAGGGTGTCGCTCGCGAGCCTGCGCGCATTCGTGAGCGCCGCACAACCCTCCAGCGCCTCGTACGCCCACCCCTGGTAGACGAGAAAATCGAGGGCCTCCGTCTCGCGCAGCACGAAGGCGTCGGCGGGCATCGCGCTCACGGGGTGTAGCATTCGCGCGTGTCCACGCAGCGGATCAACCTCCTCGCGAAGGGCACCGTCGAGGTGCACGATCCGCTCCTCTTCGCGCGCGTCGGCGGACGAACGGTATGGAACGGGATCAACGAGGTTCTCCGCGGGCGGGACGATGCACCGGTGATTCGCGTGCAGCACGAGCTGGGAGTGCGCTTCGACCAGGTGCTCCAGGCGCCCCGCGACGTCCCGCCGGAGCTTTCGGCACGCGCCCTCCGCCTGGGAGAGTTCGCGCTGGAGTCGCAGTTCGGGACGCGCGTGTTCTCGGCCGACGCAGACGCCGTCGTCCTCTCCATCTTTCCGGACGTCGTCCAGCGACCGATGGTCCATCGCGAGGAGGGGTACCTCTTCTGCGCGGCAAACGTCGCCGAGTGGACTCTCGAGGATCGCGCTTGGGTCCTCGAGCGCTTCGCGCCGCAACCTCCGCTCGGTCCCGACGAGTCGATGGCCAATCTCGCCTCCGTCGTCGAACGGATTCGCGCGCGTAGGGACTGCCCCGTCCTGGTCATGAACGCGTCGCCGGCCGTCCCCGGCGAGAAGCTCCACTGGTACCTCGGCGCACGGGACGCGCTCTCGGTGCGGATCCGCCGCTTCAACCTCGCCCTGATTGACCTCGCGACGTCGATGTCCATCTCGATCGTCGACGTCGAGGCGGCGCTCGCCCGGGTGGGGACGGATCGCGCCAAGATCAGTGTCGTTCACTACACCCCCGCTGGCCACCGGGCCATCGCGGAGGAGGTCGTCCGCGTCCTGACGGAGCACGGGCTGTGGAGGCGCGCAGGCTGACCGGGCTCAGACCGTGCGCTTCAGCACGACCTGGTATCCTTGGTGGACCCGCTCGGCATGATCCTTCGTGAACGCGAGGAACGCGTCGATCCCGCGACGCGTAGACAGGAACGCGAGCTGGGGGTGATCGAGGAACTCGGGCTCGAGCAGCTTGCGGTCCCACTCGTAGTCGTCGAAGACGAGGTAGCCGCCCCGTCGGAGCAGCGGCCAGCCGAGCACGGCGTCGGTTAGCACGCTGATGGCTCGGTGATCCGCGTCGACGTAGATCCAGTCGAACGTACGTCCGGCCAGGGCCGGCAGGACGCTCACGGTCAGCCCCTTCTTCTTCTCGACGCGGGCCGTGGCGCCGACGAGGGCCACGTTTGCGTCGAAGAACGCTTCCTGCTCCGCGTGCACGTCGAACGAGTCGACACAGACGATTCGAGACGAAGGATGCGTGAGGACGTTCTCGAGGAGCCAGACCGTCGCGCGCCCCTCGAAGCAACCGACCTCCAGGAAGACGAGGCCGGGCATGCCGCGCAGATGAGAAAACGAACGAGCCCATAGGGGGACGTTCTGGTCGGCCCAGTCGTTGGTGAAGCGGAAGCGAGTACCGGGAAGCACGCGAAACGAGGCGGCGTGCCGGCAGAAGGCCCGTATTTCGGCGCGAACTCCGTCGTCGAGGACCTTCGTGCCAAGGAGGGCGGAGAGGAGCCCCAGGTCGGCCTTCCCCACGGCGACCTGGGACTCCGTGTACGTCCCCTCGGCCGCGAGCGAGTCCAGTCGCTGACTCTCCCGGCGAGCCTCGGCGAGGAGGCAACGGGCCGTCTCCGCCGCACTCCCGGCACCGGCGCCATGGCGAACCAGGAATTCCGCCACGGCGTTCCGGAACGCCGGCGTGAGCACGCGTTCGTGGAGCACCCTCGCGCGCGCATCCTCGGACAGATCGGCCTCGGGAGGAACGGGTGCCATCGGACCCTCATCGTCCGGATACCCCGCCGGGGATGGCGCCGCAACGACGTGTGCGCACGATAGGATGGCCTTCGTGAAAGGGGAAGTCGCGCTGCCGCTCCGCTGTCCTCCTCTCCAGCTGGCCCCGAGCCGCGTCTACCGTGCGGGCCTGCGCGCGCTGGTTCCCGACGGCGGGCGCGTGTCCGCCGGGGAGCCTTTCGCGTACTGCCAGGTGCGCGTCCTGCGCGACACCAATCAGGGCAACTACCTCGATCGCAGCGAGGCGAGAGACTGCCAGCTGGTGTTCGCGTCGCGCCTGTCCGGCCGCGTGCACTACGAGCGGCCTGCGGGGGGGTGGCAGTCCTACTTCGCGAGGAAGCAGATCGACTGGGAGGAGCCCCTGGCCACGATCGTGACGGACGAACCCGCCGCGCCGGATCAGCGCGCCCGGATCATGTGGATTGCGGGGCGCCGGCCCACGGAAGTCGCTGAGCAGCTCTCGGGCCTCATGAGCGGATGGCATGACCGGGTTCGCGCGTGGTGGGGCGACGAGGGGTCGCCGACGGAGACCGTCCTGAGCCACGGGTCCTGCGACCTGCTGGGCGTCATCCGGGGCGAGCAGCGCGCTTTCCTGGAATTGTTCCAGGGGTGCACAGGCCCCGCTCACGTCGCGGACTACGACGACATCGTGCTCCCGTCCTCGCTGGTTCTGCTGTCGCAACTGGAGCGCAGCGACGAGGACTGTCGAACCATCGCCGAAGATCTCACGCGCGGGGTAGAGAAGATCGCGCGCGAAGGGCCCGGGCATGGCGTCGGCTCCGAGGCGCTCTTTCTCGCGGCTGTCCTCCAGCAGCTGACGCGTCCCTGCCCCCTTCTGGAGGGCCACTGGATCGTGGGTCCCGGCGGCGTCAGCGAGCTTCCGCCTGCGCGCGCAGTCATTCTCTCGGGCGGTTCGGAGGTTGCGGCCCACCTGCGTCACAAGCGCCTCGGCTACGTCGTGTCGTTTCCGTCCTTCCGTATCGGCGAGATGACGCCCGCGACGAAGGGGTGGTTCCGCGAGACGTTCGAGCCCGTGCAGCGCACCGTCGACGGCATCGAGGCGGATCTCCGAAGGCTGGCGGAGCACCTTCGTGCCCTCACCCGCGGGGAGATCGTCGTCCTGAACTACGTAGCGGACTCGGCGTCGCTGCGGGATGCGGACCTGATGATGATGCTGAGCGGGCTCGCGGAGCAGGGAGCGATCCGCGTCGTGGACGTCGACGCCGTGGTCGCCGACCTGGGTCGTGACGCGCACATCGCGGACCGCGCACACGCGGACGCGGAGCTGCAGCGGGAGGTGCGATCGCTGCTCCTGTGGACGCTGCGCGACATGGGCCTGCCGGGGTTCACCGAGTCCCCTCGCTGAGCGTCACGTCGACCGTACGCGCGGGACCCGCGAAGGCTTCTCCCCACCGGGGCACGCCCTCGAGGGCCTCTCGCCCGGCCGTCGTGGCGCCCCTACTGCGCCGCCGGTGTCGCGCAGAAGCCCGCGATGCACTGCGTCCCCTGCGAGGCGCCGCAGCAGTCGCTCGCCGTCGTGCACTTCTCGCCCTCCTGCGCGCAGCCGCTCGGCGGGACGCAGCTGAACTGAATGCCGCCGTCGGGGCCCGTCGATTGGCGGCAGAAGCCGCTGCAGCACTCGTCGCCGGTCTGGCAGCTCTGGCCGTTCTGCTCGCACGGGTCGAGCGCCCAGAAGCCGCGCATGTTGCCGGACGCGAGCTCCTGGCCCTCGATGTAGAAGGCGGGGTGCGTGATGTCGACCGCCGTGGTGTACGGGTTCTCTGCGCTCTGGATGTTGATCGCCGCGACCCAGAGCTTCTTGCGCGGGCTCGGCGCGCCGCCCGTGCCGATGTAGGGGTCACCGTTCACGAGGTTGCCGTAGTTGCGGCGTGTCGTGAAGACGACCCAGAAGTAGCCGCCGACGGCCTCGGGCAGGATGGTCGGCTCGAAGTTGAGGTTCACGTCGTCGGGGAACGGCATGTACGACGTGCCCGTCGCCGTCAGGCCGTTCAGCTGGTTGGCCGGCACGCTCGTCTTCGACGGGACGTGCGCGATGTACAGGTTGCTCGTCGGGTCCTGGCAGTTTGCCGGGTAGCCGGTGTTGCCGGGCGCGTCGGAGATGGTGCTGTACTCGACGTGCGTCCCCGCCGCGAAGAAGACGAAGTTGTCGTCCGGCGTGATGGCTGCCCAGCCGACGTACTTGCCCGCGATGGTCGCCACGTCGCGCAGGTTCGAGAACGTGTTGGTCGCGTCGTCGAAGTCCATGACCGCGATCGTGTCGCCTACCTGGTCCGCATCGTAGTGCGTGAAGGCGACCATCTTCCCGTCGGCGGAGAAGGCCGGCATCATCATGTGCGGGGTCGCCGTCAGGCCCGTCGCGGTGATCGCCGCGCCGGTCGTCGTGTCGTAGAGCGTCGAGGGCAGGTCGCCCGACTGGCCGACGCCGCGCACGTTCGGCGACCACGGAGCGTCGGGATTGTTCGAATCGGCGACGGCGCCGTAGTTCATGAACTTCGTGCCGTTCGGCGTGAGCGCGCCGAAGACCCAGGTGCGGTTCGGCGCCTGGTATCCGGGCGCCGCGTTGTTCTTGAGGTCCCAGACGCTGTCGGTCGCCGTGCCGCCGGTGGGCTCGTTCGCCGAGACCATCGTCGACCCATCCGCGCTGACGGCGTGGCACACGCGGCAGCCGGACACGACGACCTTCGCCGTCGAGCCCGGGCGCAGGCTGAGGATCGCGCCCGTGCTGCCCGCGAGCGCCGAGTCGTACGAGTTGTAGTAGATGGTGCCGCGCAGGTTGCCCGGCGCGACGGTCCACGTCTCGGTGATGGGGCCGGTCACCTGGCCGCCGCTCACCTTCGTGATCTGGACCTCGACCTTGTCGTTGGCCTGCGCGCTCTCCGTGATCGTCTGCCAGAGCTGCGGCGTCATCGTGATGCCCCCGGGATTGCTCGCTCCGTAGAAGCCCTGGTAGTCGAGCCCCGAGAAGCTCACGTGCAAGTAGGCCGCGTCGAACGCGGTCGCGGTCTGGAGGACGGGCCCGCCGATGCCGCGCGCGAACACGGTGCCGTCGTACGGGTAGAGCCACTTGAAGGAGGCGTCGGCGCTGCCGCCGCCGGTGAGCAAGCCCTGGGTCGCCGCGGGAACGTTGCCCGGGTTGTCCGTCAAGGTGAGCTTCACCTCGAGGACGGTGCTCGCCTTGAGGTTGCCGCTCGTCGCGGTGACCGTGACCGGGCCGCCGACGAGGCCCGTCGCGGTGAACAGGCCCGTCCCGTCGATGGTTCCGATGTCCGCGACGTCGATCGTCCACTGCGCGTTCACCGCGGTCGAGCCCTCGCTGGCCGCGAACTGGAGCGTCGTGCCGGGAGCCTTCACGGCGAGCGTGGGGTTGGTCGGCGTGATCGTCAGCGCTGCGAGCGAGCCGTCGCCGTTGCCGAACGACGGCGCATCCGTCGTGGCGTGAGCGTCCGATCCCGTGCTCGCGTCGAGGCCTCCGCCTCCCGTTCCCGCGTTGCCGCTGCTGCCTCCCCCACCGCAGCCACCGGCCGACACCGCCACCATCAGCGCGCCCCCGAGGAGCGCGGACCAGGACCACCGAGGGAGCATCGTCACCTCTCCACGTGAGGAAGGAACACGACCGTCAGCGAGGATCAGCGTACCTCACCGCAGGTGCCCCCGCGGACTCAGCGCGTACCGTCGTGCGTGAAGGGGAGAGTGCGATAGCGGTCGAGCAACAGGCTCTGCCGCGTCACGAGCGACTCCTCCCGGCCGCGGACGAAGACGTGCTCGACGCGCGTGCTCGTCTCGAAGGGATCGCCCGACCAGACGACGACGTTCGCAACGGCGCCCTTCTCGAGCCGCCCGTAGCCTTTGAGGCCGAAGGTGTCGGCAGGGGCCTCGGTCACCGCGCGGATCGCCTCGTCGTGGTCCATTCCTAGGCGGACGGCGTTGCCCGCGTGCTGCCAGAGAAGGCGCGACTGGTGCGCGTCGAAGGTGCTGATGACGACGCGCACCCCGGCGCGCGCGAGGAGCGCGGCGTTGTCGCTGCGGGAGTGGAGCCGGTCGAACTCAGCGGGGAGATCCTCGAGCGGATCGACGATGACGGACACCTTGTGGCGCGCGATGTCGTCGGCCACCATCCAGCCTTCGCTCGCCCCCTCGAGGATGACCTTGAGCTTCAGCTCGTCGGCGAGACGCAGGACCGCCTCGATGTCGCTCGCGCGGTGCGCCCACACGACGAGCGGCTCGTCGCCGTGGACGACGGGGACGAGCGCCTCGAGCTCGAGGCGCGACAGCGAGAGGCGGCGCGCACCGTTGCTGTCGTACGCCCCCCGGTGCGTCGCGTAGAAGCGCGCGTCGTCGAGCGCCTGGCGCAGGAGGTACCACATGGTGCCGCGCGTGCCGCCGGCCCACTGTGCCGTGTCATCGTCGACCTTCGCGCGCTGGGCGAGCACGGGGCGCACGACCGCGTCGGCCACGGTGTCGCCCGCGAGGTCGACGAAGGCGCTCTGCCCTCCGAGCACGCCGTGCCGCGGCGAGACGACGACGGACGTCACGCCGTGCGCGCGCGTGATGGGGATCACGATCGAGCGCGGGTTGTACCCGTCGATCATCCGCGCCGCCGGCGAGAAGAGCGCGCGGCTGTCGGTGTCGTCGGAGGGCGCCTCGAGGTCCACGTCGACGGCGCCGACGTCGGTGTCCGCGTCGATGAACCCGGGCGTGACGACCTTGCCGCGCGCGTCGATGACCTTCGCGTTCGGCGGGATGGGGGCGTCTTGTCCGACCGCGATCACCTTGCCGCCGGAGAGGACGACGGTGCCACCTTCGATCGGCGGCTTGTCGCCGGGCACGTAGACGCGGGCGTGCGTGATGGCGATGGCGACGGGCGCGTCGGGGCCGCGCGCGGGGGCCTGCGGCGGATTGGCGGCCGACGCAGCCGGGGGGACGAGCGGCGCCGCCGCGACGACGCTCAGGACGGCGGCGATCGTGACGCGCTTCACTGGGCTTCTCCCTTCGACGGCATCGCGCGGATCCCCATCTCGAAGTCGCTCCACGGCGCACCCACGTGGCCGCGATCGAAGACCAGCTGCCCGTCGACGTACACGAGCTCCGCGCGCGCGTAGGTGCTCAGCGGGCTGTCGCTCCAGACGACGACGTCGGCCCGCTTTCCCGGTTCGAGGGTCCCCACCTGCGAGTCGATCCCGAGCACCCACGCCGGGTTGGCCGTGATCCACTTGATGGCGTCGTCGTCGTCGAGCTTGACGCCGGCCGCCCGCCCCGCGGCGAGGCCCTTGGCGGCCGACTGGTTGAGGAGCTGGCCCCAGATGGGCGAGTCGGAGTGCACGATGGCGCGCGCGCCGGCCTCGGTCACGAGCGCGAGGTTCTCGGGGATGCCGTCGTACGCCTCCATCTTGAAGCCCCACCAGTCGTCCCACGTGACTACGCCGACGCCGCGCGCCGCAAGCACGTCGCGGATCTTGTACGCCTCGAGCGCGTGGTGGAAGGCGCGCACCTTGAACCCGAACTCGTCGGCGATCTGGAGGGCCGCGAGCATGTCGTCGGCCTGGTAGCAGTGCCACTCGACCAGGATGTCTCCGCGCATCACGAGCGCGAGCGTCTCGAGGCCGAGGTCCCGATCCGGCGGCTTGTCGTCGCTCTTGTCGTGCGGCTTGCCCCCGTCGGTCGCCGGCGGAACGGGCTCGCGCTGCTTCTTCGTCCAGTCCTCCCAGTCGCGCGCGTACTTCTGCGCCTTGAGGAAGGCCTCGCGCACCCCGCGCACGTTGCCCATGCGGGTCGAGGGCGCGCGCTTCTGCTCGCGGTAGACGCGCTTGGGGTTCTCGCCGCACGCCATCTTGAGGAGCGAGGGCGCGCCGGGGAAGCGCATCGCCCGCGCGCCGCGTTCGGGCCGGAGGTGCATCACGACGCCGCGGCCTCCGATGAGGTTCCCGCTGCCGGGGAGGACGCCGATGGTCGTCACTCCGCCCGCGACCGCGCGCTCGATGGCAGGGTCCTGAGGCCAGAACGAGTCCTCTGCGCGAAGCCCCGCGCCGATGGGGTCCGTCAGCTCGTTGCCGTCGTCGTGGCCGGCCGTGTCGGGCACGGGGTAGACGCCCATGTGTGAGTGGGGGTCGATGATCCCCGGCGTGACGAAGCGGTGGTGCGCGTCGATGATGGTCGTGCCTTGCGCGGGCGCTGGACCGTCGCCCTCTCCGACCGCGGCGATGACGCCGTTCTGGAGCAAGACAAAGCCCGGGTCGAAGTGCTTTCCCGTCGCCGTGAGCACCGTCGCGTGCTGGATGAGGATGGGCGCGGCTGCCGGCGCGGAGGCCGGCTCGACACCGGTGCGCGCGCGCGCCTCGGGCCCGGCGAACGGATCGGAGGGGACCGACGACGCGGGAGCCGGCCCGGAGTGCGGGGACGGCGGGCTGCCCCCGAGGGGCAGACACGCGGCGAGCGAGAGAGCGGCGAGGCAGAGGAGGCCGGGGCGCATGAGGCGGGCGCATCTTACGCGGGCGCGCGCGGCGCGGGCGCCCGATCACACCCACTGGATGCGCATCGTGACGGCGGAGTCGGCGTCCCCCACGGGCTGCTCGTGGACGTAGACGCGCCGGCTCACGAGGCCGATGACGCTGCCGCAAAGCCCGCGGAAGGCCGCGCGGTAGTAGCGACTCGCGAAGATCGGGCACCCGACGACGTCCAGGCGCGCCTCCTTCGGTCCCAGGCGGAACACACGGAGCCCGCCGCCGTCGTTGCCTCGGAGCCAGAAGCGCTGGACGTGGGGGAAGAGCGTCCACGGCGTCGCCCCGGCGCTCTTCGCGAGGGAGATCGCCGTACCGAGGAGCAGGCCCTTCGTGCGCTCGAACGTCCCGCGCCCGATCTGCGCGGCCGACTCGGCGGACACCCCGATGCGATCGCACGCGAGGTAGTGTGCGACGGCCGTCGCGACCGGGAGCCACATGCCCGCGACGGAGGTGACGATGACCTCGCGCACCTCTGGCGGGACGGTCGCGTCGTACGCGTGGCCGAGGCCAGCGTCGCGGAGGGACTGGAGGCCGCCGAGGAGGAGCGTGCTGCGCACGTGGAGAAGCGGCTTGATCGGCTGCGGAAACGGCAGCACCACCTCCTCGGGCACGCGAACATACTAGCGCAGCGGCGTGTGCGGCGGCCGGCTGCATGCAACCGGTCCGTGATCCTGCGCGTAGTTCGTCCGGGTGGAAGAGAAGTACCCCGGCGGGGTACACGTTCGTGAGCCTCCGCTGCCACCACGGCGAAGCGCTTTTCCCCCCGGCCCCACGCGACAGCTAGCTCATGGATCGCCTGCACGCCCTCGAGACCGCACCTTCCAGGAGGACCGCGTGCTGCGCCTGACCTCCCTCGCCGGGAAGGTGGGCGCTGTTGGCGTATCGGCGGGTCTGCACGCCGCGGTCCTCTTCACGTCCCTCGGGCATCCCGCAACCGCGCGCACGGCGACAGATGACGTCGTGGAGCTCGACGTCACACGGGTGGAAGACGCGGAGGACCAGGCGCCGCTGCCCGTCGAGCCGAAGGGGCCGGCAGGCGCCGTGGCGTGGCACACGCACACGCATCCCTATCCCGTGCCGGCGAGCCATGACCTCGTCCCGCACGACCCGAACCTCGTCCACACGTTCGCCCCCGCACTCCTGCCCGCGCCCACGGCGGCACCCGCACCCGCGCCCGAGCCGCTACCGGCGGCGCCCGTCCTCGCCTCCGACGAGGGCATGGCCCATTTCCACATCGCCCTCGGCAACGGCGAGGACGAGCACGGAACGGGCGACTCCGCGTCGGGCGGTGTGCACGAGCATGCGCAGGCCGACGACACTCCGCTTCCCGTGTCGGCGGTCGACGGCCGCGCCCGCCTCGTCCAGGGCGCCGCGCCCGCCTATCCGGACTCGGCACGCGCCGATGGTGTCCAGGGGTCCGTGGGACTCGAGCTCGTCGTCGGCGTTTCCGGGGGTGTCGAGAGCGCGCGCGTCGTGCGCGGCGTCGGCCACGGCCTCGACGAGGCTGCCCTAGCAGCAGCGCATCGCTTCCACTTCGCGCCGGCGACGCGGGCCGGTCACGCCGTGCGCGTGCGCATGGCGTGGTCGGTGGAGTTCCGTCTCGCCGATTGACGCGGCGGCTCTTGGGGCCGCTCTTGCCGGGGAGACCGAGCTCAGTACTTCGGGTGCGTCGCGGACGGATTGAGGTTCGTCGCGGGCGTATCGTAGCCGTGCACGGTCGGCTCTTTGTGCTCCTGCTCGACGAACTGCACGGAATCGTCCGGGCTGCCCTGGAGGGCAGTCACTCCGCCGGCGGCCTGCTGAAAGGCCTGGGCCGGGGGAGCCGCCGCGACCGGGGGCGGGGTGGGCTGCGAGGCGCAGGCGACGGCGCTCAGGGCGAGCGCGGCGGCCAGGGCGAGAAGAGAAGAACGGGTGGGGAAGTGGGACATGTTCATACCCTCGTGGTACCGTCCAGCTACGATTTTTCTTCCTCCGGTGCAAGTGGTCTGGTGGAAAATTCAGACATGTGTGGAACGAGGGTGACAGCGCGAAGGGGTGCAAGGCGGCGAAACGACGGCGAAAGGCGCGCTTCCCGCTATCGTCACTGAAATCGTCGCGCGGCCGGTCATGAGCCACCCTCTCCGCATCTTCAGCTACAACGTGCGCTACTTCGGCCACGCCACGAGGGGGCTGGCGAGCACCCGGAAGGCAATGCAGCGGATCGCCCGCGCGGTCGCCGCGCTCGATCCGCTCCCGGGCGTCGTCTGCCTCCAGGAGGTCGAGACGCGGTCCCTCCGCTCGACGGTCGCTCATCGCGGCGAAGAGACGCAGCTCGAGCGCTTCGTGACGATGCTCTCTTCGGCTCTCGTCGCCGCCGGGAAACCGGACGCCTACGAGGCCTACTACTTTCCCGCGCACGCCTACCGCCTGGCGGCCGACACGCACGTCTACACGACGGGGCTCGCCATCCTCGCCCACCACGCTCTCGTCGTGGACCACCACAACGCCGAGACGCCGCACGACATCACGCACCGGCGCCTCCACGCCGTGCGGAAGATGAAGCAGACACGCATCTGCGCGCACGTCCGGTTCCGTCACCGCACGCAGCGCACCTTCGGGCCGATCGACGTGTTCAACACCCACCTGAGCCTCCCCGCCACGTTCTCGAAGGAGTTCTGGACCCGGCCGCGGCGCATGGGCTGGGGCAAGAACCAGCTCGAAGAGGCAAAGAACCTCGTCCGCTTCGTCGAGCGAGAGCGCGCGAGCGACCGCTTCGTCGTCGTCGGCGACTTCAACTCGCTCCCGGGGTCGCCCGTCTACGAGCACTTCGTCGGCGCCGCCGGCGAACGCGGGTGGGTCGACGCGTTTGCCGCTCGCTACAAGCTGAACGTCGACGAGCTCACGAGCTGGCCCACCGCTGGGTTCATGCGGATGCGAATGCACCTCGACCACGTCTTCGCCGGTAGGGGCCTTCGCTGGCTCGACTTCGACGAGACACACCCGTTCGGCGACCGCACGGCGGCCTTCCACGGCCTCTCCGACCACATGCCGATGGTCGCCCGCCTCCGTGTCCCGCGCGGCGACACCATCCCGCCTCCCGGCTGAACCACCCCGTGCCACCGTCGGGCCCTCACCTCACGCGTGAGCCCCGAACCGTCGCGGGCTATCCTTTCTCGCGATGGCCATCCCCCTCCGGGACCGCGTCGCCTCCGCTCCCGCGCGCGTCTACGTCTCCGTCATGGACCGCGCGGCGCACGCCTTCGCGCGCGTGCGCTACTCGATGCCCGACGCTCACCCTTCGCGCTTCGGCCTGCGCCTCGAGCGCGACGTCTCCTACGGGCCGCTCGACGGCATCCACCACAAGCTCGACGTGTACGTGCCCACCCGCGCGCGCCGGCCGCTCCCCGTCGTGATGTACGTGCACGGCGGCGGCTTCCGGATGCTCTCGAAAGAGACCCACCGCGTGATGGCGATCGCCATCGCGCGCGCCGGGTACCTCCTCTTCAACATCAACTACCGACAGGGCACGCGCCATCCGTACCCCGCGCCGCTCGAGGACGCGTGCCGCGCGCTCCTCTGGGTGCAGCGCAACGCTGCGCGCTACGGGGGGGATCCTTCGCGCATCGCCATCGCCGGCGAGAGCGCGGGGGGCAACCTCGTCACAGCGCTCGCCGTCGCCTCGTCGTGGCGCCGGCCCGAGCCCTTCGCGCGCGACGTCTTCGACGCGCAGGTCCGGCTCCGCGCCGTCATCGCGACGTACGGCTTCCTCGACCTCGCCCACACGACCGAATACCTCAAGGACCCGCGCATGCCGCGCTGGCTGAAGGCGCTCATGCTCGACGCCGCGCAGTCCTACCTCGGCCACGACTTCGCGACGGCCGCCGCGCGCCACCCGATGGCGAGCCCGCTCCGTATCGTCGAAGCCGGTTCGCCCGAACGACCGCTCCCGCCGTTCTTCGCGTCGGTCGGCACGCGTGACCCGCTGCTCCGCTGCTCGAAGCGCCTCAAGGCTGCCCTCGACAAGCTCGGCACGGAGTGCGAGCTCCACGTCTCGCCCGGCGAGATTCATGGCTTCGACGCGATGGTCTGGCGACCGAACGCACGCAAGAAGTGGCTCGCTGCGCATGCGTTCCTCGACCGGCACATGACTCCGGTCGCCGAGGCCATGCGCGACGAGCGGGAAGCCGTGTAGTAAGCACTCGAGGCGGAAGGCATGGCGATGCCCGAACGAAGCGTGGATCACTCGAACGCCGTGACCGAGGGCATCCGCGTCAGCGTGCGCGCCCAGTACGTGGCCGACCAGTCGGTGCCCCTCGCGAAGCGATACGTGTTCGCGTACACCGTTCGCATCGAGAACGAGGGGCCCGAGCCCGCGCAGCTCCGCACGCGCCACTGGATCATCACCGACGGCGCCGGCAAGGTCGAGGAGGTGAAGGGCCCCGGCGTGATCGGGCAGACGCCGTACCTCCGCCCCGGGGAGCACTTCGAGTACACCAGCGGCTGCGTGCTGCAGACGACGCGCGGCGAGATGCGCGGCAGCTACCAGATGTACCGGCCGGACGGGCGGATGTTCGACGCGACCATCGCGCCCTTCGCCCTCGCCCTGCCGCACTCGCTCAACTGAGCGACCGCGGCCACGGTCTGCGCTGGCGTGCCCTCGATTGGCCGCCCTGCCGGGCCCTCCTGGCGCTTCGCCGCGGGACGGCATATGCCGCCGGCATGGACGAATCGACCTACCAGCGGCTCGCGGACGCCGCGTTCCGCGCCATCGGCGACGCCTTCGAGGACGTCGACACCGACCTGGTCGACTGCGAGACGGCGGGCGACGTGGTGACGCTCACGCTGCGCGGCGGCAAGCGATGCGTCGTGAACACGCAGCGGCCGGCCCGCCAGATCTGGCTCGCCGCCAATGCGCAGGCCTGGCACTTCTCGTGGGACGAGGCTTCGAAGCGGTGGGTCGACGACCGCGGCCGGGGCGAGGACCTCTTCGCCACGATCGCGCGCATCGTGAAGGAAGGGGCAGGGGCCGAGATCACGTTCGGATGACCGCTTTCGACGACATCGGCGGCGAGGGTCCGATCCGGGCAGTGCTCCAGGGGCTCTACGACCGGTTGTTCGGGGACCCGATCGTGGGGTTTCTCTTCGAGGGCAAGGACAAGGGGCGCATCGTCGAGCAGCAGGTCGCGTTCACGAGCGCGTTTCTCGGAGGTCCGAACCGGTACACGGGCAAGTCGATGCCCGAGGTCCATGCATCCGTCCCGCTCCTGCCGGGGCACTTCGACCGGCGCCACCACGTCTTGAAGCAGGTCCTCGAGGCACGAGGGGTTCCGGACGGCGTCCGGGCCACGTGGTTGCGCATCGACGCTGGCCTCCGGTCGAGCGTGCTCGCCTCGGGAGAGGAAGCCCGGGGGATGACGCGAAAAGCCCCATGATTGATGCCGGAAGGCATCAGCTCGGGTTGCAACATTTCCGCGGCAGCGAAGTTTCTGGCGTCGAGCGCGGGCCGATGTCATTCGGCTGGATCATGAACGAGGCCAGCTCGGAGTTTCTGGATCCGGACCTTCTCAGGGATGCCGAGGCGACCAACCAGCGCCCCGCGCTCTCGCCCGAAGGGGACGAGCTCACGACGACCGTGCGGCCACCGCTGACGCCACCGCCCCCCCCGATGGCCGTCGCGAACGCCGCGCCTCTCCCGTCCTTTCCGCCACCGTCCGACGTGCCGTCCTTCACGCTGCAGTCCCAGTACCCGTCCCACGCGCCGCATCCGTCCGCGCCGCCGCTCGACGGGCCCGGGGCAGGGAAGCCCTCGTGGCTTCGCTCCCTGCTGACGACGACGTTTCCTCCCCCCGGCGTTGCGCGCAACGCGAACCCGGACGCGCCGATCCGCGCGTCGACCGCGGGTGCGGTCTTCGCGGCGCTCGGCGTCTTCTTCGCGTTCGTCGCACTCGTCTGCGGCCTGCGCGGCGCGCCGACCGAGATCATGCCGCCGGTCGTCGCAGCCTCCGTCGTCATCGCGCGGGCCCTCGTCGCCTTCGGCGCCGGCGCGCTCAGCTTCGCCTTCCTCCGACAGGCCGAGCGCCTCCTCGTCCAGGAGCCGCCGCGCGGCTGAGCTTTCAACAGCGTGACTCGACGTCGACGCCGATGGCGTTGCGGAGGTCGGCGTACTCGTCGCTCACGGCGAACTGCAGGAGCTCGGAGCGCCACTCGCTCGGCGTCAGGTCGCTCGGCGAGCGCGTCTCGCACTGCATCCCGCGCCACGCGAGATCGAAGTCGCCCGCGAGGAGGAGCGCCGCGCGGGCGATCGACATGTCGGCCTGCTGGTGCCAGCGGCGGATGTCCGCGCGCTGCTCGGTGCCCACGATCGCCGAGACGGCCTCGCGAAGGCCCTCGAGCTCGTCCGGGAGGAGGGCGCGTGCGATCGCCAGGTCGTCAGGGTCCTGCGGGGGGTGGGCCTGCGTGGTCACCGCCACGCGCAGCGCCGTCTTGAGGAGCGTCTTGAGCTCGGCAAGCGTGGGGAAGAGGGCGTGCGCGATGAGCTCCGGCCGCAGCTCGGCGAGGCGGCGGCCGACGAGGTAGACGAGCAGTTCGGGCGCGACGGTCTCCGCGGCCGGTAGCGAGACGAAGAGCGCCGGCGTCGGCGTCGCAGCGACGACGAAGGGGACGGTGAGCCTGGGGCGTGCGAGCAGCACCGGCGCCGGCACGCCGAGGATCTCCGCGCCGTCGCGCGCGATCTGGACGATGCGCGCCGCGAGGTGCGATTCGTCGCCGCGAACCTGGGTGCCGAGCCACTTGATGCGTGCCTTCTCCGGTACGCGCGCCATCCGCGCACGGACGACGGCCGGGACGAAGTTGCGGAACACCGCGGTGAGGCGTTCGTCCATGAGCGGATCGACGACGTGCGACGACCACGCGCACGGCGCCAGCGTCCCCGGTACCGTCGCCGGGTCGAGCGGCGCGAAGTCCGAGGCGAACTTGCCCTGCGCCTCGTCTGCCTCGCGCAGATGCACGAGCGCGTTCGCGGCGCACCAGGCCTTGTCGTGCGAGCCCTCCCGGAGAAAGAGCTCGTAGAGCTCGCGCAGCGTGGAGGGCCTCGTGGCGTCGGCCTTCAGGGCGCCCCGGAGATCGGCGACGGCGAGCTCCGGCTGGCCGCTCAGGAGGAGGAGCTCGACGATGATGCGCCGGTCCTCGTCGTCCTCGGGGTCGACGTGTGCGGCTAGGCGGAACGCGTCGAGAGCGCGCGTGACGTCACCGATGCGGTCTCGGTAGACGAGGCCGAGCTGGTGATGGAGCGCGTGCTCGAGACGACGGTCGCGCCCGCCGTGCACCCGGCCGAGCATCCGCCGGTAGGCGAGCTCGAGCTCGGGCCAGTCGCGGAGATCCGTCAGCACGCGGACCACGCGCTCGAACGCGTCGAGACGCGACTCGTCGAGGTCGAGGACCTCCTCGTAGAGGCGCGCGGAGCGCCGCAGATCGCCGATCTTCTCGCGGACCACCCCCGCGCTCGCGTACACGTGCTTCGCGCGGCGGGCGGGGTCCTTCTCGAGGTCACCCAGCATGCGCAGGACCTCGACGAGCTTGTCCCAGTCGCCGGTCGCCCCGCGCAGGGCGACGAGTCGGTGCAGCACTGCGGCGTCTCGAGGGTCGCGATCGAGCGCCTCCTCGAGCACCGCCGCCGCGCGGAGCGGCTTGTTCGCGCGCTTCTCCCAGAGGTCGGCCGCCTCGAGGAAGCGCGCCTGACGCTCGCGTGGCTCGCCCGTCGCGCGCGCGAGCCGATGCATGCAGTTGGCGGCGCGGCCCCAGTCGCGTCGCTCGGCGAAGGCGCGCGACAGCGTCGCGAGCGCGTCGTGATTGTCCCCCTGGTGCGAGAGCGCGAGGCAGAGAATCTCGACCCCGCCGTGCGGGTCCCCCGTCGCGAGGCGCACCTCGCCGAGGCGAACGAGCGACTCGGGCGAGAGGTCCATGGCCTCCTTCGCGATGCGCTCCGCGACGGCGCGGAGTCGTGCGTGCAGCTCCGGCCGCTCGCGCAGCTGGTGGCAGACGTGCAGCGCGTCGCTCTGCGCACCCGCGTCGGCAGGGGCCATCTCGTACGCCGCCGTTGCCGCCATGAGGGCTCGATCCCCGTTGCCGAGGGCGAGGGCGATACGCGTCGAGAGGCGCAGGAGCTTGAGAAGCGTCGCACGGTCGCCGTCCCGCGTCGTCGACGCCACGAGGACGTCGCACGCCCTCTGCGCCTCCGCCCACTTCTCGCGGCGCGTCCAGTCCTCGAGCACCGCGCGCGCGGCGACCTCGTTCGTCGGGTCGGTCTCGAACGCGTACTCGAACGTCGCGAGCGCTCCCCGCGTGTCCCCGAGCGCGGCGCGCGTCCGCGCCAGCTCGACGAGGAGCTGCGCCTTGAGACGCGCCGACTCCGTGTGCTCCGCGCGCCGCTCCAGGCAGAACGTCGCGTACATCGAGTCGTTCTCGCGCGTCGCGAGCTTCTGGAGCTGCTCCCACGCGACCGGGTTGCGCGGGTCCATCTCGACGGCCCGCTCGAAGTGGATGCGCGCGCAACCCGGATCGCGCCCCTCGGGCGCGAGCATCTCGCCGACCGCGACGTGGATGCGGGCCTTCGCCTTGGGATCGTCGGTCAGGTCGGCGAGGCGCGCGCGGTAGGCCGCCCCCGCGACGACGTCGCCCTGCTTCTCGCAGAGGCGCGCCAGCTCCTTGATGGCGACCAGGTGCGACGTGTCGAGCTCGTAGACACGCCGCCACGCCGCGAGCGCGAGATCCACGCTCTCTTGCTTCGACTCACGAACCTCGGCCAGGCGAACGAGGATGCCGATCGCGTCGGACGACTCCTCGGCGTTCGCGGCGCGGCGCTCGAGCGACGCCGCGAGCTTGTCCCAGTCACGCAGCGCGTGCCAGCAGCGCTCGAGTCCGTCGCGCGCGCGCGCGCAGGACGCGTCGAGCTCGAGGGCCACCTCGTACTTCCCGACGGCGTCGCGCGGCTTCACGAACCGCTGCTCGACGAGCTCCCCGAGTCGCACGAGGGCCCCGACGCGCTCCTCGTCCGAACCTGCCGCATCGACCTGGCGATCGAGCACCTCGGCCAGCCGCCGGTACTGCTCGGTCCTCCGGCAGATTCGCTCGAGGCCCGCGAGCGCGGCCAGCGTCCGCGGTACGAGCCGGAGCGCCGCCTCGTAGTGCTCCGTCGCGCGCTTCACGTTCGGCAGGTGCTCCTCGTGGAGCTCGCCGAGCGCGACGTGGATGGCGTGACGGTCGACATCCTTCTCCGCGCGGCCGAGCGCGCGCTCGAGCGCCTCGCGCTGCGCATCCCAGGCCCCGAGGCCCGCGTACTTGGTGGCCAGCTTCTGGTGGACCAGCGGGTGCGCCGGGTCGTACGCCCGCATCGCCTCGAGGAAGCGCTCCGCCGTCGCGGGGTCGTTCATGTCTCCGCGCGCCCAGCGGACGATGCGCTCCGTCAGGCGCGCCTTCGACCGGGGGTCGTGGACCGCCTCGACCTTCTTCGCGACCGCGTCGACGAGGGCTGCCCATCCGCCGTCGCGCGAGGCGGCCACGTCCTCCGCGTGCGACGCGACGTCCTCGTCGGTGGGGTCGATCGCGAGCGCTTCGACCAGCGCGTCGCGCGCGGCCGTCGCGTCCCCGAGCTCTTGCCAGAGCACGTCGCCGAGGCGCTTGAAGAGCTCGACCTTCTCGCGCGGCTCGACGACCTCGATGCGCCCGAAGTAGAGGTCGACCAGCTCGTCCCAGTTCCCTTCGTCGCGGTACTTCTTCTCGAGCGCGTCGCGGACGGCGTCGGCCTCGAGGGCCACGCGCTTGCGCGGCCCGGTGCCGCGGCGAACGTGCCTGGGTGCTTCCGGCTGCTCCATGGTGTCGTCCGGCCCGATGTCGGTGACTCCGGACGACAGTGACCCTGAATCATTCTGCTCTTCGCGTGGACAAGCCTCGACCCAGGAGGGGATCTCGCTTCCCTCGCTTTCCAGGGCATCGTCATCGCGAAGTGCGCGCAGATTCATCGAACCTCTGTCCCGAGCGGCCGGGCGACCGTTCGGATTGCGAGGCTCGTGCCTAGGCGATCATGGATGATCGTAAGTCGATGTCAGGCCGCCGAGTACGTGGTGCTCCGCTTCTCTCCATGCTTCCGCACCTTGCTCGCCGCGCGGAGCTCGCGCAGCGGGACGGCGAGCACGTCTGGGGCGACCCCGAGCTCCTCGGACAAGGCGCGTACGCCCATCGGGCTCTTCGCGGAGCGCAGCGCGGCCATCACGCGTTCCCCGACCTCGGCGCGCCTCGCTGCCGTCTGCCGGCCCGCCCTGCGGCCCGGGGACGATGGCGCTGGTTTGGGGACCCGGGAACCGCGGGGTGCGGCCTTGCCCCCGGAAGAGGGCTTTCCCGGAGAAAGCGACGCGACCTCGGCGAACGACGCGTTGCGGATGACCTCCACGATGCGGCCGACGAACTCCTGGGTCAGCGCGGCGAGCTGCGCCTCGAGCGTGGACATGTGCGCTACATACACCGGGTTTCGGCGCGTTCGCTTGACGAAGCAGATGGCCCAGCCTAATAGGCGTTTGCACCAACTCTCACGCGTACGTAAGACTAGTACGTGAGATTGCCATGCAGCATCGTCTTCCCCTCCATCGCCCGACCGAAGACCTGATGCAGATCGGGGACTTGGCTCGTGAAGCGGGCAAGACCGTGCGGGCCATTCACCTCTACGAGGAGCTCGGGCTGCTGACGCCTGCCGCGCGCTCCAAGGGCCGCTTCCGGCTCTACGGCTCCGAGGCACTGACGCGCATCCGCTGGATCGGCAAGCTGCAGGAGCTCGGCTTCAGCCTGGGCGACATCCAGACGATCGTCCGCGAGGGCGAGCGGGCCGGCAGCGCCCCCGATGCGATGAAGCACATGCGCGACGCCTACGCCCGGCAGCTTGCCGAGACGCGCAGGCAACGCGAGCGGCTCGAGGCGCTCGAGCACGAGCTCGAGGCGAGCCTCGCGTATCTCGATACCTGCGACGACGTCTGCGATCCGCAGCGGCTGCTCTCTGCATGCCAGTGCTGCGAGCTCCACGACAAGGAACAGCACGTCCCCGAGCTCGTGCTCGGGTTCCGCGCCCACTGAAGGACCCCGATGGCTCTCAAGCTCCCCATCTTCATGGACAACCACTCGACGACGCCGGTCGACCCGCGCGTGCTCGAGGAGATGCTGCCCTACTTCACGACGAAGTTCGGCAACGCCGCCAGCCGCAGCCACCAGTTCGGGTGGGAAGCCGAGGCCGCCGTCGAGCAGGCGCGCGAGCGCATCGCGCGCCTCATCGGGGCGAAGGACGGCAAGGAGATCGTCTTCACGAGCGGCGCGACCGAGGGCGACAACCTCGCGCTCAAGGGCGTCGCCGAGTTCTACGCCGACAAGGGTAACCACATCATCACGACGGTGACCGAGCACAAGGCCATCCTCGACACGTGCAAGCGCCTCGAGAAGGAGGGCTGCGAGGTCACGTACCTGCCCGTCGCGCAGGACGGCCGTGTCGACCCGGAGGACGTCCGCAAGGCCATCACCGACAAGACGATCCTCGTGAGCGTGATGCTCGCGAACAACGAGATCGGCACGGTGCAGCCCATCGGGGCCATCGGCAAGATCACGCGCGAGAAGGGCGTGCTCCTCCACACCGACGCCGTGCAGGGCATCGGCAAGGTGGACTTCGACGTGCAGAAGGACAACGTCGACCTCGCATCGTTGACGGCGCACAAGATCTACGGGCCCAAGGGGATCGGCGCGCTCTACGTGCGGCGAAGCAAGCCGCGCGTCCGCCTCGTCGCGCAGATGGACGGCGGGGGGCACGAGCGCGGCATGCGCAGCGGGACGCTCCCCGTGCCGCTCATCGCCGGTTTCGGCAAGGCGTGCGAGATCATGTTCCAGGAGGGGAAGGCCGAGGCCGCGCGCCTCGCCGCCCTGCGCGATCGCCTCCAGCAGCGCATCATGAGCCGCCTCGGCGAGACCTACGTCAACGGCTCGCTGGAGCACCGCCTGCCGGGCAACCTCAACATCAGCTTCAACTTCGTCGAGGGCGAGGGGCTGATGATGGGCATCAAGGACGTCGCGGTGAGCTCCGGCTCGGCATGCACGTCGGCGAGCCTCGAGCCGAGCTACGTCCTTCGCGCGCTCGGCGTCGGCGACGAGCTCGCGCACTCGAGCATCCGCTTCGGCCTCGGCCGCTTCAACACCGAGGAAGAGGTCGACTACGTGGCCGATCTCATGATCAAGAAGGTCACCGAGCTCCGGGAGATGTCTCCCCTCTGGGAGATGCACAACGAGGGCATCGACCTCAAGTCGGTCGCCTGGGTAGCGCACTGAGTTCGTTCGGGAGGAGCCGCGCTCCCCCCGAGCCCCCCACGGGAAGAAGAGCCTCACGGAAGAAGGAAAATCAGATGGCGTACAGCAACAAGGTCATCGAGCACTACGAGAACCCCAAGAACGTGGGGACGCTCGACAAGAGCGACCCGACCGTCGGTACGGGCCTCGTCGGCGCGCCCGCCTGCGGCGACGTCATGCGCCTGCAGATCAAGGTCAGCGACGAGGGCGTCATCGAGGACGCGAAGTTCAAGACGTTCGGATGCGGCTCGGCCATCGCGAGCTCGTCGCTCGCGACCGAGTGGATCAAGGGCAAATCGATCGACGAGGCCGAGTCGATCAAGAACTCGCAGATCGTCGAGGAGCTGAACCTCCCGCCCGTGAAGATCCACTGCTCGGTCCTGGCCGAGGACGCCATCAAGAGCGCGATCGCCGACTACCGCAAGAAGCAAGCGGACCGGCGCGCGGCGAAGTAACGAGCAGCGAGGACGAGTGGAGCCATGAACGAAAGCACCGCGAGCGCGACCAGCCCCGCCAGCCCCGCTGGCACCGCCAGCGCCGCAACCATCACCGTGACCCCCAGGGCCGTCGAGGCCATTGCTCGCCAGATGAAGAAGCGCGGGACGATGGACGCGGCGCTCCGCCTCGGGATCCGCGGGGGGGGGTGCTCGGGCTTCTCGTACGTCATCGAGTTCCACGACGGCGCGCCGCACGCGCGCGACAGGGTGTTCGACTACACCGCCGCCGACGGGACGCCCGTGCGCGTCGTCGTCGACCCCAAGAGCCTCCTCTACCTCGGCGGTACGGAGCTCGAGTGGGAGCAGACGCTCATGCAGCAGGGGTTCAAGTTCAAGAACCCGCACGAGAAGACGGGCTGCGGCTGCGGCCACTCGTTCTCGGTGTGAGCGGGGCGCCGGGTGAAGCCATGGACGACCCCTTCGAGACGCTCGGCATCGCGCGACGCTACGACGTCGACCTGCGCGCCGTGGAGAAGCAGCACCGCGAGCTCTCGCGAGCGCTCCATCCAGACCGCTTCGTGAACGCCCCGGCGAGCGAGAAGAAGGCGGCGCTCGAGAAGGCGGTCGCGGCGAACGAGGCGTGGCGCGTCGTGCGCGATCCCATCCGCCGCGCGGAGGCGATCCTCGCGCTTGCCGGCGTCGCCGTCGACGAGGCGAAGGCGCCGAAGCCCGACGCCGAGTTCCTGATGGAGATGCTCGAGCTCCGCGAGGCGCTCGCGGACGCGAAGGGCGCGCGCGACCTCGCGAAGGTGCGCGCGATGGGCAAGGACATGGAGGCTCGCACGAGCGGCGCCGAGAAGGCGCTCGCCGAGAGCTTCGCGCGGGGGGATGCGGCGACGCTGGCGGGGCTCGTCCCCCGCGTCGGCGAGCTGAGGTTCTACCGGCGCGTCCTCGACGAGGTGAGCGCCATCGAGGACGAGCTGGCGGCCTGAATGGCACTCTTCGAGATCTTCGACCCCAAGGCGGCCCCCCGGCCCATCGGCATCGATCTGGGCACGACCAACTCGCTCGTCGCGTACGTCAGCAACGAGCGCCCGGTGGCCATCGCCGACTGTGACCTCGAGGTGCTCGTCCCGAGCGTCGTCTCGTACCAGCCCGACGGCGAGGTGGTCGTCGGCCGGCGCGCGCAGCGCCTCGCGCCCGAGCACCCGCGCGACACGATCGTCAGCGTGAAACGCTTCATGGGGCGCGGCGCGGACGACCCGGAGACGCGGCGCCTGGGCCCGTACAAGTTCCTCGACGCGGCCGCGGGGGAGCCGAACACCGTCCGCTTCCGCGTCGACGGTGGCAAGGTGGTGACGCCGGTGGAGGTGAGCGCCGAGATCCTCCGCTCGCTCAAGCAGCAGGCCGAGGACGAGCTCCGGCGCGTCGGCGGCGCGGTCATCACGGTGCCCGCGTACTTCGACGACGCCCAGCGGCAGGCGACCAAGGACGCCGCGCGCCTCGCGGGGCTCGAGGTGCTGCGCCTCCTCAACGAGCCCACGGCGGCCGCCCTCGCCTACGGCCTCGAGAAGAAGCAGAACGGCACGTTCGCCGTGTACGACCTCGGCGGCGGCACGTTCGACGTCACGGTGCTCGTGCTCGACGACGGCGTCTTCCAGGTGCGCTCCACCGGCGGCGACAGCGCCCTCGGCGGCGACGACATGGACCGCGCCATCGCGCACGAGCTCCTCGCGAAGCTCGGCTTCGACGACCGCCGCCAGACGCCCCAGCTCGTACGCCTCGTCCTCGACGAGGCGCGCAAGGCCAAGCACGCCCTCACGACCGAGGAATCCGTCGAGGCTCTGGTCCCCGAGCACGAGAGCGTCACCGTCACACGGGCGCGCTTCGAGGAGCTCATTCGCCCGCTCCTCGAGCGGACCGGCGTCGCCGTGCGTCGCGCGCTCAAGGACGCAGGGCTCAAGCCCGCGGACATCGACGGCGTCATCCTCGTCGGCGGCTCGACGCGCGTGCCCGCGGTCCGTCGCTACGTGACGGAGGTCTTCGGCAAGGAGCCCCTCGCGGACATCGATCCGGACCAGGTGGTGGCGCTCGGCGCCGCCGTCCAGGCCGATCTCCTGGCGGGCGAGGGGAGGAGCGACGAGGTGCTCCTCCTCGACGTCATCCCGCTGTCGCTCGGCATCGAGGTCGGCGGCGGCGTCGTCGACAAGGTGCTCCCGCGCAACTCGACGATCCCCTGCTCGGCCAAGGCCACGTACACGACGCAGGAGGACCGGCAGACGGGCTTCGAGGTCCACGTCGTGCAGGGCGAGCGCGAGCTCGCGGCCGACGACCGGAGCCTCGCGCGCTTCACGCTGAAGGGCATCCCGCCCATGCCGGCGGGGATGGCGCGGCTCGAGGTCACCTTCCAGGTCGACGCGGACGGCCTGCTCGCCGTGCACGCGCGCGAGGTGACGACCGGGATCGAGCAGAAGGTCGACGTCCGCCCGAGCTACGGCCTCGACGACGCCACCGTCGAGCAGATGCTCCTCGACGCGCTCGAGCACGGCGAGGAGGACTTCGCGAAGCGCCGCGTCGCCGAGAACCGGGTCGAAGCGCGGCGCATCCTCGTGGCGACGCGCAAGGCGCTCGTCGCCGACGTCGATCTCCTCCAGGCGGGCGAGAAGGCCGCCATCGAGAAGGCGTGCGACGCGCTCGACGCCGCGACGAAGGGCGAGGACGCCGACGCGATGCACCGCTGCATCGAGGCCCTCGACGACGCGACGAAGGCGTTCGCCGGCCGCCGCATGAACCGCGCGATCGCGCTGGCCATCGAGGGGCGCAAGCTCGACGCGGTCGAGCAGACCGTCAAGCACGCCAAGGGGATCGAGGGGGCCCACGCCCGCTGATGCCCACCGTACGATTCAGAGGATACGGCGAGGTCGAGGTGCCCGTCGGGACGTCGCTCCTCCAGGCTGCCACGCAGGCCCACATTCCGGAGGGGAGCGCATGCGGCGGCGTCTGCGCGTGCTCCACGTGCCACGTCTACGTGACGAAGGGTGCCGGCCTGCTGAGCGAGCAGGAGGACGACGAGGCCGACATCCTCGACAAGGCGTTCGACGTGCGCGCCAGCTCGCGCCTCGGGTGCCAGTCGAAGATCGAGAAGGACGGCGTCGTCGAGGTGGAGATCACCCGCGAGAGCATCGAGGCCTACGAGAACGAGCACCCTGCCGAGCGCGGGAAGTACACGGGGCGCAAGGCGACGGGGACGTGAACGTCGGAAGACCGATCGGCCCTCTTGGTTCGACGAAAGGCCCGCTCGGTTTGACGAAAGGTCGGCCGAGAAAGACTTCCGGGCCTCTTGGTTTCGTCGCCGGACCTTTCGTGAAACCGAACGGTCCTTTGATCGTCCTCGCCGGGCCTTTCGTGAAACCGAACGGTCCTTCGATCGTCCTTGCCGGACCTTTCGTGAAACCGAACGGTCCTTCGATCGTCCTCGCCGGACCATTCGCGAGACCGAAAGGTCCGATCGGTTCGATCGACGGACCTTTCGTCGAACCAGGAGGTCCGCGTGGTTCCCGTCGAGGAACGTTCGTCACGAACGGAGGACCTCGAGCCAAACGCGAAGGTCCGGCGTGAAAACCAAGAGGCCCTTTCGATGATCCTTTCGTGACGTTCGTGCGATCGAGCGTCCCGTTGCGCCTCGAAGCCGGTCCGCCCTTCGAACGCCGTCGGCCGTCCGTCAACGCGGAGGGACCCACCCTCCGAGCGAGTCCTCGAGCGCGAGCGCGACGGCGACCGTCAGGTGATCCCCGCCGTGCGGCCCGATTGCCTGCAGGCCGAGAGGGAGCCCGCCGCGGCCCAGGCCGAGCGGAATGGCGGTCGCCGGGAGCTCGAGGACGTTGAAGACGCCCTGGTAGCCGGACGGAAACCGGAGGCGGAGATAGTGCAGCACCGGGACGAAGTGACGAGGTGCCGTCGTCGGGTAGACCGGGTAGAGCATGACGCCCCGGCCGCCGAGCGCCTCGTCGATCGCGGCACGCAGCCGCCGGCCCGCGTCGATGAACCGGTCGCGCAGCCGGGGGAGCGCGCCGACGATCGGGTCGACGAGGCCGAGGACGAGCGCCATGAGCGTGTGATCGGAGCGCCGGAGCGCCCACCTCGGGAGCTCGCGGAGCACGCGCACGCGCTCGCCGTCGCCGAGGACGACCGCGAAGGGGACCTCCTCGGCGTTGCCCAGCATCGCCGACCAGATCTCGAACTGGTCGCGGAGCTCGGGGAACCGCGCGGTACGCACCCGCGCCCCGCGCGCTGCCAGGGCCGAGGCGGCCCGCTCCTGCGCCGCGCGGAGCTCGTCGCTGACGCCGAGCTTCCCGTCGTCCGGGACGTCCAGCACCGTGAGCCCGCGCAGGTCGACCTCCGCAGGGTCCCCGAGCGGCATCGCCGCGCACCCCGTGTCCTCGCCGTCGGGCCCCGCGACGATGCGCAGGAAGGGCATGAGGTCCTCCGCGCGCCGCGCGAGCGGGCCGGTGGTGAGGATCCGCGCCGCGCCGGGCGACGTGATCGGATGCTGGCCCGTGCTGGGAACGAGCCCGCCGGTCGGCTTGTGGCCGAAGACCCCGTTGAAGAACGCGGGACCGCGGATCGAGCCACCGACGTCGGAGCCCAGGCCGAAGGGCGACGCGCCTGCGCCGACGATGGCGCCCTCGCCGCCGGAACTGCCGCCGACGATGCGCCGGGGGTCGTACGGGTTGTTCGTGCGGCCGTAGACGTAGTTGTTCGACTCCATCCACATGCACGCCTCGGAGGTGTTCGTGACCCCGAGGGGAATGGCGCCGGCGCGGCGGAGGCGCCCCACCGCCGTGGCGTCCGTGCGGCTCACGTAGGCGCGACGCGAGACCAGCCCCGCCGACTGCGGCATCCCCGTCAGCGCGAAGCACTCCTTGATGGTGCAAGGGACGCCATGGAAGGGCGGGAGGTCGGCCGGCGAAGAGGAGCGCGTCCTCGCGTCCGCCTCGTCCGCCTCGCGTCGGGCCTCGTCGAAGCGAGTGCGTACGACGGCGTTGAGCACCGGGTTCACGCGCTCGACGGCGGCGATGTGCTCCTCGACGACCGCGCGCGACGTGGTCGCCCCTTCGCGGATGGCGCGGGCGATGGCGACGCCGGAGAGGGCGCTCATGGCAGGCGGCGCGCGCCACGTACGCCGTGGCTCATGCGTCGATCGCCATCTGCATCGCGCGGCGCAGGTTGTGCTCGAGCTGCATCCGGCCGGCGTCGTACGGCTTGGGCCAGGGCATGCGGTAGCCCTGCGCGGCGGCGGCGTGGAGCGTCCAGGCGGGGTCGGAGAGGTGCGGGCGGGCGAGGGCGCAGAGGTCTGCGCGGCCGGCCGCGATGATCGTGTTCACGTGATCGGGCTCGAAGATGTTCCCGACTGCGACAGTCGGGATGCCGACCTCGAGGCGGATCCTCTCGGCGAAGGGCACCTGGAACATGCGTCCGTAAACGGGCGCCTCGTCCTTGCTCACCTGGCCGGAGGAGACGTGGACGATGTCCGCGCCGGCCTCCTTGACGAGGCGCGCGATGACGACTGCGTCGTCGGGCGTGTTGCCGCCGGGCACCCAGTCGTGGGCCGAGATGCGGACCGACATGGGACCGCCACCCCGCCACGCTTCCCGCATCGCCGCGAACACCTCGAGCAGGTAGCGGCACCGGTTCTCGAGCGAGCCACCGTACGCGTCGTCGCGGCGGTTGGTGAGCGGCGAGAGGAACGACGAGAGGAGGTAGCCGTGCGCGGCATGGAGCTCGATCATGTCGAAGCCCGCAGCGCGTCCGCGCTCGGTGGCGGCGACGAAGTCGGCCTTCGTGCGGTCCATGTCGGCGCGGGTCATTGCGCGTGGGACCTGCGAGAGACCCCCGAGGTAGGGAAGTGGGCTCGGGGCGACGAGCTCCCACGCGCCCGACTCGAGGGGTACGTCGGTGCCTTCCCACGAGAGTTTCGTCGCGCCCTTGCGGCCGGCGTGACCCAGCTGGAGCGCGACCTTCGTGCCGCCCGCCGCGTGCACGTAGTCGACGATGCGCTTCCACGCGGCCTGCTGCGCGTCGTTCCAGAGGCCCGTGCAACCGGGCGTGATGCGCGCGTCGGGCGCGACGCACGTCATCTCGGTGAAGAGGAGGGCCGCGCCGCCCGTGCCACGGGCCGCGTAGTGCACGAAGTGGAACTCCTGCGGGACGCCGTCCTTCGCCGAGTACATGCACATCGGCGCGACGGCGACGCGGTTCGCGAGCGGGAGGGTGCCCAGCGTGAATGGCGTGAACATGGGTGGCAGCGGCTCGGCCGGCAGCCCGCTCTTCGCGGCGAACCAGCGGTCGAACCCCTCGACGTACGCGGCGTCGCGTTCCCTGAGGTTCTCGTGGCCGACGCGCTGGCTGCCGGTGAGGAGCGAGAACGCGAACTGCTCCGGCGCGAGGTGCACGTACCGCTCGATGTCCTCGAACCACGTCATCCGGTTGCGCGCGGCGCTCTGGAGCTTGAGCGCCTCGACCTCGCGCTCGGCCTGGTACCGGGCGAGGCGCGCGGGGACGTCTCCCTCCGTGCCGTCGACCACGCGCGCGAGCGAGATGGCGTCTTCCATCGCGAGCTTGGTGCCCGACCCGATCGAGAAGTGCGCCGTGTGTGCGGCGTCCCCGATGAGGACGACGTTGTCCTTGAACCAGCGCTTGCAGAGCACGCGGTGGAACTTGAGCCACACGGCGGCCCCGCGCAGGTGCCGCGCGTTGGAGACGAGCTCGTGCCCGTCGAGGAGGTCCGCGAAGAGATCCTGGCAGAAGGCGATCGACTCCTGCTGCGTCATGCGATCGACGCCGGCCTTCTGCCACGTGGCCTCCGGCGTCTCGACGATGAACGTCGACCAGTCGGCGTCGAACCGGTAGGCGTGCAGGTTGAACCAGCCCCAGGGCGTCTCCTTGAAGGAGAACGTGAAGGCGTCGAGCTTCTTGCGCGTCCCCAGCCAGATGAAGCGGCACTTGCGGACGTCGACCCGGGGATCGAAATGCTCCACGTACCGCGTGCGCGTCGCGGAGTTCATGCCGTCGGCGCCGACGACGAGGTCGAAGTCCTTCTCGTACGTGGCCGGGTCGGCGATCTCGGTCTCGAAGCGGAGCTCGACCCCGAGCTCGGCCGCGCGTCGCTGGAGGATGTCGAGGAGGCGCACGCGCGCGATGCCGCAGAAGCCGTGGCCTCCGGACGTGACCTTCCGCCCCCGGAAGAAGACGTCGATGTCGTCCCAGTGGCGGAAGCTCTGCTGGATCGCATCGACGACCGGAGCGTCTGCCTCCCGGAAGGCTTCCATCGTCCTGTCGGAGAAGACGACCCCCCAGCCGAACGTGTCACCGGGACGGTTGCGCTCGACGACGGTGATCTCGGCCGAGGGCCGGGCCTTCTTCGCGAGGATCGAGAAGTAGAGCCCCGCGGGACCCCCGCCGAGGCAGACGATTCGCATGGCCCATGTGCTTTATACGAAGTTCGCGCGGTATGCCCGCGCGAGCTCGGCCAGGCTGGCCAAGCCCAGGCTCCGCCGTGCGTCGTGCAGGATGCGCGAGACCGTGGAGAACGCCACGCCGAGATCGAGGGCGATCGCCTTCTGCGAGCAGCCCTTGGCGGCGAGGGCCACGACGCGGATCTCGCGCGGACCGAGGGCGCTCCAGTCGCCCGGTGGCGGCGACGTGAGGACGACGAAGACGTGACGCGTCCCGTCGCGATCGGCGGCGAAGAGCACGCGGCATCGACCCCCGGCGAGCTCGCGCCAGACGTGGACCGCGTCGCGCGCCGGAAGAGGGGAGGCCAGGCGCGTGTCGGCGTCGAGGAAGGGGACCGCGAGGGCGGAGCTCGCGCGGCTCACGCGAGCACCTCCGGCACCGTCACGAGCTCCGCCCGCGACCCCACGCCCAGCTTGCGGAAGACGCTCGCGAGCTGGTTTGCCACGGTTCGCACCGACGACCCCCGCCAGCGCGCGATCGTTCGGTTCGACATGCCCGACACGGCGCACCGCGCCACCTCGAGCTCCGCGGGCGTCAGATCGGCGCACCGCGACAGCGAGAACGTCACGAACACGACCGTCACCTGGGGGTCGACGACGCGAACACGGAGATCGGCGGGCACTTCGTCGGGCGTCATGGTCTTCGGGCCTCCGGAGAGGCAGTGACGGACCGGACGGGATGTGAAGGGAGGAATGACTCTTTTCGGAGAAGAAATGACCATGGCGAGGGGACCTGCACACGGTGAAGATGCGAGCGTGATTGCGCCTCGTCCCGAAAGTCGGTCGGGGCGGCCACCGAATTCGCGTGCGGCGGCCGCGCGTTCTGTGGCAACCTGCGAGCCGGACCGAGGGGACCATGCGCGGAGCGGGTGGGCATGCGCGTCGGACGGAGCGGCTCGTGCTGCCCCGGGACGTGCGGCTTGGGGCCGCACTTCTTGGTCGCGTGGAACGATGACCCGCAACGCGCCGCGCGAATTCGGGGACGGGGATCCGCCTGATCGGTCGGACGTCTCGGTGGCGTCGACGCCGGAAGAAACGATCGACCAGCTCGTGCGCGCCATTGCCCACGCCCCGAGCGCTACTCCGCCCAGGGAGCCCGCGGCGGGCGAGCGCTGGGGGCAGGGGCATCGCTACGCAATCGAGAGTCGCCTCGGTCGCGGCGGCATGGGGATCGTGTACCTGGCGACGGATACGCTGCTCGTGCGGCAGGTTGCGCTCAAGGTGCTCGACGCGTCGGGTACCGAGGATGACGCGCAGCGCGCTCGGCTGCTTCGCGAAGCACGCCTGGGAGCGGCGCTCGAACACGAGCGCGTCGCACGCGTATATGACGTCGGGGAGCACGCCGGAAGCACCTTCGTGGCCATGGAATACGTGCGTGGCGCGAGCCTCCGCAGCTGGATGGGCGAGCCTCGCGACGCCGCCGAGGTGGTCGCCGTGGTGATCCAGATTGCCGAGGGACTCGCCGCGCTGCACGGGGCGGGGATCGTTCATCGCGACCTCAAGCCGGAGAACGTCATGCTGCCGGACGCCGGGGGCGTGAAGCTCCTCGACTTCGGCCTCGCCGGCCACTTGGTGCTCGCCGCGGAGGGCGGTGCCGTTCCGGGCCCGCCCACCGATGCAGGCGCGCAGAGCTCTTCGTCGTTCTTCGGGACGCCAGGTTACATGGCGCTCGAGCAGTACCTCGGCGAACGCGCCGATGCGCGCGCGGACGTGTTCGCGCTCGGCGTCGTGATCTGCGAGCTCGTGACCGGCAAGCGCCCGTTCCACGCCACCTCTCTCCCCGGACTCGCGCAGACGATCCGCGATTGTGCGCCCATGTTCGACCCCGGCGCCTGGAGCCGATTCCCTTCCGATCTGCCGCGTGTCGTCGAGAAGGCGCTTCGCCCGCAGCGGGCGGAGCGGTTCGCCGACGGCAAGGAGGTACTGCGTGCACTCCGGGACGCGTGTGAAGTGCGTCCCTCCCCCCCGGCTCACGCCGCGGTCATCCAAGCGCCAGTGGCTCCGCGCTCACGCCTCCGGTTCGCGGTCGGGATAGCCGCAGCTATCGTTGCAGCCGCGGCGGCGACCGCAGCGCCGCGCGCAGTTCACATGGTGGCGCGCAGGCGCGCCCTCGCCAGGCCGCCGCCGGCCGGCATGTCCGTCATCGACGAAGGCGAGATCACCGTCGGACAGCCCGCCGACGTCGTCGACCGACTCTGCAAGGAGCAAGGCGACAAGTGCAATCCCCGCGTCATGGGCTACCAGGTCCCCGCGACGCGCGTCCCGGTGCCGCCGTTCTATCTAGACCAGCGCGAGGTCACGAACGCTGACATGGTGGTGTTTCTGAACCAGATCGTCGCCGAGCTTACGGTCAAGCCGGACGAAGAGACGGGGAAGTTGCGATTCGTACGCTTCAATCAAGGACCCAGCGACAACCTTCTCAGCCTCTACGAGGGAATGAACGGTATCGCGTACGACGGCGCTCGGTACTCGACTCGGGAAGGCCGTGCGCAGTGGCCCACGAACCAGGTCAGCTGGTACGGCGCAAGGCTCTACTGCGCGTCGCGCGGGAAGCGCCTCCCCACGGAAGACGAGTGGGAAGCAGCTGCCCGGGGTCACGCCGATAGGCCATTCCCTTGGGGTGACCAGGTCCCGCGATGCGGGGGGACCGCCGTTCCCAGCGACGGCTTCTACTCGGCCATGACGGGGTGCCCCACTCTCGATTCTCCCGTCGATGTGGGGACGTCGGCACAGGACATCACCCCCCAAGGCATCCACGATCTCGCGGGCAACGTGACCGAATGGGTAGACACGACCTTCGTCGAAGGAGGTCGTGAGGCGAGGGGTCCCGCGACGGATGTGAACCTGCCTCGCGTGCTCCGTGGCGGGTCGTTCACTCTTTCGGTTCTCGCGCGAACGAGCGGTCGCAACAAGCGGCCTCCTGGCTACACGGCCCGCGACGTCGGATTTCGTTGCGCCGCGGACATACCGGACGTCACCCAATAAGGAGGAATGATCGATGGGACCAAACAAGAACGCGACGATCAAGTTGAGCAGGTACACGCCCGAGCAACTCGCGTCGTTCAAGGCCAAGAGAGAGGCGTCGCCCGTAACGGTCGTCAACGGCTTCGGGATGTCCGTAGCCACGGATCTGGTCTCGAATTCCAGCAACGCCGTGGCGGCGTCGGACGCCCGATTCGTCGGGCGAGCGATTCTGTTCCCGCCCGGCACTGCAACCGGGCATCCTCAGGGCTCAGAGGTCAACGACTACGTTTTCGTATTCTACGTGACCAAGCACGGGAGCCCCGCCCAGATATTCGTCCCGGCAGGCGTTGATGGCGCCGATTGTCTCTACGTAGATCTTCCCAAAGGGATCAAGAAGAAGCTGTTCAAGAAGATCAGCGCGGCAATTGTGGCATATGGGTCGCCGGGGGACGGCAATACCGGAAACGACGATCCGCCGGGGTATCCGTGAGCGCTTGCGACCGCCTGTGGACCGTGATGATCTTCTCTGCCGAGGGGCCAGCTTTTTCCTTCGATCCGCAGGGTTTCATCGATGCTTTCTTGGGCGACCTTCCCCGTTGCGCGCAGGTGTGTTTGCTCTATGAGGTCAACGGTCCCACGTCCGTCGAGCGGGGGCGGATCCACCTCGACGAACGGAAGACGGTCGAGAGGCTCGCAAAGTTTCCGCCGACGCGCCCAACCGCCACCCAGGTGATCTCCTTTGTCGACTGGGCCACCGCGACCTACCCCAGTCGATACAGAAGCCTCGTCTTTCGCGATCACGGCTCGCCGTTGGACGAGGTGGTGAAGCGTGGTAGGCCGAGGGCCCGATCCTCGAGGAACTGGCTCGCGCCAGTCCGACAGAGCGTCGGCGCGGGAGATGGGGCGCCGTATCTGTCGGACGGAGATCTTCGTCGTATCGGGGAGAAGATAGAGAAGCGGGGTATCGACATCTACGGATTCGACGCGTGCGCGATGAGCTCGTTCGAGGTGGCGTTCGAACTGCGCCATGTCGCATCGTACATGGTTGCGAGCATGAACTTCCTCCGTCAGGCGTCGTGGCCGTACGCTGCGATGCTTCGCAAGATGAACGAACGCGGAACGCCGCGTGCCGCCGCTTGTGAGGTGGCGGCGCAGTCCGCTCTGACGGTGCCGGAAGGATTCCTGATGGCGCTGGACCTCGCGTGGGCTTCGCGGCTGGCCAAGCGTCTCGACACCATCGGCGCGGCGGCTACGTACCTGCTCGCAAATAGCTCGGCGTTGAATGCGGGGCGGGGTGCGGACTTCGAAGGACTCGCCGATCTCAAGAACGTCCTCGCGGTCATGAAAAAGCTCCCAAAGCGCGAGCCACCGGTCGGATTCGGCCCTGCAGTTCAAGACGCATATCAGCTGTGTTCCTCCGCTTTCGCCGTCGCGGGGACGCCTTACGACCCCCAAAGAACGGGCAATTGCGGCGGAGTCGGCATCTTTTTCCCCCAGGAAACCGAATACGAGTACTGGGGCCTGTACGGCGAGCTGAAATTCGCGCGCCGCAATCGGTGGAGACAGTTCGTTCAGGAGTACTGTTTCGGATAGCCGCGGAGGAGCTCGAGTCGCCGTGGTCCCCGTCGCCCCGGCGCGATACGCTGGGGGGCCGTGGACCCGACGGCGCAGGCTCGGCTCGAAGAACGCCTCACCACGCTCTGCGCGCGGTCGGACTATCGGGGTGCGGCTGCCGAGGCGGTCCGGGCGTACGGCCCCGAGATCTACGGCTTCCTTCGCGCCGTTCTCGCCAGTGAGGACGATGCGGCAGAAGCTTTTTCCGAGTTCGCCGAGGCGCTCTGGCGAGGGCTGCCGTCCTTCCGCTGGGACAGCACCGCTCGCACCTGGGCTTACGCGATCGCCCGCAACGTCTCTCGCGCGCGTCAGCGCGACCTTGCTCGCCGGCGCGCGCGTCTGGAGGACGCGGACTCCGCGTTCATCGAGGGAGTCGCGCAGAACGTGCGCACCGAGACGCTCTCGTTTCTCCGGACGGAGAAGCGGTCGCGTCTCGAAGCGCTGCGCGATGCGCTGCCGCCGGAGGACCGCATGCTGCTCGTCTTGCGGGTGGATCGCGCCCTGGAGTGGAAGGACCTCGCGCGCGTGTTTGCCGAGGATCACGGCAGGGAGCAGGACGAGGGCCACCTGGCCCGAGAGGCCGCACGGCTCCGCAAGCGGTTCCAGCTCGTGAAGGAACGCCTTCGGGAGATGGCACGCTCCGAGGGATTGCTCGAGTAGCAAGAACACTCGGCGGCCTGCGTCGGCGCGCCGTGGCGCCGCTCGCACCTCCGCATCATGGGCTGCGTCGGCGTCTTCCGCGCCGAGGCCAACAATTGACCATGGCCGTGATCCCGCCTCAGCCGCATTCGTATGCAGCGAGAGGGGAGCGGGAACATGCGAACGAGATCACGAAGGGGCCTCGCGCCGACGGCTGCGGTCACCACGCTGGTCGGGTCGGTCGCGCTGGTCGCTGCAGGGCATCTCCTGGGGTGCAGCACCGGCGGCGCGGGCAGCGGAAGCAGCGGGGGAGGGGGGTCCGGCAGCACCAGTGGCGGGATCATCGGGGGCTCGAGCTCCGGCGCGTCCAGCTCGGGCAGCAGCAGCGGCACGGCGAGTAGCTCGGGCGGCACGACCAGCAGCTCCGGCGGCGAAGAGCCGGACGCGGGCGGCTCGACGAGCTCCAGCGGCTCGAGCAGCGGGTCCTGCTCGATGCCCGGCGATTCCTGCACGCTCACCGACGGCTGCTGCCAGTCGGGGACCGGCATCGGCGAAGGTCAGGTCTGCATCACGAACGACGATACGTGCCACGCCATCTGCGACATCACCTGGCCGAGCGAGTGCACGAGCGGCTGCTGCGCCCAGGTGAGCGGAGAATCGTTCGGCGTCTGCGCGGACTCGAGCAACTGCGCGTGCGCACCGAACACCGCGACCAACGACTGCGGCGGATCCACGCCGCTCAAGTGCGGCTCCAACTCCGCGACCACGTGCTGTCCGTCCTCCGAGCCCTACTACTGCGCCACGAACAACAGCTGCTACGCGACGGAGCTCCAGGCGTTCGCCGTCTGCCCCGACAGCTGCACGGCGTGCAACTGAGACGCGCGGGGACGTGCCGTGTCGACCGACCCCGACGACTTCCCGAGCGTTCGCGCAGGCGACGTCGTCGCGGGCAAGTACCGGGTCGAGCGCGTGCTCGGCATGGGCGGCATGGGCGTGGTCGTCGCGGCGTACCACCTCAAGCTCGACCAGCGCGTCGCGCTCAAGTTCCTCCTGCCGAAGGCAATGGCGGCCGAAGGGGTCGTCGATCGCTTCGATCGCGAGGCGCGTGCCTCGGCGCGCATCCGGAGCGAGCACGTCGCCCGCGTCGTCGACGTCGGCAAGCTGCCGGACGGCTCGCCGTACATGGTGATGGAGTACCTCGACGGGCTCGACCTGGGCGCGTGGCTCGAGCGCAGCGGGCCGTTGCCCGTCGAGCAGGCCGTCGAGTTCGTCCTTCAGGCGTGCGAGGCCATCGCGGAGGCGCATTCCCTCGGCATCGTGCATCGCGACCTGAAGCCGTCGAACCTGTTCTGCATCCGCACGCCGGGCGGCCGGCTGTCGATCAAGGTGCTCGATTTCGGGATCTCGAAGGTGACCGGCCTCGGAAATTCGACCGGCGACCTGGCCGCGACACGCACGGGGGCCGTGGTGGGGTCTCCCTTCTACATGTCGCCCGAGCAGATGCACTCGGCGCGTGGCGTCGATGCGCGCACCGACCTCTGGGCGCTCGGCGTCATCCTCTTCGAGCTCCTGACCGGGCGCGTGCCGTTCGCCGCGGAGACGATGCCGGAGCTCGTCCTGCGCGTGCTCGGTGCGCCGGCGCCACGGCCCTCCGCTCTCCGTGTGGACGTCCCACCGGGGATCGACGACGTCGTCGTGCGCTGCCTGGAGAAGGACCGCGAAGAGCGCTTCGGATCGGTCGGCGAGCTCGCGCTGGCGCTGGCCCCGTTCGCGACCCCGGAAGCGCGGACCTCCATCGACGCGATCGCGGGCATCGCCGGCATCGGCCCGACCGCCGCAGTCCCGGCGCCGCTCGTGCACGCGGGAGCCGTCGCCGAGCGCGCCCGCGTCGCGCCGCTCGGGCCGCGCCGCTCGGGCGGGACGGTCGCCACGTGGGGCCAGACGCAGGGCAAGAGGTCGCGTTCTCCGAGCCGCGCCGTCGGCTGGGTCGCTGCGGGGCTCGTGGCCGCCGTCGTGTCCGTGGCCATGCTGCTCGTGGCTCTCCGCCCGTGGCGGCTCGTGCCCGCCACCGGCGACGGGCCCGGGGTTGCGGATGCACCGACGGTCGGTGCCGATGCGCGGGCGATGACGTCCGTCGCCGCGACGGACGGCTCTGCCCGCGAGGACGCCCCCCCGCCCGCCGAAGTCGTCCCCCCCTCCGTCACCGACGCCGCGCGTCCCGATGGCGGTGAATCTCCGGTGTCGGCGGGATCGACGAACGGGACCGCCACGAACCGGCCCGGCGGACCCACTCCTCCTCTCGTGTCGCCGCAGCCGCCGACGGTGCGGCCCGACTGCAAGCCTCCCTATTTCTACGACGCGCGCGGCAACAGGGTCTTCAAGACGGAGTGTCTCCCATGAGAAGGCGATGGAAGGCCGCGGTCACGGCCGCAGTGTGTACGACGCTCGTCGCCGTCCCCGCGGCGGCAGACGTGACGAAAGCCCAGTGCGTCGACGCCGACACGAACGCCCAATCGTTGCGGCGCGACGGCAAGCTCGCCGAGGCGCGAGCGGCGCTCGCGGTGTGCGGCGACCCCGCCTGCCCCTCGCTCGTGCGCGACGACTGCACCCGCCAGCTGGACGAGCTCAACTCCGTCCAGCCGACGGTCATCTTCGACGTGAAGAACGGGTCCGGCGCGGACGTCGTCGCGGCGAAGGTCGGGGTCGACGGCCACGCGCTCGAGGTTCGTCTCGACGGAACGCCGCTCGCGATGGACCCCGGGACGCACACCTTCTCGTTCGAGGTCGACGGGCTGCCGCCCGTGACGCTGACCGTCGTGCTGAAGGAGTCCGAGAAGGCCCGCCTCGTGCGTGTGACCGTCGGGCCGCCGCCGCGGCCGCCCCTCGAGGAGAAGCCGCCGCCGCCGCCTCCTCCTCCTCCTCCTGCACCCCGCGCCGCGAGCAGCCAGCGCACCCTCGGGATCGTGGGGATGGCCGCCGGGGGCGGCGTCGTCGCGCTCGGCGGCGTGTTCGGGCTCATGGCGGCGTCGGCGTGGAGCACGACGAAGGCGGAGTGCACGCCGCAGGCGTGCCCCAACCACGACCAGGCCGTGAACGATCGCGCGCGCACCATCACGGACGGCACTGTTGCGACGGTCGGGCTCGTCGCGGGCACCGCGCTTCTCGGCGGAGGCGCCCTCCTCTTCTTCACGGCCGGCTCGGGCTCGGCGGTATCGCCCGAGATCGGCCAGCACACGGCGTCGCTCACCTGGCGGGGGAGGTTCTGAGATGAAGGCCATGTCCGGAGGCGTGCTCTTCGCGGCCGTCGTCGCGCTCGCGCCGGCGGCAGGGTGCACCAACGTGCTCGGCGTCACCGGTCTTCCGACCGGGACGTGCGGAGCAGCAACCGCCAGCGACGCGTGCGAGTTTTGTTACTACTCCGCCTGCTGCGACGAGCTCACGGCGTGCGAGGAGGATCCCTCCTGCGCGTCGCTCACGACCTGCGTCGGCACGTGCAACGGCGATCCGTCGTGCATCTCCGGCTGCGGCAACCCGTACTCCGGCGACGTTGTCGGCGAGTACAACGCGTCGATCCAGTGCGGGCTGAGTCAGTGCTCGTCCGCCTGTTCGGGATCGTGAGAGGAGGCCCGTCGTGAAGCACGCCTTCCTGGTCGCGTGCGCGTTCGCAGGCTCCGCCTGGTCTTCGTCCGGGCTCGCGTCGCCCACCTCAGCGGATCCTGCACGCGCCGTCGCTGCGGCGGCCGCGCGCGCGAAGCGCGGGGATCTGGTCGAGGCGCGCGACCTGCTGACCCCGATCGTCTTCGACCCCGCTCCCCCTGCCGGAGAGTCGAGCGCAGCCGCGGCCGGCCGGGCGACCGCGAAGCAGATGCTCCTCGAGCTCGGCAGGCGCATCCCTCGCGTGAAGCTCGACGTCGCCGAGCCACACGGCGCGCTCCACGTCGTCCTCGACGGAGGCGCCCTTCCGCCGGGCGCTGAGCGACTGCCGGTCCCCGTCGACCCGGGGCACCATCGCATCATCGTCGACGACGGGTCGCTCGTCGCCCGCGCGGAGCTCGACATCGCCGAAGGCGCCACACAGATCGTGTCGCTGCACCTCGGTTCGCCCCCGCCCCCGCCCACGCCCGCGCTCGCGCCCGCGCCCACGCCCGCGCCCGCCCCCTCCTACCCCCCTCCTCTCCCTCCGCCTCCCGCGACCCCCCGCGACGACGTCGACGCTGCCTCCAGGGCGAAGTTCTCCGTCGGCCGTTTTTTCCTCGAATCTCTGGGCGCGGCCGTCGTGGGGTCGCTCGCAGCCTACGGAACGTTCAAGGCGACGTGCGGCAACGACCCGTGCCTGGGTGGCAGTCTCGGGGCCCTCGGCGTGAACATGGCCGTGACGCCGGTCACGGTGTGGGGCATCGGCCAGGCGGCGGGTGGAGACGGAGGCCTCGGCTGGGCCTTCGTCGGTGGGCTCGTCGCCTTCTCCGGATACACCGCCGGGACGACCGACCCGACGCTCCCACTCGCCATCGGGGTCGTGCTCATGCCGTTCACGAGCGCGCTCCTCTACGAGGTGTCGTCCGGTGCAAACGCGCAGCGTGCGCACGATCCACGTCCCCGCGTGAGGCCGTCCATCGCTCCGGTTCCGGGCAGGGGGAGCGGCCTCGCCGGCGCCATGGGCAGCATCGCCGGGAGCTTCTAGCGTCCCGAGTCCCTGATTCGCCGAAGAATCCCTTGACACACGGCACGAGCCTGCGGGGAAAGTTCCTCTTGCGCTCGCTCGGTGCGCACGTAGCATCGCGCGCGCATGCGCAAAAAGCCCTTCTTCGTCGCGTCGCTGCTCCTCACCTCCCTCGCTCCCGTGGCTGCCGCGCAGACGGCGGCCCCGGGCTTCCAGTCGGATCGGTTCAACCCGTCCGAGCGGGGGAGCGAGTGGTTCGAGCAGGACACGCTCGACCTGCGAGGGGCCATCCGGCCCGCGGTGGGCGTCGTCGGCGAGTACGCGAACGACCCCTTCGTGCTGCACAACGCGGACGGCTCGGAGCGCGCCAAGGTGGTCAGCGACCAGATGTTCCTGCACGTGGGCGCGTCGCTCGTCCTGCTCGATCGCCTGCGCCTCGGCGTGAACCTGCCCTTTGCGGTGGTCAACACCGGCACCTCCGGGACCAACCTCCAGGGGGTCTCCTACGTCTCCCCGAAGGACGCCGCCGCCGGCGATGCGCGCCTCGGGGTCGATCTTCGCCTCGTCGGCACCTACGGCTCGCCCTTCACGCTGGCCATCGGCGGCCAGTTCTTCGTGCCGACGGGCACCTCCGATCAGTACACGAGCGACAACCTCTCCTCGGGCCTCTTCCGCCTCGCCGCGGCCGGCGAGTCGGGGGCCTTCATCTGGGCGGCCAGCGTCGGCTACCACGTGCGCGCGTTCCAGACGGACGTGAACGGCTACCCGTACGGCACGTCCCTGATCTACGGCGCTGCCGCGGGCGTGCGCGTCGCCAACCGCCACCTCGTCATCGGTCCGGAGATCTACGGTGAGGCGAACACCGTCGCGAAGGACGCCTTCTTCAAGTACGGGTCGACCCCCGTCGAGGCGATCCTCGGCGGCCACTACACGATCGGCGAGGACTGGCGCGTCGGCGTCGCCGCCGGGCCCGGCATCACGCACGATCTCGGCTCCCCGCTGTTCCGCGTCCTCGGCTCGGTCGAGTGGACGCCCGGATACCACCCGCCGCCGCCGCCCGCTCCGCCGCCTCCTCCGCCCGTCGAGGAAGCGCCGCCTCCGCCGCCGCCTCCTCCGCCTCCGCCCCCCCCTCCTCCTCCTCCCCCGCCGCCTCCTCCGCCGGAGCCTCCGTCGGATCGCGACGGTGACGGCATCCCCGACGCCGAGGACGCGTGCCCGGATGCGGCCGGTCCGAAGAGCGACGACCCGAAGATCAATGGCTGCCCCAAGGCGGCGATCGTCAACGGTCAGATCAAGATCAGCGAGCAGGTGAAGTTCGCCACCGGGAGCTCGAAGATCCTGGCGGACAGCGACGAGCTCCTGTCGGCCGTCGCGAAGATCATCGTCGATCATCAGGAGATCAAGCGCGTCCACATCGAGGGCCACACCGACAACGTGGGCAAGCCCGCGATGAACAAGACCCTCAGCCGTGCAAGGGCTGAGTCCGTCATGACCTGGCTCATCAAGCACGGCGTGTCGCACAACCGCCTCACGGCAGAGGGCTTCGGCATGGATCGCCCGATCGACGACAACTCGACCGAAGCGGGCCGGAAGAACAACCGCCGCGTCGAGTTCCACATCGAACAGTAGGTCCCCACATCCGAGCTCGCTCCGCCGCTGGCGGAGTGGACGGCACCCGGGGTCCTAGGTACATGAGGCCCCCGAGAGTCGTCCGTCCATGATGTGGCTCGTCCGTCTGGCGCTGAAGCGCCCGTACACGTTCGTCGTGATGTCGATGCTCATCGCCATCCTCGGCGGCGTGACGATCTTGCGCATGCCGACGGACATCTTTCCGGACATCGACATCCCGGTCATCTCCGTCGTCTGGAGCTACCCGGGCATGGCGCCGGACGAGATGGAGAAGCGGATCGTCAGCAACTACGAGCGCGGCCTGACGACGACCGTCAACGACATCGAGCACATCGAGAGCCAGACGCTCACCGGCATCGCCGTCATCAAGATCTTCTTCCAGCCCGGGGCGAAGATCGAGGCGGCGACGGCGCAGGTCACGGCGATCTCGCAGACGGTCCTCCGCCAGGCCCCGCCGGGGACGACGCCGCCCTTCATCATCCGGTACAGCGCGTCGAACGTGCCCATCCTCCAGCTGGCGCTCGAGAGCGACTCGCTCAGCGAGCAGCAGCTCTTCGACTACGGGACGAACTTCATCCGGGCGGACATCGCCACCATCAACGGCGCGCAGCTTCCGTGGCCCTACGGCGGCAAGCAGCGCCAGATCATGGTCGACATCGATCCGGCGCGCCTCTACGGCTGGGGCCTGTCGCCGCGTGACGTGAACGCGGCCATCTCCGCGCAGAACGTCATCGTGCCGACGGGCACGGCGAAGATCGGCCTGAACGAGTACCCGGTGTCGCTCAACTCGAGCCCCGAGCTGCTCGACGAGATCGCCGCCATCCCCATCAAGGTCGTTCGCGGCACCCCCGTCTACATCCGCGACGTCGCGAGCGTCCGCGACGGGTACGCGACGCAGACGAACATCGTCCACGTGGCGGGTAAGAAGTCCGTGCTCCTCTCGGTCCTGAAGCAGGGGCGCGTGAGCACGCTCGACATCGTGGCACGCATCCGCGCCATGCTGCCGAGCACCCTCGCGCGCCTGCCCAAGGAGCTGAAGGTCACGCCGCTCTTCGATCAGTCCATCTTCGTGCGAGCCTCCGTAGAGGGCGTCGTGAAGGAGGCCGGGATCGCGGCGGGCCTGACGGCCTTGATGCTCCTGGTCTTCCTCGGCAGCTGGCGGAGCACGCTCATCGTGCTCGTGTCGATCCCGCTCTCGATCCTGGTCTCGATCATCTTCCTCGCCTGGCTCGGCGAGACCCTCAACGTGATGACCCTCGGGGGCATGTCTCTGGCCGTCGGCATCCTGGTCGACGACGCGACCGTGGAGATCGAGAACGTCCACCGCAACATGGCGATGCAGAAGCCGATCATCCGCGCCATCCTCGACGGCGCCGCGGAGATCGCGACGCCCGCGTTCGTGTCCACGATATGCATCTGCATCGTCTTCGTGCCCGTCGTCTTCATCACGGGCGCGGCGAAGTCGCTCTTCGTCCCCCTCGCGATGGCGGTCGTGTTCGCGATGCTGACGTCGTACTTCCTGTCGCGGACGCTCGTGCCGACCATGATGCGGTACCTGCTCCGCCACGGAGACCACCACGCCGGCCCGGCGCGGAGCGTCGCCTCGCGCTTCCTCGCCGCGTTCGAGCGCGGGTTCGTCCGCCTCCGCACGTTCTATGGCGGCTGGCTCGCCTGGTCGCTGCACAACCGGCGCCTCGTCGTCGGCGGTTTCATCGCGTTCGTCGCGGCGTCGTTCCTCCTTTTCCCGTTCGTCGGGCGCGACTTCTTCCCGACGGTGGACGCCGGCCTGATGAAGCTCCACGTGCGCGGGCAGCCCGGGACGCGCATCGAGGAGACGGAGCGCAAGTTCGCCCAGATCGAGGACACGATCCGCCAGGTGGTGCCGCCCGCGCAGACCGAGACGATGCTCGACAACGTCGGGATCCCTTACAGCGGGCTGAACCTGTCGCTCAGCGAGGGCGCGCTCATCTCCGCCGCCGACGGCGAGATCTTCATCGCGCTGAAGAAGGGCCACAGGCCGACGGTGGACTACGTGCGTGCCCTGAGGAGCCGCCTCGCGAAGGACTACCCCGACCAGACGTTCTTCTTCCTCGCGCCGGACATCTCGACGCAGGTGCTCAACTTCGGTCTCGCCGCGCCCATCGACCTCCAGGTGGTCGGCGCCGTCGGAAACGAGGACAAGACGTACGAGGTCGCGCAGGAGCTGGCCGAGCGGGTGCGCCGCATCCCCGGGACGGCGGACGTCCACCTCGCGCAGGTGCCCCGGCAGCCCGAGCTCCGCATCGACGTCGACCGGACGATGGCCGGCCAAGTGGGCCTGACCGTGCGCGACGTGGCGAACGACCTGCTGGTCTCCCTCGCCTCGAGCTCGATGGTCTCCCCCTCGTACTGGCTCGACAAGCGCGGCATCCAGTACCTCGTGGCGGTGCAGACGCCGCAGCGCGAGGTGGACTCCATCGACGCGATGAACCAGACCCCGATCTCGACGGGAGGGGGCGCTCCCCAGTTCCTGTCGAACGTGGCCAGCCTGTCGCGGACGACGGGACCGGTGAACATCACGCACTACAACGTCGCGCGCACCTTCGACGTCCAGGCGAGCGTCGACGGGACGGACCTCGGTTCCGTGTCGACCGCCGTGCGCAAGGCCATCGCGGAGCTCACGCCGTCGATGCCGCGGGGGACCACCGTGCGCGTGAAGGGGCAGGTCGAGAGCATGGAGTCCTCGTTCCAGGGGCTCGGCTACGGCCTCATCTTCGCCATCGTCCTCGTCTACCTGCTCATGGTCGTGAACTTCCAGTCGTGGCTCGACCCGCTCGTCATCCTGATGGCGCTTCCCGGCGCGCTGGCCGGCATCGCCTGGATGCTCTTCCTCTCGCACACTACGCTGAGCGTGCCCGCCCTGATGGGCGCCATCATGTGCGTCGGAGTCGCCACGGCCAACAGCATCCTCGTCGTGACGTTCGCCAACGAGCAGCGCACCTTCGGGCGCACCGCGACGAGCGCCGCGCTCGCCGCGGGCATGACGCGCCTGCGGCCCGTCCTCATGACGGCGCTCGCGATGATCCTCGGCATGTTGCCCATGTCGATCGGGCTGGGGGAAGGGGGGGAGCAGAACGCGCCGCTCGGCCGGGCGGTGATAGGCGGCCTGCTCCTCGCGACTGGAACGACGCTCTTCTTCGTTCCGGTGATGTACAGCATCCTCAGGCGGCGGCCGCCCGTCCCCCCCGACCCTGCGATCGAGGCAGCATGACCCCTCCGCCCCCTCCCCCCGACGGCCACGACCTCGGGTTCGACCTCCCCGAGCCCGCGACGATCTCGCGGCCGCGCGTCCTGGCGTTCGTCACGGCGGGCGTCGCGCTCGTGGCGGCGGCGTTCGTCATCGGGTACCTCCCTCGTCGTGCCGAGCGCGCGGCCCTCGTCGAGGCGGCGCAGGAGGATCCCGGCCTGCTCCGCGTGGACGTCGTGAAGCCCAAGGAGGCGTCGAGCACGCGCGCGCTGTCGCTCCCCGGGTCCGTCCAGCCGCTCGAGGAGACGACGATCTACGCGCGCGCCAGCGGCTACGTCCGCAAGTGGTACGCCGACATCGGCGACACCGTGAAGGAGGGGCAGCTGCTGGCCGAGCTCGACACGCCGGAGCTCGACCAGGAGCTCGACCAGGCCCGCGCCCAGCTTCTCCAGGCGCAGGCGACGCTCATGCAGTCGCGAGCGAGCCACGAGCTCTCGCAGACCAACCTCACGCGGTACAAGCAGCTCGCGCCGTCGGGCGTCGTGTCCCAGGCAGACCTCGACCAGCGCAAGGCGATGGCCGCGGTCGACGACGCGAACGTGAACGTCGCCCAGGCCACCATCGCCGCGCAGCAGGCGAACATGCGCAGGCTCACGCAGCTCAAGTCGTTCGCGCGCGTCATCGCGCCGTTCGGCGGCACGGTGACCCAGCGCACGATCGAGGTGGGCTCCCTGGTGACGTCGGGCAACGGGCAGCCCATGTACAAGGTCGCGGCGATGGATCCCGCGCGCGTCTTCATCCAGGTCCCGCAGGACGTGTCGCCGAGCGTGCACGCGGGCGAGGCAGCGAAGGTCACCGTGCGCGAGTACGCGGGCCGCGCGTTCGAGGGCACGGTGGCGCGCGCCGCCGGGGAGCTCGACCCACAGACGCGGACGATGACCACCGAGGTCCGCGTGCCGAACGGGGATCGCGCCCTCATCGCAGGCATGTACGCGACGGTCGCCTTGACCTTGCCCTCGCCGCACCGCGTGTTCGAGGTCCCGTCGACCGCCCTCGCCAGCGACGCGCACGGCTCGCGCGTCGCCGTGATCGGGGCCGACTCGACGATCCACATGGTCAACGTCGTCGTCGAGCGCGACACCGGGCCCACCGTGGAGATCGCGAGCGGGCTCGATGGCACCGAGCGCGTGGCGAAGCTCGCGAGCGCGCAGTTCGTCGACGGCAAGAAGGTCGAGGTCGCGGGCCCGTAGTCGCCGTGGGCGGCCCCGCGCCGGACGTTGGGGTACGATGCATCGATCAGGAGGGTCCTCCATGCGGTTGCCCCGGCCCGTGGTGGGCGTCTTCTTCGTAGGGCTCGCCGTCGCCTGCGGTGGTGCCACGCCGACGCTCGGTGCCGGCGCCGACGGCGGCGGAGGAGGACCGGGCGGAGCGTGTCCGGGCTCCGCGCCCGTCGCAGAGAGTGCGTGCACGGGGAGCTTCGAATGCGAGTACGGGGACGACCCCGACGTGTCGTGCGACACGGTCGCGACCTGCAACTCGGGGCGCTGGCTGGTGCGTCCCGCGACGCAGGGGTGCGCGATCAGCGCCGGCGCGGGCTGCCCCGCGACGTACGCGGCGCTCCTCCAGCAGTCCCTGTGCACCCCCGAGAACCTGGAGTGCGCGTTCGCCGAGGCGCGCTGCACGTGCGCCACACACTGCGGGATGGTCGGACGGCCCGAGGCCACCTGGTGCTGCCCGGACGCGCCGCAGTCCGGCAACGGATGTCCATCGCCTCGCCCACGCATCGGCTCGACGTGCAGCACGAGTGGAACCGTCTGCGACTACGGAGGCTGCGACGGCAACGTGACGCTCCAGTGCAGCGGTGGCTCGTGGCAACCGACCCAGGTGGGTTGCCCCGGCTGAAGCGTCGCTGGTCGCAGGGTGACGGCACAGGTCGTTCGGCGCGATCGATCGTGCCCCTCGAGGTGGGTAGTGGTGGGTGCGGTCTTCTTCCGAGCCGCCGTTGTGACGTGCGGTGGCGCCTTCCCCACGTACGCTCGCGATCCTGCGGAGGTAGCGAATGCGGGCTTACTGGATGGCACTGGGCTGTGCGGTGATCGTGGCGGCGTGCAGCTCTTCGAGCTCGCCGAACGGCGGCGGGAACGGGAGCAGCAGCGGCGGCGCCAGCAGCGGCGGTGCCAGCAGCTCGGGCTCGGCCAGCAGCAGCAGCGGGAGCGGGAGCAGCGGAGGCGCGAGCAGCGGCGGCACGAGCAGCAGCGGCGGCACGGCGCTCGACGCCGCGGCCCCCGACGGCGACGTGTCGCAGACGGACTCGGGTGACGGCACGCAGTCGTTCACCGTGCAGTTCGGCCCCATCCAGGTACCCCCGGGTACCGAGAACACGCAGTGCATCGTCGTTCCGCTGGGCAACGCGGCTGCCATCCACGTCGGGCAGATCCACGACCTGCTCGGCACCTCGTCCCACCACATGATCCTCTACAAGGTGGCGGCCCAGGCCGCGCAGACGACGCCCTTCAACTGCCAGCCCTTCCAGGACACGCTGAACCCCGCGGACGGCAACCCCCTCGTCATCTCGCAGAAGCTCGACGACCTCATCACCCTGCCGCAGGGGGTGGCCTTCACGCTCGACCCGAACCAGATGGTCCGCCTCGAGATGCACTACATCAACGCCAGCGCGACGGAGACCGTCACGCTCAAGACGACGTCGACGCTGACGACCATCCCGGACTCGCAGTACCAGTACGACGCGTCGTTCCTCTTCATCGGCGATCCGGACATCTCGATCCCGCCGCAGTCGGACTACACGCTCGGGCCGGTCTACTTCCAGGTGCCGTCCACCTACGCGAACTCGAACTTCTTCGCGATGACCGGCCACGAGCACCAGTGGGGGACGAAGGTGCAGATCTGGTCCGCCACCAGCGCCTCGGACCCGGGTACGCAGATCTACACGAACACGTCGTGGAGCGATCCCGTCACGACGGAGTTCACACCACCGTTCCACGTGGACCCGGGCGGCGGCTTCAAGTTCCAGTGCGACTGGTACAACGGCTCGACGAACACGGTGACGTTCGGCGAGAGCGCCGGGTCGAACGAGATGTGCTTCTTCTGGGCCTACTACTACCCGGCGAATCCCTCCGGCGCGCAGGTCTGCTTCCACACCGGGAAGACCGGCGGCGCCGGCACCGACGCCTGCTGTCCGGGCAGCGCGCTCTGCGCGGCGCTCGGCGGCCAGTAGCGTCACTCACTTGCGGACGCGGACCCACGTCCCTGCGCCCATGGTCCGGCCGGACTTCACGCCGTGCCAGCCGTCGGGCAGGGGCGGGTCCGTCCAGAAGAAGACGCGGCGCGCGTCGACCGGCGCCATGTTGACGCAGCCGTGGCTGCGCGGGCGGCCGAAGTCGTCGTGCCAGTACGCGGCGTGGAGCGCGTAGCCGCCCTCGAAGTACTGCACCCAGGGCACGTCCCGGAGCTCGAAGTGGCTGCCGTTCTCGGCGGCATCGTCGGCGTCCATGGTCGTCGTGACGTGCTTGTAGTCGATGCGAAACTCGCCGCGGACCGTCGACCGCGTGGTCTTCGGATCGCCGGCGCCGTCCACCCCCGTGGAGACGAGCGTCGCGTAGACGGGCTTCTCGCCGTCGTAGAGCACGAGCGACTGGTAGGTGATCGAGACGTCGACCCACTTGGTGTGCTTCCAGTCGAAGCTCACCGGGGGAGGAGGCACGTCGAAGACCGCCACCTGGTCCTCGCGCAGCCACCGGCGGTCGAGGGTCTCGAAGAAGAACCGCTGGTCGCGCGGCAGGATCTTGCCGTTCAGGCGGATGATGTCGCCGTAGCCCGGGTGGCCACCGGCGTTGCCCTCGCGGTCGAAGTAGTCCGCGTCGCGCCGCCGCACCATCGCGAACGGGAAGGGGATGGATCCGTCGAGCGCGATGCCGTGGAAGGGGGACGCGAGGTGGGGCTTGATCTTGTCCTCGCCGATGAGCCGCCCGTCGAGCGTCACCGTGAACTTTCGCCGATCGCTCTCCTTGCCGGTCCGGAAGCTCCCGAGCACGGCGAGCCCCGCGTGCCGGAAGACCTTGCCGCGGACGACCGAGCCGTCGGGCGCGACGTACGGCGAGAGGTTCGGGATCGCGCGTCCCCCGCCGCGGAGCCACCACGGGATCGACCCGTCGCCGAGGTCGGGGAAGAGGTGGTCCTCGTCGAGCGGAGGAGGAACGGCGGGCACCTCGCTGGGGAGCATCTTCGCGTTGCCTTGCGCGTCGAGCGGGACATCGTTCGCGCCCGCGGCCTTGATGCGGTTCCACTCGGCGTGGTGCGCCCGGTACTCCTTGAGGTGGCCCTGGAACCCGTACTCCCACCTGTCCATGAGGGCGTGGTCCGGGATCATGTGCCAGAGGGTCGCGTCCCGCCGGACGAACCCGTAGAGGTACGGCATCGGCTTCGCGAGGTCCGGCTTCGTACCGAGCGCGCGGATCACGGGGTCGTGCTCGTCGAGCGTCGCGCCTGCGTCGAGGCACACGTAGCCGTGCGGCAGGACCTCGTACCACCCGCCGTCGCACGCCGCGCCCGGAACGCGCGCGTCGGACCGGGGCACGCTCTGGCCGAGACGGACGTAGCCGAGAACACGCGCGCGCGGATCGGGGCGCTCGAGGAGGCGGGTCTCGAGCGCGCGCGCGAAGAGGCGAGGGCCGTCGGGACGGACGTGGGAGGGGGGCGGGGCCGGGGCGAGATCGGTGGGCTCGTCGTCGGCGGAAGCCTGGGCGCTCGCCGGGGGGAGATCGCTCTTCCCCGTGCACGCCGTCAGCGCGAGCGCACCAAACCAGGAGAAGAAGAGGACACGCCGGCCACGCCCCGCCATCCAGGCGGGAGATACGCAGGCTCATCTGGGTGGTACAAGTTTTCCGCGCCCGCGCCCGCGGTTCGCGAAGAAGGCGTCGCGTCTCCGGCGCGGGCGGCGCGTTCACATAGGTGCAACCGTTGGAAAAGACGGAGGGAAACCGCCACTCGGCGGCATGGGGATGGTTCTCGGCGGGACGGACCAGACGGTTCCACGGGTCCATGGGTGCCGTGCCCGGGGAGCGCGGGGCGGACACGGAGTCCGCGGCGCTTCTCCCGAGGGACGGTACCAATTGTACCGGGGGAGAGCGATCGCGTACCTCGGCACGCTCCGGAACGAACCGCGGCACCGCATGGCATGTGCAGGCGCCGATCGCGCCTGTGCGAAGGGCAACGCCGGCCGTCTCCCGGGAATCCGGGGGCGGTCCCCGACACGGCGCTCGTGGTACCGGAGCCGCGGGCACCGGCGCCTCGGGTCCGGGGGCAAGGCGCTAAGCACCATCGCGCCGGTCCCCGGGAACGTCCGGGGTCGTTGCGCAACACAGGCCCCGCCTGTCGTGCAAGGGCTGCCGCACTTCGCGCAGGGCTCGTCGTTGCGTGCGGATGGGCGGCGCTCGTGCCCGCATCGGACTTCGAGGCGTGCACGAGGCGCGACGCTCAGGCTGCGACGCGTACCAGCGTGCCGATGACGAGGTTCCCGCGCCCGCCCGCCTACCCCTTGTGCGCGTGCTTCTCCGGCTTCAACCCGCGGAACTCGAGCAGCGGCTCGACGCTCGGGTCCTTCCCGCGAAACGCGCGGTACATCGCCGCGGTGTCCTCCGTGTAGCCGCGCGAGAGCACCATGTCGCGGAAGCGCTTGCCGTTCTGGCGCGTCATCCCGCCGTTCTCGACGAACCACTGGAACGCGTCGTGGTCGATCACCTCGCTCCACAGGTACGCGTAGTACCCGGCCGCGTAGCCGCCGCCCCAGATGTGCGCGAAGTAGTTCGTGCGGTAGCGGGGCGGAACGAGGGCGTAGTCGACGCCGTACCTGTGCAGCGCCTCGGCCTCGAACTTGTCGACGTCCTGCGTGGGGGTGCCGTCGGGCAGCGTGTGCCACGCCATGTCGAGGAGGGCCGCGGCCAGGTACTCGGTCGTCGCGAAGCCCTGGTTGTGCCTGCGCGCCTTCTGCACCTTCGCCACGAGCTCGGGGGGCATCGGGGCGCCCGTCTGGTAGTGCTTCGCGTAGTTCGCGAAGACGGTGGGCTCGCTCGCCCAGTTCTCGTTGAACTGCGAGGGGAACTCCACGAAGTCGCGCGGGACGGCCGTGCCCGAGAGCGTCGGGAACTTCACGTTCGACAGCAGGCCGTGGAGCGCGTGCCCGAACTCGTGGAACATCGTCGTCACGTCGTCGAAGCTGAGGAGGGCCGGCTGGCCCGGCGCGGGCTTCGTGAAGTTGCAGACGTTGAACACGACCGGGTGGAACCCGAGGAGGCTCGACTGGTCGACGAAGCTGTCCATCCAGGCGCCGCCGCCTTTGTTGTCGCGCTTGAAGTAGTCCGCATAGAAGAGGCCGATCGACGCGCCGCCGTCGTCGAACACCTCGAAGACGCGCACGTCCGGCTGGTACACGGGGATGTCGTGGCGCTCCACGAACGTCAGGCCATAGAGCCTGTTCGCCGCGAAGAAGACCCCGTCCTTCAGCACGTGATCGAGCTCGAAGTAGGGCTTGATCTGGGAGTCGTCGAGCGCGAAGTCCGCCTTTCGGACCTGCTCGGCGTAGTACTGCCAGTCCCACGGCGCGAGCGCGAACCGCGCGCGCTTCTGGCGGTCGACGAGCGCCTGCATCTTCGCAGCCTCGCCGCGCGCCTTCGCGACCGCGGCCGGCGCCATGTCGCTCAGCAGCTTGATCGCCCGCTCGGGCGTCTTGGCCATCTGGTCGTCGAGCGCGTAGGCCGCGTACGAGGGGAAGCCGAGCAGCTTGGCCTTGCGCGCCCGCAGCGACGCGAGCCGCTGGATGATGGCGCGCGTGTCGTTGGCGTCGCCGTGCTCGGCGCGCTCCGTCGAGGCCTTGAAGAGGCGTTCCCGCACGGGGCGCTCCTGGAGCGAGACCTGCGCGGGTTGCTGCGTCGTGTTCTGGAGCGGGATGACCCACTTGCCCTCGAGCTTCCGCGCCTTGGCCGCTTCGGCCGCCGCGGCGATGTCGCCGGCCGGCAGGCCCGCGAGGTCGGACTCGTGATCGGTCACGAGCGCGCCGGCCTTGGTCGCCGCGAGGAGCTTGTTCGAGAAGTCCGTCGTCAGCGACGACTCCTCCTTGTTGAGCGCGCGAAGCTGCGTCTTGTCCGCCTCGGACAGCTCGGCCCCAGCGCGCACGAAGTCCCGGTGATAACGCTCGACGAGGTACCGGGCATCGGGCGCGAGGGCGTCGCGGTGGTCGAAGAGCGCCTTCACGCGGGCGTAGAGCTTCGCGTCCAGGTAGATCGCGTCCTGGTGGGCCGCCAGCTTGGGCGCGACGGCCTCCTCCACCTTCTGGAGCGTGTCGTTGGTGTTGGCGTGGGCCACTCCGAAGAAGACCTTCGTCGCGCGCGTCAGCAGCGCACCGCTCCGTTCGAGCGCGACGATCGTGTTCTCGAACGTGGGCGGCTCGGCCTGCCCGGCGATCTTCTCGACCTCCTCCATGTGCCGAGCGATGCCGTCCTCGATGGCGGGCTGGTAGTCGGCGTCGTGGATCCGGTCGAACGGCGGGGCCTGATAGGGGAGGGGGCTGACGTCGAGGAGTGCGTTCATGGGGGCGCTCGGAACGGGAAGCGCGGCGCCGCTGGAGGACCCCGCGGGCACGGACGACATGAGAGGAGGGGGCGCCGGCGGTGGCGTGGGTTCGCCCGCGCAGGACACGGTGCATGCGAGGACGAGCGCAGCGAGCAGGCGGGTGCGGAGGAGGCGCATGAGATGGGGCCCGCAGCTTAGCGGGGCCCGCGCGAACCGAAACGGGGGACGGGGCCCGAAGAGGCTTGCGTGCGGTCGAGGCGTTGCCCATACTGGTCGTGACTTGAAAGCGACTTTCAACATCGCGCGGGCGAGCGCCGTGGGGGTCCTCGTTCTGGCGGCGCTCGTCTTCGGCGTCCTCGCCTGGCGGGGGCCGTCCGGCCACGACGAATCGACCGCGTCGCACCCGGCTGCAGCCACCGACGCGCAGCGTCTCGTCTCGATCCTCCAGTACCTCGAGTCGGACTACCCGGCGGCCGTCGCTTCGCACGACGCGGGCGAGCTCGCCGAGCAGCGCTCGCTGTCGGCGGAGGCCCTCGGCGAGGCGCACCGCGTCGCAGCGCTCGCTCCGTTCGTGGCGCGCGTCCAGTCGATCGACGCCCGCGTGCGCGAGGCCGAGGATGCCGACGGCGTCTCCCGCGACTGCGCCGCCCTCGTCGACGACGTCGTGACCGCGACCGGCATGGCGCGGGCCCCCTCGACGGTGCCCGACCTCGCCGAAGGAGCGACCGTCTTCGCCCAGAACTGCTCGACGTGCCACGGCGCGTCGGGCCACGGCGACGGCCCGGCCGCCGCCGCGTTGACGCCGAAGCCCGCGGACTTCCACTCCGCCGAGGTCATGGGCGGGCTCACGCCCTTCAAGGCCTTCAACGTCGTCCGCTTCGGCGTGAAGGGCACGGCGATGGCGCCTTTCACGAGCCTGGACGACAAGCAGCGCTGGGCGCTCGCGTTCTACCTCTTCACGCTCCGCCAGCCCGCCTGCAGTGGGGCGGCCCCCCGAGCCTCCCTCGACGGCCTCGCGAACCGCACCGACGAGGACCTGGCGCGCTCCGAGGGCGAGGGAAGCGTCGCGTGCCTGCGCCGCAAGCTCCCCGAACCCGATGCGCGCGCGCTCGTCGCCGCGGCGCGCGCCCGCGTCGAGGAGGCGTCCCACCGCGCCGACGAGGGAGACGTTCGCGGCGCGGAGAACGCGCTCCTCGACGCGTACCTCACCGACATCGAGCCGATCGAGCCGTGGCTGCGGGCGCGCGACGCGGGGCTCGTGACGGAGCTCGAGGCGTCCTTCACCGGGACGCGCGCGGCGCTCCAGGCGGGCGATCCGTCGGCCCGCGAGGGCATCGCGAAGCTCCTCGGTCTCCTCGATCGCGCCGGGGGCGTCCGATCGCGGACGGCGGCGGCGAGCGTCTTCGGGTTCTCGCTCCTCGTCATCGTGCGCGAGGGGTTCGAGGCGGCGGTCGTCATCGCGGCGCTCCTCGCGGTCGTGAAGAAGCGCAAGCAGCTCACGCGCGCGCGCTTCGTTCACGCGGGGTGGATCTCCGCCCTCGCCGTCGGCGCCGTCGCGTTCGTCGCGGGGCGGCGCGTGCTCGCCGGAGCGATGAACGAGAAGCTCGAGGGGATCCTCGCGCTCGTCGCGACGGCGATGCTCCTCCACGCCGCGCTCTGGCTCAACGCCCGCACGACCACGCGCAAGACCATGGGGAGCCTGCGCGAGCGCACGAAGGGGGCGCTCGATCGGGGCGCCCTCGCCCTCTTCGGCATCGCCTTCCTCGCGATGTTCCGCGAGAGCTTCGAGACGGCGGTCTTCCTCGAGGCGCTCTCGATCGACGCGCCGTCGGCGGTCGTCCTCGGCGCGCTCACGGGGACCGTCCTCCTGCTCGCGCTCGTCTTCGCCGTGGGCCGCCTCGGCCTTCGCCTGCCCATGGTGACGCTCTTCAAGGTCTCCACCGTCGTCCTCGTCGTGACCGCGGTGGTCCTGCTGGGGCAGGGCATCCACTCGCTCGAAGAGGTCGGGCTCGTGCCCTCGCGCCCGATGCCGTTCTTCCGCGTGGACTTCCTGGGCGTGTTCCCCGATCGCCTGAGCCTCCTCGCGCAGGCGATCGTCGCCCTGGCCCCCCTCGCGTGGTGGGCCACGCGACCGCGCGTGGCACGCGGCGGGGGCCCCGAGGCGGCGGCCGAGCCGGGCGAGTGACGCCGGTCGTCAGGCGATGAGGCGCGCGAGCCCGAACGCTGCCGCCGCGGCGATCCCGCCGACCACGGTCGTCTGCAGCGCGCTCCTCCACGCGCGCGTCCCGGTGAAGCGGCCCTTCACCCACCCGAACGCGAACAGCGCCACCATCGTCACGGCGACCGATGCAGGCAGCGCCGCGCGCGCGGTCGCAACCAGGAAGTAGGGGGAGAGCGGGACCAGTCCCCCCGCGACATACGCGGCCGCGATGGTCAGCGCGCTTCGTAGCGCCCTGCGGGGCTCCGGTTTCTCGAGCCCCAGCTCGAACCGCATCATGAACTCGACCCAGGCGCCCGGCTTGCGTCGGAGCCCGGCCACCACGGGCGCGACCTCCTCCGGCGTCAGCCCGTAACGCCCGAGGACGTCGACGATCTCCTGCTGCTCTTCGACGGGGATCTCCTGCACCTCCCGGCGCTCGCGTGCCTCCTCGCTCGCGTAGTGCTCCGCGTCGGCGCGCGCCGCGAGGTACCCCCCGAGGCCCATCGCGATGGAGCCCGCGGCGATCTCCGCGAGCCCGGCCGTCACGACCACCGCAGTCCCCGACACGGCACCGGAAAGGCCGGCGGCGAGGGCGAACGGCACCGTGAGGCCGTCGGACATCCCGATGACGACGTCGCGGACGGCGTCGCTCCCGAGGAAGTGCCGTTCGTGGTGCCGGATGGTCGGCATCCCGCGCCGTCAGTCCACGTCCGGCAGCGATTCCTGCGGGTCGGCCTTCAGCCGCTCGCACAGCGCCTCGAGCGCCGCGATCTCGCGGGCGAGGGTCACCTGGAGCTCGCGCGCGTCGGTCGGAACGAGCTCCGTCTCGAGGTGCTGGATGTGCCGCTCGAGGTGCCTGAGCAGGAGCGCCACGTCGTGCTGGGTCAGTTCGAGCTGCATGAAACCCCCGGCACTAGAGGCGGATACCCGGCGCCGGGTGCTTCGCGCAGAGCTCCTTCACCTCGCCGGCGACGCGCGCGAGGAGCGCCTCGTCGGTGTGCGCCTGGGTGACGCGGTCGATCCACTCCGCGATCTGGACCATGGCGTCCTTGCCCATCCCCCGCGACGTCACCGCCGGCGTCCCGATGCGAACGCCGGACGGGTCGAACGGCTTGCGCGGATCGAACGGCACCGCGTTGTAGTTGAGGACGAGCCCCGCGCGATCGAGCGCCTGCGCCAGGGGCTTGCCCGCCACCCCCTTGCTCGTCACGTCGACCAGAAGGAGGTGGTTGTCGGTCCCCCCGGTCACGACGCCGAAGCCTTTCTTCGCGAGCGCCTCCGCGAGCGCCCTCGCGTTCTCGACGACCGCATTCGCGTACGTCTTGAACTCGGGACGCGCGGCTTCCTGCGCGGCGACCGCGATGCCCGCGGTCACGTGGTTGTGCGGCCCGCCCTGGAGCCCCGGGAAGACGGCGCGGTCGATGGCCGCGGCGTGCTCCTTCTTGCAGAGGATCATCCCGCCGCGGGGCCCACGGAACGTCTTGTGCGTCGTCGAGGTCACCACGTCGGCGACCCCGATCGGTGACGGGTGCGCGCCACCCACGACCAGGCCCGCGATGTGCGCGATGTCGGCGGCGAGGATGGCGCCCACCTCGTCGGCGATGCTGCGGAACGCGGCGAAGTCGAGCGTGCGCGGGTATGCCGTCGTGCCGCACCAGAGGAGCTTGGGCCGGTTCGCGCGGGCGAGGTCGCGCACCTGGTCCATGTCGATCCTGTGGTCTTCCTTCCGGACGCCGTACTGCACGCTCTTGAAGTACTTGCCCGTGATCGACACGGTGTGGCCGTGCGTGAGGTGGCCGCCTGCGGGGAGCGCGAGCCCCATCACGGTGTCGCCCGGCTGGCAGAAGGCGAGGTAGACGGCGAGGTTGGCCGGGCTGCCCGAGTAGGGCTGGACGTTGACGTGCTCGGCGCCGAAGAGCGCCTTCACCCGCGCGATGGCCAGCTCCTCGACCTGGTCGATGACCTGCTGCCCCTCGTAGTAGCGCTTGTGCGCGTACCCCTCGGAGTACTTGTTCGTGAGGACCGAACCGGTCGCCTCCATCACGGCGCGCGACGCGTAGTTCTCGCTCGCGATGAGGCGGACGGTGTCGTGCTCGCGGCGGTTCTCTTCGGCGATGAGCCGCGCGATTTCGGGGTCGGACTCGGAGAGGGAGCGGTCGACGAGGGAGGGCATGGCGGCGGCTCGGGGTTCTACCAGACGCAGGGAATCGCACAACGAGCGGGCGTCGGCGCGGCTGGCCATCCGTGGTAACCAGTCGCCATGCTCGGCCATGCGCTGACGGTGACGCTGCTCGCCGCGGCCTCGCAGGCGGCTGCCGCCGCGGTCCCGGTCGGTGACGTCACGCCCGTGACCGAGCTCCCGTCGGCGCACGCGTACCGGAGCGGCGTCGTCGTCGGGTTCTCGTACGGGGGAGGCCTCGGGGGAGCGAGCGGGTACCCGAACAACGCGCAGGACATCGGCAACCAGGCCGACTACTCGGCGAGCGGCGTGATGGGCGGGACGTATGGCTCGCTCTTCGTCATGGGCGCGTTCAGCGACTACGTCTCCTTCGGCTTCTGGTTCGGCCACTCGTCGTTCCAGAACGCCGACTTCCGGTCGAGCGGCGACGGCGGCGGCCTCCGCGTCGAGGCGTTCCCTCTCGTGGGCCTCGTCCCGCCCCTTCACGGGCTCGGCGTCCTCGGCGTCTTCGGCGTGGGCAGCGGCCACCTCGACCCGAAGCCTGCCGGGCTTCCCGGCTCGTCGGGCACCCAGTCGTTCGTCGGAGCCGGGCCCTTCTACGAGTGGTCGTTCGCGCACGTCCTCGGCGGCCACCTCGGCGCAGGCCCCAGCCTCGAGTACGACGCCATCTTCTCGCGGCCCTTCGAGAGCCACGGCCTCGTCGCCAGCCTCCGGCTGGTCTTCTACGGCGGTCCGTAGTCGGGCATGATTCCGCCGTCCATGGTCCGGGCCCGCCGCGCGCTCGCGCTGACGCTCTCTTCCCTCCTCTCCGTCACTCTCGTCTGCGCCTCCGCCTCGGGCCAGCCCGCGCCGGGCGCCCCCGTCGTGTCCGACGCCGTGAGGACCGAGGCACGCGATCGGTTCGACCGCGGCCTGCGCCTCTTCAACGACGGGGACAACGCGGGCGCGCTCGCCGAGTTCAAGCGCGCCCACGACCTCATCCCCAACCCGCTCGTCCTCTACAACATCGGCCTCGTGTACGCGGCGATGGGCCGGCCGGTCGAGGCCGTGGAGGCGCTCGACAAGGTCCTCGCGACGCCCGGCGCCGTCGCCCCCGACCGCGCCGAGCGAGCGAGGCAGACCCGCGACGATCAGGCCGCCCGCATCGCGAAGGTATCGGTCGTGACGAACGTCCCCGCCGAGATCGAGATCGACAACGTCGTGGCGGGGCACGCGCCGATGACGGCACCCCTCCGGGTCGCGGGCGGCCTCCACGTCGTCGGCGCGGTCGCGAGCGGGTATGCGCCCGTCCGCAAGGAGGTCACCGTCGCGGGCGGGACGGCCGCCGAGGTGAAGCTCGACCTCGTCGAGATGCAGGGGCGCGTCGCTCACGTCACGATCAAGACGCACCTCCCCGGCGCCGACGTCGTGATCGACGATCAGGTCGTCGGAAAGACGCCGCTTCCCGAGTCGCTCACCGTCGTCCCCGGTCCTCACAAGGTGGAGCTCCGCCGTGCCGGATACGTCACGGCCAGGCAAGACCTCCAGCTCGGCGACGGCGCGTCCGGGGAGGCGATCCTCGAGCCGGAAGAGGACCATGGCGCGCTCGGTTCGTCGGCTGCGGTGCTGGCGGTCCAGTCGACGGAGCCCGATCCCGTGCTGACCGTCGACGGCAGGGAGCGCGGCGTCGCGCGCGCCGACGGCGTGCGCCTCGCTCCGGGCCCCCACCACCTCGTCGTCGAGCACGGTGGCTTCCTCCCCGTGGAGCGTGACGTGACGCTCGACGCCGGTCGGACCACGTCCCTCGCCGTCGCCTTCGAGCCGACCCCCGAGACGAGGGCCGCGTACCAGTCGAAGATCTCGACCCAGCGCACCTGGGGCCTCGCTCTCGGGGGAGGCGGGGTCGTCCTCGCCGGCGGCTCCGTCGGCTTCCTCGTGTGGAACGGCCAGCAGCGCAAGCAGGCGACCTCCGATCTCAACGCGGCCGAGAACGAGATCGAGAACCCACCCAAGGGGAGCATCTGCGACAAGAGCAAGTTCACCTCGCAGCAGGCCATCGCCGCGTGCAACCAGCCCGCAATCGACGCGCAGTCGCGCATCGACGACGCCAACACGCGGGACGTCTTCGGGTGGGTCGGGTTCGGTGTCGGCGTCACGGCGACCGTGGTCGGCGTGGCCCTCCTCGTCACGAACGGAAGCTCCCATCGGTTCGACCGGGACCGACCCACGAGCAAGGGCTTCGTGCTTCCCGTGGGGTGGGGCGACGGCCGGCACGGCGGCGGCATCGGGCTCGTCGGCGCGTTTTGACGGCGGTACCTGCCCCTCTGGTATCGTCTCTCCCGTGGGCTCCCCGGATCCGTTCGGTCTGATCGGGCAGGTGCTCGACGGGCAGTTCCACGTCGACAAGTACGTGGGAGAGGGCGGGTTCAGCTCCGTCTACAAAGGCACGAGCATGGGCCTGAACGAGCCCATCGCGGTCAAGTGCCTCAAGCTCCCCCCCGCCCTCGGTTCTGCGCTCGTCGAGTCCTTCGTCCGCCGCTTCCGGGACGAGAGCCGCATCCACTACAAGCTCTCGCAGGGCAATCTCCACATCGTGCGGAGCATCGCGAGCGGCACGACCATCTCGCCGTCGACGAGCGCGCTCGTGCCCTACACGGTGCTCGAGTGGCTCGAGGGGAAGTCGCTCGCCGAGGACCTCGCCGACCGGAGGAGCCGCTCACTCGCGGGCCGCCCCCTGCCCGAGGCCGTCAAGCTCCTCGACTCCGCCGTCGATGCCCTCGCCTACGCCCACTCGCAGGGCGTCGTCCACCGGGACCTCAACCCCGGGAACCTCTTCCTCGCGAAGACCCCGTCGGGCACGAAGCTCAAGGTGCTCGACTTCGGGGTCGCCAAGATCCTCGCCGACTCGGCGCTCGCGACGAGCCCTGCGGCCCGCACGATCGGGAACATCCGCATGTTCGCGCCCGCCTACGGCGCGCCCGAGCAGTTCGACGAGAACGTCGGTGCCTTCGGCCCGTGGACCGACGTCTACGCGGTGGCGCTGGTCTTCCTGGAGGTGCTCCGCGATCACACCGTCATGGACGGGGAGCACATCGGCGAGTTCGCGATGAAGGCGCTCGACGCCGAGAACCGGCCCACCGCACGGGCGCTGGGGATCCCCGTGGGCGACGACGTGGAGGCGATCATCGAGCGTGCCGTCGCCATCGACCCGAAGGAGCGCCCCCGCGACGCCGGCGAGCTGTGGGGCATGCTCAAGCATGCGATCGGCAAGGACGCCAAGTCGGGCAGCAAGCCCCACGCGCAGCGCCCCATGAGCGTCCCTCCGCCACCCCCCGACACCCAGCGGATCCACGAGCCCGTCCCGGACGGCGCCGGCGAGTCGCCCGTGATCGAGGTGCGACGCACGCCGAGCGGGGCGCCCGCCGCCGGCCAGCGCGCGCACGGGAGCACCCTGCGCATGCCCGGCGCTCCTCGCAGCGGGACGCAGGCGCTCGCGAGCACGCCCGCGCCCCCCCCCGCCTCGAACGCCGTGGTCAACGTGCGGACGACGGTCCCGATGCAATCGCGGCCCTCGTCGCAGGTGGCCGGGGCGAGCTCCCTCGCGCAGTCGACGCCATCCGCGCCGCCGATCTCCGTGACGCCGGTCGACGCGAGGTCGGTCTCCACGTCGCCTGGGCTGCCCCGCTCGCAGGTCACCACCATCTCCACGCGTCGCAAGGGCGCCCCCGTCGGCCTCCTCGTCTTCGTGTTCGTCTTCGTCCTCGGTCTCGCGGCCGCGGCGGCCTGGTTCTTCTTCGTCCACCCTCACCACGCTTCGCTCGCGGCGCGCGCCGCATCCTGGTGCTGACGTGAGCGGAGATCCCTTCGGCCTCGCGGGGCAGGTCCTCGACGGGCAGTACCGCATCGAGCGGCCCATCGGCGAGGGCGGCTTCAGCGTCGTCTACCGCGGGATGAACCAGGGGATCGGCGAGCCGATCGCCGTCAAGTGCCTCAAGCTCACGACGAACCTCGACACCGAGGGCATCGAGACGTTCACGCGCCGCTTCCGCGACGAGGGCCGCCTCCTCTACCGCCTCGGGCAAGGCAACCTCGACATCGTCCGCGTCGTCATCAGCGGGACGACGACCTCGCCCGTCACCGGCGCGCTCGTGCCGTACATGGTCCTCGAGTGGCTCGACGGGCATCCCCTGTCGTTCGACTTCAAGACCCGCCGCGACCAGCAGCTCCGCGGGCGCTCGCTCGAGGAAATGATCGCGCTCTTCGAGGCGGGCGTCCTCGGGCTCGACCACGCCCACAAGCAGGGCGTCGTCCACCGCGACGTGAAGCCCGGGAACCTCTTCCTCGCCAAGTCCGCCGCGTACGGCACGCGCATGAAGGTGCTCGACTTCGGCCTCGCCAAGATCCTCGACGACACCATCGGCATCACGCTCGCCGCGACCGTCGGCAACTTCATGATGTGCTCCCCGCGGTACGCCGCGCCGGAGCAGTTCGACCCGAAGATCGGGCCCATCGGAACGTGGACCGACGTCTATTCGCTCGCGATCGTCCTTCTCGAGTCGCTGCGCGACGCGCGCGTCCGCAAGGGCGACGGCCTCATCGCGTGCATGTCCGAGGCGATCGATCCGAACAGCCGCATCACGCCCGGGGCTCTCGGGATGCAGCTCCCTCGCGGGATCGACGCGGCGCTCACGCGCGCCACGTCGCTCGACGTTCACCAGCGACAGCGGTCGGCGGGCGAGCTCTGGGGCGAGATCAAGGCGGGGATGCGAGACAGGCTCCCCGTCCACTGGCAGCCCGCTCCCGGGCTGGGCTCGACGCTGGCGATGGCGGGGCCGGCGTCGTCGGGCGCGGACACGATCGTGGACCCGGTGTACAGCGTGCCCGACGCGGTGGCCGGCGGCGGGCTCGCCGGTCCTGGCGGGACGATGTTCATGCTCGAGGGGCCGAAGCCGAGCTTCCAGCAGCCTCCGTCGACGCACCCGATGCCCAACCGCCCGTCGGCGCAGCCGCAGGCGCATCCTGCCGTCCGCCCCGCAGCGGGCCGCCCGGCCGGCGGGCCGGTGACCGTGTCGCCGCCCATCTCCGCCGCGTCGCAGGCGCCGAAGAAGGGGTCGCGCGCGCCGCTCGTCGTCTTCCTCGTCCTGCTCGTGCTCGGGCTCCTCGCCGCCGGCGGCTACTTCGCGTGGCGCGAGTGGAAGGTGAGGCACGCTATGGTGACGTCGCCATGAGCGACGACGCATCCCGGTCCCTCTTCGAACGGGCCGCCCGGGTGATCCCCGGCGGCGTGAACAGCCCCGTCCGCGCCTTCCGCGCCGTCGGCGGCACTCCCGTGTTCGTCGCGCGCGCCGAGGGGGCGACGCTCCACGGCGCGGACGGCCGCCGCTATCTCGACTACGTCGGCTCGTGGGGGCCGATGATCCTGGGCCACGCGCACCCTGCCGTGGTCGAGGCCGTGCGCGACGCCGCGACGCGCGGGACGAGCTACGGCGCACCGACGGAGCTCGAGGTTCGCTACGCCGAGAAGCTCGTCGCGCTGTACCCGTCGATGGACATGGTGCGCGCCGTGTCGAGCGGTACCGAGGCGACGATGAGCGCGCTGCGAGTAGCGCGCGGGTTCACCCGGCGCGACGTCGTCGTCAAGTTCGAGGGCTGCTACCACGGGCACGCCGACTTCCTGCTCGTCAAGGCCGGCAGCGGCGCCGCGACCTTCGGCGTCCCCGATTCGGCGGGCGTCCCCGCGCCGACGGCGGGGAACACCGCGACCCTGCCGTTCAACGACGAGGAAGCGCTCCGCGCGCTCTTCGCGTCTCGCGGCAAGGAGATCGCCGCGGTCATCGTCGAACCCGTCGTCGGCAACATGGGCGTCGTCCCGCCCGCACCGGGCTTCCTCGAGGAGCTCGTCGCGCTGTGCGCCCGGCACGGAGCCGTGTCGATCTTCGACGAGGTGATGACCGGCTGCCGCGTCGCGCGGGGCGGGATGCAGGAGCGCGCGGGCGTGAAGCCGGACATGACGTGCCTCGGCAAGATCGTCGGCGGCGGCATGCCGCTCGCCGCATACGGCGGCCGGCGAGCCCTCATGGAGAAGGTGGCGCCCGTCGGGCCGGTCTACCAGGCCGGGACGTTGAGCGGGAACCCGGTGGCCGTGAGCGCCGCGCTGGCGATGCTCGACCTGCTCGACGACGCGCTCTACGCGCGACTCGAGGCTCTCACCGCGCGCCTCGAGTCGGGGCTCGCCCGCGCGATCGCCGACCGCGGCGTCCCGGCGTGCGTGCAGCGCGTCGGCTCGATGATCACGCTCTTCTTCACGCGGGGCCCGGTCCGCTCGTGGTCGGACGCGAAGGGATGCGACACGAAGGCCTTCGGCCGCTGGCACGGCGCGATGATCGAGCGCGGAATCTACTGGCCCCCGGCGCAGTTCGAGGCAGCCTTCGTCAGCGGCGCCCACACCGAGGCCGACGTCGACGCAACCATCGCCGCGGCCCGCGACGCGCTGCTCGCCTGACGACGGAGAGCAGGAAACGAATCTCCGGGTTCAGCGGGTGAGAAGTTTCTTGGCGGCCTGGCGGACTGTGGCGGGGTAGGCCGATTGCTGGGGGACGAGGAGGAGCTCGTTCCGGGACATGGCGCGGAGGACCCTGTCGATCACGGCGGGCGAAGAGCGCGGGTTCGACAGGAGCGCGCGCTGCACCTCGCCCGCCACGAGCCACGAGGCGTTGCCGGCGACCGACTCGACGAGCGGCCGCGGCAGCGTCCCCTTGCGTGCGATGCGCGCCACCTCCGGGATCGTGAGGCGCTGGTTGCGCAGGAGCGTCTCCCACACGTTCGGCCCGAACGCGCGCTCGAGGGCGATCCGCTCGGTGAGCGTGCCGCTCGCAGCGAGCTTCTGCTGTTCGAGCGTGGAGAGGCTCCGGATGCGCGCCTGAAGACTCTCGCCGCCCGCGTCCGAGGTATCTTCCTCCGCGCCCGCGCCCGCGCCCGCGCCCGCGCCCGCGCCCGCGCCCGTGTCTTCGCACGCACAGAACCTGCGGAGCGCCTCCTTCGCGGCCGCGTCGAGCGGCGCGAGCTGCACGCCCACGCCTCGGCCCGGGTCCTCGGCCTTCACGAAGACGACCTCCGCCGCCAGCACGTGGGTCCGCCCGTCGTGCTCGAGCACGAGCTCGCACGCCGTCAGCGCCGCCTCGACGCCCGTGGCGCCCGGCACGAAGGCGTGACCCTGGGCGAGCTGCTTTTCGTGCAGCGTTCGTAGCGCGGCCGGCTCCGCGACGGACAGGATCAGCGACAGCACCTAGGCGAGATCGAACACCAAAACCTCGCTCGCGTCTCGTCCCTCGATGGTCACGTTCGCTTGCCCGTCGATCGCCGCGCCGTCGCCCTCGCCGAGGGCCTGCCCGTCGACTGCCACGCTCCCGCGCGCGACCTGCACCCACGCCCGTCTCCCGGGCGCGAGCTCGACGGTGGCCTTCTGCCCCGCGCCGAGCAGGCCCGCGTAGAGGCTCACGTCCTGGTGCACCGTCACCGATCCCTCGCGCCCGTCGCGGCTTGCGACGAGGCGAAGAGCGCCGCGCCGCTGCTCCTCGGAGAACGACTTCTGCTCGTAGCCGGGCGCGAGGCCGCGCTTCTCTGGCTCGATCCAGATCTGGAGGAACCGCACGCGGTCCGTCTTCGAGTGGTTGGCCTCGCTGTGCACGACGCCCGTTCCGGCGCTCATCCGCTGCAGGTCGCCGGGGACGATGACCGACCCGTTGCCCATGCTGTCGCCGTGCTCGAGTTCGCCCTCGAGCACGTACGACAGGATCTCCATGTCGCGGTGCGGGTGCCTCCCGAAGCCCTTGGCGGCGGCCACGACGTCGTCGTTGATGACGCGCAGCGCGCCGAAGCTCACGTGCCGCGGGTCGACGTAGTCCGCGAACGAGAAGGTGTGCCGGCTGTCCAGCCAGTCCGTCTTCGAACGCCCTCGCTCCGCCGCCTTGCGTACCTGGATCATCGGCCCCTCTCTCCTTCGGACACCCGCGACGAGCCTGACGCTTGCGCGTCCACGCGCCCCCCCTCAGGCCGCCGCGGCCTTGTGCTCCACCACCTGCGTCTCGACCTCGATCTCCACCTTGTCGCTCACGAGCATGCCGCCCGTCTCCAGCGCCTGGTTCCACTTCAGCCCAAAGTCGCTCCGGTTGAGCGCGCCCTTCGCCGAGAACCCGAGGCGGCTGTTGCCCCACGGGTCCTTGCCGCGGCCGGTCTCCTCGACCTCGAGCGAGATCTCTTTCGTCACGCCGTGCAGCGTCAGGTCGCCGAGGACGGTGTACTTGCCTGCGCCCGCCGGCTGCACGCGCTTCGAGACGAAGACCATCGACGGGTACTTCTCGGACTCGAAGAAGTCTCCCGAGCGCAGGTGCTCGTCGCGCTTGGCTTCGCGGGTGTCGATGCTCGCCGTGGCGACCTCGACGCGAAGCGACGACTTGCTGGGATCGACCGGGTCGTACGTGAGCTTCGCCTCCCAGTCCTTGAACTGGCCGCGCACCTTCGCGAACACCATGTGGCGGACGGTGAAGCTGATCTCGCTATGGGTCCTGTCGACGTCGTAGGTAGCCATGGTCTCTCTCGAACCTCCTGGCCGCTCAATGTAGGGTCGGGACGCCATCTTCGGAACTGATGAAGTATTGATGTATACCATCAGCTGAAACGATGGATGCCCCGGCTCCCCCCTCGTCGCCGCCCGGCTCGCCGGCGCCGTCCGCGCCGCCCGCTTCGAACGCCGACGCGCTCACGCTCGACCAGCTCCGCGTCTTTCTCGCCGTCGTCGACGCGGGCAGCTTCTCCGCGGCCGCCCGCGCGCTGCGGCGCGCCCAGTCGGCCGTGAGCTACGGCGTCGCGAACCTCGAGCGCCAGCTGGGTGTCACCCTCTTCGACCGCTCCGCCCGCATGCCGGCGCTGACGAAACCCGGCGAGGAGCTCGCCGCCGAGGCGCGCGCGGTCTGCGGCCAGGTGGATCGTCTACGCGCCCGCGCCCTCGGCATCCACCAGGGCATCGAGCCGCGCCTCGGCCTCGCCATCGACCAGCTCTTTCCGCTCGAAGCGCTCGTCCAGGCCCTCGTCGCCTTCCGCGATCGCTTCCCGACGGTGGCCTTTTCTCTCCACACCGAGTCGCTCGGGAAGGTCGTCGAGCTCGTCCTCGATGGCACGTGCTCGGTGGGCATCGGCCCTCTCGTCCCGCAGCTCCCCGACTCGATCGATCGCAAGCCGCTCGCGCACGTGACGATGGTGCACGTCGCCGCGCCCGGCCATCCCCTCGCGAAGCACCGCGGTCCCATCCCCGCGACGATCCTCAAGGAGCAGACGCAGATCGTCCTCGCCGATCGCAGCCGCCTCACCGAGGACTACGCGATCGGCGTCTTCAGCGGCCACACGTGGCGCGTGCTCGATCTCCGCGCCAAGCACGCGATGCTGCGCGCGGGGCTCGGCTGGGGCGGCATGCCGCGCCACGTGGTCGCCGACGATCTCGCGAAGAAGAGGCTCGTGCGCCTGCGCCTCGAGGAAGTCGAGGGGAGTGAGCTCGAGGTCACGCTCCACATGATGCACCGCGCGGCCGAGCCCCCCGGGCCGGCTGCGCAATGGCTGCTGCAGCGCCTCGGCGCGAACTGCGACGGGAAGAAGGGCTAGCGCGTATCGGACGACCGCGTGACGGAAAGCGCGCGTGCGCTCCACGTCCGCGTGCACGCAGGAGTACCTCGCGCAGTAGCTCGCTATTCTCGTCGCCATGTCTTCAGCGGCGATCGCCTCCCGAGCCTCGGCGCTGCGCGCCTGGCTCGTTCCCTCGCGGGCCGTCCCTGTCGTATTTGCGATCGCGGTCGCGGTCCTCCAGGCCTCGGCCATCGAGCGCTACGGGTACTTCCGCGACGAGCTCTACTACCTCGCCTGCACGCAGCACCTCGCCTTCGGCTACGTCGATCACCCGCCCTTCAGCATCGCCGTGCTCGCCGTCGTGCGCGACCTCCTCGGCGCGTCGCTCCCCGCCCTGCGCCTCGTACCGCTCCTCGCGAACGTCGCGACGCTCCTTCTCACCGGGGCGCTCGTCCGCCGCATGGGCGGTCGGGTCTTCGCGTCCGTCCTCGCGTGCAGCGCCCAGGCGCTCGCGCCCGTGTTCCTCGCGTTCGGTCACGTCTACTCGATGAACTCGCTGGACGCGGTCTTCTGGGCTGCCGGCGCGTGGCTCCTCCTCGACGCGCTCGAGGCGCCCACGGACCGCCGGTGGATCCTCCTCGGCGTCGTCCTGGGCCTCGGGCTCGAGAACAAGGCGAGCGTGCTCTGGCTGGGGGCGGGCGTCGCCGTGGCGCTCGTCACCCTCCGCCGGGATCTCCTGCGCACCCGTGGCCCGTGGCTCGCGGCGCTCGTGGCCGCGGTCCTCGCCGCGCCGAACGTGCTCTGGGAGATCCACGAGGGATGGCCGACGCTCGAGTTTGCCCGCAACGCCATGGCGGGAAAGTACAAGGAGCACTCGGTCGCGGGCTTCTTCGCCGGCGTGGCGGACACGATGAGCCCCGCGAGCCTCCCGATCTTCGCGGCCGGCGCGATCGCGCCGTTCTTCGTTCGGGCGATGCGTCCATGGCGGCCGATCGCGTGCATCGCGATCGTGACGACCGCCGTCCTCTCCGTATCGCGGTCGGCGAAGGCGGAGTACCTGGCGGCCGCGTTCCCGCTGGGGTTCGCACCCGGCGCGGTCGTGGTCGAGGCGTGGCTCTCGGGCCGGCCCTGGATACGCGTCGCGCGCTGGGCGCTCGTCGCGACCGTCGTCGCGCGCGGTGCCGTCGCCGTGCCCTTCGTCGTGCCCGTCCTGCCCGTCGACCGGTTCCTCGCCTACCAGGCGGCCCTCGGAGCGACGCCGAGCTCCACCGAGAAGAAAGAAATGGGACCGCTGCCGCAGCTCTACGCGGACATGTTCGGGTGGCGAGAGCTCGCCGGCGCGGTGGCGGTGGCCGCCGAGACGCTCACCCCCGAAGAGCGTGCCCACGCGGGGGTGCTGTCGCGCACCGGATACGGGGCGGCCGCGGCGATCGAGCTTTTCGGGCCCGCGCTCGGTCTCCCCCACGGCATCTCGGGGCACAACAGCTTCTACACGTGGGGTCCGCGCGACGCCGACGGACGCGCGATGATCGTCCTCGGTGGCGATCGCGCGTGGGTCGAGGAGCACTTCGCGAGCGTCGCGGAGGGCGCGCGGTTCGATTGCCGCCTCTGCATGCCCTACGAGGCCCACAAGACGATCTGGGTCGCGCGGGGCCTGAAGGAGCCGATGGCGGCGTTCTGGGAGGACCGCCGGCACTTCGAGTGACGCAGCCGGTCCGACGCCGGGGCGCATTCGATGAAAAAGGAACGTTCCAGCCCAACTGTCACTTGACCAGGCCCATGCGGCGGGTCAAATGGGTCACACATGTGGGTTCGGCTCGGTGGTTCCTGCGTGTGCCTGGGCGCGTTCCTCGTTCTGGCCGGCGCCGTGGGGTGCGGGAGCCGGGCCGGAGGCCCGACGGATCCCTCGGAACGCACGCCGGAAGCTCCCAGCGGCGGCGCAGACGACGCAGGAGCAGGCGACGCGGGTCCGGGCGACGCGAGCGCGGTGGACGGCGACGGCCACGAGGGCGGTGGCGATGCGAGCGCCGACGGGGGGATCGACGCGAGTGGCGACGGCGGAGCCGCGGTGATCGCGACGCAGGGGACGTCGACGAACCTCCTCCTCCAGGGGATGGTCGTCACGCCGGACGTCGCGTTCCAGGGCGAGGTGCTCGTCGTCGGAAACACGATCGCGTGCGCGGCGGCCTCGTGCTCCTCGGCGCCCGGCGCGTCGACGGCGTCGGTTGTGCGCACCAACGGGATCATCTTCCCGGGGCTCATCGACACGCACAACCACATCCTCTTCGACGTCTTCGACGAGAGCGACTGGTCGCCCTCGAAGCCGTACACGAACCACAACCAGTGGACGGACGACCCGAAGTACGGCGCGCTCGTGGACGCCAAGCAGTGGATGAACGGCGAGACCGCGGGGTCGCCCGTGTCGCTCGGTTGCGAGATGGACAAGTACGGCGAGATCAAGGGCCTCATCGCGGGCACCACATCGATCGTCGGCGCCGCGAACCCCGACAACAAGGCCTGCTACGGCACGCTCGCGCGCACCATCGACCAGAGCCCCAACGGGCTCGGGAACGACGCCGTGCAGGTCGCGACGCTCTTCCCGAGCACGTCGTCGGCGGACGCGGTCTGCGGGAACTTCTCGGGCGGATCGACCGCCGCGTACCTCATCCACGACGGCGAGGGCGTGGACTCGTCGGCGCTCGCCGAGTTCGGCAAGCTCGACGCGATCACCACCGTCGACGGGTGCCTCGACGCGCCGCAGACGACCATCGTGCACGGCGCGGCCTTCGGCGACGCGGAGTTCACGACGATGGCCGCCAGCGGGATGAGCCTCGTCTGGTCGCCGAAGTCGAACGTGTTCCTCTACGGAGCCGGCACGGACCTGACCAAGACGGCGAACGTGCCGCTCGCGCTCTCGAAGGGCATCAACGTCGCGCTCGGGCCGGACTGGTCGATCGGCGGGAGCCACGACATCCTCGACGAGCTTCGGTTCGCGAACCGCGTCGACGACACCGTGTGGGGGGACGTCCTCTCGTCGCAGGACCTCGTGCAGATGGTCACGACGCACGCCGCGAAGGTGCTGAAGCTCGACGGCGTCCTCGGCTCGATCGCGGCCGGCAAGCGCGCGGACCTCCTCGTCATCGGCGGCGACGCCTCCCACCCGTACGACGCGCTCCTCGCCTCGACGCCGAAGGACGTCCGCCTCGTGCTCGTCGACGGGGTCCCGCTCTACGGCGACGCGCAGCTCGAGCCCGTCGCGCCGCAGGCGCCCGGCTGCGACGCCCTCGACGTGTGCACGACCGGCAAGTTCCTCTGCGTCGCCACGGCGGGCGGCACGGCGACCAACAAGTTCGGCCAGACGCTCGGCGACGTCGAGTCGGCGCTCACCTCCGCGATGGCGAGCTACGACGCGATGGACCTCACCCAGTGGGACTTCTCGCCGATCGCGCCGCTCTTCGACTGCCCGTGACCGCGGTCAGGACCGGCCCGACTCCGTCAGCGCCTTGATGTGGCGCAGCACGCGCGTGTGGATGCCGTGGAGCAGGAGCTCCGCGTACGGGCGCCAGTAGATCTCCGGATAGACCGCCAGCGTGTAGTGCGTCGTGCCCTCGAGGCGGGTCCGGCCGCCCGGTAGCGGCACGAGGCGGAACTCTCCGCCCTTCGAGACCATGTAGCCCTCGAGGTGCGGCGCGTGGACGTCGTGGTACGGGCTCCACTCCGTCATCGACGGGGGCTGGCTCGTGACGTCGAAGGCGAGGCGGCGGGGTGGATCCCAGGCGGTGATCGGCTCGACGAAGGGGCCCGTCGAGAACTCGCAGCGGCGCACGGCGCCGACGCCCTCGCCGTCGATCCGGGCGCGCAGCGGATAGGCGACGCCGAGCCGGTACTGCCACGCGGGGGGCTCGGGAAGATCGGAGAAGCCGACGACGTGGGGCCACACGGCCTCCGGGGGGGCGTCGACGTCGATCGTGGTGGTGACGTCGTGCAGCGTCGGCGACGCCACGTGCGCCTCGCCGGCCGCGAGCACGGGGAGCGCCGCGACGAGGACGGCGGCCCCGGAGGCCTCGCGGGCGCTCGTGACGATGGCGCGGCCGATGAGGGCGCCGACCATGGCGATGGCGACGCAGATGGGGAAGGCCATCGCCAGGCAGAGGACCCCCTCGATGGCGAAGAGGAGCAGGATGCTGCCGGTGAAGAACGTCGCGACGGCGGCGAGGCCGAGCGTGTCGAGCACCCGCCGGGTCGCCTGCCCGTTGTAGACGGCAGCGGTCGTGGCGCCCATGGCGAACGGGGTCGCGAAGAAGAGCACCGTCCCGTAGAGTCCGAGGCCGTAGACGGAGAGCCCGATCATCGCGAGCCCGATGCCGATGCTGGCGGCGATGCCGAGGAGCGCCGCGCGCAGGCCGCCGGGGAGCTCCACCTTCGACGGCGGCGGCTCGTCCTTGCCCTGGCGGTACACGCCGCCGGGTCCCGGGTCCCACCGCGCCTCGCTCTTCGTCGGCCGGATGCAGAGGACGAAGATCGTGACGTAGTTGAGGAGCGGGACGAGGAAGCCGCAGCCGAACCAGGGCGACATGCCGGCGTCGGCGGCGCGCCGGACGCTCATCGAGAGGCCGATCCAGAGGAAGGGGAGCGCCGCGAGGACGAGCAGGACGTACATCCCCTCGGGCGCCGACCCCACGGCCTCGTTGCGCAGGACGACGCTCGGGACGACGTACCCGACCGGCGACCACGTCTTGCGGGAGAACGCGTAGACGATGCCGGTGTCGATCGCGAACTTGAGCGCCGCGAGGCCGAGGCCCCAGAGGACGTACGTCGATCGCGGAACGCGCGCGCGGAGGCCCGCGAGGAGCTCGAACCGGGTGGCCATCGGCCGAGGATACGCCGAGGTCCGGGCCACCGCGTGCCCTGCGGCGGGGCGCTCAGTCGCCCGGCGCGAACGCGATCGGATAGACGACCGTGACGAAGCCGCCCTGCGGGGGCGGGTAGGCGATCTTCGCGAAGCCGTCGACGACGCACTGCACGACGCTCGGATCGGGCAGGGTGCTCCCGAGGTCCTTGGCGTCCTGGGTCGAGCCGTCGGGACGGATCGCGTACGAGATGGTCACCGTGCCGGCGAGCGTCTTGTTCGTCTTCTGGGCGTCCTCGTAACAGGTGCGGAAGTGGCCCCAGTTCGCGTGCACCGCGTTCTGGATCACCTCGGGCGCCAGGCGCCCGTGCCCCTCGATGTCGTCGCGGGCGGCGGCCGGCAGCTCGCCGCTGGCGGGTGGCGTCGCGGTGCGCGATGGATCGGTCTCGAACTGATAGCCGTACTGGTCGAGCGGCGCCGAACCCGCGCTCGCCGGGTGCGTGCCGTTCGAAGCCTGCGGCAAGGCCTCGGGCCCCGCGGACGAGCACGCAGCGAACGCCGTCACGACTCCGGCGACGAGGGCCCACTGGACGGGGCGCGACCACGGGCGGTACGTCGCGATCGCCTCGATGCGCGCGCGCAAGGTGGACCCGAAATGAAGCGCCGCCGTGCCGCCCACGACGAGGGGACCGTTCTCGGCGAGATCGAGCAGAACGTGGCCGTAGCGCCGGCGCTGCGAGGCGTCGGCCCCGTCGAGGGCGGCCTCGTCGCACGCGAGCTCGACGAGGTGCCGGACGCGCGCCGACGCGATCCACAGCGGCGCGACGGGCCACGCGACGACGAGCAGGGCGTCGATCGCGGCCGAGAGCCACGCGTCGCGCCTGCGGATGTGGGCCGACTCGTGCGCGAGGACGCACGCGAGGGCTGCGTCGTCGCGCCCCTCGGCCATCGCCGCGGGGAGCACGACGCGTGGGCGCCAGAAGCCGGCGACCATCGGCCCGAGCTCGGCGTGGACGACGACGGGGTGCGCGTGGCCAGGGAGAGAACGCTCCGGCGAGGCGCCAAGAGCGCGCGCGAGGCGCAGCCGGCGGCCCACCGCCAGGAGGCCGAGCACGAGTGCGACGCCGAGGTAGACGGCGGCCAGGAACGTGTAGGGGCGCGCGTCCGCGGACGCCGACGGGGACGAGGCCGCGCTCGCCACGACGTCGACCGGCAAGAGCGTGGCGACGCGCGGGAGGTGCGCCATCGGGACCGACCAGGAGAAGGGCACGAGGACGCGCAGCGCGACGGGCGCGTAGAGCGCGATGCGGAGCGAGGCGCGCATGCGGTGCGCGAGCGCCCGGTCGAGGAGCAGCGCGCCCACGAGGAGCCCCAGCGCCCACGCGTTCGCGGGCAGGAGCCAGGCGGCGAGGTCGAAGCCGAGACGGGTGATCATCTGTCGTTCTCCTTCTTGGTGTCCCTGGCGTCGAGCAGCGCGCGGAGATCCGCGAGATCCTTCTTCGAGAGCTTGGCCTCGCTGGCGAGGAAGTGCAGCGCCGGCGCGGCCACGCCGCCGAACGCCTTCCCGACGAAGTCCGCCCACGCCGAGCGTCGCGCGTCCACGCGCTTCACCGCGGGGGTGTACTCCCACACGTTGCCGACCTGGCGCGCCGCCACGAGTCCCTTTCCGACCATCCGATCGAGCAACGTCTTGGTCGTCGAGACGGCCCACCCGCGCTTCTTCTCGAGCGCCTCGGACACCTCGCGGGCGGTGGCTCGCTCGGCGTCCCAGAGGGCCTCCATCAGGTCCCACTCCGTATCGTGCATCCCGGTCTTCTTGCGCTCCGGCATCGTCGTCCTCCGGTGTCGAGCAATCCGCTACGTGTGCAGCGAACGCACGACAACTGTAGCGCAAACACGACGGACGTCAAGTGTCGCTGATCGAGGGGCGCGAGCGCCGTGCCGCCAGGACGAGGCGCTCGTGGATCGCGACCTCCTTCCATCCGCCCTCGACCTGTACGTGCTTGGCGAGCACGCCCACCTCGCGGAAGTCGACGCGCTCGAGGAGCGTGCGGGCGCCGGCGTCCTCGGGCAGCGTGTACGCGACCATCTTCCAGACGCCCATGGTGCGGGCCGCGGCGAGGAGCTCGGACATCGCGGCGCGCCCCGCGCCGTGCTTGCGCTGCGCCGGCGACACGTAGACGACCGCCTCGGCGTTCTTGGGGAAGCCGAGCGGCGCTCCCTCGGTCAGCGCCGCGGCGAAGCCGATCGGGGTCTGCCCGTCGAGGACGACGATGACCGGGGCATGAGCGGCGAGCCACACGCCCGGATCGAACGAGGCCTTGCGGGCGCTCCACAGCCCCGCGTGCCGGGCGGTCGCCTCGGCGCAGAGCGGCTGGAGACGTTCGAGGTGACGGTCGCTCGCGCGCTGCAAGGCGAAGGTGGACATGGGTGCGGCCGTCGTAGCACCGCGGCGCCCACACCGGGAGCCCGGCGGGGCGCGGCGCGGCGCATTCCGACCGAACGAAACGCTCGGCGTGTCAGCCGCCGCCCGCGTCAGCCGCCGCCGGCGTCGGACGGGGCGTCGGTCGTGCCGGTCTCGGACGCCGTGCCCGTGTCGGGCGAGGAAGACGAGCTCTCCGGCTCGGTCTCGGTCTCGGTCTCGTCGCCCGACCCCGTATCGAACGTGATGGTCGCGTCGCCGGGGCCGCCGGACTCCTCGGGGGCGCAGTGCCAGGTCGTGTCGCTCCAGCAGTACCAGGTGCCGTTGCAGTTCGCGTTCGGTGCCGGCTGGTAGCAGATCGCGCCCACGGTGCACGGCGTGGCTGGGCACGAGGTCGGCTGCGGGTTCTCCTGCGTGGAGCCCCCGTTGCCCGTGTCGTCGCCGCACGCGGCGATGGTCCCGAGAAAGACGGCGAGGACGACCAACGTCACCCGAAGAGCCCGCACCCCCTCATGGTAGCTCGTCTGGATTGGCGCGGGGTACGAACCGTCGATTCAGGCGGTGCCGTGGGCGGCGCTCGCTCCCTTGGCCCCTGCGGCGCCGGCGCCGGCGGCGGCGCGCAGAGCGGCCTGCGCCGCGGCGAGGCGCGCGATGGGGACGCGGAACGGGCTGCAGCTCACGTAGTCGAGGCCCACCTGCTGGAAGAAGCCGATGCTCGCGGGGTCGCCCCCGTGCTCGCCGCACACGCCGAGCTTGAGCTTCGGCCTCGCCTTGCGCCCCCGCTCGGCCGCGAGCTCGACGAGCGCGCCGACGCCGTCCTGGTCGATCGAGACGAACGGGTCCCGCGGGAGGATGCCCGTCTCCACGTACGCAGGGAGGAACTTGCCCGCGTCGTCGCGCGACAGGCCCATCGTCGCCTGCGTGAGGTCGTTGGTCCCGAAGGAGAAGAACTCCGCGGGCTGGGCGAGCTCGCCCGCGAGGATGGCTGCCCGCGGGAGCTCGATCATCGTCCCGAAGGAGAACGTGATGGGCGTGCCGGCGAGGGTCTCCTTGGCGACGCCGTCGACGATCCCGCGCATCCGCTCGAGCTCCGCCCGCGTGATGGCGAGCGGGATCATGATCTCGGGGTGAACGGCGATCCCCTCCTTGCCGAGCTGCACCGCCGCCTCGAGGATCGCGCGCACCTGCATGGCGTAGATCTCGGGGTAGGTGATGGCGAGGCGCACGCCGCGGTGGCCGAGCATCGGGTTGAACTCGTGGAGGTCCTTCGTCCGCTGCGCGAGCTTCTGCACGGGGACGCCCATCGACTTGGAGAGCTGCTCGAGCTGCTTCGGCTCGGTCGGCAGGAACTCGTGGAGCGGGGGATCGAGCAGGCGGATGGTCACGGGCAGCCCGCGCATCTCGCGGAAGATGCCGACGAAGTCCTCCTTCTGGAACGGGAGCAGCTTCGCCAGGGCCGCGGCGCGTCCGCGCGCGTCGTCGGCCAGGATCATCTCGCGCATTGCCTGGATACGCTCCTCGTCGAAGAACATGTGCTCGGTGCGGCAGAGACCGATGCCCTCGGCGCCGAACGCACGCGCCGTACGGGCGTCGAGCGGCGTGTCGGCGTTGGCGCGCACCTTCATCGTGCGCCCGGCGTCGGCCCACGACATGAGCTCGCCGAACTCGCCCGAGAGCGCCGCGCTCACGGTGGGGACGGCGCCGTCGTAGACGTGGCCGCTGCCGCCGTCGATCGTGATGACGTCGCCCTTCTTGAGCGTCACCTGCTCGGTGGGGCGGCCCGCGTCGTCGTAGACAGTGACGGTCATCGTCTGCGTCGCGTAGTTCACCGCGACGGCGCTGACGCCGGCGACGCACGGCTTGCCCATCCCGCGCGCGACGACGGCGGCGTGGCTCGTCATTCCGCCGCGCGCCGTCAGCACGCCGCGGGCCGCCTTCATCCCGTGGATGTCCTCGGGTGACGTCTCGACGCGCACGAGGATGACGGGCTTGCCCTGACCCGCGCTCCGCTCGGCCTCGTCGGCGTTGAAGACGATGTGACCGCTCGCGGCCCCGGGGCTGGCCGAGAGGCCGCGCGCGAGCACCTTCTTCGGCGCGGTCGGGTCGAGCGTCGGGTGCAGGAGCTGGTCGATGCCGCCCGGGTCGACGCGCAGCACGGCCTCCTGCTTCGAGAGGAGGCCCTCCTTCGCCATGTCGACGGCCACGCGCACCGCCGCCCGCGCCGCGCGCTTCCCGTTGCGGCACTGGAGCATGTAGAGCTTGCCGGCCTGGATGGTGAACTCCAGGTCCTGCATGTCGCGGAAGTGCCGCTCGAGCGTCTGCGCGATGCGATCGAGCTCGCGGTACGCCTCGGGCATCTTCGTCTCGAGCGACTCGTCGGTCTTGCCGGCGGCGCGCACGCCCGCGCGGATGGGGTTCGGCGTGCGGATGCCCGCCACGACGTCCTCTCCCTGCGCGTTGGGGAGCCACTCGCCGTAGAGCTTCTTCTCGCCCGTCGATGGGTCGCGCGTGAAGGCGACGCCGGTCGCGCTCGTGTCGCCCATGTTGCCGAAGACCATCGCCTGCACGTTGCACGCGGTGCCCCAGTCGTCGGGGATCTCGTGCATGCGGCGGTAGACGATGGCGCGGTGGTTGTTCCACGAGCGGAAGACGGCCTCGACGGCCTGCCAGAGCTGCTCGCGCGGGTCGGTCGGGAAGTCCTTGCCGGTCGCCTTCTTCACGATGCCCTTGAAGGCATCGACGATCGCCTTGAGCTCCTCGGCCGGGATGTCGGCGTCCGGCACGCGGCGCTTCAGCTCCTCGGCGTTGAGACGCGTGCGGTCGATGCCCTTGGCGGCGGCGACACGCGCGCGCGCCTCGTCGAGGGCGCGGTCGAACGGGTCCTTCGCCATGCCGAGCGCGATGCACGCGTGCATCGCGATGAAGCGGCGGTAGGCGTCGAACGCGAAACGCGCGCTTCCCGTCTTCGCGGCGAGCCCCTCGGCCACGGCGTCGTTCAACCCGAGGTTGAGGATGGTGTCCATCATCCCGGGCATCGACGCGCGCGCGCCCGAGCGGACGCTGACGAGGAGCGGCGCCTGGGGATCGCCCAGGCGCGCGCCCATGCTCTTCTCGAGACGTGCGAGGGCGGCGTCGACGTCGGCGCGCACGTCGTCGGGGACCTTCTGCGTCTGCGAGTAGGCGTTGCAGACGTCGGTCGCCAGCGTGAAGCCGGACGGGACCGGCAGGCCCAGCGAGGTCATCTCGGCGAGCCCGGCGCCCTTGCCGCCGAGCAGGTCGCGCCGCTTCGGATCCCCCTCCGCCTTGCCGTCGCCGAAGAAGAAGACGCTCTTTGCCATGGGGAGAGCGTCTATCGGTCGGCGGGCCTCCCTGCAAGGGGGGGGCGGGCGATGCGGTTCTTGCCGTCGACGTGCACGACGCGCGGGCGGTGGGCCGTGGCCTCCTCGGCGGTCATCCACCCGTAGCTCGCGAGGATGACGAGGTCGCCGGGGGCCACCAGGTGGGCCGCCGCGCCGTTGATGCCGATCTCGCCCGAGCCGCGCTCGCCCAGGATGACGTACGTGGCGAGGCGCGCGCCGTTCGTCACGTCGTAGATGTCGATCTTCTCGTTCTCGGCGAAGCCCGCGGCCTCGACGAGATCGAGGTCGATCGTGATGGAGCCGACGTAGTCGAGGTCGGCGCGGGTGACGGTCGCGCGATGGATCTTGCCGAGCAGGAAATGGCGAAGCATGGGCCTCCGGTCCGGGCCACGTGGATGCGGTCCCGGCCGCCGGAGAAGATGACGCGGCCCGTGCAGGCGTCAACGCGGTGAAGCCCCGGTCTCGCCGCGTGCGCCCCCGGTCCGCCGCGCGTCCGTGGATCCCTGGCGGCATCGCCCGATGCGTAAAGTGCCGCTGGAACCGCACGCTGACGGTGGAACCGCCTTCCGTGCCCCTCCTCCGAGCCCAATGGATCCAACGGCTTGCGCCTGCCGCGGTGCTCCTCCGCGATGGCTCCCGCCCGGCCGCTGCGACCGGTCCGCGGCTTGCGAAACCGCCTTCGGGAGGTCGGTGTCATGAGGCTGTCTTGGCGTACGCGGGTGGTCGGTCTGGGAGTCGTCGCCGCGGCGGCGGTCACCGGAGGGACGGTGGGGTGCGGCTCGCGCGCCAAGACCGCGCCCTTCTCCGCGAGCCCCGCCAAGGGCGCCGCGCTGCCCCTCGGCATCTACCCGGCGTCGCCGCGGATGGAGCAGCTCTACGGCATCGTCGAGTGGCGCTCGTTCATCGGGCGCGCCCAGGTCGTCATCACCGGGTACCGCGCCGACGGGAGCCCCGCGCGCGGGATGCAGATCGCCTGGTTCCGCTCGGCCACCGGCGCGCCGGGGCACGTGCGCATGATGATGCTCGACGGCTCGGGCTCCACGCTCCGCCGCGACGTCAACGGGAAGAAGACGGGGTCGATCTCCGCGCTGCAGCTCCAGCTGGTGCACTCCATCGAGTACGACCTGCAGCGGGCGATGCTCCCGGCGACGAGCGACGGCGTGAAGGGCGCCGCGTTCGGAGGCGCGGGCGTGCACGTTCTCGCCGTCGACCCCGCGGGCCTCCCGAGGACGGCGGGGACGGGGACGCTCCCCCTGGCCTCGGCTGGCGGTCCGCACCTGCGGCCCCTGACGAGCGTTCTCGGGCCGCCAGCGCACCCCCCGGTCCGCATGCTCGACGGCACCTCGCCCGGCAGCGGGCCCCAGTGCACGGAGGCGTGGGACGATCCCTCGATCCCCGTCGACGGGGCAAGCTGCATCTTCGGGGCGGCGACGTTCGAGGACGGCCTCGGCGCGCTCGAGGCGATCGCGTCGTGCGCGCAGCTCAACGTCGACATCCAGCAGGCCAAGCAGACGTGCTCCAACGAGGACGCCGCGAACTGCAACTCCGACGGGACGTGCAACTACGGTGGCCAGCCCGAGGCGGCCGCTGCGCCCGAGCCGCAGTCGCAGTGCGACAGCGAGTGCCTCTGCGCGAACTACCCGGACACGGCGCAGGGCTGCAGCACGAACTACGGCCCCTGCGTCGGCGACTACCAGTGCTCGGGCGGGTACACCTGCCAGGGGACCCCGGGCGGAGGCTCCAACACGTGCCAGGCGCCCGACGGTGGCGTGAGCGACGACGGAGGCACGGGCAACGGAGACGACGCGGGCGCCGGGTCCGGCGACGACGCGGGCGACCCGGGATCGGGGGACGACGGCGGCGGCGGCGTGGATCCGGGAAGCGGTGACGACGGCGGCGGCGGCGGCGGCGTGGATCCGGGAAGCGGGGACGACGGCGGCGGCGGCGGCGCGGATCCGGGAAGCGGCGACGACGGCGGAGCGGGCGACGATCCCGAGGCGCCCCCCACCGACGATCAGCTCGACCAGGACACCTCGAACGAGACCTGCCCGTCGTGCCAGGGGAGCGGGACGGACATCAACGCGGATCCGTCGAACGGCGGCGTCAGCACCACGACCGGCGACCCGAACGATCCGACCGGGAGCAGCTCGGGGTCGACCAGCGACCAGAACGACGACGGAACGGGTGGGGGACCAGGCGCCTCGAGCGGCGGCGATCAGGGAAGCTCGGGCGGCGGCGTCGGAGGAGGCAGCAGCGGCGGCGACGACGGCACCGGCGACGCGACGCAGGACCAGCCGACGCAGGACCAGGGGACGCAGGATCAGCCGGCCCAGGATCAGGGGACGCAGGACCAGGGGACCCAGGACCAAGGGTCGCAGGATCAACCCGCGCAGGACCAGGCCTCGCAGGACCAGTCGTCCCAGGACCAGCCCGCGCAGGACTCCTCGCAGGACTCCTCGGAGGACGCGCTCCGCCCGCACCACCACCGCCACCACAAGAAGAGCGGCTGGAAGCGCCTCTACGACAAGATCAGCACCTGGCTGCAGTAGGGCGCCGCGCCTGAGCCGCCGTCGAACGGAGCACCGCGCGGACCCTCAGCCGGCGCGGTGCTCGCGGTACATCCGGAGCGCGAACTCGCCCGCGCGGGTCTGGCGGAAGGAGGCCACCTCGGAGGCGAGCCCGGGCGGCGGCGTGGTCGCGACCTTGGCGCGCATCGGGTGCTCGTCGGGCAGGAGCACCGGCGAGGCGAGGGAGGCGAACGCGATGTCGGCGATCCCGAAGCGGTCGCCGAGGAGGTAAGGACGCCCGTCCGCCAGGCGCTTGCCGACCTCGCCGAAGACGGAGCGCACCTTGTCGCGCGAGCGCATCGAGGCCTCGGGCTCGATGCGCATGGCGCGGCGCATGAGCGCGCGCAGCGCCGGGAAGACGGCCTTCACGAGGCGGTGCTCGAGCGGGGGCGTGTCGACGCCCATGAGCGAGACGACGCGGCCCTGGTCGGCGAGCAGGTGGAAGTAGGCCAGGCGGCGCGTGTGCGGCGCGAAGTCGACGTCGAAGTGGTGCTCGAGTGCGAGCGCCTCGTCGCGCTCGGCCCCGCCCGACGGCAGGAGCTTGCGATCGCTGGTCGCGCGCCCGTCGGCCCACCGCACGATGAGCGGCGAGTCGTCGAGGACGCCCTCGCCGTCGAGGAGGAGGACGGGCACCGACCCGGGCCGTCCGCTCGCGCTCCAGACGGCCCGCTTGTGAAAGAGCGGCGCGTGCCCCTCCTCGCGGTACCCGACGCGCGCGTGGTCGAGCGCCCACCGCGCCTTCTCGCAGAAGTGACTGAACGGGATCGTGATGAGGGTGGGCATGGGGCAGGGGGGGGGGACCTTCTGACTTCCTGTTTCCCCCTCTCGCTGGGTCAGCTGAGCTTCGAGAAGTCGGCGATGCGGAGCATGGAGCGGGCGCCGTGGGCGAGCGTCTCGACGCGGATCTTGGTCAGCGCGTCGTTCGGGTCGTTGACGAGCGTCTCGACGAAGATGCGATCGAGCTCGGTCGCGACGGGGCCCATGGCCATGAGGGCGGCGCGCATCGCCTGCTCGGTCGTGAGGCCGGCCGTCATCTCGTTCAGGTCGCGGACGAGCTTCTGGATGACGGCGTCGTCCTTCTTGGGGCTGCCCTGGAACTCGGCGAGCTCGTGGAGCACCGGCTGGGCCTCGCGGCTGATGCCCGAGAGGCGTTTGGCGACGATCTTCGCCTTGTCGAGCCAGGGCTCCTTCGCGTCGACGACGGCCTGGAGCGCGCGCGCCCGGGCCAGGACCGCGACGACGTTCTTGAGCGCCGCCTCGGCGGTGCCCTCGAGGACCGCGTCGGCCACCGGCGTGCTCGTCGCGCCCGCGAGGATGCCGCGGAAGCGCTCGAGCGCGAACTCCTCGACCTTGGCGACGGTCTCGATGCGCGCGAGGTCGAGCTTCTTCCCTTCCTCCGCGACGCCGCGTGAATCACGCGGCACGGTCTCCCGAAGGTCGACCAGGCCGTCGTAGGCCATTCCCACGAGCTCCGAGAAGCCGAGGGCGTAGCCCCGATCGAGGAGCGTCCGGAGCGCGCCGATGCACGCGCGCCGGAGCGCGAAGGGGTCCGCGGCGCCCGTCGGGGCGAGGCCGACGGCGAAACAGCCGGCGAGCGTGTCGAAGCGGTCCGCGAGGGCCACGGCGGCCGAGACGTCGGCGGGGGCCACGTCGTCGTGCGCGCCGACGGGCCGGTAGTGATCGCGGATGGCGTCGGCGACGCCGGCGGGCTCGTTCTTCGCGAGCGCGTACGCGCGGCCCATGTGGCCCTGGAGCTCGGGGAACTCGCCCACCATGAGCGTCACGAGATCGCACTTCGCCAGGCGCGCCGCGCGCGCGACCTCGGCCTTCCTCCCGGCGTCGAGCCCGAGAGCGCCCGCCATCAGGCCCGCGAGCCGCTCGATGCGCGCGGCCTTCTCGTTCACCGTGCCCAGGCGGTTGTGGAAGACGATGCCGCCGAGCTTCTCGTACCGCGCCTCGAGGGGCGTCTTCTGGTCCTCCTCCCAGAAGAAGCGCGCGTCGGCCAGGCGTGCACGCATGACGCGGTCGGTGCCCTTCGTGATGAGGTCGGGCCGGTTCGCGGTGTTGACGACGGCGAGGTAGCTCGGCAGGAGCTCGTCGGCGCCCTTCTGCACGCAGAAGTAGCGCTGGTGCCCGCGCGCCACCGCGCGGATGACGCCCGCCGGGAGCGCGAGGTACGCGCGGTCGAAGCTCCCCGTGACGACGTGCGGCTCCTCGACGAGCGACGCGTTCTCGTCGACGAGGAGCGCCTCGGTGTCGTAGGTCCCGCCCGCGGCCTTCGCCGCCGCGGCCACGCGATCCATCATCGTCTTCACGCGCTCCTCGCGGTCGACGAGCACGTGGCGCTCGCGGAGCTCGCCGACGTACGACGCGGGGCTCGTCACGTCGAACGCCGCCGGTGCGAGGAAGCGGTGACCGCGCGAGGCGCGCCCCGCGTGGACGCCCGCGAACGTGACGGGAACGACCTCCTCGCCGAGGAGCGCGACGAGCCACTGGACGGGGCGGCCGAAGGTCGCGTCGAGCTCGGCCCAGCGCATCGACTTGCGGAAGGGGATGGCCGTGATGGTCGCCGCCAGCGCGCCCGGCAGGAGCTCCGTCGCCGGCCGCCCTGCCTCGACCCGCCGCCCGACGACGTAGCGCCCCGCCTTCTGCTTGCCCGCCGCCTGCTTCTCGACCACGGCGAGCTTGTCGACCGTCGTCCCGAGCTTCGCCGCGAACGCCTCGCCCGCCTTCGTCGGCTTGCCATCCTTGAACGCCACCGACTCGGGCGGCCCGATGACCTCCTCGTCGAGGTCGAGCTGGCGCGTCGCCACGTCTTTCACGACGACGGCCAGCCGGCGCGGCGTCCCGAGCGCCCGCACCTCGCCGTGCGGCAGGCGCACGCGCGCCAGCTCCTCGGCCACGATGCGGGGGAGCGCCGCGAGCGCGGCGTCGACGAACGAGGAGGGCAGCTCCTCGACGCCGATCTCGAGAAGGAGGGGGAGGGAAGCCATGGGGACCGGCAGGATTAGCCCAAGTGCCGCGGCGCAGGTAGCGGTGCGCCTCAGCTCTCCGGCGGCTTTCGCGCGGGCGTGGGCTTGACCGTGACGGGCGCCACCGTGACGCCGGTCACGTTGCCGAAGATGGCCGCATTCGCCTTCTTCGACCGGGTCCCGCGCGCCTCGCGCGTCGCCGCCGCCTTCGCCGTGGCGGCGACGAGCTGCTCGGTGGTCGGCGGCGTGCGCTCCTTGGCCGGCGTGAGGCCGAAGTCCCAGAGCATCTGCACCGCCGTACCGAAGGTCATTCGCAGCTGCTGGCGGAGCGCGACGAACACCGGGGCCACCTTCGCCTGCACCGCGCGCAGCCCCTCGACCGCGTCGGCGGCGGCCGCCTGCGCCGCGTTCACCGCGAGGATGGCGGCGACGAGCTCCTCGAAGAGCGCGACGATCTCGTCGGTCGTGTACGTGACGTTTCGCAGCGTGAACGAGCCGCCGGGGTAGTGCTTCTGCAGGCCGGCGACGACGGCCTTCAGCACCGCGAGCGCGGCGGTCTTCGAGGGCATCCACGGAATGTTCGATCGGGCCATGACGGTTCTCTCCTTCTTTCGAGGAACAGGCCGCAGACCCCCCCCGGATCCGGACAGGAAATCGGCCGAGGCCCCGCAAGTGGGCGCCGTGGCGGGGGGATTTTCCGTGCACTGTGCATCGCGGCGCCGCGCGGGGACGTGCACTGGAGGCGCGGGGACGAGCACCCGAGGCTCGGGGAAGGGCACGGGACGCTCCGGTACGCGTCCCCGAGGCGCGGGGAGCGGCGCCCGAGGGTGCAGCGCTCGTCCCCGAGGCTCCGGTGCACGTTCCCGAGCTTCGGGGATCGGCACCCGGAGCGCCGGTGCGCGTACCCGGGGCTCAGGGAGCCGTACCCGAGGCACGGGGACCGGTACCCCGGCCGCTAGAACGCGTACCCGAGCCCCGCCTCGACGCCGAGGAACCACGAAGGCGGGTCGCCCACCGGGAGCCACGAGAGCTCGGCCTCGGCCATCGCGCGCAGGGGGCTCCCCGCGCGGGGCACGGGGAAGGAGATGCCGACGGCGGTGGCCATGCCCGAGCGGTGCTGGAGGCCCTCGGTCGAGGAGCCGGCGAAGGAATCGAGCGGATGGCTCGCCCACGTCTCGGACGGCGCGAAGTGGATGTGCACGAGCCGGAACGACGCGTACGGACGCACCGAGGCCCAGGCGTCCTCGAGGCGCAGCCCGAGGCCGAGGCGCAGCCACGCGTCGTCCGGCTCGTCGTGGCCGAACGCGAAGCCGGCGGTGCCGAGGAGCTCGAGGGCGAGCGCGCGCGCGAGCGGCAGCGTGAGGCGGAGCGACCCTTGCGTGGAGGGGACGGCGCCGCGCGCGGTGTCGAGGACGGAGCCGGCGCCGGTGGCGAGGGTGACGGTCGTGTGCGTCTCGTGCGGAGGCGATGCCGGGGACGCGTCGGCATCGGCTGCGGCGGCCGGGCGCGCGGGCAGAACGGCGAACGCAAGCGTCGCGAGCCAGGCGGCGGCGAGAGGCACGAGGCGGGCGGTCATGGGGGTTCCTTCGAGGGCAGCGGTTCAGAAGTCGTAGGCGAGGGTGGCCGTCGCGACGGGGCCCTCGCGGTGGTCGCCGCGGAGGGCCTGCACGGCCGGGACGAGGAGACCCACGTCGAGGACGAGGTCGGGGAGAGGCGTGACGGCGATCGCGCCCGCCGCGTAGACGACGACGCCGCCGGAGTCGGGATCGATCGTGCCGGCGGAGAGCTCGCAGGCCGTCTCGGCGTTCACGTTGCCGCCCGCGCGAAAGGCGAGGACGTGCGACGGCTGCCACTGGGCGCGGAGCGACGTGCGTATCGATTCGCCCGCGTGGGGACCCGCGCGCACGGCGAAGGGCAGCCACACCGAGAGCCCGGCGTACGCGGTCCAGGCGCCGCGTCCGATGGCGTAGTCGAGGCCCCCGGCGGGGACGACGGAGCCCGATCCGGGCTGGAGGACGGCGGGAAGGGGCGTCCCCTCGGGGCCCCGGGCGAGCGGGGCGGACGGGAGATCGAGGGCGACGAGGACGCCGAGGCGATGGCGCGTCCCGCCCGCGCCGAACGTGGTCTCGACGCGGTTCATGCGGAGCTCGAGGTCGCCCGGGACGAGCGCCGTTGCGGCGGGAGCTCCGGGGGCCGAGACGTCCCGCAGGAGGAGCGGCGCGGCGAGCGTGAGGAGCACCTCGCGGCTCGCGGCGACGTGCATCGCGGCCTCGAGGCGGTGGTCGTCGACGGTGACGCCGCCCGCCTCGACCCAGCCCTGACGGTAGTCGACGGTGGCCTGCACGCGGCCGGCGAAGGATTGCTCCTGGCTCGCGGGCGTGAGCGTGGTGTCGGCGGTCGCGCAGACGGCGCATGCGCGCGCGGGCGCGACCCGGCAGACCACGGCGAGCGCCGCGGCCACCGCGATGGGGGTGCGCATCGCCTAGAACGTGAGGACGCGCGTGCCGTTGTGGAGCCAGAGCCAGAGGCCCGCGCTCACGGCGAGGACCCCTGCGCCGACGAGGCCCACGCCGCCCGCGAGGACGCCGGTGCGGAGCTCCGGCGAGCCCACGCTGCGGTCCTCGAGGATCGGCGTCGCGACGAGCGCGGCCCCACCGAGGAGGAGCGCGCCGAGCCCGGCGCCGCCGAGGGCGAGGCCGCCGACGCGCCCGTAGCTGGACCCCATGCGCGCGTCGACGACGACGCTCTCGCGTCCGGGCGGCAGCGTGAAGGGCGACGAGGGGACGAGCCCGTCGCCGGAGACGCGGTACGAGAAGCGCGGATCGAGCCGGGACGCGCACGGCGCCGCGCACGCGGGCTCCCACGTCTCGACGCCGCCGAGGGACGCGTCGGGCAGGGGAAAGCCGGCGAACGACTGGACGGACGCGCGCCGCTCGAGGGTCGCGCGGCCGTCGTCGGCGCGGAGGGTCACGCCGACGTCGGGCGGCGGCGGCGGCGGCGGCGGCGGCGACGCGGCCGGTCGGGTGGCGCTCGCCGGTGCGGCGGCGGCGGAGGGCGCGACGGCGACCGCAGGCGCGGCGACTTGCTGAGCGTGCGCCGGAGGGGCGAGCGCGAGGACGAGGAGCGCGGGGGCGATCGAACGATGAACGAGTCGTTGCATGGGTACCTCCCGTTTCGCCCGGTGAGTGGAGGCCGCGCGCGCCGTTTATGAAGCCGGCGAGAAATCGTTTGGCGGTAGCCTCGCCCCGGTGAAGCGACTCGCCTGCCTCGCGGCCTGCTCCACGCTGGCCGCGCTGGCTGCGCTCGCCGTGCCGAGGGTCGCCTCCGCCGACGTGCCGGCGCCGCGGACGTCGTCGCTGAGCTGGATCCGCCTGCCGGGTGCAGAGGCGTGCGTCTCGACGCAGGACCTCGCGCGCAACGTCGAGGCGCGCCTGGGGCGGCCCGTCTTCGTCTCGCCTTCGCGCGCCGACGTCTCGGTCGAGGGTCGCATCGAGCCGCGAGGCCGCGGCTGGCACGCCGTCATCGTCCTGCGCGACGCCCACGGCGCGACCCTCGGCACCCGCGAGCTCGATCGCCCCACGTCCTCGTGCGACGCAATGCGCGATCCCCTCGCCCTCGTCGTCGCCGTCATGATCGACCCCGACGCCGCCCTCGCCCCGCGCCCCGCGCCCGCGCCCGCGCCCGCGCCCGTGCCCACGCCCACGCCCACGCCCACGCCCACGCCCACGCCCGCGCCCGCCGCTACGGCCTCACCCACGACAACCACGCCGCCCCCACCCCCAGGCTCACGATCCCCGTCGGCAACCCCACCTTGAGAAAGTCCACGAACGACACCGACGCCTTCCCCCGCGCCCGCTCCACCACGATGATCGTCGCCAGCGAGCCGGGCAGCGTCAAATTGCCCGCCAGCGTCGACGCCATCGCGAGCGTCAGCCACGCCGACTCTTCATGCGGCAGGTGCGGCACGAGCGACTTGAGCACCATCACCGCGGGCACGTTGCTCGCGAGGTTCGACAGCACCGCCGTCACCACCGTGAGCCCGACGACGCTCTGCGGGCGCAGCGGACCGAGCACGGGAAGGAGCCTCTCGGCCAGCCCGGCCTTCTCGACGCCCGCGACGATGACGAAGAGCCCCGTGAAGAGCGCCAGCAGCGTCCAGTCGACGCGCACGTAGAGCCGCTTCGGGTTCACGGCCCGCGTCAGCAGCATCAGCGACGCGCCTGCCAGCGCCGCGATGACCGGCGGCACGCCGACCACGAACGCGACGAGCACGCCCAGCATCACGAGGCCGCTCTTCCGCACCCACCGGTCGTAGACGTGCGGCTTCGCCGAAGCCGCTCGCGCCGAGAACGGGCCGCCCAGCTCCTTGCGGCAGACGAGCCAGAGCACGCCCACGTTCGCGGCCAGCGCGAGCGCCGACACGGGGGCGAGGAACATCGCGAAGCGGCCGTAAGGGATGTGCGAGAGCGACGCGATGAGGATGGTCTGCGGATTGCCCGTGATGGTCGCGACGCTCCCGACGTTCGAGGCCGTGGCGAGCGCAATGAGGTACGGCCTCGGGCTGCGGTCGAGCGTCTCGGCGATGCGGAGGACGAGCGGCGTGAACGCGATGCAGACGACGTCGTTGATGAGGAAGGCCGAGAGCACCGCGGCGGCGAGCGACACGGCGACGAGCAGCCCGAGGGGCGTGCGCGCGCGCCGCGTGACCCACCAGCCGACGAGGGCGAACGTGCCCGAGAGGTCGAGCGCCGCCGAGAGGACCATCATGCCGAAGAGAAGGCCCAGCGTGGATCCGTCGACGGCGGCCTGCGCCTCGCCGACCGAGAGGACGCCGAGGGCGACGAGGAGCACGGCGCCGATGACCGCGGCGGCGACGCGGTCCGAGCGCAGGCCCGGAATGCGCCCGACGGAGAAGGCGACGTACGTGAAGACGAAGACGAGGGCGGCGACCAGGGATGGATGGCTAGCGCGACTCGCGCTCCCGCGACAACGACCGCGTCAACGCTTGCCGGACGGAGCCGGCGTCGCCGAGCCGCTGGCTCCCGGGGCCGGCAGCTGGAACTTCGCCGCCCGCTCCTTGGCCTCGGCCTGGAGGGCGGCCACGGCGGTGGGCACCTTCGCCTTCACGTCGACCTGCGAGCCGCCCGGGATGTCCTTCGCCGTCAGCGACGTCTCCTGCAGCACCACCGGGCACCGCCCGATGCTCCCGCCACCGCCGCCCTCGCCCGTGTGCGTCACCGCGGCGGCGGCCGCCCCGGCGTCGGGGCTCTTCGACACCTCGACGAGATGCGCCACGCGCTCGCGGATCGACTTCGTCGTCGGATCGTCCTTCGCCGTCATGAGGACGCTCACGCCGTCCTTCGTGTTCTTCAGCGTCGTCGTGACGCCGGCGATGGCGCTCGGGCAGTGCGCCATCTTCCCGGTGCCCGCGGGGCTTCCGGCGAGCTTCAGGTCCTCCTCGCGGTCGCGCGTCTCGCGGCGCAGCCAGTCGACCTCCTGCGGATCCTTGGCGGCGACCGTCATCTTCGAGCCGTTGGGGACCTCGGCCGTCGTGATGGTCGTGTCCTTGAGCACGATGGGGCACCGGCCGAGGAGACCCCCGCCCTCGCCCTGGCCGGTGTGCTTCACGTTGGGGTTCGCGTTCTTCTGCGCCACGACGAGCGCCTGTACGCGCGCGCGAATGTCCGCCATCGCGGTCGCGTCGGTGGAGGTGACGGTGATCTCGACGCCGCCGGGCACGTCGGCGATGACGGTCGTCGCGCCCGTAACGGCGTTCGGGCAATGCGCCATCTTGCCGCTCGGCGCGAGGGCGGCGGACGACGCGGAGGGCGGCGTGGAGGCGCTCGCCGACGGAGCCGTCGAGGCGACCGCGCTCGCGCTCGGGGTGGCGGAGGTCGCTTTCTCGTTGCAGCTGTCGCAACCTACGAGAAGAGAGAGCGGAAGGACGAGCAGCCAAGCCGTGGATCGCACGAGACCTCCTGGGGGACGATGCAGGCGATGCTCGCTCATTTTCGTCGGGAAATCACCGTGCTTGTAACCTCCTTGCCACAAGGCCACGAGCCGGCTCCGGCCCCCCTCGTCCACGTTCGAGTCCTCGTCCCGGACGGCGACAACCTGCAGTACCTGGCCTTCTGGGCAGCCCGGGGAGCGGGCTACTTCGCCGACGAGGGCGTCGAGACGGAGCTCGTCGTGCCGGAGATTCCGGCGCAGGCGATCGCGAAGGTGCTCGCGGGCGAGGCGCCCGTCGCGGTCCTCCCGCCCCCCGTGTACCTGCAGCTCATCGCGGACAGGTTCCCGGTGGAGCTCGTCGCGAACCTGCTGCAGAACGATCCCATCGATCTCGTCGTCCGGCGCTCGCTCTTCGAGGAGCGCAAGATGAGCGCGACGGCGCCGCTGCGCGAGCGGCTGCTGTCGCTGAAGGGCCTCCGCGTCGCCGTCGCGCCGGGTCCTCCGGTGCGGCTGCGCGCGCTCTTCGCGTCCGAGGGGCTCGACGCCGATGCGACGATCCAGCTCGTCGTGCGGCGTGGCCCGGATCAGAACGCAGCCTTCGTGCACGGCGAGTGCGACGCGCTCTACGCCCACACGCCCTACGTGGAGACGGCGCTCGACGACGAGGACGCCGTCGTCCTCGTGAACCAGTCGGCAGGCGACGCGCCGCCGCTCGCGATGAGGCAGATCCACGCGCTCGTCGTGCGGCGGGACTTCCTCGCGTCGCAGCGGCCGGTCGTCCTTTCGATGGTGCGCGCCGTCGCCCGCGCCGAGCAGCTCGTGCACGCAGACCCTGCGGCGGCCGAAGAGGCGGTGATGCGCGCGCTCCCGTCGCTCGACCGGCGTCACCTGCACACGCTGATGGGCCTCTACCGGCCGGCGATCCCCGACACGCCCCGCGTGTCCGTCGAGGGACTCGCTCCGGCGCTCGCGCTCTTTCCGTCGAGCCGTACGGCTCCGAGCCTCGACGGCATCCCCCTCGGCGACTTCGTGGCGGCCGGCATCCTCGACGAGGCTCTCGCCGGGCCCGGCGCCGCGCAGCCCCCTCCCATGCCGCCGGGCAGGTCGAGTGCCAGGCTCGACGGAGCCGTCGCCCTCGGTGCGGGCCTCCTCCTCGCGCTCGCGCTCGTCGCGTGGAGGAGCAGGCGAAGAAGAACGGCGCGTTGAGCCCGGGCTCAGTTGCGGCGGTCGGCCTCGCGGAGGACGGCGCGGGCGAGCCATACGTCACGCGTCAGGAACCATCCCGCCAGCTTCGACAGCACCGCGCGGAGATCGCCTCGCTCGACGACGGTCGTCCCGCGAGAGGCCATGCCGGTCCACTCGAGGCCGGGTCGGGCGAGCACGATGGAGCGGGATGCCGCCGGATGGTGCGCCTCCTGCAGGTCGCGCACGAGCTGGACGCCGCGTCCGTCGGGTAGCTCGTCCTCCACGACGAGGGCGTCGATGTCCGGCCGGCGGAGCGCCCAGTCGCGCGCCGCCTCGCCGCTGCCGGCCTCGAGCACTCCGAAACCCCGGCTCATGCCGCGCCACATCCAGTGACGCGACGCGACGACCGGATCCACCAGCAGCACGAGCGGGGGCCGACCCACCACCGTTTCCAGGCTCATCTTGCCCACCCCTCCGTTCTCGAGGATCACCGACGTGTCGACGAACGGCGACTCTGCGTCGCGCGGAGGGGACGCGCAAGCGAGCCTAGGCAATATTTTCGACGACGAGCCCGTCTCGTTTCAGAAGCGCCACCACAGCGCCGTGGCTGGCGCGACCGTGAGCCCCGCGACGGTCACCTGCGTCTCGTTGTAGCTGCCCGAGATGGTCGCGTAGGCAACGTCGAGCTCGAAGGCGACGTGGACGTGGCGGAACCCCACGGCGAAGCCGAGCAGACCGCCTCCCCAGAAGCGCGTCGCGCTGAGCGCGATGGGGGGGGTGCCGATCGTGACCGCCTTGGGCACGCTGGTCACGTCGCTGATGTCGACGTGCTCGCCGCCCGCGCGCGCCCCGGCCCACAGCATGTAGAGCCCGCCGTCGCTCTCGTAGCCGACGAGCACCGGGACGTCGGCGCCCCAGCCATGGAGCTGTTCGAGCGAGACGTTCTCGAGCGAGCTCCCCTCCTGGTGACCATAGAGCGCGGCCGATCCCGCGAGGCCGAGCGAGAGCGACCAGTGGGTCGACAGATCGATCGAATGGCGGAGGTCGGCCCGGACCGCCCGCCCCGTGTACGCGAGCCCGCCCTCGGACTGCCACCCCACGCCGACGCGCGCCCCGCCCACCGGTGCGAGGCCGGGACCGACGGACGCCGCGACGAGCGCGCCCTTGGCGTACGTGGGGTCGCCCCCCTGAGGCGCCGTGCCTCCGTTCGGGTCGGACTCGGCGTTGCGGATGGCCGTGGCCAGCGACCCCACCGGCACGTTGCCGCTGAAGCCACCGAAGGCGCGGACCTCACCCGCGGGCAGCGTGCGCGCCGGGTGAAGCAGCGGCAGGCCGCCGCCGCATCCGCACGCGAGGAGCGCCGCGATCGCGAGGAGCGCGCGTTTCTCGGGCACCGGCTGACCCCGGCGTCACTTCCGGAAGCGCGAGGGGAACGAGTTCACGGCGACGCGCTTCTTCAGCTCTTCGTCGTCCGGGTGAAGCTTGACCGCGCGCTCGAGCAGGAGCTGCTCCTCTTCCCTGTGGTCCGGGTTGGGAAGGCAGCACTCGACGGGGCAGACCGCCTGACACGCTTCGTGGTCGTAGAAGCCGACGCACTCCGTGCAGAGCTCGGGGTCGATGACGTAGATCTCATCCCCCTCGCTGATCGCTTCGTTGGGGCACTCGGGCTCGCAAGCGCCGCAGTTGATGCAGTCGGAGGTGATGAACGTGGACATGTCGGTTCTCGGGCTGTCTAGCCCCTGGAATTCGGCCTCGCAACGTAGGGATCGCGGGCCTCGATGTCAAACTGCCCCGCTTGCGCCTCGGGGGGCTACGACGGTAGGGTCGCGGCGCGCTTCGCCGCTCTTACCCCCTCCCCCATGAATCGCTTCGAGCTCGCGGTCTCTCTCGGTCTCCTCGGCCTCCTCGGCGCCGTCACCGGCTGCAAGGCGCACATCGGCTCGCCGTGCGTCCTCAACACGGACTGCTCGACCACGGGGACGCTCGTCTGCGACAACTCGCAGCCCTACGGCTACTGCACGTACTTCAACTGCGTGCCCGACACCTGCCAGAACGAGGCCGCGTGCGTCGCCTTCGCCCCGGCCATCCCGGGCTGCGCCTACAACGACTACAACTCGCCCCAGCGCACCGCCCGCACGATGTGCCTCGAGCAGTGCCACAAAGACTCCGACTGCCGCGAGGACGAGGGGTATGTCTGCGCCGACCCGCGCCAGCCCCCGTGGAACGGCGTGATCGTCGACGACGACCAGCAGCAGCTCGTATGCGTCCAGAAGCCGGACTACCTCGACGGCGGGGCAATCGCTTCGTACGTCGACGCCGCCGTTTGCCAGACGACCGGGCCGGTCGTACCGGCCATCGACGCCGGGGTGACGTACTTCGGGACGGTCGACGGCGGCGATGCAGGCGCGGACGCGTCGGGCGACTGACGCGGCGAGGGCCTCGCGGCTCGTCCTCGGACGCGCGCTCGAGGCGCTCGTGGTGGTCGTCGCGCTCGCGTCGCTCGTCTTCTTCGCGCTGCGCCTCTTGCCCGGCGACCCCGCGCGCCTCGTGCTCGGCGACGAGGCGACCGCGGCGGATCTGGCCCGCGTGCGGGCCGCGCTGCACCTCGACGAGCCGCTCCTCGCGCAGTACGCGCGCTTCCTCCGCGGGCTGGCGACGCTCGACCTCGGCGACTCCTTCCGGAGGCCCGGGACGAGCGCGATGGCGCGCGTGGGCGACGCGCTCGCGCCGACGGCGGCCCTGGCCTCGCTCGCCGTGGGCATCGGGGCGCTCCTCGGTGTGGCCGCGGCGCTCGCGGCGAGTGGTCCGTGGCTGCGGCCGAGGGCGCGCGCGTGGGTGGAGCGGGCGCTCGTCGGGGTGGCGGCGGCGCCCCTCGTGGCCTTCGCCCCGGTGCTCACGTGGGGCCTCGCGGCGCGCGCGCGCCTCGTGCCGCTCCCGGGCGATCCCGACTCGGGCTTCGAGGGGCTCCTCTTCGCGAGCACGCTCCTCGCCCTCCCGCTCGCCGCGCACGTCGGACGCATCGCGCGCGCTTCGCTGGCCGAGGTCGCGCGGGCGCCGTTCCTCACGGTGGCCAGCGCCAAGGGGGCGCCGCCGGTGCGGGTATGGCTGGTGCACGCGCTGCCGGCCGTGGTGGGGCCGATCGTCACGACGGTGGCGACGCAGCTCGGCGCGCTGCTCGGCGGCGCGGTGGTCCTCGAGCGGATGTTCGAGCGCTGGGGCCTCGGCACGCTCATCCTCGAGGCGTACTCGACACGCGACTTGCCGGTGCTCGAAGGAGCGGTGGTCGCGGCGGGCCTCCTCTTCGTGGCCGCGCAGGCCCTCGGTACGGCGGCGCACCTCGCCCTCGATCCCCGCGCGAGGTCCGATTCATGAGCCCGCGAGCCCGCGCCCGCTCCCTTCATCTGCTCCCGCTGCTCGTCGTCGTCGGGGCCAGCGCGCTCGGCGCCGCGCTCGCGGCCGGCCCCGCTGGGCGCCTCGATCCGGTGCGCGCGTGGTGCGCTCCCTCGGCGGCGCGGCCGCTCGGCTGCGGCGAGGCCGGCGTCGACCTCCTGCCCCTCGTCGCCTCCGCGGAGCTCGGCGCCATCGCGCTCGCGGTGGTCGTGGGGCTGGTGGGCTTCGCCGTCGGGACGCCGCTCGGAGCCGCCGCGGCCCTGGCGCGAGGACGCTTCGAGCGCGCCGTCGATCGCGCGTGCGACCTCGTGCAGGCGTTCCCGAGCTTCATCCTGGCGCTCGCCGTCCTCAGCGCCGTGCGCGCGCCATCGCGCGTGCACATCGGCGTCGTCTTCGCGCTCACCGCGTGGGCGCCCTTCACGCGCCTCGCCCTCGCGCAGACGCGGGTCCTGCGGGACGCGCCCTTCGTCGAGGCGGCGGTCGCCCTGGGGCGGGGGCGCGCGGGCGTGCTCCTGCAACACATCGTGCCCAACCTGCTCGGCGTCGTCGCCGTGCAGCTCGGCTCGACCGGCGCGGCCATCGTCGTCAGCGAGGCCGCGCTCGCGTTCGTCGGGCTGGGACCTCGCGACGGCGTGTCGCTCGGCGGCGTCCTCGATCAGGGCGTCGCGGCCATGCTGCGCGCGCCCCACGTTCTCGTCGTGGGCGCGGTCGCCGTCTTCGTGACCAGCGCGGCCATGCTGGTGGCGGGTCGCGCGGCGGAGCGCTAGACCCGGGGCCGCGATGTTCTCGCCCTCGCCGCTGCCCCGCAACCTCGAGGCGAGCTTCCGCGATCTGGTCTCGCAGAAGCCGGCGACGCGCGCTTCGGCCATTCGCGACGTCGTGCGCCACGCGCTCCGCGGCGACGCCACGCGCGCCCGCGCCATCCCGTTGCTCGAGCATGCGCTGAGGGACGACGCGGCCCCCGCGGTGCGCGCGGCGGCGGCCGTGGCCCTCGCCGACGTCGGCGCGCGCGAGGCGCTGCCGTCGCTGCTCGTCGCGGTGGAGGACGACGATCCGCACGTGCGCCAGATGGCCCTTTCGTCGCTCGGGGAGCTCGGCGATGCGCGCGCGACGCAGCGCCTCGAGCGTGCCCTCCGCGACGGTCGCCCCGAGGTCCGCTACCAGGCCATCATCGCCTTCTCCCGCGTGGCGAGGGACGACGGCGCGGCCGTCGCCTCGGCGCTGGCGCGCGCCCTCGACGACGACGACGAGGCCATCCGCTACATCGCCATGCGCCTCGCCGAGGAGTTCCAGAGCGACGGCGAGCCGCTCCGTGACGCGCGTCTCCTCGCGCGGGCCGAAAAGCTCGTCGACGAGGATCGCGACCCGGCCGCGGTGGTGGCGGCGCTCTACCTCGCGCGGCTCGGGCAGGAGAAGGGACGCACCGTGGTCCTCGAGGTCGTGGCCGAGGCGCGCCGGACACCCGAGCTGGAGGACGAGCAGGCCTGCGTCGAGCTCGCCGGTGAGCTTCTCCTTCGCGACGCGATCCCGCACCTCGAGCGCCGCGCGTGGGGAACGCGCCGGGCCGTGCGCGCGCTTCTGTCCTGGGGGGCGGGCGACCGTCGCAGCTGCGCCTGGCACGCACGCATCGCGCTGGCCCGCATGGGCCACGAGAGGGCCCGCGCGGAGATCGTGGACGACCTGGCCTCGTGGCGGCGCGAGACGCGGGAAGCCGCCGTCGTCGCCGCTGGACGCGCGCGCATCCGCGAGGCGCGTGGCAAGCTGGAGAACCTGGGAGGCACAGTCGATGCGGCTCTGGTCCACGAAGCCCTCGTCCGTCTCGCGCTGGACTGACGGCCTGCGCTTCGATCCCGCGCGGTCGCCGCGGGGTCACGTGGAGAGCTGGTTCCTCAAGGCCAACGATCCGCGCGCCCGCCGCGCCGTGTGGCTCAAGTGGACCATCTGGTCGGGGGCCGGCGGGCGGGACCACGCCGTCGCCGAGGCGTGGGCCATCGCGTTCGGCGGCGAGGGCGGGCACGTGGCGACCAAGACCACCGTCCCCTTCGAGCGCGCCCACTTCGCGAGCGGGGCCATCGGCGCCACGGTCGACGGCTGCACGCTCTCGGCGGACGCCGCGAAGGGCCGCGTCGAGAGCGGCGGCCGCACCATCGCCTACGACCTCACCATCGCGTCGCTCGAGGCGCCGCTCGTCCACTTCCAGAAGCCCTGGATGTACGAGCGCGGCTTCCCCAAGCAGAAGATCGTCTCGCCCATCCCCAACGCGCGCATCTCGGGCACCGTCATGGTCGGCGCCGAGACGTGGACGCTCGACGCGTGGCCCGGAATGGTGGGCCACAACTGGGGCGCGGGGAACTCCGAGTCGTACGCGTGGGGTCACTGCAACGCGTGGGACGACGGGGACGACGTCGTGTTCGAGGGGTTCAGCGCGCGGGTGCGCGCCGGCGGCGTGCTCTTGCCGACGACGACCGCGCTGTGCCTCCGCCATCACGGGACGAGCTACATGCTGAGCGGCCTCGCCGCCCTCGCGCAGAACCGCGCCTCCGTCTCGGCGCGCCGGTGGCGCTTCCAGGGCAAGGGCGCGCGCGTCTCCATCGAGGGCGAGATGTGGGCCGACACCGACGACTTCGTCGGCCTCTTCTATCCGAACCCGGACGGGACGGTCTGCTACTGCCTCAACTCGAAGCTCGCCCGCGCCGAGCTCACCGTTCGCATCGAAGGCCGCGCCCCGAAGACGCTCCGCTCCGAGCGCGCCGCGCTGGAGCTCGCCACGCGCGACCCCCACCACGGCGTCCGGATGTACGTGTGAAGCGGCGCCGACCGAGGACCGACCGATGACGCTCCGTCGCGTGGCCGGGATCGTGGCGATGCTGGCGCTCGCGCTGTGGCTCGGCGGGCTCGTGGCGCTCGGCGCGCTCGTGGCGCCGGTCGTGTTCTCGCGCGTGTCGATGCCGTGGAGCGCCGACGCGATGACGGTCGTCTTCCAGCGGTTCGACGCCGTCGCCATGGGGAGCGCCGCGGCGGTGCTGCTCAGCGAGGCGATGCGCGCCGTCGGCCGCGTGCCCTTCCGGCGGCTCGATCACCTCCGGGCCGGTGTGTCGGCCCTCGCGGCCGCCGCCGCCGTGTACGAAGGGGCGAGCGTGTCTCCGCGCATCGCGGCGCTCCACGCGGAGGGGGCGATCCGCGGAATGGGGAGCGCGGGCATGGAGCTCGCGAAGCTGCACGACGTGGCCGAGCTCCTCGGCAAGACCGAGGTGGCGCTGCTCGTCGTCGTCGTCGTGCTCCACGTGGTGACGTCGTTCCCGGGCCCGGCTCCCGCCCGCGACTAGACACGTTGCGCCAGCGCAACGTCGCCGGAACCCATGTTGACGGGGTAGGTGGCCGTAAGTAGCCTGGGCCGCGCGTTTGGGCGGGGATCCGGCGGTCCGGGCCTCGTGGCGATCGCCGCTCGGCGTCTTGCACGAGCGTGGGCGGGGCGTCAGGGTACGCGCAGGATGGCGGCACGCTGAGGGCTGGGTCCGTCGTTTCTTCTTTTTTCGTGGAGGAGGCCGTCATGTGGAACAAGGTGATTGGGCTGGCGTTTTCCGCCGCTCTCGTGGGCGTCGTCGCGGTGTCCAACGGCTGCTCGAGCAGCAGCGCGGGCGCTGGCGGCGGAGGCGATGGCGGCAGCGACACCGGCGTCGTGGTCCACAAGGAGGCGGGCGGCAGCAGCAGCAGCGGCTCCAGCAGCGGAGATGACAGCGGCGGCGAGGCCGGCGTCGGCTTCGACGGCACTTCGGGCAAGGCCTGCATGACGGACGCCGACTGCAACGGTGGCGCCGGCGTCAACAAGTGCAGCATCGACTACGAGGGAACCGTCACCGGGCTGAAGGTCGAGTTCTGGCCGTCGCCCATCTGCCTGCCGGCCTTGCCGATGACCGCGGGCGGGGGCAACTGCGACCCGTGCGGCATTTCCGCGGGTGGCGCTTGCAGCGACGGCGCCATCTGGGGCTGCGACTCGGACCCGACGACCCTCGATCCGACGACCTCGCCCGGCCTCTGCCTCCCGAACGACGCGACGGCCCCGGTCGCGAACCAGGGCACCTGCATCCCGCGCTGCCAGATGCCGCTCGACGGCTCGAAGGCGACCGGCGTGACGGCGCCGAACACGTGCGTCGCGTACACGTGGCTCGAGGAGACGACCGGGACCGTGATTGGCCTCGGCTTCATCCAGGGGACGTGCCAGGCCGACGCCGACTGCTCGGGTCTCGGGACGGGGTGGGTCTGCCAGGTCGACATCGGATTCTGCACTCAGGCGACGGCGCAGAAGACGCGCTCGAAGGCCATCGGAACCGCGTGCACCTCCGGCACCGCCGCCACGTCGGACAGCACGACGGGCGCGTGCAACTGCGTCGGGAACAACACGACCAACGTCGGCTACTGCTCGTCGGCGTGCGTCGTCGGCGGCAACGCCTGCCCCAACGGGTACGTGTGCGACGCGTTCTACCCCTCCGGCCCGCTGGTCTTCGGGGACGCCTCGACGCCGGCGCTCACCATGCAGAACACCGGCGTCGCCGGGACGTGCATCCAGCCGTGCGCCGTGGCCGACGCGGGCGCGGGCGCGGACGGGGGCCAGCAGTGCCCGACCAACTCGTCGTGCTTGCTCGAGACCCTCGAGGGGCCCGACTGCCTGCCGTGATCGGCGCCTAGTCGTATGATGACGAGCCCCGCGCGACGCCGCTTCGCGGCAATCCTCTCGGGCGCGGGGCTGGTCGTGCCCCTCGCCCTCGGCTTCGCCGCGTGCAGCAGCAAGGGCGCGTCGCCGCACGCGTCGCCCTCGGGCGACTCCTCCGCTCCGACCGACGGCGGCGGCGCGGCCGACGCGCCCCTGGCGTGTCCGCCCGAAAACCTCGATGAGTGGAACGCCGGCAGCTACCACCACGCGCAGCCCATCCAGCCCGCGGCCTGCAACCAGCTCCTCATGAACGACTACTTCGCGTCCTGCCTGGGGCCGAGTTCGTCGTCGGACACCTGCGAGCAGAACTGGGGAGCCGGCGAGGACGCGGCCCACGCGACCTGTCAGAACTGCATCCTCACGCCGAGCTCGGCGACCCTTTGGGGCCCCCTCGTCGACTACAGCACCGGCAGCGACGGGGGCGCGGGCGGCACGGTGGCCATCAACGTGGCCGGCTGCGTGGAGATCCTCGACCCATCCCAGCTCTCGTGCGCGATGTCGGTCCAGCTGGCCGACGAGTGCCAGCACGCGGCCTGCGACACGGTCTGCCCCGTGGCCGACATGGCTTCTTACGACGACTGGGTGGCCTGCATCGACGCGACCGCGCAGGGCGAGTGCCTCATGTACCTCCAGTCGGCGGCGTGCGTGAACGCGGAGGACGCGGGGCCCGCCGCCGCGTGCGTGACGGGGCAGACGTTCCAGGACGAGTTCTTCTCCATCGCCACCGTGTTCTGCGGGGGCGCCGCCACGAAGGACTGAGCGAGCGGCCCGGGTCGCTCCTCGGCGCGGTCGAGCTCGACCGTGCGAATTCGCGTGCCCCGGCCGTGCGTGGCATACTTCCCGGGACTTGCTTTTCTACGTGTCTCGGATGTTTTCGCGGCTCCATGCGTCGAGCGTCGGCTCGCTCCTCCTCGCGGGCGCCGTCGGCGTGCTGGGGGCCGACGGGTGCTCCGTGGCGACGACGGCCGCCGAGAACCCACCGTCGTGGGACGGCTCCGCGGCGATGGACGCCGGCGCGAACAGCAGCTCCGGCAGCGGAGGCTTCGGCGGGGGCGACGCGGACGCCTGCGAGCCGGGGAGCCTGGCGACGTTCCGTCCTCCCCCGTACACCCCGGCCAGCGGGGCAGGGCAGGGCCTCTGCGTGTCGGGTGCAGGCGGCGATCCCATCACGGGCTTCTATCAGGCGTGCCTGGCCGCCGACGCGACCGTCGACGGCTGCAACACCTTCACGCAGATGAACGAGGCGTGCGTCGCCTGCATCCTCACGCCGGAGACCGCCGCCAAGTACGGCCCGATCCTCAACCACGGCGGCTTCGTCACGGCCAACGTCGCGGGCTGCCTCGAGCTCGCGGGTGACGAGCAGCCCGACGCGAGCGAGCTCCCGTGCGCGAAGACCGTGCAGGCGCTCGCGGGGTGCGAGCTCGCGGCGTGCGAGGCCAACTGCGCCGTCCACGACACGGCCTCGCTCGCGGAGTACGACGCGTGCGCGACGACGGTCGAGTCCACGGGTTGCGAGATGTACGCCACGGCGGCGGCATGCGCAGACTCCGAGGCCGACGCGAGCGCCCTCGGCGCGGCCTGCCTCGGTGACTTCATGAGTTTCTACCAGGTCGTCGTGCCGGCCTTCTGCGGTCCGCCGGTGGGGACGGACGCCGGCGCGCCTTCTCTCGACGCGGCCGGGGTGCCTGTCGGGGACGCCGCGAGCGAGTGATTTGCCGAGCCGGTGGCGATGGCGTAAGACGCTCTGGCCGTGCTTCGCCGTTTCGTTTTTCGAGCTCTCCTCCTCGCGCCCGTGCTCGTGCTCTCGGCATGTCAGTCGTGCGTCGCCGACAGCTCCGAGCCGCAGGACTTGTCGCAGTCCCACACCGCGCCCGGCGCCAGCCCCGGCCGCTTTCGCCCGCGCCCGATGACGCCGGTCGGGCGCCTCCTGCTCCGCGACGCAGGCGCCGGCGACGAGTAGGTCTATCCTCGGGCGCATGACCGGCCGTCGCCTGGCCTGCCTCGCGGCCCTTCTCGCGTGCGGCGCGGCGGGCATCCTCGCCGTGGCCTGCAGCAGTGGCTCCCCGTCTCCGGCCGCGGGGGTCGACGCCGGCACCCCCGACGCGACCTCGCCGGAGGCCGCGGCGTCGATGGACGCCGGCTCCGCCGACGCGCCGGCGGAGTCCTCGAAGAAGGGCGGATGCGAGCCGGTCGACGGGTCTTGCGACCTCGTCTTGCAGGATTGCCCCTCGGGATCGCAGTGCGTCACCGAGCCGCGACCCGACGGCGGCTACACGACGACCTGCGGCCCGACCCATGGCGTCCAGCACATCGCCGCCGGCTACCCGTGCTGTCTCCCCACGACGCCCGCCGATGACCCGTGCCTCCCAGGCCTCACGTGCGTCGGCGAGCCGTGCGTCGGCGACGCCGGCGGGGGCCGGTGCGCCCCCTACTGCTGCGCCGGCGACGACACGCCGTGCGGCGTCAGCCCCGAGGGGTTCGCGGGGCACTGCGACCTCGGCATCGTCGGCGAGGCCGGCGTGCCCCTCTACGACGTCTGCGAGTACGCCCCCATCTGCCAGCCGCTGGGCGTCCTGCCGTGCCCGTCCGGGTACACGTGCCTCGTCGAGGGCACGACCGGCGGCGCCGAGTGCTCGCCCATCTTCAACAACGGCGCGCCCGCGGAGGGCGAGGGCGACCCCTGCACCTACGACAACTCGTGCCAGTCGGGGCTGATGTGCCTGACGACCTCGGGCGCCGAGGGGGGCACCGTCGACGAGTGCTTCATGCTGTGCTCCACCGGCAAGGGCACGCCGCCGTTCGACGCCGGCGCCCTCGGGATGACGCCCGGAACCGGCGGCTGCAACGCCGGGAAGCAGTGCGCCACGGCGACGCAGATCTTCCCGGCGTGGCTCGGCGTCTGCGTACCCTGAACACCGCGTGAGCCGGAAACGTGCAGCGATACAGCTGGTTACGGGGTGCGCTCGGGGAGGAAAGAACGCCGGCGCGACGCTTCGACCTTCGGTTGCGTCGTCTTGTCGACCGAATGCCTCATCTTGTCTTCGAGGCGGCACATCGTCTCGACCGACTGCGCCATCTTGTCTTCGAGGCGCCGCACCCTGTCGACGGGATGATGCGACTTGAAGACAAGACGACGCGTCTTCAAGACAGGAAGACGCTGCTTGTCGACAAGCTGCGCCTCTCGGTCGACAAGGCGTGTCTCGCTGAAGACCAGAGGAGGCATCTTGTCTTTGCGTTGCGCCGTCTCGAGCCCAAGAAGCCGCTTCCGACGACTCGGG